>DATJFI010000076.1:0-123978 GCA_035495715.1 Casimicrobiaceae bacterium
AACTATACGTTCCATGGCCGCCATTCGCCGTTCTTCGTCGGGCTCGACAAGGGCTACTACAAGGAGGCCGGCTTCGACATCGAGATACAGCCGGCGACCGGCAGCGGCTTCGTGATCACCGCCGTCGACAGCGGCAAGGCCGATTACGGAATGGCGGAGGCGGCGTCGGTCGTGCAGGCGGTCGCGAAGGGTGCCAAGGTCAAGAGCTTCATGGTGTTCACCGACATCAGCACGTCGGGGCTCGCATCGCTCAAGCCGTACAAGACGCTCGACTCGCTCAAGGGCCAGAAGATCGCCGCGTCGCAGACGGATAGCGCACGCGTGATCCTGCCGATCCTGCTGTCGAAGGCGAACATCGATCCGTCGTCGGTCCAGTGGCTGGCGGCGGATCCAGGCGTCTACTCGTCGCTGCTGCTGTCGGGGCAGACCGACCTCTTCACCGCGTCGCTCGACGGCGACGTTCCGGCGCTCGAGAAGATCGCGAAGCCGCAGGGCAAGACCGTGTACTTCACGCCGTTCGCGGACTGGGGTTACGACGTGTTCGGCTACTTCCTGATCGCAAAGGACACGACGCTCGCCGCCGATCCGGCTGCGGCGAAGCGCTTCGCCGAGGCGACGCGCAAGGCGGTCGACTACGCCGTCGCGCATCCGGACGAGACGGCGCGGATCATGGTCAAGCACAACCCGGCGCTCAACTACGACACGACGCTCGCGCAATGGCAGCAGACGATCAAGTCGATCGAGACGCCGTACGTGAAGAAGAACGGCTACGGCGTCGCCACCGACGATCGGCTGCAGCGGACGATCGACCTCGTCAAGACGGCGATGAAGCTCGACATGTCGCTCGCGCCGAAGGATATTTACGCGCCGGCGCTGCAGGCGAAGTAAGGTCCGCCGCACGCCATCCGAATTCCGCATGACGGTTGCGCTCGAGATCGAGGATGTCCGCAAGACGTTCCGCAGCGTCGTCGCCGTCGAGCGCGCCTCGTTTCGCGCCGAGGCCAACGAGTTCGTCTCGATCGTGGGGCCGAGCGGGTGCGGCAAGTCGACGCTGTTGCGGATGGTCGCCGGGCTCGTCGCACCGACCGCCGGCCGCATCGTCGTCGGCGGCAAGCGCGTGTCGGGTCCGATCCGCGACGCCGGCATGGTGTTCCAGGCGCCCGTGCTGCTGCCGTGGCGCACGACGCTTTCGAACGTCCTGTTCGTCGCCGACGTCGCGGGCAGGACGTCGGCCGCGCATCGCGAGCGTGCGCGCGAGCTGATCGCGCTTGCCGGCCTCGCCGGCTTCGAGCGGGCGTACCCGCATCAGTTGTCGGGCGGCATGCAGCAGCGCGCCGCGATCTGCCGCGCGCTGCTCATGAATCCGCCGCTGATCCTGATGGACGAGCCGTTCGGCGCGCTCGACGTGATGACGCGCGAGCGGATGGCGTTCGAGCTTGCGAAGATCTGGGCGGCGAATCGCAACACCGTGCTGTTCGTCACCCACAGCATCAGCGAGGCGGTGCTCCTGTCCGATACGATCGTCGTGATGACGCCGCGGCCCGGACGCGTCCGGGACATTGTGAAGGTCGACCTGCCTCGTCCGCGCGACGTGTCGGTGCTCGAGCATCCACGTTTCGTCGAGCTGTCGGCGCGCGTGCGAAACGGGATCGAGATGGCTTCAGAGATGGATTCGCAACGCAAAGTCGTCTCCGATCCCACTTCGGTGTTCGTGCAATGACCGGCTCGGACCCGGCACTGGCGCAGGCGAGCGCAGCGCCGGAGGCGGTCGAGCCGCATCCGTCCCGGTTCGTGGCGCCGTTGCGCTCGGCCGCCGCCGTCGCGGTGTTCCTGCTCGCCTGGCAGTTCGGCGTGCCGCTCGTGCACATCCCCGCTTATGTGCTGCCGCTGCCGTCGGTGATCGCACATCGCTTCGCCGAGACGCTCGCGCTGCAGCTCGTCAATCTCGGCGTCACCGCGATGACGACGCTCGCCGGACTCGCGATCGCGCTCGTCGTCGGCGTGCTGCTCGCGCTGCTCGTCGTCTACGTCGAAGCGGTGAAGAGCGTGATCATGCCGTTCCTCGCCGCGTTCAACAGCATTCCGAAGATCGCGATCGCGCCGCTGTTCGTCATCTGGTTCGGCCTGGGCGCCGAGTCGAAGATCCTGCTCGCGTTCCTGCTGGCGCTGTTCCCGATCTTCGTCAATTCGGTGACCGGGCTGGGCGAGATCGAGCCGGACATCATCGACTTGTCGCGCCTGGCCGGCGGCTCGGCCTATCGCGTCTTCGCGCTCGTGCGTCTGATGCACGCGACGCCGTACATCACCGACGCGCTCAAGGTCGCGTTCCCGCTGGCGCTCGTCGGCTCGATCGTCGGCGAGTTCATCGGCGGCAACCGCGGCATCGGACAGCTCGTGCTCGCCGCGCAGTTCAACCTCGACACGCCGCTCGTATTTGCGGCGCTATTGTCGATCACGCTGTTCACGACTGCGGGGATCGGGCTCATCACGCTGTTCGAGCGCCGGTTCCTCAAGTGGCGGCCGTCGCAACGCAGTCGCTGACCTAGGCTTTCCTGAACTCGCAGCCGTCTGCGTACAGGATGCCATCGCGCAACTCGCCGGTCGCTTCGTACCCGGTGGTCGGGTCGCGGAAGTGCACGCGATGGCCGTCGCTGCGCCAGACGCCGTGGAACGTGCGCCCGCTGTCGCCGCGCAGTTCGTCGAACGTGCCGTCGGCGTTGAGCTGCACGCGCATGCGGCCGTCCGACGAGAGCCAGACGCCGGCGATGTCGTCGATGCTCAATGCGCGCCCGCCGCCTGCGTCCCGGCGCCCGACCCCTTCACGGGCCGCGCGAGCCAGACGACGACGATCAGCGCGAGGAACAGCAGCGCCGACGCGAAGAACACGTCGTTCGCCGACAGCATGAAGGCCTGCTGGTCGACCATCCGGTTCAGCATTGCATGGCTCTGGTCGGCCGTGAGCCCGCTCGCCTGCATCGTCGCGAGTGCCTGCGTGGATGCCGGGTTGCGTCCGATCTCCTCGACGAGCTGCGCGTGATGCAGCGTCGCGCGGTGATCCCAGAACGTCGTCGCGATCGACGTGCCGAACGAGCCCGCGGTGATCCGCGCGAAGTTGAACAGTCCCGATGCGGACGGAATCCGCGCCGGATCAAGGCCGGACAGCGACAGCGCGACCAGCGGAATGAAGAACATCGCCATCGCCGCGCCCTGGATGATCGTCGGCACCATCAGCGTCCAGAAGTCGGCGGACGTGTTGAACTTCGAGCGCATGTAGAGCACGAGCGCGAAGACGATGAAGGCGCCGGTCGCGAAGATTCGCGGGTCGACCTTGTGCACGCTGCGGCCCACGAACGGCGTCAGCAGGATCGCGAGCAGTCCCACGGGCGCGAGCACGATGCCGGCGTCCGTCGCGGTGTAGCCCATGTACTGCTGCAGCCACAATGGCAGCAACACGACGTTGCCGAAGAATGCGCCGTAGGCGAGCGACATCGCAAGCGAGCTCGTCCAGAAGTTGCGCCGCGCGAAAAGCCGCAGGTCGACGACCGGATGCGCCTCGGTCAGCTCCCAGACGACGAAGATGGCGAAGCCCACGAGCGCCGTGATCGCGAGGATCGTGATTTCGCCGGAACCGAACCAGTCGAGGTCCTTGCCCTTGTCGAGCATGATCTGCAGCGCGCCGACCCACAGCACGAGCAGGGCCAGGCCCACCGCGTCGATCGGCAGCTTGTGCGTCTGCGTTTCGCGCGTCCGGTAGATCGCCCACGTCGCCGTCGCGGCGACGATTCCCACCGGAACGTTGATGTAGAAGATCCACGGCCACGCGATGTTGTCGGTGATCCAGCCGCCGAGCACGGGACCGACGACGGGCGCGACGAGCGTCGTGATGCCCCACAGGGCGAGCGCGGTGCCCGCCTTCGCCTTCGGATAGCTCGACAAGAGGAGCGACTGCGACAGCGGGATCATCGGTCCGGCGACGGCGCCCTGCAGCACGCGAAACGCGATCAGGAAGCCGAGCGTCGGCGCCAGCGCGCAGAGGAACGACGCGGCAACGAACAGCAGCACCGAGCCGATGAACAAGTGCACCTGCCCGTAGCGCTGCGTGAGCCATCCGGTCAGCGGCAGCGAGATCGCGTTCGCGACGCCGAACGACGTGATGACCCACGTGCCCTGGTCGGGCGACACGCCGAGATCGCCGGCGATCGCCGGCAGCGACACGTTCGCGATCGACGAGTCGAGCACGTTCATGAACGTCGCGAGCGACAGCGCGACGGTGCCGAGCGCGAGCGTCGCGCCCGTGAGCGGCGCGGGCTCGGCCCTGGCCGCAGTCGGGGAATTGCTCATTGCAGAACGCGCCGGTTACTTCGACGCGGCGAGTCGCCGCGGCGCGTTCGCCGGCGCGTCGGCGTGCGCGACGTGCGGCGTGGCGGCGGCGTGGCCGTTGCTCGCCGGAATCCGGTCGTTGGCCGCGATGATCGCGTGGACCCGCTTGTCGGCCGCTGCGTCGATCGCATCGTAGACGTCGGTGTGAAGGGGCGGCGTCGCTTGCGCGAGCTGCGGCAGCCGCTCGCCGCCGCGCTCGTGCGTGTCGACGTCGACCTGCATCGACAGCCCGACCTGCAGCGGATGCTCGATCAGCTCCTTCGCGTCGAGCGCGATCCGCACCGGCACACGCTGCACGATCTTGATCCAGTTGCCGGTCGCGTTCTGCGCGGGCAGCAGCGCGAACGCCGAGCCGGTTCCGGCGCCGAAGCCTGCGACCGTGCCGTGGAAGCGCACCTTGCCGCCATAGAGATCGGCGGTGAGCGTGACCGGCTGGCCGATGCGCATCGTCGCAAGCTGCGACTCCTTGAAGTTGGCGTCGACCCACACCTGGTCGAGCGGCACGATCGCCATCAACGGCGCGCCCGGCGCGACGCGCTGGCCGAGTTGCACCGAGCGCTTCGCGACGTAGCCCGACACCGGCGCGGGCAGCGTCGTCCGTGCGAGGTCGAGATAGGCGTCGTGCACCTGGGCCGCGGCCGACAGCACGTCGGGATGGTTCTCGACCGTGGTGCGGTCGACGCGCGCCTGGTTCGCCGCGAGCTGCTGCTGCGCGGCCGCGAGCGACGCCTCGGCGCTCGTCAGCGCGTCGCGCGCGTGCTGCAGCTCCTCGCCGGACACCGCGCCGGAGCGCGCGAGCCGCTCGCGTCGCGAAAGGTCCTCGCGCGCGCGCGCGACTTCGGCGTTGTGCATGTCCACGTTGGCCCTGAGCTCGGCGGTCGTCGCGAACAGGCCGCGCACGTCGCGAACCGTCTTAGCGAGCTTGGCATCGGCCTGCTCGAGCGCGATCTTCGCGTCGGAGGGATCGAGCTCGACGAGCGGCGCGCCGGCCTTGACGAACTGCGTGTCCTCGGCGCCGATCTTGACGACGGTACCCGCGATCTGCGGTGTGATCTGCACGACGTTGCCGCTCACGTACGCGTCGTCGGTCGATTGCTCGTAGCGCAGCACGAGCGCCCAGTACGCGCCGTACGCGATGCCGACCAGCGCGAATGCGCCGATCACGATCGCGAGCCAGCGCTTGCGCGCGCCGCCGTTCTTCGCTTCGGCAGGCTTGTTGTCGATCTTCGCTTCAGTAGGTTCGTTGTCGTTCATCGTTCGTGTCCATGGTTCATCGCGATTTGCACCGGCGCGAAACCGCCGCCGAGCGCGCGCACGAGGTCGATCGAAAGCTCGAGCGCCCGCGCGCGGAGGTCCGCGTCGAGGCTTTGCTGAGCGAGCATCGGTTGTTCGGCGGAAAGCACCTGCAGGTAGTTCCCGAGGCCTTCCCGGTAGCGCAGCAGCGCGAGGTCGTACGCTTCACGCGTCGTCGCCGCCGCGATCCGCTCCTGTGCGCGCTGCTCGTCGAGGCTCTTGAACGACACGAGCTGGTCGACGACGTCGCGCATCGCGTTCGCGAGCGCCTGGTTGTACTGCTCGACGGCAATGTCGTAATCGGCGTCCTTGCCGGCCAGCTCGGCGCGAAGCCGTCCCGCGTCGAAGATCGGCAGCGTGACGGCCGGCGCGACGCCGAGCGTGCGGCTCGCAGCCGACAGCAGGTTCGCGCCGCCCAGGCTCTGCAGACCGACGAACGCCATCAGGTTGACGTTCGGATAGAACGCGGCCTTCTGCGATGCGATCTCTTTGCTCGCCGCTTCAACGCGCAAGCGTTGCGCGACGATGTCGGGCCGGTGGCCGAGAAGGTCGGCCGGCACGTTCGACGGCAGCGCGACCTGCGTGAGCGCCGCGGCCGTCGGACGCGCGATGGCGAGCCCGCGATCGGGACCCTTGCCCATCAGCGCCGCGATCGCATTCCGCGCAAGCGCGATGCGCTCCTCGAGCGCGGCGATCGCTTCGCGCGTCGCGGGGAGTGCAGCTTCGGCCTGCTTGACCTCGAGCGTCGAGTCGATGCCCGCCGCATTGCGCTCGCGCGTCAGCTTCGCGATCTGCTCACGCGAGGCGAGCGTCTGCTTCGCCACGTCGAGCTCGAGGTATGCACGCAGAAGCTCCGCGTAAGCGCGTGCGATGTCGGTCGACAGCGCGAGCCGCGCCGCGTACGCGTCGATCTCCGTTGCGCGCGCCTGCCCGAGCGCCGCCTCGTACGCGTTACGGTTCTTGCCCCAGAAATCGATTTCCCACGAAAGCGACAACTGAAGATCGGACAGCGTCTGCGTCGTTCCGCCGAACGGCGGCGGAATCAGACCGTGCTCGGGAAAGCGCTCGCGCGTCGCCGATGCGCTCGCGTCGACGCGCGGGAAGAGGGCGCTTTTGCTCTCGGCGGCAAGCGCGAGCGCCTTGCGCGTGCGCGCCGCTGCGATGTTCAGCGTCGGATTGCCGGCGAGCGCCTCGTCCATCAGCGCAGCGAGCTGCGGATCGCCGAACGCCTTCCACCAATCGGTCGCCGGCCACGCGGCCGGATCGATGCGCGCCTCGGACAGCGTGCGTTGCGCCGGGACGTCGTTCGCGTCGCGCGACGTCGCCGTCGGCGCAAGGCCGCTCGTGCTCGCGCAACCGGCGAGCACGATGCAGGCGGAGGTGACAACAGCGTGGAGCTTGGGCAGGGACATCGAGGGCTTTCGAAAAACGAGCAAGGTATTTGCTTGGGCGATTGATGCCTAGGCAACAAACGGGCCAAAAAAAAGATCACCGATTGGCGAGCATCCGGTGCAGCAGCGTTTCGAGCATGCGCCGGTCCTCGGCGCTGAAGCCGCGGAGAAATTGCGCGTGCACGCGGTCCTTGGCCGCAATGAGCTGCGGAAAGAGCGCCTTGCCGGCGACTGTGAGCTCGAGGTTCATCGCGCGCCGGTCCTCGGGATGCGGCACCCGGCGCACCAGCCCCTTCTGCTGCAGCCGATCGATCATCCGCGTCATCGCGCCCGGGTCGTACGAGATCGACTTGCAAAGGCCGGCCGCCGAGTCGGCCTCGCCGTACGCGACCGACGACAGCACGAAAAGCTGCGGCGCGGAGATGTCGAACGCCGACAATTCACGGTCGAGGGCGTCGATCAATTCGACGCGGACGCGGTTGATGAGCCGCAGGATCCCGTGCGCCGGCTTCGCGGGCGCCGGTTCGACGGTGGTCAAGATGTCGGGATGCGCGGCCATGCCTCGGAATATAAGTGCCTAGGCAACTATTGTCAAGGCCACAATGGGCGCGGTCGGAGATGGCCTCATAAGATGACGGGGCGTCGTTCGGACGAAAGGGACGCTCGCAACGTATCGTGCCTTGATTTCAAAGGAGATGCAGCATGGACCGGTTCACCGGCGGTTGCCTGTGTGGCAACGTCCGCATCGTGGCGTCGGGAAGCCCCTACCGCGTCGGCCTTTGCCATTGTCTCGACTGTCGCAAGCATCACGGAGCGCTTTTCCATGCGTCCGCCGTGTTCCCGCAGGACGCAGTGACGATCGACGGCGAAACGCGCGAATACGCCGGGCGGTTCTTCTGTCCCCGCTGCGGCTCGCCGATGTTCGGGCGCAGCGCCGACGAGATCGAAGTGAACCTGGGCTCGCTCGATGCTCCCGACCAATTGATGCCGACCTACGAGAGCTGGATCATCCGCCGCGAGTCGTGGTTGCCGCCGTTTCCGCTCACGAGGCGATACGCGCGGGATCGCGACGCCACGAGCCGCTTTGAATAGTAGACCGCGCCGCCGGCTCGCCGGCATCCTTGCGCTCGACGACTTCGAGGCCGCCGCGCGTCGACATCTGCCACGCCCGGTGTTCGGGTATGTCGCGGGTGCTGCCGAAACGGACTGGACGCTCGCCGACAATCGCCGTGCCTTCGCCGAATACGGCTTCCTGCCTCGGATGCTCGTCGACGTATCGAAACGCACCGCGCGTACGACGCTCTTCGAGCATGCGTATTCGGCGCCGTTCGGTATCGCGCCGCTCGGCATTGCCGCGCTCTACGCGTACCGCGGCGACCTCGTGCTCGCCGCCGCGGCCGCGCAGGCAAACGTGCCGATGGTGATGAGCGGCTCGTCGCTGATACGCCTCGAGGACGTCGCCGCCGCGTCGTCGTCGACGTGGTTCCAGGCCTACCTGCCCGGCGACGAGAAGGCGATCGTCGCGCTTATCGAGCGCGTCGCGCGCGCCGGGTTTCGAACGCTCGTCGTCACCGTCGACTCGCAGGTCGCGGGCAACCGCGAGAACAACATCCGCGCTGGCTTCGCGACGCCGCTGAAGCCGACGCCGCGGCTCGCGTGGGACGGCGCCACGCATCCGCGCTGGCTGTTCGGAACGTTTCTGCGAACGCTCGTCCGCCACGGGATGCCGCATTTCGAGAACAATTTCGCGGCCCGCGGCGCGCCGATCCTGTCGCCGTCGGTGCTTCGCGAATATTCGGATCGCGGCCATCTGCACTGGGCGCACTGGCGGATGGTCCGTCGTATCTGGGGCGGGCGTCTGATCATCAAGGGGATCCTCGACAAGGCGGACGCGCAACGTGCACGCGACGAAGGCGCCGACGGCATCGTCGTGTCGAACCACGGCGGCCGCCAGCTCGACGGCGCGGTCGCTGCATTGCGCGTGTTGCCGGCGATCGTTGCCGCCTGTCCCGACGTGCCGATCATGCTCGACGGCGGCGTGCGCCGCGGCACCGACGTGCTGAAGGCGCTCGCGCTTGGCGCGAAATTCGTGTTCGCCGGCCGGCCGTTCGCCTATGCGGCGGCGATCGGCGGAAGCGACGGCGTGCTGCACGCGATCGCGCTGCTGCGCGCGGAAATCGAGCGTGACATGGCGATGCTCGGCATCAACGACGTGAGCGAGCTCCACCCCGGCTGGCTTGCACGCATCCACGGCCAGGCATTGGAGTAGCGACCGCTTGACGACGTCGCCGCAACGCTTTCGCGACAGCAAGCGCGCACTGCAGCGACGCCTCGCTTCATGGTTCGTGAGCGACCGCGCCTACGTGACGCGCCACTATCGAAAGGCGTTCGGACGCGCGCCGGACCTCGAGGATCCCTCCGGCTTCAACGAGAAGATCCTGGTCAAGATCCTTCGCGATCGCCGCTCGTACCTGACGCTGTTCTCGGACAAGCTGCGCGTCCGCGACCACGTGCGTCTCGTTGCGCCCTGGCTCGCGCTGCCCGAACTGTATTGGCACTCGGCGCGTGCGGACGCGCTCGACCTCGACCGGCTTCCCGACGCGTTCATGTTGAAGCCGAATCATGGCAGCGGGTGGCTTTGCGCCGTGCGCGACAAACGGAGCGCCGGCCGGGACGAGCTGGTACGCCTCGCGCGAGCGTGGCTCGCTGCCGACTTCAGCATCGTCGGGCGCGAGTGGTCGTATCGCAACATTCGGCGCGCGGTGTTCGCGGAGGAGCTTCTCCCCGGTGACGACGGGCAGTCGCCGATCGACTACAAGCTGTTCGTGTTCGGCGGCAAGGTTCGCCTGATCCAGGTCGACCGCGGCCGTTTCGCGCGGCACACGCAGGTCCTGTACGACCCGCAATGGCAGCCGATTGGCGGAACGGTGAAGGCGGCGCCGGGACGTCCGTTGCCGCCACCGGCGTCGCTTGCGTCGATGATCGCCGGCGCCGAGGCGCTTTCGCTCGGCGTCGATTTCGTGCGCGTCGATCTCTACGACGTCGCAGGCAAGCCGTATTTCGGCGAGCTTACGCACTATCCGAACAAGGGCCTCAGCCGTTTCGATCCGCCGTCGCTGGATCGACGCCTCGGCGAGTATCTTCGCCTCGACGATTACAGCGACGACAGACCGCGCGTGTTGTACGACGCGGCAAGCCCGCCGGTCACCGCGGCAAGCGGCTGAAACGGCGACAGTCGACCGAAATCGTCGCGTTCGCGGCGAACCGTCGCGGGGAACGCCGCCTCTAACGATCGTGCAATCTTCCCGTGCTGCATCGGCAGCGCTCGAACAAGAGGTGACACGTGATGAAGCCACTTTCCCGCCGTACGCTTTTCACGCTCGCGCTTTGCGGGATGCTTGCCGCATGCGCGTCGACCGGTACGCGCGTGGCGACCGATTCCGACGCGTACAAGTCGATGGCGAGCAGTCAGCAGGCCTGGTGCTCGCAGTTCGGTTCGACCTGCGGCTGCCAGATGAACGGCCAGCCGGTGACCTGCGCGCTGGCGTCGACCTGCATCAACACCAGTAGCTGCAAGACGCAATAGGCGCCGAGTCTCGCATCGTTCGTGCGCCGGCGCTTCTTGGCGCCGACGCACGTGTCGATCGTGCGAACCGAGGCCGCGCAAGACAGCTTCGGGCTGACTAGCTTTCGATTGTGTGTTGAAATCGCGTCGTGCACGGCCACGACGCATCCGCTTCACCGGCCCGCGATCCTTCTGCCGCATGGCAGGCGGGCGCGCGTTCCGTCGTCTGACGTGCTCGCGATGGTGGATCTTGCCGCCTTTCTCGCGCACCACGCGATCGACGCGAAGCGCTTCGAGCATCGACCGGTCATGACGGTCGAGGAGTCGCGGAGGCTGGTCCCCGATCTTCCCGGCGCCAAGACGAAAAATCTGTTCCTGCGCGACAAGAAGGGCGTCCGGCACATTCTCGTCACGGTCGGGCAGGACGTCGCCGTCGACCTGAGCGCGCTCGGGCTGATGCTGGGCGCAGGCCGGCTCGGGTTCGCGTCGCCCGAGCGATTGCGCAAGTACCTCGGCATCTCGCCGGGGTCGGTGAGCCTGCTCGCGCTCGTCAACGACCGGACGCATGCCGTCGAGTTCGTGCTCGACCGCCGGCTCTGGGAGGCCGATGCGGTGCAGGCGCATCCGCTCGTCAACGACGCGACGATGGTGATCCCGCACGCGCAACTCGAGCGCTTCCTCGCGGCAACCGGGCACGCCGCGCACATCGTCGACGTGCCGGGTCGGCGCGAAACGGACGATTGACGCGCCGGGAGTGAACGGATGAACGACGAGCGGGCAAGCGCAACCGGCTTTCGCGATCACCTGATCCGCTACGGCGGCGACGCGTATCCGGAAGTCGTCGAGAAGGCGAGCGGCTCGTACGTCATCGACGCGAAGGGCCGCCGCATCCTCGACTTCACGTCGGGTCAGATGTGCGCGACGGTCGGCCACAATCATCCGAACATCGTTGCCGCGATCAAGCGGAGCTGCGACAGCGCGCTGCACTTGTTCTCGGGGATGATTCCGAGAAGCGTCGTGCAGCTCGCCGACGCGCTCGCGAAGATCCTGCCGCCGCCGCTTCGCAAGTCGCTGTTCGTCAACACCGGCAGCGAGAGCAACGAGGCCGCGATCAAGATGGCGAAGCTCGCCACCGGCGGCTTCGAGGTCGTCGCGCTCGGCGGCTCGTGGCACGGCGTCACCGGCAATGCCGGCGCCGTGTCGTTCGCGAGCGATCGCAAGGGCTACGGACCGGGGATGCCCGGCACGTACGTGATTCCCGAGCCGAACGCGTACCGGTGTCCGATCAGGCATTGCCGCGACACCTGCGACCGCACCTGCATGAAGGTCGGTTTCGACCTCTACGACATGCAGTCGACCGGCGCACGCGCGGCGGTGATCGCCGAGCCGGTGATCAGCGCCGGCGGCGTCATCGTGCCGCCTGCCGGCTACTTCGACGCGCTCGCCGAGGAGACGCGCAAGCGCGACATGCTGCTGATCTTCGACGAGGCGCAGACAGCCTTCGGCCGCCTCGGCCACTGGTTCGCGGCGTCGCATCTCGGCGTCACGCCCGACGTGATGACGGTCTCGAAAACGCTAGGCGGCGGCGTCCCGCTCGCGGCCGTCATTACCAGCGACGCGATCGAGGAAGCGTGCCACGTGCGCCATTTCGCGTTTTACACCTCGCACGTCTGCGATCCCCTGCCGGCGACCGTCGGCCTCGCCGTCCTGCAGACGATCGAGGAGGAGCGACTGCTCGAGCGCAGCCGCGAGATGGGCGACTACCTCGCGTCGCGCCTCGTCGAGCTGCAGTCGCGCCACGAGGAGATCGGCGACGTTCGCGGCATGGGTCTTTTGCGTGGCATCGAGCTCGTCAAGGATCGCGAGACGCGCGAGCCGTGGCACGAGCTCGGGGCGCTCACCACCACGCGCTGCCTCGAGCTGGGATTAAGCATGAACATCCGCCGCCGGCCCGAGCGTGGCTCGGTGTGGCGGATCGCGCCGCCGCTGACCGTCGCGCGCGAGGACGTCGACCTCGCGGTGACGATCTTCGACCAGGCGCTGGCCGAGATGAAAGCGGTCGTCGGCAAGCGAACGGGCCGCTGACGAGCGCTGGCCGCGCGGCGACGGCCGATCGGGCACAATGGCGCTTGGTCGGGGGCGGCAGCGGAGGAGGCCCCGGCATGCATCCCACAATTCGAGGAGGACAACATGCGTAACCGATGGCTTGCGATCGTTGCATCGGCGCTTCTGCTCGGCGCGGTCGTCACGCACGCTGCGAGGGCCGACGAACTGTCGGACATCAAGAAGAAGGGCGTGCTCGTCGTCGGCACGAAGGCCGACTACCGGCCCTTCGGCTATCTGGATCCGTCGGGCAAGATCGTCGGCTTCGAGCCGGACCTCGCCGCCGACGTCGCGAAGCGGCTCGGCGTCAAGCTCGAGCTCGTGCCGGTTGTCGCGTCGAACCGCATCCAGTTCCTGCAACAGGGCAAGATCGACCTCCTGATCGCGACGATGAGCGACACGCCCGAGCGGCGCAAGATCGTCGACATCGTCGAGCCCGACTACTACGCATCCGGCACGAACGTGATGGCGAAGAAGTCGGAGAAGCTGAATAGCTGGGACCAGCTCCGCGGCAAGAAGGTCTGCCTGATCCAGGGCTCGTTCTACAACAAGGAGCTCCAGGAGAAGTACGGGATCGAAGGCGTCGCGTTCCCCGGCACCGCCGAAGCGTACTCGGCGCTGCGCAACGGCAACTGCGTCGCGTTCGCGTACGATGACACGGCCATCACCGGCGAGCTGACGAAGCCCGAGTGGAAGGATTACGAAATGCCGCTCGACTCGATCCTCGTGCAGCCGTGGGGTCTCGCGGTCAAGCAGGGCGCGAAGGACTTCGCCGACTTCATGTCGAAGACGATCACCGACTGGCACAAGACCGGCTTCATCCAGAAGCTCGAGAAGCAGTACGGCATCAAGCCGACGAAGTTCGCGCAGGACATGCACGACAAGTACGCGAAGTAGCGCCGTCCTGCCCAACACGCAGGGCCGATGCAGCCCGTCTGGGACTGGTTCCGGTGGCTCAATCAGGCCACCGGAATCAACCTGACGATCCTCTACGACGCATTCGATCGCAGCCGCTTCGCGCACGGCTTCCTGCTGACGATCGAGCTGTCGGTCGTCTGCATCGTCCTGTCCGTCTTCATCGGCATCGCCGGCGCCTGGATCCAGGGATCGCGCCATCGCATCCTGCGTACGTTCGTCTACTGGTACATCCAGGCGTTCCGCAACACGCCGCCGCTCGTTCAGCTCTACTTCTTCTATTTCGGCCTCGGCAACCTGTTGCGAGGCGTGACCGGCCCATTCGTGACGAACGTCACGTGGGCGATCGTGTCGCTGTCGTTCTTCGCCGGCGCGTTCAACGTCGAGATCTTCCGGTCGGGCATCGAGGCGGTGCCGCGCACGACGATCGAGGCCGCCGAGTCGCTCGGCTTCAGCCGGTTGCAGACGTACCTCCGGATCGTGTTCCCGCTCGCGTTCCGGATCAGCCTGCCGGCGCTCAACAACAACCTCGTCAACCTCGTCAAGACGACGACGCTCGCGTACGCGATCGCGGTGCCCGAGATGCTGTACGTGTCGAGCCAGATCTGGTCCGACGAGTTGAACGTGCCCGTGATGATGAACGTGCTGCTGCTCGCCTATTTCTTCCTGGTCGGCGTCCTCGTCGTGCTGATGAACCGGTGGGAGCGGGCGATCAAGGTGCCGGGGTTCGGCGTGTGATGCGCACCGCTTCCATCAAGCTGAACGCGTCGCAGGGCGTGCTGCTCGCGGGCGCGTTCCTGGTCGCCTGCGGGATCGCGCAGGCGCAGGCGCAGGCCGGCCAGCCGTCGATCTTCGAGACGATCTGGAAGTGGACGCCGCTCCTTGCGCGCGGCTTCGTCTTCAACCTCGCGATCAGCTTCGTCGCGATGGCCGTCGGCACCGTCACCGGCCTGTTCCTCGGCTATGCACAGATCTCGTTGCTGCGGCCGGTCGCGAAGGGTGCCAAGTTCGTCACGCACTTCTTCCGCAACGCGCCGTGGCTCGTGCTGCTGTTTTACTGCATGTTCCTGCTGCCGTTCCAGGTGACGGTGTTCGGCGTGACGATCCCGATTCCGGACTGGACGAAGGCGACGCTCGGCCTCGCGCTGCCGGTCATGGCGAACGTTTCCGAGATCGTCCGCGGCGCCATCCAGTCGATTCCGACGACGCAGTGGGAAGCGGCCGCGTCGCTCGCGTTCAACCGCCGGCAGACGATGTGGATGATCATCTTCCCGCAATGCGTCAAGCGGATGCTGCCGCCGTGGATGAACCTGTACGCGATCCTCACGATGTCGACGGTCCTGGCGTCGATCGTCGGCGTCAACGAGATGATGACGCTGACGCAGCGCGCGCTGTCGGCCGAGAACCGGCCGGGCCTGCTGCTCGCGTTCTACAGCTACGTGCTGCTGTGGTTCTTCGCCTATTGCTATCCGATCGCGCGCTGGACCGTACGCCTCGAGGCGCGGTACGCGGTGAATCAATGACGGAAGCCCCTCACCCGCCTCGCGGGCGCTCGGCACCCCCTCCCCGCGTGCGGGGAGAGGGCGGGAGTGAGGGGGGGCGTCCGATCGTCGAGCTGCGCGACGTTCATCAGGCGTTCGGCACTTTCGAGGTGCTCAAAGGCGTCACGTTCAGCGTACCCAAGGGCGGGGTCGTCTGCGTCATCGGTCCGTCGGGCTCGGGCAAGTCGACGCTGCTTCGCTGCATCAACGGACTGGTGCCGATCAGGAGCGGCTCGATCCGCGTCGCCGACTTCGAGGTGGAGAAGCTCGTCACCGACCGCGACAAGATCGCGCTGCGCAAGGAAGTGTCGATGGTGTTCCAGCAGTACAACCTGTTTCCGCACAAGACGGCGCTCGACAACATCATGATGGCGCCGCTGCACGTGTTGAAGGAGCCGCGCGACGAGGTCCGCGGGCGGGCCCTCGCGCTGCTGGCGAAGGTCGGCCTTGCGGCGAAGCGCGACGCGTATCCCGGCGAGCTGTCGGGGGGCCAGCAGCAGCGCGTCGCGATCGCACGCTCGCTCGCGATGCGGCCCGAGGTGATGCTGTTCGACGAAGTGACGGCCGCGCTCGATCCGGAAACCGTCAAGGAAGTGCTCAACACGATCCGCCAGCTCGCCCGCGAAGGCATGACGTGCATCCTCGTGACGCACGAGATGCGCTTCGCACGCGAGCTCGCCGACGAGGTTCTGTTCACCGACGGCGGCACGATCGTCGAGTCGGGACCGCCGGCGATGCTCTTCGACCGGCCGCAGAAGGAGCGCACGCGCGCGTTCCTGTCGCAGATCCTGTGAAGTATTCGATCTTCTCGCTGATCGGCAACGCGCTGTCCGGACACGCGCGCTGGCCACGCGCATGGCGCAGCGCGGAGCCGCGGAAGCACTACGACGTCGTCGTGATCGGCGGCGGCGGCCACGGGCTGGCAACCGCCTATTACCTCGCGAAGGAGCACGGCATCCGCAACGTCGCCGTGGTCGAGAAAGGATGGATCGGCCTCGGCAACACGGGTCGCAATACGACGATCGTCCGCTCGAACTACCACTTCGAGCCGAACGCGCATTTCTACGAGTTTTCGCTCAAGCTCTGGCAACGACTGTCGCAGACGCTCGACTTCAACGTGATGTACAGCGCGCGCGGCGTGCTGAACCTCGTGCACACGCCGGCCGACGCCGACGCGGCGATGCGCCGCGGCAACGCGATGCGCCTGAACGGCATCGACGCCAAATTCCTGTCGCGCGACGAGATCGCGCCGTGGATCCCGAACCTCGATTGCTCGGCGAGCGCGCGCTTCCCGATCCTCGGCGGCTTGCTGCAGCCGCGCGGCGGCACGGTGCGTCACGACGCCGTCGCATGGGGTTATGCGCGAGCCGCCGACGCGATCGGCGTCGATATCGTCGAGCGCTGCGAAGTGACCGGCTTGCGCATCGACAACGGCGCGATCACCGGCGTGCGCACGACGCGCGGCGACATCGGCGCGGGGAAGGTCGGCATCGCCGTCGCCGGTCACTCGTCCGTGGTCGCCGCGATGGCGGGCATCCGGCTGCCGATCGAATCGCACGTGCTGCAGGCGATGGTATCGGAGCCCGTCAAGCCGGTGCTCGACACGGTCGTCACGTCGGGCGCCGTCCATTTCTACGTCAGCCAATCCGACAAGGGCGAGCTCGTGATGGGCGGCGACCTCGACTTCTACAACTCGTACGCGCAGCGCGGCAACCTGCCGCGGATCGAGGACGTCGTCAGCGCGTGCCTCGCACTGTTCCCGAGCTTCGGACGCCTGCGCCTGATGCGCACGTGGGGCGGCATCATGGACATGACGATGGACGGGAGCCCGATCATCGGCAAGCTGCCGGTTAAAAATCTGTACATGACCGGCGGCTGGTGCTACGGCGGCTTCAAGGCGACGCCGGCCTCGGGATACGTGCATGCATGGACGATCGCGCACGACGGGCCGCATCCGCTGAACGCGAAGTTCACGCTCGAGCGATTCGCCGAAGGGCGCACGATCGACGAGAAAGGCGCCGGCCCCTATCCATGGTCTCATTGACGCATTCATTCATGTCAGGAAACCATCGAGGCCATCCGCTGCGCGGTGTGCGCGTCTCGCTCCATTACCCCAGTCGCTGCGCCGCGCATACCGCCCATTGGCTGGCGGTCGGTGGCGTATGGGCTGCCACGGTCCGGCGCGATGTGCGAGGCGATGTGCCGTATGCGGTGCGTAGCGGCTGGGGTAATGGCGCGAGCGCCGCATACGGCGCAGCGCCTCGTGGCCAAGCCCCGACCGTTGCACGGCCCTTGCCGGCGGGCGAGACGAGGACGCGGCGATGATGCTGATTCCGTGCCCGTGGTGCGGGGCGCGCAACCAGATCGAGTTTGCGTACGGCGGGGACGCGACGCTGCGCCGGCCTGCGCCCGATGCGCCGGAAGCCGCGTGGGCCGACTACGTCTACCTGCGCGACAATCCCTGCGGTCCGCACGACGAGCTCTGGTATCACGCCGCCGGATGTCGGAGCTGGTTCACCGTCCGCCGCAATACGCGCACGCACGAGATTCTCGGCAGCGCGCCGTTTGGCGAGCGTCTCGCCGTCGACGACGCGGCGCGCGGCAGCGACGTGGCAGGGCAATGACGCAACGCTTCCGTCTCGCGAGCGGCGGCACCGCGATCGATCGCGCGAGGCCGCTCGGCTTCCACTTCGACGGCCGGCGTTACGAAGGTTACGCCGGCGATACGCTCGCCTCGGCGCTGCTCGCGAACGGCGTCCATCTCGTCGCCCGGAGCTTCAAGTACCACCGTCCCCGAGGCATCGTGAGCGCGGGCGCGGAAGAGCCGAGCGCGCTCGTGCAGCTCGAGACGGGCGCGCGAAGCGAGCCGAACACGCGCGCGACGACGGTCGAGCTCTACGATGGTCTCGTCGCGGCGAGCCAGAACTGCTGGCCATCGGTGCGCTTCGACGCCGGCGCGATCGCCGACCGGTTGTCGCCGTTGCTCCCCGCGGGCTTCTACTACAAGACATTCAAGTGGCCGCCGACGTCGCGCGCGTGGATGCGCTACGAGCACTACATCCGCCGGGCCGCGGGCATGGGCCGCGCGGCCGATGCGCCCGATCCCGACCGCTACGAGCACCAGTACGCGCATTGCGACGTGCTCGTGATCGGCGGTGGCGTTGCGGGCCTCGTCGCCGCTCGTCGAGCCGCCGAAGCCGGTGCGCGCGTCATCGTGTGCCAGCAGTCGCCGCGGTTCGGCGGTGCGGCAGTCGATACCGGCAATTCGCTCGCGGGCGCACCGATCACGCGCTTCGTCGGCGATCTCGTCGACGCGGTGCGCGCCCATCCCGACGTCGCGCTCCTGTCGCGGACGACCGCGTTCGGCTATTACGACGACAACCTGGTCGGCGCGCTCGAGCGCATCGCCGAGCGTCGGCCGGCGCAGGATTCGACGCAGCCGCGACAGCGGTTATGGATGATCCGCGCCAAGGCCGTCGTGCTCGCGAGCGGGGCGATCGAGCGTCCGATTGCGTACGCCAACAACGACGTGCCGGGGACGATGCTCGCGGGCGCCGCGTTCGCTTACGTGAAGCGCTTCGGCGTGCGGCTCGGCACGCGCGCCGTCGTGTTCGCGAACAACGATAGCGCGTATGAAGCCGCACTTGCGCTGCGTGAGGCCGGCGTGGCGGTCGCGGCGATCGTCGATACCCGCCACGATGCCGAGATCGGCGAAGCGCAACGCGCGCGTGCGCGCACCGCGGGTCTCCCGATTCGCGCGGGCTGCGTCGTTTCGCGTGCGCACGGGCGGCATCGCGTCTCGCGCGTCGACATCGCCGCGCGCGACGGCGGCGAAGCGGCAACGCTCGAATGCGATCTTGTCGCGGTCTCGGGCGGGTTCAACCCGACCGTGCACCTGTTCTCGCAGGCGCGCGGGACGCTCGTCTACGACGCGACGACGGCGAGCTTTCAGCCCGGCGCCTCGCCGATGGCGATCGTCGCCGCCGGCGCCGTCAACGGCCGGTGCAGCGTCGAGCGCGCAGCCCTCGACGCCGAAGCCGCGGCCGACGCGGCGCTCGCGCGTGCACGTATTCGCGCGCAGGCCGTTGCGACGAGACGCGCCGACGACGATCGCTTGCGCGTCGATCCGCTATGGTCGGTGCCGGCGCAGCGCGGCGCGAAATGCTTCGTCGACCCGCAGAACGACGTGACCGTCGCCGACATCGCGCTCGCCGATCGCGAAGGCTACCAGGCGGTCGAGCACCTGAAGCGTTACACGACGCTCGGCATGGGCACCGACCAGGGCAAGACGAGCAACGTGCTCGGTCTCGCGCTGATGGGCGAGCGGCTGCAGGTTCCGATTCCGGAGGTCGGCACGACGACGTTCCGGCCGCCGTATACGCCGGTGACGCTCGGCGCGCTGCCGGGCGTGGCGAAGGGCGCGCACGTCGAGCCGACGCGCTACTCGGCGATGCACGCGTGGCACGCGGAGCGGGGCGCGCGTTTCGTGAACGCGGGCCTCTGGAAGCGCCCCCATTCGTATCCGCGTGACGGCGAGTCGGAGGACGACGCGGCGGCACGCGAGGCGCGCAACGTGCGCGCGAACGTCGGCGTCGTCGACGTCTCGACGCTCGGCAAGATCGAGCTCCAGGGCCGCGACGTCGCCGAATTCCTGAATCGCATCTACATCAACCGCTTCGACACGCTGCACGTCGGTCGCTGCCGCTACGGCGTGATGCTGCGCGAGGACGGCATCGTCCGCGACGACGGCACGACGTCCCGCCTGGGCGACACGCACTACCTGATGACGACGACGACGGCGAACGCCGGCGCGATCATGCAGACGATCGAGCGGCTTTTGACGATCGACTGGCCGCACCTCGACGTTCATGCGACGTCCGTCACCGAGAACTGGGCGGCGGCTGCGCTGTCGGGACCGAAATCGCGCAACGTGCTCGCGCGGGTGGCGGACATCGACGTTGGCAGCGACGCGTTTCCGTTCCTCGCCGTGACGACGTGTCGGCTGCGCACGGCGGCCGGACCCGTTCCCGCGCGCCTTTTTCGGATGAGCTACTCGGGCGAGCTCGCTTACGAGGTTCACGTCCACGCCGATCGGGGACGCGCGATGTGGGAGGCGCTGCTCGACGCCGGCGCTTCTTTCGGCATCATGCCGTACGGCACGGAGGCGATGAACACGCTGCGCGTCGAAAAGGGCCATGTCGTGATCGGCGCGGAAATCGACGGGCGAACGACCGCCGGCGATCTGGGCATGGACCGCCTCGTCAATCGGGACAAGTGGTGCATCGGCAAGCCGCTGCTCGATCGCGCGGCGCTGAACGAGGCCGACCGCTGGCAGCTCGTGGGGCTGACCGCGAGCGACGGCGCGCTGATCCCACGAGGCGCGAACATCGTCGCCGACGTGGATCGCGCGACGCCGAATCCGATGCTCGGACACGTGACGTCGTGGTGCATGAGCCCGCACGTTGGCGCATCGATCGCGCTTGCGCTCGTCGCTGGCGGGCGCGCGCGTCACGGCGATGCGCTGTGGGCGGTGTCGCCGCTCGCCGGCGCGCGCGCACACGTGACTGTCGGACCGCCGGTGTTCGTCGATCCGCAAGGAACGCGGCTTCGTGGCTGAGACGAGCGACCTGCGCGCGGCCGCTGGTGGCGACGGGGTCGTCGCGATCGGCGACGTCGCGTTCGCGCGCGCATGGAACGTTCGCGGCGATCCAAGCCAGCCAACGTTCGTGTCGGCCGTGTCGCGCGTGCTCGGCGTCGCGCTTCCGCACGCGCCGATGACGAGCACGCGGGGAATCGGCGCGACGCTGCTCTGGCTCGGCCCGCGGTCGTGGCTGCAGGTCGGCGACGAAGCGGCGACGATGGAGGATTGCGAATCGGCGCGCGTTGCCGTCAACGCTGCCGGCGGAGCGCTTTTCGACGTGTCGGCGAGCTACGTCGGATGGCGCGTGTCGGGTGACAGCGCGGCGCACGTGCTGAACCGCGCGTGTCCGCTCGATTTCCATCCGCGAGCTTTCGCCGCTGGACAATGCGCGCAAAGCCTGCTCGGACACGTCAACG
Organism: Casimicrobiaceae bacterium; assembly: GCA_035495715.1. GTDB lineage: Bacteria > Pseudomonadota > Gammaproteobacteria > Burkholderiales > Casimicrobiaceae > VBCG01. The sequence continues at coordinate 21,246 of DATJFI010000076.1, forward strand.
CGCTGTTCCACAAGCCAGGCGACGGCCCGTCGTTCATCGTCATGGTCGCGCGAAGCTTCGCAGCCGACGCGTTCCGCATGCTGCGCGAGGCCGCGCACGCCGACGGCTACCGGATCGCCGAGCCGACCCGCTTCAGTCGGGTACGTTGAGCGATCGCGGTGTGCCGCTCGCGAGGCGATCGGCGAGCTCGGTGAGGCTCGCGACGGCGACGTCGACGGGCGCACCCGGCCGTGCCTCACCGCCGCGGCCCGCGCCGAACTCGTCGGGCCGGGCGACGAACGCGGTGAGCAGTCCGAGCGCCGCGGCGGCGACGAGATCCGACGTGTGCGCGGCGACCATCATCGTCTCTTCCGGCGCGCAACCGAATGCCGCCGCCGACGCGAGGTATACGATGGGCTTTGGCTTGTAGTCGCGCGCGAGTTCGGCGCCGAGGATCGCGTCCCACGGAAAGTCGTTGCGGCGCGCGAGGTCTACCATCAGCGACACGTTGCCGTTCGAGCACGGTGCAAGCCGGAAAGTCCGGCGCAGGCGGGCGAGACCCGGTGCGGCGTCCGGCCACGCGTCGAGACGATGCCACGCGAGATTGAGCTCCGCGCGCGCGGTCGCGTCGAGACCGCCGAGGCCAAACTGCGGCAGGATCGCGTCGAGATTCCTCCGGTGCAGCGCGTCGAGCGGGCAGAACGGCTCGCGTCCGCTGCGGATCGCCTCCATCGACGGCTGATACTGCGCGCGCCAGGCGTCCGCGAACGCGAGCGCGTCGACGCTTACCCCATGGCGCACGGCCATCGCCTCGACCTCGCGCGCGACCGCCGTTCGCCAGTCGACGAGCGTCCCGAAAACGTCGAACAGCAGCGCCCTGATCGGCTCCATGAGTCCCCCTGCGCATCGGAGGCGTCAGTGTGCGCCATCGCGTGCCACGATGCCGATCCGATTAGAATGAGCCCGCAGTCGATGGAGACGACACGATGCGCGAAATCCTCCCGGATATCTTCACGTGGTCGCGGTTCTCGGAACCGCACGGTTACGACTTCAACGGCTACCTGATACGGGATTCGCGCGGCAATCTTTGCATCGACCCGGTGCCGCCCGACGATACGGACCTCGACACGATCGCGCGCGTCGGCGTTGCGAAGATCCTGCTCACGAACCGCAACCACTCGCGTGCGTCGAATGCGGTGCGCGAGCGAACCGGCGCGGCGGTCCTGATCCATCCCGACGATGCGCCGCATGCAAGCGCGCAAGGGACACCCATCGACGGCGCGCTTCGCATCGGCGAGCCGATCGGCCCGCTTGTCGTCGTCGGCGCACCGGGCAAGTCGCCGGGCGAGGTCGTGCTGCACTGGCCGGCGCGCCGCATCCTCATCGTCGGCGACGCGGTCATCGGCAATCCGCCGGGGCGATGCTCGCTCCTGCGCGAGAAGGTGATGGACGATCCGCCGCGGCTGCGCGAAAGCGTAACGGCGCTCGCGGCGCTCGACTTCGACGCGCTGCTCGTCGGCGACGGCGTGCCGATCCTGCACGACGCGAAAGCGCGGCTCGCCGAGCTGGTGCAGACGTTCGGCGCCTGAAGCCGGCGGGCAGCGCACATGCGCCGGTTGTTCGAGCCGCGCCTCACGAACGAGGCGTTCGGCGATCCCGGGATCTACGTCGACTTTCGCGACGAGCGCCGCGCGCTGCTGTTCGACGTCGGCGACATCGATGCGCTGACGCCGCGCAAGTTGATGCGCCTGTCGAACGTGTTCGTCACGCATGCGCACATGGACCACTTCGCGGGCTTCGACCGGCTGCTCGCCGTGATCCTCGGGCGCAAGCCGGGGCTCGCGCTGACCGGAGGTCCCGATTTCGTCGCGCAGGTCGAGCACAAGCTTCGCGCGTACACGTGGAACGTCGTCTACCGCTACGATGCGCTCGCGCTCGACGTCTGCGAGATCGGCACCGACGGCCATGGACGCTGCGCGCGCTTCTCGTCGCGAACCAGCTTCGTTCGCGAGTCGGAGACCTCGTTCGCGCTCGACGGCGACGTCGTGCACGACGAAGCGGCGTTTCGCGTCCGCGCGCGCTTCGTCGATCACGACGTGCCGTGCCTCGCGTACCTCATCGAGGAGAAGGCGCACGTCAACGTCGCGAAGGACCGTCTGGAGGCGCTCGGCGTTTCGGCCGGCGCGTGGCTGCGAGAGCTCAAGCACGCCGTGCTTTCGGGCGCTGCCGACACCACGCAGATCGACGTCCGCTGGCGCGACCGCGACGGCGCGCACGCGATGGTCCGCACGGTCGGCGAGCTTTCGCACCTGATCCTCGACATCGCGCCGGGTCAGCGTATCGGCTACGCGACGGATCTGCGCTACACCGACGCGAACGTGAATACGCTCGCGGACCTCTTCGCCGACGTCGACGTGCTGTTCATCGAATGCGTGTTCCTCGAAGAGGACGCCGATCATGGCGCGCGCAAGAACCACCTGACCGCCGTGCAGGCCGGGCGCATCGCGCGGCTTGCACGCGCGAAGTCGGTGCGGCCGTTCCACTTTTCGCCGCGTTACGAGGGACGCGCGGCGGCGCTGACCGGCGAGCTGGAGGCAGCGTGGAGGGGCGACACGGCCTGATCGAGCGTCCACTCAGGTCCCGCAAGCGCCGACGCTCGTCGGCGGCGGCGAACTTCGGCGGCGCCTTGCGTGACCAATGGTCGCGCGGCCGCGCGACTCGTGCCGCTGCCGGCACCGACGTCAACAACACTCCGAGCAAACGATGCCCCTTCGCATCGAGGATTACGCACTGATCGGCAACACGCGCACGTCGGCGCTCGTCGGCAAGGACGGCTCGATCGACTGGATGTGCGTGCCGCGCTTCGACTCGAACGCCTGCTTCGCCGCGCTGCTCGGCGATCGGGGCAACGGGCATTGGCGGATCGGCCCGGCGCACGCTCCCGCCGCCGTCCGGCGCCGTTACCGGCGCGAGACGCTGATCCTCGAGACCGAGTTCGAAACGGCGGAGGGCGTCGTGCGCGTCGTCGATTGCATGCCGGTATGGGAGGATCGCACCGACATCGTCCGCATCGTCGTCGGCGTGCGGGGGAGCGTCGCGCTGCGGATGGAGCTCGTCATGCGCTTCGGCTACGGCGCGATCACGCCGTGGGTGCGCCGCGTAGACGGCGCGCTGCTCGCGACGTCGGGACCGGACTCGCTGGAGCTGCGCACGCCGGTGACGCTCGAGGGCCGCAATTTCACGACGGTCGCCGAATTCGTCGTCGCCGAAGGACAGCGCGTGCCGTTCGTGATGACGTGGTTTCCGTCGCACGAGACGCGGCTGCTGCCGGTCGACGCCGAAGCGGCGCTCAATGCCACCGAACGTTACTGGCGCTCGTGGGTCGCGCAGTCGACTTACGACGGCCGCTGGGCCGACGACGTGCACGCGTCGCTGATCGTGCTGAAGGCCATGACGTACGCGCCGACCGGCGGAATGGTCGCGTCGGTCACGACGTCGCTGCCCGAGCAGATCGGCGGCGTGCGCAACTGGGACTACCGCTATTGCTGGGTGCGCGACGCGACGTTCACGCTGTACGCGCTGCTGCTCGCCGGCTATCACGACGAGGCGCGGGCGTGGCGCCAGTGGCTGCTGCGCGCGGCGGCGGGACACCCGGCCGAGCTGCAAATCCTCTACGGCGTCGGCGGCGAGCGCCAGTTGACCGAGATGGTGCTGCCGTGGCTGCGCGGTTACGAAAACTCGCAGCCGGTGCGCGTCGGCAACGCGGCGGCCGTCCAGTCGCAGCTCGACATCTACGGCGAGCTGATGGATTCGCTGTACATCGCGCGCGGTGCCGGGCTGGGCGGCGACGCCGATGCGTGGAAGTTCGAGCGCACGCTCGTCAACTTTCTCGCGTCGAACTGGCAGCAGCCGGACAGCGGCATCTGGGAGATGCGCGGCGACCGGCAGCAATTCACGCATTCGAAGGTGATGGCGTGGGTCGCGATGGACCGGGCGGTCAAGGCCGTCGAGCAGTACGGCGTCGAGGGACCGGTCGATCGCTGGCGGCAGGTTCGCGACACCATCCACCGCGAAGTGTGCGAGCGGGGCGTCGACGCCGCGCGCGGCGTGTTCGTCCAGCGGTACGGATCGCACGAGCTCGACGCGAGCCTCCTGATGATCCCGCTGGTCGGGTTCCTGCCGCCCGGCGATCCGCGCGTCCTCGCGACGATCGATGCGATCGAGCGCGAGCTCGTCGTCGACGGCCTCGTGCTGCGCTACCGGACCGAGACGAAAGTGGATGGCTTGCCGCCCGGCGAAGGCTACTTCCTGCCGTGCTCGTTCTGGCTCGCGGACAATCTGGCGCTATGCGGGCGCCACGCGGCGGCGCAGGCGCTTTTCGAGCGCCTGCTCGCGCTGCGCAACGACGTCGGGCTGCTGTCGGAAGAGTACGACCTCGCGAACGGCCGGGCGCTCGGCAACATGCCGCAGGCGCTGACGCACGTCGCACTCGTCAACAGCGCGCGCAATCTGTCGCAGGCGGGAGGACCGTCGGAACACCGCAGCCGCGCGAGCGGCGAGGCGCCGCCGGGCGGCGCCGCGCCCGCGTCGACGGCAACGTCCGACAATGCGCTGACCGGCTGATTCGCCGGCTGCCCGCCTTGCGCGCTACGCGCTACGCATGCGCTCCTTCGTGCTCGACTATCACCATCCAGAGCACGCCGAAACGATCATGGACCATGCCGAAGCGTGGCGAGAAGAACGTCTTCGTGAGCGGCATCTGCACGTTGCCGCCGTCGCTCAGCGCGCCGAAGATGCGGTCGGCATCGCGTTCGGTCGCCGCCGTGATCGACAGTCCGAAGCCCTCGAAGCGCGGCGTGCCCTTGCAATGGCCGTCCGACATCATCACGACCTCGTCGCCGATGCGAAGGCTCGCGTGCATGATCTTGTTCTCGCTGCCGGGCGGCACCATGCCGGGCTGCGCCGGCTCGGGGCTGTCCTTGTAGCGCATCAGCATCTGCACGTCGGCGCCGAGCGCCCTCTTGTAGAACCCGATCGCTTCCTCGCAGCGACCATCGAAGAACAGATACGCCTGGACTTTCATGACATCTCCTTTTCACGGGTAGCAGCAAAGGGTTGCGGCGCCGGCGCGAGCATGCGCCGCGTCCTGCTGTCGTCGGCGATCGGGCGCACCTCGACGGCGCCGGCGCGCGCGCCCGGAATCTTGGCGGCGATCCGGATCGCTTCGTTGAGATCGCGCGCCTCGATCACGTAGTAGCCGCCGACGCATTCCTTGGTCTCGGCGAACGGACCGTCGGTCGTCGATACCTTGCCATCGCGCACGCGCACCGTGCACGCGGTCGCGGGCGGCAGCAGGCGGTTGGCGTCGACGTAGTGTCCGCTGCGGCGGATGCCTTCGGTGAACGCCGCATACTCGCCGAATTGGCGCGCCGCGTCGACGACGCTCATCTGATCCACCGGCGTCTCGACGTAGATCTGGCAGAGGAATCGCATTGCGTCGTCCCCTACGCCGGGTGGCCGAACTCGACCGGCCGCACTTCGACGGCGCCGCCCGCGGCCAGCGTCGGAATGCGCCGCGCGATCGCCAGCGCTTCGTCGAGATCCTTGCAGTCGATCAGGTGGTAGCCGCCGAGTTGTTCCTTGGTCTCCGCGAACGGCCCATCGGTGATGACGGGCTTGCCCGCGTGCTCGCGCAGCGTCGTCGCGCTCTGCGTCGATCCGAGCTTCGCGCCGGCGACGTAGCGGCCGCTGGCGGCGAGGCTCGCCTGGAACGCGCCGTATTCGCGCATGATGCGCTCGCGCTCGGCTTCCGGAATCTTGTGCCAGCGCTCTTCGTTGAAGCAGCACAGCAGCAGGTATTGCATCTTCGGCTCCTTTCAGTCCATTCGCAGGCCGACGCTTTCGTTGCCGACGCCCTCGTTAGTCGAACGGCGTGGTGGCGAATCGACAGCCGGCCGCCGCTTCAATCCGCAGCGTCGCCTGACGCCACTTGCGCGCGACGGCGCTCGAGAAAGCGGCGCTCGGGCTCCTGGCGCGCGAGCGCGATCGCGCGGTCGTACGCCGCACGAGCCTGCGCTGCGTCGCCGAGCCGCCGATGCATGTCCGCGCGCGCCGCGTGCGCGAGGTGATAGTCGCGAAGCTCTCCGCGGGCGAGGATCGCGTCGATCAGCGCGAGTGCCGCGCGCGGACCGTCGCGCATCGCGACAGCCACGGCGCGGTTCAGCTCGACGATCGGCGACGCCTCGATCGGCAGCAGCACGTCATAGATGCCGACGATCTCGGACCAGTCGGTATCGACGCTGCGCTTCGCGTTCGCGTGCACCGCGGCGATCGCAGCCTGCAGCGTATAGGGACCGAAGCGGCGCGACGCCAACGCGTGCTGCACGAGCGCCGTTCCCTCGCCAATGAGCGCGCCGTCCCATTGCGTCCGGTCCTGGTCGTCGAGCAGCACGATCTCGCCTTGCGGCGACACGCGCGCCGCCCGTCGGGATTCCTGCAGCAGCATAAGCGCGAGCAATCCGGTCGCCTCGGGATCGGGCAGCAGCGCGACGAGGAGCCGTCCGAGTCGGATCGCCTCCGACGACAGATCGACGCGCAACAGGTCCGAACCGGACGACGCCGAATAGCCTTCATTGAACACGAGATAGATGACGCGCAGCACGCTGTCGAGGCGTGCCGGCAGCTCGTTGGGTTCCGGCACTTCGTACGGAATCCGCGCATCGCGGATCTTGGCCTTCGCGCGCACGATCCGTTGCGCGAGCGTCGGCGGCGCGGCGAGGAATGCCTGCGCGATCGCCTCGGTCGTGAGTCCGCACACCTCGCGCAGCGTCAGCGCGACCTGCGCGTCGGCCGCGAGCGCCGGGTGGCAGCACGTGAAGATCAGCCGCAGCCGGTCGTCGGCGATGCCTTCTCCGTCGAAGTCGATCGACTCGTCGACGATCGCCTCGACCTCGTCGACCCGGTCTTCGAGCGAATCGAAGCGCGAGCGCCGCCTTATGCCGTCGATCGCCTTGAAGCGCCCGGTCGACACGAGCCACGCGCGCGGGTTCGCCGGCACGCCATCGCGCGGCCAGTGCTCGAGCGCGGCGCGAAACGCTTCGTGCAGCGCTTCCTCGGCGACGTCGAAATCGCCGAGAAGCCGGATCAGCGTCGCGAAGATGCGCCGCGATTCGTTGCGATAGATGCGATCGACGACGACGCCGATCTCGACGGCGGGCGCGACGGCCTCCGTCGAATCGCGCATCAGCGGCTCGCCTTCGCGCGCTGCCCGGATTGCGCGCGCACGCGCTCCTCCTGCTCGCGCAGCTCCGGCGTGAACGCCTCGCCGAAATCGTCCGCCTCGTACAGCGGGCGGATCTCGATCACCGCTTCCTCGCCCGGCATCGGATCCGGGCAGCGCTTCACCCATTCGATGGCCTCGGCCATCGACTTGCACTGCCAAAGCCAGAAGCCGGCGACCAGCTCCTTCGTTTCGGTGAACGGGCCGTCGGTCACCGTGCGCTTGCCGCCGGCAAACGTGACGCGCGCGCCCTTCGCGCTCGGCTTCAGGCCCTCGCCGGCGAGCATGATTCCTGACTTCACGAGTTCCTCGTTGAACGCGCCCATTTGCGCGAGAAGCTCCTGGGTCGGCAGTTTGCCGGCCTCGCTGTTCGGGGTCGCCTTGACCATCACCATGAATCGCATTGTCGTCTCTCCATCGGTCGAAGTGAGTGAGTGCGCGGGCGTCGGGCCGGCGCTCGCGGGCGTCGCGGCAAATCGCTCACGCTACTCCAAGTCGAACGGGCAACCGCCGGATCGACAGCGCCGCGAACGGATTCACGTTTTTTGCGAAGGGCGGACGTCAACGCGGGTCGATCCGTGCGAGCGCCCGGCCGATCGCCTGCGCGTCGTGCGGCCGGACCAGCCGGTCGAGTTCGCGGCCGTCGCTCAGGAACACGAGCGTGGGCCACAGCTTCACCCGGAACGAGCGGCCAAGCGCGCGGCCGGGCCCATCCTCGATGCGGACGTGGCGCACGCCCGGATAGGGCGCAAGCGCAGCGGCGACGAGCGGCGCGGTGCGCCGGCAGACGCCGCACCACGACGTGCCGAAATCGAGGACGACCGGCCCCCGCAGCGCATCGACATCGCTTCGGGAGAGCTCGCTCGCGGCATAACCGGCGGCAGCGTTCGACGCCATCGCGGTCAGACCCGGCGCGATCGCGAGGGTTTCGGGCCCGCCAAACCGAATCGTCGCGCCGGACGCCGGCCGCGAACGCGCTTTGGCCCAGCCGGTCGTTACCGCGTTGCCGAGCGCAACTCGCGGCGCCGTTCCTCTTCGACGAAGCCGTCGAGATGCGTGACCCGTGCATCGAGGATGCGCCGGAACTCGGCATGCCCGGCCTTGTCGCGCGCGAGCATCGCATCGAGATCGGTCGCATAACCGTCGCGCTGCGCGAGCTCGAAGAGCTTGTCGAGCGCGCGCCGCGTCGGCGTGAGCGGCAGCGCCGAGTCGCGGTCGTAGTGGGCGAGCAGGAGTTGCAGCGCCATCTCGATGCTCGGCTGGCGATCGCAGAGGTCGAACGACACGTGCAGCGAGCATTCGGAGAGCGTCTCGACGCGATGCGGCGTGTAGCTGCGCAGGAACATCAGGTCGCCGGGCCGCATGACGACTTCGGCATCGGGCGCGCCCATTTGCGATTCCGTCAGCTCGTTCAACTGGATGCGGCGCGGTTTCTGTCGCTGGTACAGGTACCAGCGCTTTTCGCCGGCGATGTGAATGACGAGTACGTCGTCGGTGTCGACATGCCCGCGATAGGCCTCGTTGCCTTTCTGGGAGAAGAACGCCGTCGCGTTGCAGAAGGTCGCCGTCTGGCCGCGGTCCAGCACGGACGCGAGCAGGTTGATCTGCGGCTCGAGGATGTCGAGGCCCTCGAGGACGCACGCGGCGCCGCTCGCGAGATGCCGCTGCAGCACGCGTCGGTCGACGAAGGCGATCTTGCGACGCTGCACGACCTTGTACAGCCGCGCATCGGCGAGGTCGACGGTCTTTCCTTGCTGAAACAGGTTCAGGTAGTTGAGATCGAGCCGCGGATCGTCGAGTTGTCTGCGGAGCTGCTCGAGCGAGAAGGGCGGATGGTCACGGACGACGCCGGGTCGATGGACGTGCGTGACGTTCGCCGGCGCGGCGAGCGCTTCCTTGAAATAGAAATCGCGGATGCTGCGAAGTGCCGGCGGCAGTTCCATGTCAGTCGCGAAGGGCCGCCCCGAGCGACTGACGCGCCCCCCGGGGGGCAGCGAGCGAAGCGAGCGTGGGGGGATGTTCCATCAGTCGCGAAGCGCTCCGAGCGACCGATGCGCCCCCCGGGGGCAGCGAGCGAAGCGAGCGTGGGGGATGTTCCATCGGTTGTGAAGGCGTGCAGTCGCGAAGCGTGCAGTTGCGATCCTACAGCATCGTTCGCGGAGTCCTACAGCACCATCGTCCGCGGGCCGATCCAGCGCGCGCGCGCGCCATGCGATCGTTGCAATCGTAATCGTTGAAGTGAGGCTCGACCAATGAAAGTGGGGAAGACTTTGCTTGCGCTCCTGATGGCTGCCGGAACCGGCGCCACGCTGGCACCGGCGATCGCATCTGCGGACATCTACGTTCGCGTAGGCCCGCCGCCGCCGCGCTACGAAGTCGTGCCGGTGCAGCCCGGTTGGGTGTGGGTGCCCGGGTACTGGAACTGGAACGGTCATCGTTACATCTGGGTGAACGGCCATCGCGTACACGCACGGCACGGCCGCCATTGGATTCCGGACCGCTGGACCGAGGACCACGGCCGCTGGCATCGGGAGCACGGACACTGGGATCGGGACTGATGCGCGAACGCGGCGTCACGAAGAAAACGGCGCGAGTCCCTCGCGCCGTTTTTCATGCGCCGTCCGTTTCGTGTGCCGTACCGCGATGATGCGGACGCCGGTATGATCGCCGCACGATGGAGGGACGCGCCAACTTGTCGTCGCTGTTGCGCTTTGCGCTGCAGCGGCCGCGCGGCAGCGGCCTGCTGCACTGGGCGCACAGTTTTTCGCTTCACGTAGCGACCGGTTTCGTCGCCGTCGCCGCGCATTACGCCGTCATGTACGGCGCGCTTCGCATCGGGTTCGTGCCCGTCGCGGCGAGCGCCATCGGCTTCGGCGCCGGCGCGCTCGTGCGGTTCGCGTTTTCGTATGCGCACATCTTCTCGCCGAGGTCCGGCGTCTCCGCCGCCGGACTGCGCTTCGTCGCGGCGCTCGGCGCGCAACTCGTCGCGAACTCGGCGCTGCTCGCCGCGCTGACGTCGGCGGGCATCGACGTGTGGCCGGCGCAGATCGCGACGACGGTGCTCCTCACGTTCGGCAACTATCTCGTCTACCGGCTGTGGGTGTTCCGCTGAGCTGACGCGGGCGGCGCTCGCGTATGATCGCGACGGCGCTTTTGAGCCGACGTCGACATGCTGCACGGAAACAGGATCGCGGTCGTGATGCCGGCGTACCGTGCGGCGCGAACGCTCGCGCAGTGCTATCGCGCGATTCCGCACGACGTCGTCGACGCGATCCTGCTCGTCGACGATGCCAGCGACGACGAGACGCTCGCCGTCGCGCGCGACCTGGGGCTCGCGACGCATCGGCATCCGCGCAATCTCGGCTACGGCGCCAACCAGAAGACGTGCTACCGCGAAGCGCTGACCGAGGGCGCGGACATCGTCGTCATGCTGCATCCGGACTACCAGTACGAGCCGCGCCTGATTACGGCGATGGCCGCGATGATCGCCTCCGGCGTCTACGACGTCGTGATCGGGTCGCGGATCATCGGCAACACCGCGCTGCGCGGCGGCATGCCCCTCTACAAGTACGTCGCGAACCGTTGCCTGACGGGACTGCAGAACCTCGCGATCGGCACCAAGCTCTCCGAATTCCACAGCGGCTATCGCGCATTCTCGCGGCGGGTGCTGACGACATTGCCGCTGCTCGCCAACTCGCAGGATTTCGTTTTCGACAACGAGATGCTCGTGCAGGCGCACGCGTTCGGCATGCGGATCGGGGAGATTTCCTGTCCGACGCGCTACTTCGCGGACGCAAGCCAGATCGGTTTTCGTCGCTCCGTGGTCTATGGCCTCGGCGTGCTGCGCGTCAGCGCGCAGTACCGGCTCTGGCGCATCGGCCTTTCGAACCCCGCGATCTTTTCCGACGCACCGGAATTGCGATTGCCGGGCAAGCCGACCGAGGCCGTTATCGCCTGATCGCTTGGGCCGCCGATCATCGCCTTCGTGCACTGTCGCCGCTAGGCAACAACCATCGTCCTGTGCAACAATAATCGCAACGAATTGCATCAGGGTGACCGCGATGCTGGACCGTGACGGCTATCGCCCGAACGTCGCCATCGTCATCGCAAGCGGCAAGAACCTGGTTTTCTGGGGCAAGCGGATTCGCGAACATTCCTGGCAGTTTCCGCAAGGCGGCATCAATCCCGGCGAAGCGCCCGAGCAGGCGATGTACCGGGAACTGCGCGAGGAAGTGGGCCTGCAGCCCCATCACGTCAGGATCCTCGGCCGTACGCGAGACTGGCTGCGCTATGAGGTTCCGCAGCACTGGATCAAGCGCGAGTGGCGCGGCAGCTACCGCGGCCAGAAGCAGATCTGGTACCTGCTGCGCCTCGTCGGCCGCGACAACGACGTGAGTCTCCGCGCCACCGACCATCCCGAGTTCGACGCGTGGCGCTGGCACGACTATTGGGTGCCGCTCGAAGCCGTGATCGACTTCAAGCGCGAGGTCTATCGACGCGCGCTGATGGAACTCGAGCGCTTCCTGTATACGCGTCCGCAGACGCGGCGCGAGCGCCTTTACGGCTTCGCGCATCCGGAAATGCCCGCGTCCTATGCGAACCCGGTGACCGCCCGCGGGACGGGTTGATTCCTAGGACAGACCCATTCCGGCATGCAGCGGCAGCGGCGCCGCGACGCCGGTGAACGCGAAGCGCGCGAGGAAGAACAGCACGATCCCGCACAGCACGACGACGATCGTGAACGGAACCGCCTTGTCGGGCGACGTCTTGTTCAGAAGGGGCGCACCGAGGAAAAGCGTGTAGAGCGAGTACACGGTCGCGAGCAGCACGAGCGAGGTTCCGAGCGCGCCGAGCAGGTAGAAGATGCCGGCGAGCCACGTCGCGGTGTAGCTGTACGCGGTGAGCTTGAGCGAGGCGACGAAATCCTTGGCGCCGCCGAACGACGGCGCGACGGTATCGACGACGAGCGCCATCACGAACGTCATGATCAGCGAGCGGACGTACTGGGCGATCGCGACCTGCAGCGAGCCCGTCGATGCGAGCAGCGCGAGCGGTGCGACCGCGGCGAGGATCATGATCCAGCCGGTGTAGAGCGACTGCACGGTGGCCGGCTCGGCGGCGATCGTCGCCCACGCGGTTCGCGGTTCGGCGAGGATCTGCCTGATGCGCTCGACGAGACTCGGAAGGCTCATCCGTATCGTTTCAGCGAGCAATACCAGATTAGAGCGCGCGCCGCTCGCTCATGCTCGCTTAACGTTCGCTCCGCTCACGTTAGCGCACGCCGCAATTTGGTTTTGCTCGCCGTTCAGGCGAGCAAAACCAAATTGTCCCGATGAATGAGCTCGGGCTCGTCGACGTAGCCCAGCACCGCCTCGATTTCCGACGACGGCCGTCGCATGATACGCGCCGCCTCCTGCGCGCCGTAGTTGACGAGTCCGCGCGCGATCTCGCGACCGTCCGGCGCGATGCACCCGACGACCTCGCCGCGGCCGAACTGTCCCGACACGGCGACGACGCCGATCGGCAGCAGGCTCTTGCCATCGCAGGTGAGCGCGCGCACCGCGCCGCTGTCGAGCGTGAGCTGTCCCGCAAGCCGGACGTGATCGGCGAGCCATTGCTTGCGCGCGGCGAGCGACGTCTGCTCGGCGGACAGCATCGTGCCGATCGCCTCGCCGCGCGCGAGACGCGTCAGCACGTCGTGCTCGCGTCCGCAGGCGATGATCGTGGACGCACCCGAGCGGGCTGCACGCTGCGCCGCGAACACCTTCGTCAGCATGCCGCCGCGGCCGATCGCGCTGCCGGCGCCGCCGGCCATCGCCTCGAGCGAGGGGTCGCCGGCACGCGCGTTGCGCACGAGTGTCGCCGATGGATGTCTGCGCGGGTCGGCCGAATAGAGCCCATGCTGGTCGGTGAGCAGCACCAGCACGTCGGCCTCGATCAGGTTCGTCACGAGCGCCGCCAGCGTGTCGTTGTCGCCGAAGCGGATCTCGTCGGTCGTCACCGTGTCGTTCTCGTTGATGATCGGGATTGCACGCAGATCGAGGAGCGTCGTGAGCGTGGTCCGCGCGTTCAGATAGCGGCGCCGATCGGACAGGTCCTCGTGCGTGAGGAGCACCTGCGCCGTGTGCAGCGCATAGCGCGCGAACGCGCGCTCGTACGCGTGCACGAGACCCATCTGGCCGACGGCGGCGGCGGCCTGCAGGTCGTGGATCGCGCGCGGCCGCGTCTTCCAGCCGAGGCGCTGCATGCCTTCGGCGATGGCGCCCGACGAGACGAGCACGACCTCCTTTCCCGCCGCCGCAAGCGCCGCGATCTCGCCTGCCCAGCGCGCGACGGCGTCGTGATCGATGCCGCGACCCTCGTTCGTCACCAGGCTCGAACCGACCTTGACGACGATGCGGGATGAGTCGGCGAATCCTGTCATCGCATGTCGCCGGCGTTCTTGCGCCGCCGCCTCGGCGCGACCGGCGCCGGGGTGACGACGATCGGATCGTCGCCAGCCTGCGCTTCGGATGCCGTGACGCTCGTCGGCCGATGCTCGTCGAGCCAATCCTGTATCGCGAACGAAAGCTCGCGGCAGCCGCGGCCGTCGATGGCCGAGATCGCGAACAGCGGTCCCTCGTATCGCAACGCCTTCGCGAACGCTTGCGTGCGCGCGGCGCGCTCGTCCTCGGGTACGAGGTCGATCTTGTTCAGCACCAGCCAGCGCGGCTTGTCCGCGAGCCCCGGGTCGAACTTGCCGAGCTCGTTCACGACGGCGCGCGCGTCGGCCACCGGATCCGCGGCGGGATCGGGCGGCGCGATGTCGACGACGTGCAGCAGAAGCCGCGTGCGCGCGAGATGCCGCAGGAACCGGTGCCCGAGGCCCGCCCCCTCCGCCGCGCCTTCGATCAGTCCCGGGATGTCGGCAACGACGAAGCTTCGCGCCTCCGACGTGCGCACGACGCCGAGTTGCGGCGCGAGCGTCGTGAACGGATAGTCGGCGACCTTCGGCCGTGCCGCCGAGATCGCGCGGATCAGCGTCGACTTGCCGGCGTTCGGCAGGCCGAGAAGCCCCACGTCGGCGAGCACCTTGAGCTCGAGATGCAGCCGCCGCTCCTCGCCTTTTTCGCCCGGTGTCGACTGCCTCGGTGCGCGATTGGTGCTCGACTTGAAATGCAGGTTGCCGAGGCCGCCCTTGCCGCCCTTCGCGAGCAGCGCGCGCGCACCGTCGTCGGCGAGATCGGCGATCACCTCGCCGCTGTCGGCATCGCGGATCACCGTTCCAACCGGCATCCGCAGCACGATGTCGTCGGCGCCGCGGCCGTAACGGTCGGAGCCATGGCCGTTCTCGCCGCGCTTTGCGCGGAAGATACGCGCGAAGCGGTAGTCGACGAGCGTGTTGACGTTGCGATCCGCGAGCGCGATCACGCTGCCGCCCCGACCGCCGTCGCCGCCGTCGGGACCGCCGCGCGGCACGTACTTCTCGCGGCGAAACGACGCGGCGCCGTTGCCGCCATCGCCGGCGATCACGTCGATGTGCGCTTCGTCGACGAATTTCACGACGATCGATCCTTGACGTAGAGCACGAAGCGCTCCGTCGCGTCGCCGCGACGGCGGCCTTCCCACGTCACGTGGTAGCCGGACAGCGACGGCGGCGCACCCGCGACGGTGCCATATTGCACGAGCAGCGCATCGCATTCTTCGTCGGCGCGCTCGTCCGCTTCCTCGCGCAGCGTGCGGAGCGCGGCGAAGTAATAGAGCAGCGCGCGCTGCGGGTCGCCCAGGTTGCGGCTCGCGATGCAACCGTGGGCCGGAACGTACGACGCCATGTCCTCGATCATCGCGCGATACGAGCGCCGCGAGTCGAGGTACGGCAGCCAGATCGTCGAGTACAGGCACCAGGCGAGCGTGACGCCGGCGGCCCAGTTCAGCAGCGCGCGCCGGTTGCTGCGCCGCGCGGGCCGCACGAGCGCAACCCAGAGCAGCGTCAGGAAGCTGGCCGCGACGACCGAGCCCAGGTGGAACGTCGGCTGGAAACCGACCTCGGTGTCGCGAAAGATCGTGGCGATCGCCGGCGACATGCCGTTGAGACGCGCGTCGACCCAAACGCCCCAGACGAGGATCGCCAGCAGGCCGAACGTCAGGATGCCGAACCAGTCGAGCGCCGCCGAAAAGCCGCGCGCGAGCGAGTCGACTTCGAGCGACGCGAGCAGCGCGCACGGCACGAGCAGTGGCAGCGCCTGAATGAGCCGCGGCTCGCCGACGAGCAGAAGGTTCACGTAGATGACGAGCGCGAGCACCGCCGGGATCTGCACGGGCGGCTCTGCGATGCCGCCGTTGAAGCCGCGTCCGCGCGTCCAGAACGTCCACGCGATCAACGGCAGCGCGGGCCATGCGAACCACAGCAGATTGCGCGCGTGATAGAGCGGATCGGCGAACGCCAAATCGCGGCCGATGGCAAGCGCGTAGCCCATCGTCTCGTTCGCGCGCCATTCGTCGAGAAGCGCCGGGTTGCGCGAATAGAGCGAGACGACCCAGGGCGCCGCCAGCGCCGCGGCGATGCCGAGCGCGACGGCGAGCGTGCCGACGTACGCGCGGCGCCGGAACTGCGGCGCCAGCGCGGCGACGACGACGGAAGTGATCGCGAGCCACGCGGGCCCGGTCACGCCCTGGCTCAGGAACGCGAACGCGGCGCCGACGCCGAGCCACGCGCCGCCGCCGAGCGGCCGGCGCAGGGCGAGGGCGAGTCCGTAGAGACCGATCGCGAGGCCGACCATCATTCCGATCTCGCCGGAGAGCACGTGCGCGCGGTCCCACAGGCCGACGGAACCGATCAGAATGAGCACCGGAGGCCAGCGATACGTCGGACCGGCGAGCTCGCGGCTCGCGAGCGCGGTGAAGAGCAGCATCAGCGCGAGCAGGCCGCCGGCGGCGACCCGCGCCGCGTCGGGCGGGGCGAGCGGCGGAGAAAGGAGCGCGAGCGTCGCCGCGCCGAGCGCGGGCACGAGCGGCGGATTGCGCAGATAGACCTCGCCCGCGAGATGCGGCACGACGAAGTCGTGCCGCTGCGCCATCTCCCAGGCGAGGCCGAACGACGTCGCGTCGTCGAATTTCCAGGGATCGTGCCCGGTCAGGCCGAGGGCGATCCAGGCGAATGCGAGCAGGACGAGGCCCGCCTGCTTCCACGTCCGATACGGGTCGACGGTGCGCTCCGCATCGGTCTGCGCGACGGCAGCGAAGTCGGAAACGGGCAGGCGCATGGCCGCAACCAGCCGGTCAGGGGCGTTCAAACGGCGTTCGATCGCGCATCACCGCGGCCGGCCGCGGCAATGAAAAAGGCAGCCGAAGCTGCCTCTTGGTCGTGCGCGAGAATGCCAACGTGCCGTTTCAGGCCGATGGCGTCGCCGTCTTCCCCGCGTAGCGCTGCCGGAACTTCTCGACGCGGCCCGCGGTGTCGACGATCTTCTGCTTGCCGGTATAGAACGGATGGCAGGCCGAACACACTTCGACGTGCAGCGGCTTGTTGATCGTCGAGCGGGTCGTGAACGTGTTGCCGCAGCTGCAGCTCACGTTGATCTCGGTGTACTTGGGATGCGTGTCGGTCTTCATGCGGGTGTGCCTTCCGTTTTGCCGGCGCAAGGTGCCGCGCGAGCCCGCACGGACGGCGGGCGGCAGGCGCCGAAGGGAATCCGGGATTATCCGCGACGTCGCGGTTTCCTGCAAGTTGCGGTGGCGCCCGCCGAATGCAAGGGCGCCCGCAAGGCCTTGATTACACGGGGCTAGAAACGGAAAGCAGGGAGTCAGAGACGACTTTCTTGCGCAAACCCGCCTCTGACCGTTACGCCGGAGGGTTGCCGTCCTTGATGCAGGCGCGGATCTGCCTGCGAAGCTGCGGCGAGTCCTGGTGCTTGTGCACGCTGACCGCGTGCTGGACCGCCGCGTCGACGACCTCGTCCTCGGTGTCGGCCGAGATCGCGACCGAGCACTTCGTGTCGCTCGGGAAGAGCCGGCAGTCGATGTATTTGCGCGCCATGGTTTCGCCTCCTGGGATTGCGGATGCCGCGGCGTCAGCCGCGGCGCATGCTTTCGAAGAACTCGCCGTTGCTCTTGGTCGCCTTGACCTTGTCGAGCAGGAATTCCATCGCCTCGAGCTCGTCCATCGGGTAGAGGAGCTTGCGCAGGATCCACACCTTCTGCAGCACGTCGGGCTTCAGCAGCAACTCCTCGCGGCGGGTGCCGGAGCGGTTGACGTTGATCGCCGGGTAGATCCGCTTCTCGGCCATCCGGCGGTCGAGGTGGATCTCCATGTTGCCGGTGCCCTTGAATTCCTCGTAGATCACGTCGTCCATCCGCGAGCCGGTGTCGATCAGCGCGGTGGCGATGATCGTCAGCGATCCGCCTTCCTCGATGTTGCGGGCGGCGCCGAAGAAGCGCTTCGGCCGCTGCAGCGCGTTCGCGTCGACGCCGCCGGTCAGCACCTTGCCCGACGCCGGGACGACCGTGTTGTACGCGCGTGCGAGGCGCGTGATCGAGTCGAGCAGGATCACGACGTCCTTCTTGTGCTCGACGAGGCGCTTCGCCTTCTCGATCACCATCTCGGCGACCTGCACGTGGCGCGTCGCCGGCTCGTCGAACGTCGACGCGACGACCTCGCCGCGGACCGTCCGCTGCATTTCCGTCACTTCCTCGGGACGCTCGTCGATCAGCAGCACGATCAGGATGACGTCGGGATGGTTCGCGGTGATCGCGTGCGCGACGTGCTGCAGCATCACCGTCTTGCCGGACTTCGGCGACGAGACGAGGAGTCCGCGCTGGCCCTTGCCGATCGGCGCGACGATGTCGATGATCCGGCCGGTGATGTTCTCCTCGGCCTTGATGTCGCGTTCGAGAACCATCGGCTCGTCGGGAAAGAGCGGCGTCAGGTTCTCGAACAGGATCTTGTTCTTCGCGTTCTCGGGCGCCTCGCCGTTGACCTTGTCGACCTTGACCAGCGCGAAATAGCGCTCGCCGTCCTTTGGCGTGCGGATCTCGCCTTCGATCGTGTCGCCGGTGTGCAGGTTGAAGCGGCGGATCTGCGACGGCGAGATGTAGATGTCGTCGGTGCCCGCGAGGTAGCTCGTGTCGGGCGAGCGCAGGAAGCCGAAGCCGTCGGGCAGGACCTCGAGGACGCCTTCGCCGAAGATGCTCTCGCCCTTCTTCGCCTGGGTCTTCAGCAGCGCGAAGATGAGGTCGTGCTTGCGCATCCGGTTGGCGCCGTCGATTTCCATCGCGTTCGCGATGTCGAGCAGTTCGGAGACGTGCTTGGTCTTGAGTTCGGACAGGTGCATGGCGCGTGCGGGAACGGCGGGGATGGCCGCGAGCGGCCGGTAGGGGAACGGGATTCTTCCGGGGCGCCGCGTCGGATGGGCGGCGGCTGGACGATGTGCCGGCGCGGTCTTCGCGTCCGGCGGATCGGCACGACGTGCGCGCCGATCGGTTCACTGGGCGAGCGTAGCGGCCTTGCCCAGGGCTGTCAAGGAAGTCGGGTCAGAGGTTGCTGTCGAGGAACGCCGTCAGTTGCGATTTCGTCAGCGCGCCCACCTTTTGCGCATGCACCTGGCCGCCCTTGTACAGGATCACGGTGGGTATGCCGCGAATGCCGAACTTGCCGGGGGTCGCCGGATTGGCGTCGATGTCGAGCTTCGCGACGCGAAGCTTCCCTTCGTACGCCTTGGCGACTTCGTCGAGCACGGGTGCGAACATCTTGCAGGGCCCGCACCACTCGGCCCAGAAATCGACGAGTACCGGGGTTTCCGACTGCAGGACGTCCTGCTCGAAGCTGTTGTCCGAAACGTGCTTGATCGCATCGCTCATCGAGAAATCCTCTCCGCTTTCGACGGCATGAAACGCATGGGGCGCGAGCGCGCTGCAACGCAGTTTACCGCATGCGGAAACGCTTCGCGCAGGGGGAGATGAGGCGCACTCTGCTAAAATTCAAGGCTTGTCGCAACTCGCAACGCGTCGTTCGAACCCCAGCGCGTCATGACCTACGTCGTCACCGAAAGCTGCATCCGCTGCAAGTACACCGATTGCGTGGACGTCTGTCCCGTCGACTGCTTTCGCGAAGGGCCGAATTTCCTGGTCATCGATCCCGACGAGTGCATCGACTGCACGTTGTGCGTCGCCGAATGCCCGGTCGAGGCGATCTATGCGGAAGACGACGTGCCCGAGGACCAGCAGGCGTTCAAGGCGCTGAACGCCGAGCTCGCGAAGGCGTGGAAGCCAATCATCGAGCGCAAGCCCGCGCCGCCCGATGCCGACCGGTGGAAGGACGTGAAGGACAAACTGTCGCAACTCGAGCGCTGACATGCCAGTTTGACCGCTTCGCGAGCGTGCCCGTAAAATCGAACGCTTTTGCGATGCAGCGCCCGCCGCACCCGCTTTTCAATTCCTCTTACGGCCGATGATCCGACCCTTCGCGGTTTCGACGTTGACGTTGCTCCTTTCACTGACGGCGTTCGCGCAAACGCCAGCCGCTCCCGCAACGCCGGCGCCCGCCGCACCGGCCGCGCAGACGCCGCCCGCCGCACCGGCCGGCGATGCCGCGAAAGGCCGCGAGATGACGCGCATGTGCGAGGGCTGCCACGGCATCGAGGGCTGGCGCACCGCGTATCCCGAGGTCTACCACGTGCCGAAGCTCGGCGGACAGCACGCCGCTTACATCGTGCAGGCGCTTCACGAATACCGCAACGGCGAGCGCAGCCATCCGTCGATGCAGGCGATTGCCGGCAGCCTTTCCGACCAGGACATGGCCAACCTCGCCGCGTATTACTCGCAAGGCGGCGCCGATACGAACACGGCGAGCAAATGATGACCCGCATGCAGGCAACGCTTCTCGGATTCGTCGTCGCGCTGACGCCGGCGCTCGCGTTCGGCGCCGATCTCGTCGCCGGACAGGCGAAGGTCAAGCAGGTCTGCGCCGCCTGTCACGGCCAGGACGGCAACAGCCAGAGCCCCGATTACCCGAAGCTCGGCGGCCAGCATCGCGACTATCTCGCCAAGGCGTTGCGCGATTACAAGTCGGGCGCGCGCAAGAACCCGATCATGGCCGGATTCGCGGCGACGCTGACCGATAAGGACATCGACAACGTCGCCGCCTATTTCGCGTCGCAGCCGCCGGTCCTCGTCACCCGGTGGTGATGCTCGGATTCATCGCCGCGCAAGGCACGCGAGGTAGAGCGCCGCATCGGGTCCCGTGCCGGTGCGCTGCGCCTGCCAGATCGTTTCTCCCAGGCACTCGACGAGCGCGTGGAGCGCCGCGTGCGCGTCGCCGTGCTTGTCGCGAAGTCGATCGTACTGCGCGACGATTCCCGGCGGCTGATCGATCGCAAGCTGCTCGGCGACCGCGAGATGCAGCGACAGATGCAGGAACGGGTTGACGTCGCCCTGCTCGGGCCGGTAGTCGCGGTCGATGTACGCGTCGGGCGTCTCGAGCATCCGGTGGTATTCCGGGTGCAGCGCGATCAATTGCACGGCCGTCTGCTCGAGTCCTGACAGTGCCTCGCCGGCGCGGCGCTTGCGCCACGCCTCGATCAGGAAGCGGCGTGCCTCGTCGCGGGTCGGCGCGAACACGCGATCATCCTCTGCGCCGCGCAGCCGGCTTCCGGGGCGTCTTCGCGCTGGCGCCGCGTACCGCATCCACTCGCGCAGGACGGGC
Source organism: Casimicrobiaceae bacterium (assembly GCA_035495715.1). Classification (GTDB taxonomy): domain Bacteria; phylum Pseudomonadota; class Gammaproteobacteria; order Burkholderiales; family Casimicrobiaceae; genus VBCG01. The sequence continues at coordinate 42,182 of DATJFI010000076.1, forward strand.
CGGCGCGGCAGGCGGCTCGAGAGGCAGCGCGCGCGGATCCGGTCCGGGCAGCGCCTGCGTCTTCGCCGTGTACTCGCAGAGATCGGCGATCACGCATTGCGGACATCTCGGCACACGCGCGACGCAGACGTAGCGGCCGTGCAGGATCAGCCAGTGATGCGCGTTGTGGCGAAACTCCTCGGGCGTGAACTTGAGAAGCTGCCGCTCCACCGCTTCGGGATCCTTGCCGACGGCGAGCCGCGTGCGGTTAGCGACGCGGAAGATGTGCGTGTCGACCGCGATCGTCGGCTCGCCGAACGCGACGTTCAGCACGACGTTCGCCGTCTTGCGGCCCACGCCCGGCAGCTTCTCGAGCGCATCGCGGTCGCGGGGAACCTGTCCGCCGTGCCCGTCGATCAGCCGTTGCGACAGCGCGATCACGTTCTTCGCTTTCATGTTGAAGAGACCGATCGAGCTGATGTAGGGGATCAGCCCGTCGACGCCGAGCTTGACGAACGCCTGCGGCGTGCTTGCGACCGGAAAGAGCCTCGCCGTCGCCTTGTTGACGCCCTTGTCGGTCGCCTGCGCCGACAGCACGACGGCGACCAGCAGCTCGAACGGCGTCCTGTATTCGAGCTCGCTGCGGGGGTTCGGGTTCGCGGCGCGAAGGCGCTCGAAGATCTCTCGTCTTTTGGCAGCGTTCATCGCCGCGATTCTAGAACCTGTCGCAAAATGGCCTGCGCGGGCGTTCCACTGCCGCCGCTGGCACCGGTCGTCGACCGCTCGCGCGCAAAAGCGACCTTTCGCGCCTCGCGATGGCCGATCCGTCGCGCGCCGCTTCGGCGCGGTGCAGGGAGGCGGACAATGGCGCCGAACGACAACGTGAGGGAGTCCGCGATGTTCACCGCCGAGTCGTCGCCTGCGCCCGTGTGTGAAGGCTTCCGGCATCCGCTGGAGATCTTCCCGTTCTTCCGCCGCCTTCGGCCGAGCTTGGTGCGCGACGTCGCCTACACGGTGATCTGGAATTCGCTGTTCGCGCTGTTCTTCACCGCGCTGTCCGTCATGATCGATCCGTCGACGGCGCTGGTCGACACGCTGCGCATCACGTTCGTGTTCGCGCAGTGCATCGGCTTCGTCATCTTCGCGGCGTTCGTCGTGACCGAGAAGCTCTTCGGCAACGCGATCCGCCGTGCGCACTTCTGGGTGCGCTCCGCGTATTACGGCATCGTCGCCACCGTCGCGATCTTTCCCGGCTATCTGGTCGCATTCAGGATCCTGCACTGGAAGAACGGTCCGGACTGGCTGTTTTCGCCGCGCGCGGCGGTGTCGATCGTCGCCGTCTCGCTCGCGATCACCGCGCTGCTGCTGATGATCTTCGTGCCCCGCGAGCGCGCGGCGCGCGCCGAAGCCGCCGTCGCCCGCGAGCAGGCGCGCGTCGCTGCGGCCGAGAACGAGGCGACGACGGCGCGGATGAAGCTGATGGAGGCGCAGGTCGAGCCGCACTTCCTTTACAACACGCTCGCGCACGTCGTGTCGCTGATCGATGCCGAGCCGCGCGCGGCGAAGCGGATGATCGAACGACTGATCGCGCTGCTCCGCGCGAGCGCGGCATCGGCGAGCGGACGCTCGACGCTCGGCGGGCAGCTCGACCAGCTCGGCGTTTACCTCGACATCCTGGCTGTGCGGCTCGGTTCGCGCCTCGACTGGCACATCGACGTGCCGGCGTCGCTGCGCGCCCTCGACGTGCCGCCGATGCTGCTGCAGCCGATCGTCGAGAATGCGGTCAAGCATGGCATCGAGCCCGCCGTCGCAGGGGGCGCGATCGCGATCGAAGGCGCACGCGACGGCCGTTCGCTCGTGCTCCGCGTCACCGATACGGGACCTGGCTTTCGCGAGACGAAGCCGGCCGGCGCCGCGGGCATCGGCCTTGCCAACCTGCGCGCGCGCCTCGCGGCGGCCTTCGGCGCCGATGGGGCGCTCACGATCGAGGACGTGTTGCCGCACGGAACGCGGGTGACGCTGCGCCTGCCGCTCGCATCCTCGCGCGCGCCGTCGATCGAGCATCCGCAACTTTTCACCGCGTCATGACCGATTCGCGCAAAACGACGGCCATCATTGCCGACGACGAGCCGCGGCTCGCGCATTACCTGCAAGATCGGCTTGCCGCGCTGTGGCCGGAGCTCCTCGTCGTCGGCATCGCGGAAAACGGCGTCGAGGCGAAGGCGCTGCTCGACGCGGAGCAGCCCGACATCGCGTTTCTCGACATCCGGATGCCGGGCATAACCGGTCTCGACGTCGCGAAGTCGGCCGATCGCGCGCTGCACGTCGTGTTCGTCACGGCGTTCGATCAATACGCGGTCGACGCATTCGAGCGCGCGGCCGTCGATTATCTGTTGAAGCCCGTCGAGGACAAGCGCCTCGCGCAGACGATCGATCGGTTGCGCGAGCGCATCGCGCATGCGCAGGAGGGAGACGCATGGCGCAGCGCCCTCGGGGCGCTCTCGCGGCTCGCACCTGCCGCCGCTGCGAACGGCGCGCCGGAGCGTCTCGCCTGGATCCGGGCGTCGGTCGGCCAGCAGGTGCGCCTGATCGCCGTCGACGACGTCTGTTACTTCCAGGCGAACGACAAGTACACGAGCGTGTTCACGAAGGAGGGCGAGGCGCTGATCCGCACGCCGCTGCGCGAGCTTGCCGAGGACCTGGACCCGGCGCGCTTCTGGCAGGTGCATCGCGGCACGATCGTGAACGTCGCGCATGTGCAGGCGACGAACCGCGACTTGACGGGACGGCTGTCGCTCGCGCTCAAGACGCGCAGCGAAACGCTCGCCGTATCGCGCGCGTTCGCGCACCGCTTCCGGCAGATGTAGCAGTCAACGGCTTAGCGCGCGCCGGCAAGCTCGGCGAGTCGCGCAAGCCGCGCCGGCTCGCTCGCGCGAAGCTCGGCGTCATGCGCGAGCAGCGTGAGGGCCTTCTCGGCCCACGTCGCGGCGGCTGCGCGATCACCGCGCGCAACCGCGATCTCGGCGAGCTCTTCGAACACGTAACCGTCGGGCGCGTTGGCGGCATCGAGCTCGGCGACCAGCGCGCGCTGCATGGCTTCCGCCTCGCCGAGCCGGCCGACGGCGCGCAAGCCGCGCGCGACCGTCCAGCGCGCGATTCGGATCGCACTTGTGTCACCTTTTGCCTCGGATGCGGTCAGCGCGTCCTGCCAGTACGCGAGCGCGGCTTCGTCGTCGCCGCGCTGGTGCATCGTCCAGCCGAGATTGTTCAGAAGCGACGCGCGCCAGCCGCGCGTACGCGGGTCGGCGGACGCGTCGGCCGTCGCGAGCGCCTCGAGGTTCCACGCGCGTTGGCGCGCGAGCGGCGCGGCGATCGCCAGCATGTGCAGCGCATCGACGCGGTAATAGTCGGCGCCGGGCAGCGCATCGCCGACCGTCGCGGCGAGCGCCTGCTCGAACCATGCGTACGCGCGATCGCCGTGGCCGCTCGAGTTGTCGCGGCGCCCCCGCTCCAGCAGGTAACGAACGCGAACCCGCGCCGGCAATCGCGCAAGCGTCGGCTTGACCGCGTCGAGCGCACGATCGGCAGCCGCGAAGCGGCGCTGCAGGCCGAGGCTTCGCGCCACCTGCGTCGTTGCCTCGCTCGCTTCACGCGAGCCTGGCTTCCAGCGCGATGCTTCGGTGCGAAAGCGCGTCTCCGATGCGCCCGGACTGTCGAAGTCCCACAGCGCGTCGAGGTGCTGCGAATAGTCGGCCGCGGCGGCGCATGGAGCTCCCGACCCGAGGACGAGGAGGCAGCACAGCGCGGCCAGCGAGCGCTGCATGCTACGAACGGGCGGCGGCGGTCTCGCGCCGCGCGCGGGCGCGCTCGATCGCGGCGGCGATCGCCGCCTTGCGCTTGCGTGCCTCGGCGTCGCGCTTGCCGGCGGCGCTCGTCGCAGCGAGCCGGGTTTGCCGCGAGGCAAACCGCGCGCGCGCCGCGCTCGCGTCCCCGGACGTCCATACGCGTCCCGCAGGTCGCATCGTGATGCAGTCGACCGGGCATGGGGCGATGCAGAGCTCGCAGCCGCTGCAAAGCGACGTCAGCACTGCGTGCATCCGTTTCTGCGCGCCGATGATCGCGTCGACCGGGCACGCCGCGATGCACAGCGTGCAGCCGATGCAGGCGCTTTCGTCGATGCACGCGACGCGCAGCGGGCCGGGCTGGCCGCGCGACGGGTCGAGCGGCGGCGGTGTACGGTCGAGCAGCACGCCGAGCGCGACCAGCGTCGCCTGACCGCCGGGTGGGCAGCGGTTGATCTCGGCTTCGCCTGCCGCGATCGCTTCGGCATACGGACGGCACGCGTCGTAGCCGCAGCGACGGCATTGCGTCTGCGGCAGCAGCGCGTCGACGCGATCGGCGAGCCGTGCGGACGAGGGTGGCATGGTGCTATTTTAGGGCGATGGGTGTGCATGGGCACGCGCAGCATTCGCATGGCGGGCACGGCCACGGACACGGCGCGCATGGTCGTCACACGACGTCGCGGCCACCGGCGTTGCGCGCCCTCGCCGGCGCGCTCGCGCTGACCGCCGGTTATGGCCTCGTCGAAGCGTTCGGGGGCTGGCTCGCGGGATCGCTGGCGCTGCTTTCCGATGCCGGTCACATGGCGACCGATGCGGCGGCGCTCGGCCTCGCGCTGTTTGCACAATGGGTCGCCCGGCGGCCACCGTCGCCGCGCGCGTCGTACGGCTACGCACGCGCCGAGGTGCTCGCGGCATTCGTCAACGCGCTCGCGCTGCTTTTGCTCGTCGGCTTCATCGTCGTCGAAGCGATCCGCCGAATCGCGACGCCGGCGCCCGTGGCGGGCGCGACGGTGCTCGGCATCGCGAGCGTCGGCCTCGCCGTCAACGTGGTCACCGCGTCGATGCTGTCGCGCGCGTCGTCGTCGACGGCCGCTCGCGCCGCATTTCTGCATGTGGTGTCCGACGCGCTCGGATCGATCGCCGCGATCGTCGCCGGCGCGGTGATCCTGACGACTGGATGGACGCCGATCGACCCGCTGCTATCGCTGCTCACCGCCGTGCTGATTCTCCGCGCGACGTGGCGGCTGCTCGTGCAGACGACCGGCGTGCTGATGGAAGGCGTGCCGTCGCATCTCGATTATCGGGAGATCGGCAACGCGCTGACCGCGATCCCGGGCGTCAGCGGCGTACACGATCTGCACGTCTGGCTCATGAGCTCGCACGAGGCCGCGCTGTCGGCACACGTGACGATCGACAGCGGCGAAGCGTGGCTGCCGATCCTCGATGCCGCGCGTCACATGCTCGCGACGCGCTTTTCGATCGCCCACGTCACGCTGCAGCCGTCGTGGCCGCTGCAGCCCGCGTTCGGCGAGCGCCGCGTCATCCCGATCGTGCCGACCGAGAAGGATTAGCCAGGTTCGGGCGAAGAACGGCTACACCCATTTCGCGCGGCGGAAGCGCACGAAGAGAATCGCGTCGATCGCAATCATGCAGAAGATCGCGAGCGGATAGCCGATTCCCCAGTTGAGCTCCGGCATGTTCTTGAAGTTCATGCCGTAGATGCCCGCGATCAGCGTCGGCACCGTGATCAGCGCGCCGTAGGCGGCGAGCCGCTTCGTGACCTCGTTGTCGGAGATCCCGATCAGCGCCAGGTTCACCTGGATCGCCGTCGTCAGCATTTCGCGCGTGCTCTCGATCGTACCGTTGATCCGAGCCAGGTGGTCGTAAACGTCGCGGAAATAATCCTGTGTGCCCTGGCACATGTGCGGCACGCGACCGCCAAAGAGCTTGCCGACGGCTTCCATCAGCGGCGCGACAGCATGCTTCAGCGTCATCAGCTCGCGCTTCAGCGCGTAGAGCTCCTCGATCTTGCCGCGCGTCGCGGCGCTCGCGAAGAGCTGCTCCTCCGCGGTTTCGAGACGCGTCTCGATCTGGTCGAGCACGGGGAAGTAGCGGTCGACCACGTTGTCGATCAGCGCGTAGAACACGAAGCCCGCGCCGTGACGCAAGAGCTCGGGCTCGCGCTCGGTGCGCGCGCGCACGGCGGCAAAGCCGATCTGCGTCCGATGCCGCACGGTGAGCACGTAGTTCTCGCCGACGAAGATGTCGATCTCGCCGACGTTGAGCTCGCATTCGCCGCCGTCGCCGACCGGCAGCATCTCCACGGGGTGCAGGACGGCGAACAGCGAGTCGCCGTACTCCTCGATCTTCGGCCGCTGATGACCCTTCCGCGCGTCCTCGACGGCGAGCTCGTGCAGCCCGAACTCCTCCGCCATCTCGTCGAGCTCCTCGAGCGTCGGCTCGAACAGCGCGACCCAGACCAGGCAGTGCGGCCTGTGCACCCAGTCGCTGATCTCGGTGACCGCGATGTCGGCGAGCTTCACGCCGTTTTCGTAGGCGACGCAGCTTACGAGCATGGCTTCGTACCGGCTGGATTGGCCGCCATCATAGCGACGAGCGCGCGCCGCGGCCAGACGCGGCGCGGCCGCGGGGCCGCGCGCCGCCGAAGGGTAAGATCAGCGGTCGTCCCGGGATGCGGCCGAAGGCCGCGCGGCTCATGATCATTTCGTCGCTGCTCGACACCGACTTATACAAGTTCACGATGATGCAGGTCGTCCTGCATCATTTCCCGGCGGCGCAGGCCGAGTACCGCTTCAAATGCCGCAACGCGGGCGTCGACCTCACGCCCTGCATTGCCGACATCCGCCGCGAAATCCGCGACCTCTGCAAGCTGCGGTTTTCGCGGCGCGAGCTCGATTATCTGCGGAGCTGGCGCTTCTTCAAGAGCGACTTCGTCGACTTGCTCGGGCTCTTCCAGCTCGACGAGCGCTTCATCGACGTGCGCGCGCTGCCGGGCGGCGAGGGCGAGATCGACATCACGATCAAGGGGCCGTGGCTGCACACGATCATGTTCGAAGTGCCGGTGCTCGCGATCGTGTCGGAGATCTACAACCGCCACGTTCATCCGGAGCCCGACTTCGCCGAGGGCGAGCGCCGGCTCGCGGAGAAGGTCGAGCAGCTCAACTCGGTCCGCGATCCGGAGTTTCGCATCGCCGACTATGGAACGCGCCGGCGCTTTTCGCGCGCCTGGCAGGAGCGCGTGATCGTCGGGCTGCGCGACGGCATCCGCGAGAAGTTCGTCGGCACGAGCAACGTCGAGCTCGCGCTCGAGCACAACCTGACGCCGCTCGGCACGATGGCGCACGAGTATCTGCAGGCGTGCCAGGCCGTCGGGCCGCGGCTTCGCGACTCGCAGGTGTTCGCGTTCAACACCTGGGCGCGCGAATATCGCGGCGACCTCGGGATCGCGCTGTCCGACGTCTACGGCATGGACGCGTTCCTGCGCGACTTCGACCTGTTCTTCTGCAAGCTCTTCGACGGCGTGCGGCACGATTCGGGCGACCCGTTCGAATGGGGCGAGAAGTTGATCGCGCACTACCAGCGGATGCGCGTCGACCCGCGCGCAAAGACGCTGGTGTTCTCGGACAGCCTCAACGTTCCGCTCGCGATGCGGCTCTTCGCAGCGTTCCGCGGGCGCAGCAAGACGGCGTTCGGCATCGGCACGAACCTGACGAACGACCTTGGTTACGAGCCGCTCGCGATCGTCATCAAGATGACGCGCTGCAACGGGCAGCCGGTCGCGAAGATCAGCGACGAGCCGTCGAAGACGATGGACTACGACCCGTCGTACGTCGCGTACGTGCGCGAAGTCTTTCAGGTGCCGCCGTCGGCGGGAGCGCCATAGCGTCGGAGACGACTTTCGCGACGGCGGAAGCCGTCTCCGACCCTGCTTTTGGGATCACCGCCGATAGTACGCGCCGTCGATCACGATCCCGCCGCGCGCCGGCTGGACCTTGCTGATCCGCGAGCCGACCGTCAGCGTCTCGCCCGCGAACGTTCCGTATTTCGGCGCCTCGCCGGGCGTGCGCACCTCGGCACTGCCGTCCGGCCGGATCGAGATCGTCTCCTCGCTGCCGTTCGCGCCGTTGCGGCCGCGGAACGTGCCGAATGCCCAGTCGCCGCGGCGCTCGTCGCGGTAGTCGTGCGACGGACCATACCAGGAGTTCTGTGCCAGTCGCACGTCGCTTGCGCCGGCGATCGCGTTCGCCGTCGCCGCGAGACCCGCGGCCAGCGCCAGGCATCCGATCAGCTTGTTCATCTCGCTTCCTCCTCGTCGGGCTTGGAATGGCGCATTCGCGCGTTGGTTCAGACGGCGCCGAAGCGCTGTGCCAGCACCGCCTCGTACGCAGCGAGCACGCAATCGCCGAAGCAGGCGAAGACGACACGCGTGAGCGCCGGCATCGTCTCGACGGCCTTGACGACCTCGCGCACGGCGACGCCGGTCGCGAGATCGACCGGATACCCGTAGACGCCGCAGCTAATCGCCGGAAACGCGATCGAGGCGAGCGAAAGCTCGCTCGCGATGGCGAGGCAATTGCGGTAGCAGGCCGCGAGGAGCGCCGGCTCGCCGTGCGTTCCCCCGCGCCAGACCGGCCCGACCGTGTGGATCACGTACGGCGCCGGAAGGCGATAGCCGCGCGTGACACGCGCCTCGCCGGTCGGGCAGCCATCGAGCGTGAGGCATTCGGCGAGGAGCTCGCGACCCGCTGCGCGGTGGATTGCACCGTCGACGCCGCCGCCGCCGAGCAGCGACTCGTTGGCGGCATTGACGATCGCGTCGACCACGAGCGTCGTGATGTCGACGTTGCGCGCTTCGAGGAGGGTGCCGGCGACGGTCGGCATCGGTGCGCTATCGGAACCTTCGCGAACGACAGTGTAAAGTCCCTCCGCATGGCGACGCCAATTTCCGACGATACGGCCGAGCCGGCGTCCGCGCCGCGCGATGCACGCGCGCCGGTCGGCGACCGCAAGCTGCGCCTCGACGACATCCTGAAGCTGATGGTCGCCGACGGCCTCATTGCACAGGCGGATGCCACGGACATCGCGCGCTCGCGCACGCAGCGCTTCGAGCATCCGCTCGAGCTCGTCGCCGACCGCAGGCTCAGGTCGCTGCGGCCGCCCGCCAAGCCGCTTTTGCTCGACGACCTCGTCTTGTGGCTGGCGGGCAAGCTCGGCGTTCCCTATCAGCACATCGATCCGCTCAAGATCGACCTGGGCGCGGTGACGTCGACGATGTCGAACGCGTACGCGGAGCGGTACCGGATTCTTCCGGTCGCAATCGATCGGCGCACGCTGACCGTCGCGACCGGCGAGCCCTTCGTGCAAAGCTGGGCCGACGAGCTCGCACGGATCCTCAAGCTCGAGATCCGGATCGTGTTCGCGAATCCGGCCGACGTGCGGCGCTACATCGGCGAGTTCTTCAACCTCGCGCGCTCGATGAAGCGCGCGCAGGAGAGCTCGCGCGGCGACTTCGCGATCGCGCGCAACTTCGAGCAGCTCGTTGAGCTCGGCCGCCACGGCCATCTCGACGCGAACGACCAGCACGTCGTCCACATCGTCGACTGGCTCTGGCAGTACGCGTTCGACCAGCGCGCCTCCGACATCCACATCGAGCCGCGCCGCGACGTCGGCCTCGTCCGCTTCCGCATCGACGGCGTGCTGCACCAGGTCTACGCGATCCCGACGTCCGTGCTGAACGCGGTGACGTCGCGGATCAAGCTGCTCGCGCGGATGGAGATCGTCGAGAAGCGCCGGCCGCAGGACGGCCGCATCAAGACCGTCGGAACCGACGGCCAGGAGATCGAGTTGCGGATCTCGACGATGCCGACCGCGTTCGGCGAAAAGATCGTGATGCGCATCTTCAGTCCCGAAGTGCTCGTCCGCGATTTCGAGGATCTGGGGTTTACCCCCGACGACCGCTCGCGCTGGGAAGCGATGACGTCCGAGCCGCACGGCATCATCCTTGTCACCGGGCCGACCGGCTCGGGCAAGACGACGACGCTGTACTCGACGCTGAAGGGCCTCGCCACGCCCGAGGTCAACGTCTGCACGATCGAGGATCCGATCGAGATGATCGAGCCGGCGTTCAACCAGATGCAGGTGCAGCCGTCGATCGGCGTCGACTTCGCGTCCGGCGTGCGCACGCTGCTGCGCCAGGATCCGGACATCATCATGATCGGCGAGATCCGCGATCGCGAGACCGGCGACATGGCCGTGCAGGCGGCGCTCACCGGGCACCTCGTGCTGTCGACGCTGCACACGAACGACGCGCCGTCGGCGGTGACGCGCCTGCTCGACCTCGGCGTGCCCGCCTACCTGATCAACTCGACGCTGCTCGGCGTGATGGCGCAGCGGCTCGTGCGCACGCTGTGTCCGCATTGCAAGGCACCGGCGGAAGCGCCCGACGACGCGACGTGGGGCGCGATCACGTCGCCGTGGCGCGCCGACAAGCCCTCGGCGGCGATGGCGACCGGCGGTTGCCTCGAGTGCCGGATGACCGGCTATCTGGGCCGCGTGGGCCTCTACGAGATCATGCTGATGACGCCGTCGCTGCGCCGGTTGATGACGCAGGACGCCGATGATCGGTCGCTGCGCGAGCAGGCGTTCCGCGACGGCATGAAGCCGCTGCGCGTGTCGGGCGCGAGGAAGGTCGCGGCCGGCCTCACGACCGCCGATGAGGTCATCAAGGTCGCGCCGCTCGCCTAGCGGTGCCGTGACGAGCGCGGTTCAGCGCGCCTTCTTCTTCCTGGGCAGCATGCCCTTGTCGCGCAGGATGTCGCGCGCCATCGCCTGGCGTTGCGTGTCCGAGAGGGTCGGAAACGACTTCTTGAGCTTCATGTCGGTGTTCTCGAACGCCTGGAACGCCTGCTGTTGCTCGGGCGTGAGCCTCGAATCGACCGGCAGGCCGAGCTTCCTGCGGATTTCCCGGCGCTTCGAGTTCGCGACGAGGCGCGCGAGCAGCAGCACGAGCAGCAGGACGACAACGGCGAAGCCGATCGGCACCCAGTACAGTTCCATGATCCGTCTCCCGAACGCGAATCTGCGAAATGGTACTGCGACCGGGCGAGCAATGGGCGTGCCCGCAGCCGGCCATGCCGTTGTCGTCCCCGACACCCGCTTCCACGGGAGGCGCGGGCGCTGGGCGCCCCCCCGGAGCCCGCGCCTTGCGGCTGGCCCTGCCTGAATGCGCCTGCTGCGCCTGATCCGCGCCATTCTCTGGCCGATAGTGGCGTGCGTCGCGGCGGCGCTGACGTTTCGTTCGCATGGGGCAACGCCGCGGAGCCGGTTTCGACGTTCGACGTCGAGCGTTATCGCTGACGCGCGTTCTTCATTGCCTCGGATCCAGGACGGCGGCGCCGACGATTCTTCCGTTACGCAGCGCATCGAGCGCTTCGTTCGCATCGCGCAGCGCATAAGGCGTGACGGTGCATTCGACGTTCGCCTGCTGCGCGAGCGCGATGAAGTCGATGGCGTCCTGCCGCGTCAGGTTCGCGACCGAGCAAACGGTGCGCTCGCCCCACAGAATGTCGTACGGAAAGGCCGGGATGTCGCTCATGTGGATGCCGGCACAGACGACGCGGCCGCCCTTGCAGACGTCGCGCAATGCCTTCGGCACGAGCGCGCCGACCGGTGCGAACAGGATTGCCGCGTCGAGCTCGCACGGCGCACGCTCGTCGCTGTCACCCGCCCATGTCGCGCCGAGGCTTCGCGCGAACGTCTGCGCGGCCGCGTCGCCCCGCCGCGTGAACGCGAAAACTTCGCGCCGCTGATGCCGGCACACCTGCGCGATCACGTGCGCGGCTGCGCCGAAGCCGTAGATGCCGATGCGCGTCGCGGCGCCCGCAACGCGCAGCGCACGGTAGCCGATCAGTCCCGCGCAGAGCCATGGAGCGAGCGCGCGTGGATCGCGGTCTTCCGGCAGCGGAAAACAGTAGCGTGCGTCCGCGAGCGCGTAGTCGGCGTATCCGCCGTCGACCGTGTAGCCGGTGAAGCGCGCGAAATTGCACAGGTTTTCCTGCCCCGCGAGGCAATATCGGCACGTGCCGCAGGTGTTCGCGAGCCACGGTATGCCCACGCGCTGTCCCACGCGGAGCCCGCTCGCGTCGGCTCCCTTCTCGATGATCGTGCCGACGATCTCGTGTCCCGGAACGAGCGGCAGTTTTGGATCGGAGAGGTCGCCGTCGACGACGTGCAGATCGGTGCGGCAGACGCCGCAGGCGTCGACGGCCACGAGCACCTGCCACATACCCACGCGTGGCACGGGCCGCTCGACGGCCGCGAGCGGCGTCGCCTTCGCCCGAAGCTCCATTGCGCGCATCGATTTCAGGAGCCGCCCGCGAAGCAGGCCGGCCTTTCATCCGGATTCACGAACGATGCTGCCAACACCGCATGTTAAGGCACATAGAGGACGGTGGTCGCTGCATCGATTCGCTCCGTTTCCCATGTCGAGAAATGCGAGGACATGCGGCCTGCACCCATCCGAGGATCGATCGACGATGAACCGGCCGAGGCTCGTTGCGCAAGCCGCCTGATCGGCCTTTCGTATCGCACGCAAGGAAGGTCGACGCATGGACATCGGCAATCAGCTCGCACGCGGACTCGATACGTCGAACAAGCTTGCGCTCGTTTATCAGAAGCGGCTCAAGATCGCGCAGGATCATTACGCGTCAGCGCTCAAGTCGGCATACGACAAGGAGATCGAGCCGCTGCTCGGCAACGGCGCCTCGTCGGCCAACGTATGGGCCGACTGGAGCGAGTACCTGACGGACAGCGCGCAGCGGTCGATCCTGTTCTGGGACGCGATGCGCGAGCGCGGCAACGCGTTCATCGAGCGCAGCGCCCAAGGCTTGCCGCCGGTCCTGCACTTCGATTACGAGACCGTCGTCGACGGCCGCACGCTGCGGCGCCCGGTCAACTACGCGCTCGTGAAGATCCTGCCGCCGCAAGGCGTGACGACCGACAACGCGCGCCGCCCGTACGTCATCATCGATCCGCGCGCCGGCCACGGCCCGGGCATCGGCGGCATGAAGGACGACTCGCAGGTCGGCGTCGCGCTGCGCGCAGGGCATCCGGTGTACTTCGTCATCTTCTTCCGCGATCCCGTGCCTGGCCAGACGCTGCTCGACGTGTGCGAGGCGGAGCGGCAGTTCGTGAAGAAGGTCCGCGAGCTGCATCCGAAAAGCGAGAAGCCCGCGATCGTCGGCAACTGCCAGGGCGGCTGGGCTTCGATGATGCTCGCCGCGTCGAGTCCCGGCGACACCGGCCCGATCGTGATCAACGGCGCTCCGATGTCGTACTGGGGCGGCGCGTGGCAGGAGGGCGAAGGCGACAACCCGATGCGCTACGCGGGCGGCATGCTCGGCGGCACGTGGCTCGCGTCGTTCGCGTCGGATCTCGGCAATGGCGTCTTCGACGGCGCGCACCTGGTGCAGAACTTCGAGAGCCTGAACCTCGCCAACACGTTCTGGGACAAGTACTACCACCTCTACGCGAACGTCGACACCGAGCCGCCGCGCTTCCTCGACTTCGAGCGCTGGTGGGGCGGGTTCTACCTGATGAATCGCGAGGAGATCGAATGGATCACGCGCAATCTCTTCGTCGGCAACAAGCTGTGGAGCGGCGACACGAGAGGCGGCGGCGGCAAGCCGTTCGACCTGCGCGACATCCGCTCGCCGATCATTCTCTTCGCGTCGATGGGCGACAACATCACACCGCCACAGCAGGCGTTCAACTGGGTCGCCGACGTCTATGGATCGACCGACGAGATCAAGGCGCGCGGACAGGTGATCGTCGGCCTGTTGCATGAGAACGTCGGCCACCTCGGCATCTTCGTGTCGGGCAAGGTCGCGCGCAAGGAGTACACGCAGATCGTCTCGGTGCTGGAATCGATCGAGAGGCTGCCGCCGGGACTCTATGCGATGGCGATCCACGAGCGCGAGGATGCCGGCGGAAAGGTCGCCTACGACGTCGACTTCACCGAGCGCACGCTCGAGGAGATCACGGCGCGATTGAACCGCTTCGAGCGCGCCGACGAGAAGCCGTTCGAGGCGGTGAACGCGATCTCCGAGTTCAACCAGCGCGCGTATGAGCTTTTCGCGCAGCCGCTCCTGCGGTCGCTGTCCAATGAATACTCGGCGAAGCTCGGACGTCAGTTCCATCCGCTGCGTTTCCAGCGCTGGTCCTTGTCCGACGTCAATCCCTGGCTCGCGTGGCTCGGACCAGCCGCGAATGCGGTGCGCGCGCAGCGGAAGCCCGCGCGGAAGAACAACGTCGTGGCGAAGGCCGAGAAGGCCGCGTCGGCGGCGATCGGCGCGGCGCTCGAATACACCCGTGCCGTGCGTGACGCGGCGAGCGAAGCGATGTTCTTCCAGACCTACGGCAACGTGTTTTCGCTCTATGTCGCCGACAGGCGCGAGGCCGGGCAGAACGCCGCGCCGATCCTCGAAGCGCGCGAGTTGCCGTACGTGGCCGAGGCACTTGCCGCGATCGATCGCGGCGGCTATCCCGAGGCGCTCGCGCGCGTCGCCGCGATGCTCGCGCGAAGCGGGGAGCCGCTTCCGCTTGCAACACTGCAGCTCAAGCAGGAGCTGATGGCCGACTACGGCGATCTGCTGCCGTCGATCCCCGCCGACGCGTGGCGGCGCATTCGCGGCGAGCAGGAAATCATCGTGCGTTACGAGCCCGAACAGGCGCTCGCGACGCTGCCCAAGCTCCTCGCCGATTCGTCCGACCGGCAGAAGCTCGTCACGCTCGTGCGCAAGCTGCTCGCGGACGCGCGGGTTCGCGGCCGGCAGCCGTCACCGCAGCAGTTGTCGATGATCGAGCACGTTGGCGACGCGCTGCAGGTAGCCGATGCCGCGCGCGTGCGCGAGCTGGGCGTGAAGGATCCAACGCCGCGGAAGCGGTCGCGGTCGGCCTCGAGCCGGAAAACCAAGGGTTAGGGCCTGTTCACGCTATGTTCGCTAACGCATTTCGGCCGCAACCCGGCGGGAACGGGCGCCCTGGGGCGCCACTCTGCGTTGCTTTCCTTGCCCGACAGCCAGTCGCTTCCGAATTTTTCAAAATCGTGCGCCTCGATTGGCGCCCCATGGCACCCGTTCGCGTCAGTGAACGTGGTGTGAACAGGCCCTAATCATGCAACAGCGCGTGCACGAGAAATACCAGCGACTGCTCGAGTTCTGCAAGGCGCTTCCCGCGACGCCGACCGCGATCGCGCATCCGTGCGACGAGAGCTCGATCCGCGGCGCCGCCGACGCGGCGCGGCTCGGCCTGATCCAGCCGATCCTCGTCGGACCGCGCGGCCGGATCGAGTCCGCCGCGAAGCAGGCCGACGTCGACATCGGCCGCTATGAAATCGTCGAGGCGCCCTACAGCGAAGCGTCGGCTGCACGCGCCGTCGAGCTCGTGCGCGAGGGCCGCGCCGAGGCGCTGATGAAGGGCAGCCTGCATACCGACGAGCTGATGGGTGCGGTGGTGAAGCGCGACACGGGGCTGCGCACGGCGCGGCGCGTCAGCCACTGCTTCGTGATGGACGTGCCGTCCTATCCAGAGACGCTGATCGTCACCGACGCAGCGGTCAACATCGCGCCGACGATGGAGGACAAGGTCGACATCATCCAGAACGCGATCGATCTCGCGCACGCGCTGCGCTTCAAGGAGGTCCGCGTCGCGATCCTGTCGGCGATGGAGACGGTGAATCCGAAAGTCGCCTCGACGATCGAGGCGGCCGCGTTGTGCAAGATGGCCGACCGCGGCCAGATCACCGGCGCGATCGTCGACGGACCGCTTGCGCTCGACAACGCAATCAGCCTCGAATCGGTGAAGATCAAGAAGATCGACTCCGAGGTCGCGGGCCGCGCGAACGTGCTGGTCGTCCCCGATCTCGAGGCGGGGAACATGCTCGCCAAGAGCCTTTCGTTCCTCGCCAACGCCGACGCCGCCGGCATCGTGCTCGGCGCGCGCGTGCCGATCATCCTGACGAGCCGGGCCGACTCGGTGATGACGCGCCTCGCGTCGTGCGCCGTCGCCGCGCTCGTCGCGCAGTCGCGCCGCGAAGCGGCGGGGAAGGCGCTAGCCTGAGTAGTGTCCACCATGGCCGACGCGATCGCCGTCCTGAACGCAGGCTCGTCGAGCATCAAGTTCTCGCTCTTCGCCGACGAGCGCGAGCACGCCGTTCTCGTCGCGAGAGGGCAGGCCGAAGGCATCTACACGTCGCCGCGCTTCGTCGCGAAGGATGGCAACGGCAACGTGCTCGACGAGAAGAAGTGGCCTGCCGGCGAAGCGCTCGGCCACGACGGCGCGCTCGAATACCTTGTCGGGTTTCTGCGCGGGCGCGTTGCGCATCACCGGCTGATGGCGGTCGGGCACCGCGTCGTGCATGGCGGCCGCGAGTACGTGAAACCGGTGCGCGTCGACGCGGGTGGTGTCGCGGCATTGGAGAAGTACGTGCCGCTCGCGCCGCTGCACCAGCCGCACAATCTCGCGCCGATCAAGGCGCTGCTCGCGCGGATGCCCGACCTGCCGCAGGTCGCGTGCTTCGATACGTCGTTCCACCGGACGCAGCCGACGGTCGCGCAGGCGTTCGCACTGCCGGCTTCGATCACCGACCGCGGTGTGGTCCGCTATGGCTTCCATGGCCTGTCGTACGAATACGTCGCGAGCGCGCTGCCCGCGCACAGCGCGCGCGCAGCGCAGGGCAAGACCGTCGTGCTTCATCTGGGAAACGGTGCCAGCATGTGCGCGATGGCGGCGGGACGAAGCGTCGCGAGCACGATGGGCTTCACCGCGGCCGACGGCTTGCCGATGGGCACCCGCTGCGGCAGCCTCGATCCGGGCGTCGTGCTCTACCTGATGGATTCGCTCGGCATGGACGCACGCGCGATCGAGAAGCTCATCTACCAGGAATCGGGTCTTCTTGGCGTGTCGGGGATCTCGAGCGACATGCGCGTGCTGCTGGAGAGCGCCGATCCGCGCGCGAAGGCGGCGATCGACCTGTTCATCTACCGCATCGGCCGCGAGCTGGGATCGCTCGCCGCCGCGCTCGGCGGTCTCGACGCGATCGTCTTCACCGCCGGCATCGGCGAAAACAGCGCCTACCTGCGCAAGCGGGTCTGCAGCGACGCTTCGTGGCTCGGCGTTGTGCTCGACGCCGAGGCGAACGAACGCAAGGCGTCGTGCATTGCCCGTCGCGACAGCGGCGTCGAAGCATGGGTCATTCCGACGAACGAAGAGCTGATGATCGCGCGGCACACGCGGGCGCTGGTCGCAACCCGCGGCGACGTCTCGCGCGGCGCGACGGGCACCGTGGACGGAGGGCGGATCGCGCAATAGGGGAGGTCGCGGTGCCGAGAATAAAGGCCGGAAACATCCGGATCAACTACGTCGATCACGGCAGCGGCGACCATGTCGTGCTCGCGGTGCACGGCAACCTGGGCTGCGCGGACTGGCTGGGCCTCGTGCTGCCGCTGCTTGCGCCGACAATGCGGGTGATCGCGCCCGACTGGCGGGGCTGCGGCGATTCGGACAAGCCGGAACCCGCCGACGACTATTCGAACTACTCGATGGCGACGCATGCGAGCGACATGCTGCATCTGCTCGACGCGCTCGGCATCGAGCGCTGCGATCTTTACGGCCATGCGACCGGCGGCATCATCTGCTCGCAGATGCTCGTCGCGGACCCCGCGCGATTTCGCAAGGTGCTGATGCTGGATCCTGTCACGCCGTTCGGGTTGCAGCCCCCGAAGGACCAGATCGGCGCGTTTGCGCGGATGAAAGCCGATCGCGATCTCGCGTTCGCGGGCCTCGCAACCGCGGCCCCAACGCTGTTCCGTCCCGAAACGCTCGTCGCCGGCAACGCGCCCGAGTTCGCCACGACGACGTCCGCCGTGCAGCGGCGACTTTTCAAGCGTCTCGTCGACATGACGCGCGCGCTTTCCGACGGCATCTGGTTCGGGACGCCGCACGCGCTCGGGCGCGAATGGGATACGCAATCGCTCGCGCGACGCATCGACGGGATGACGCACGAGCATCTGGTCCTCTACGGCAAGCTCGATTACTGGATCCCGCGCGAGCACGTCGAACGGATGGCGCGCGAGCTTCCCCATTGCAGCCTCGAAGTGTTTCCTTACGTCGGGCACTCGATGTGCATCGAGAACCCGCTGCTGCTCGCGCGCGTGTTTTCCGAGTTCTTCGCGAACGGGACGCCAGCACCCGCGGTACCGGGTCCCTTGCAACGAGCGTTGCCATGACGAGTCGCCGGCGCACGTGCTGCCCGCACGTTGCCGCTTCGAACGTACGTTGACGGAAAAGGCGCGAAATGCAAACCACGAAACTGGCATCGGCGGTCGAGCGCATTCCGGACGGCGCGAGCCTGATGATCGGCGGCTTCATGGGTGTCGGCACCCCCGAGCGGATCGTCGACGAGCTCGTGCGCCAGGCTAAAAAAAATCTCACCGTGATTGCGAACGACACCGCGCTGCCGGGCGTCGGCATCGGCAAGCTCGTCAGCGCGAACGCGCTGCGCAAGGTCGTCGCGAGCCACATCGGCCTCAATCCCGAAACGCAGAAGAAGATGCTCGCCGGCGACCTCGAGGTCGAGCTCGTGCCGCAAGGCACGCTGATCGAGCGCATTCGCGCCGGCGGCTATGGCCTGGGCGGCGTTCTTACGCCGACCGGCGTCGGCACCGTCGTCGAGGAAGGCAAGCGCACGATCGACGTCGACGGACGCGACTATTTGCTCGAGACGCCGCTTCGCGCCGATTTTGCGTTGCTGCACGCGTTCCTGTCCGACTATCTCGGCAACCTCACCTACGTGCTGACCGCACGCAACTTCAACCCGGTGATGGCGATGGCCGCGGACACCGTGATCGTCGATGCCGAGCACATCGTGCCCGTCGGCATGATCTCGCCCGATCACGTGATGACGCCGGCGCCGCTCGTCGATTATCTGATCGCAACAGCCTGAGGCCATGGACCCGCAGACTCTCATCGCCAGCCGCATCGCGCGCGAGCTCCGCGACGGCATGCTCGTCAATCTCGGCATCGGCATTCCGACGCTCGTCGCCAACTACGTGCCGGCGGACGTGCACATCCATTTCCAGTCCGAGAACGGACTGATCGGCACGGGGCCGATCCCGCAGGACGGACTCGCACAGGCGCGTCTCACCGATGCGGGCGGGCGGCCGGTGACGGCGATCCCCGGCGCGTGCACGTTCGACAGCGCGATGTCGTTCGGCCTGATTCGCGGCGGCCACGTCGACCTCACGGTGCTCGGCGGATTGCAGGTTGACGAGCAGGGCCATCTCGCCAACTGGATGATCCCGGGCAGGATGGTGCCCGGCATGGGTGGCGCGATGGACCTCGTCACCGGCGCGCGGCGCGTGATCGTCGCGATGCAGCACACCGCGAAGGGCAAGCCGAAGATCGTCCGCAAGTGCTCGTTGCCGCTCACGTCCGCGCGGCCCGTCGATCTGGTCGTCACCGAGCTCGCGGTGATTTCCTTCGCCACCGGCAAGGCGCGGCTCGTCGAGACCGCCGAAGGCGTCAGCGTCGCGGACGTGCAGGCGGCCACCGAAGCGACGCTCGAGATCGCGCCCGAGCTTACCCGACACCCTCGCTGAGGCCACCATGCCCGTCAACGTTCCCCGCCCCGTACTGAAGGACGCCAAGGCGCTCGTCGTCGGCGTCGCCAATCAGCATTCGATCGCCTATGGCTGCGCGAAAGCCTTCCACGAGCTCGGCGCCGACATTGCGCTCACGTATCTCAACGAGAAGGCGAAGGGCTACGTGCAACCGATCGCGCGTGAGCTCGATGCGGCGATCTTCATGCCGCTCGACGTGAGCGCACCCGGTGCTCTCGAAGCGGTGTTCGATGCGATCGCCGCGAAATGGGAGCGGCTCGACGTTCTCGTCCATTCGATCGCCTTCGCGCCGAAGGACGACCTGCAGGGCAAGGTTCTCGACTGCTCGGCGGCCGGGTTCGCGACGGCGATGGACGTGTCGTGCCACTCGTTCGTGCGCATGGCGAAGCTGGCCGCGCCGCTTATGAAAAACGGCGGCAGCATGTTCGCGATGAGCTATTACGGCGCGAACAAGGTCGTGCCGACCTACAGCATGATGGGTCCGGTCAAGGCGGCGCTCGAGGCGTGCTGCCGCTACCTGGCATACGAGCTCGGTCCGCGCGGCATTCGCGTCCACGCGATCTCGCCGGGACCGCTCAAGACGCGCGCCGCATCGGGAATCAGGGATTTCGACCTGCTGCTCAACGATGCAGCCAATCGTGCGCCGCTCGGCGAGCTCGTCGATATCATGGACGTCGGGTTTACCTGCGCGTTCCTCGCCACGCCGTATGCGCGGCGCCTGTCGGGTGAAACGCTTTACGTCGACGGCGGCGTGAACGTGATGGCCTGACTGGAGCGGGAGCGCCTGCGCGCCGCAGGCGCTCCGGTCAACGCGTCGACGTCACATCGCTGACTTGGCGCCCGATGCCTTCGTGACGTCCGAAAGAATCCTGTCGGACTGCTTGCTGTGCGCGGTGCCGCGCGTAATCACGTCCGGCGCCAGCACCGGCTTGCCATAATATGCCTTGTTCCAGTCGTCGTTGGCCGTGATCACGGTGCCGTCGAGGTTCAAGCCGCCGTAGACGCCCTTCGAGCGCGCGAAGGCGACGAAATCGGTCGTCACGTCGCCGGACGCGCCGGCGCCGACCGGGCCGGCGGCAACGCTCGCATCGCCGCCGAGCTTCACCGACGTCGCGAGCAGGCTGTTGACGCCTTTTTCACTCATCACCAGCGTCACGTTCTCGGACGCCGCGATGCCCGCCTGGAAGCCGACACTCGCCGTCGCCATCGTGTAGAACACCGGACCGCGCCACTTTCCGCTGTGCGGATCGCGCGCGAGCAGCACGGCGCGACCGCCGGACCCGCCGAAGATGAATCCGGCCTTGACGACCTCGGGCGCGATCAACAGGGCCTTCGCCCGGCGCAGGTTCTTCTGCAGCCAGGTCATCTCGGGATCGCGAAGAAAATTGTCGAGCGTCGACTGCGCGCGGTTGACGAGATTCTGCTGCTCGGTCTGCGCGTGCGCGGTGGGGAGAAAGGACAGCGAAAGAACGGCGCTCGTCAGCAGGACGGCGCCGGGGCGGAACAGCGCGCGAAGCATTGGGATTCTCCTTTTTTTGTCGGCTGAGCACCAACATCGTGTCGCAAGCGCGCGACGCGATCCTTGCAATTCGCGACACCACGCCTCGCATGGCGATGGCGCGCTTGTCCGGCGCCGGCTCGCGCTGTAGCGTGCATGCGATCGCCCAATGCCGCTGGTCGCGATGCGCTCTCCCGTCTTCGACGCCATTGTCCGGAAGCGGCGTGCCTTGCCGCCGCTCTTCGTCGCCTGCCTGCTTGGCGCGAGCGCGAGCGCGTCGGCATCGGCGCTCGATCGCTTCATTGATCCTGCCGACGGCATGTTCGACGCGTCGTCGTGGCTGCTCGATCGAAAAGGCTTCCTGCCCGTGCCGATCGTCATCACCGAACCGGCGGTCGGCTATGGCGCCGGAGCAGCGCTCCTCTTCTTTCGCGAGCGGTTGGGCGACGCGGCGGCGCGTGCGGCGGAAACCGGCCACAGGACACCGCCCGACGTATTCGGCATCGGCGCGTTCGCGACCGAAAACGGTACGAAAGGCGCCGCCGCCGGCGGCCAATGGACTTTCCTCGACGATCGCTATCGCTACCGCGGCGGCGTCGGCGATTTCACCGTCAAGCTCGACTTCTACGGCGTCGGCGATCACCTGCCGATCCCCGTCGAGAAGGTCGGTTACACCCTCAAGGGACTGGGCTCGTTCCAGCAGGGCATGATCCGGCTCGGCGAAGGCGACACGTTTCTCGGCGTCCGCTGGATCTACCTCGATCTCGGCACGCAGCTTTCGGTTCCCGAGAGCGACGCCGGCCTTTCGCCGAATCAGGTCGTGCGCCGCAGCTCGGGCCTGGGCGTTGCGATCGAGCACGACTCGCGCGACAACATCTTCACGCCGAACCGCGGCATTCTGGCGGCGGCCGACGGGACGTTCTACGATCCGGCGCTCGGCAGCAGCAACCGTTTCGAGACTTATCGCGCGCACGTCTTCGGCTACGTTCCGCTCGCACGGAAATGGACGCTCGCAATGCGGACGGATGCGCGCTTCGCGCGCGGCGACGTTCCGTTCTACATGCTGCCCTACATCGACCTGCGCGGCATCCCGGCCGCGCGCTTTCAGGACACGAACGTCGCCGTGCTCGAGACCGAGCTGCGCTACGACGTCGACGAGCGCTATTCGATCGTCGGCTTCGTCGGCGCCGGCAAGGCGTGGGGTCGCGATACGTTCTCCGACGCGACGACGCCGGTCGGTGGGGGCGCCGGCTTCCGCTACCTGATCGCGCGCCGCCTCGGCTTGTACGTGGGCATGGATTACGCGAAGAGCACGGTCGGCGACGCGATTTACATCCAGGTCGGCAGCGCATGGCGCTAAACGCGCGTCCTCGCGTTGCGCGCACGCGGCGATTCCTGTCGAGAATTGCAAGGACGACGCAATAGCGGCTGCTCAACATTGGCTGCGCGCGTTTCCGAGGCACACCGTTGCCGGCGTCGCGCCATCCGATGAAGACAACGCGCCGTCATCCCACGTTCGTTGCGCATGCCACCTGCGGGCGCTCGGCGCGTAGCGTGCTGATCGCATCGTCGGCGGCCTGCTTCGCGCCGGTCGCGCACGCCTCGTTCCTGAGCGGTGAAGCGCTGGACAGTGCGGCGAACGTTCTCTCCTGGATCGTGCTGTTCCTCGTGCCGGTCATCGGCATCGTCATCTTCTGGATGGTGCACGTGCTGCCGGAAAAGATCGCGCACAAGCGACATCATCCGCAGGTCCAGGCGATCCAGACACTGTGCCTGCTGTCGCTGGTTTTCGGTGGCCTGCTGTGGCCGATCGCGTGGCTGTGGGCGTACACGCGGCCGGTCGCGTACAAGCTCGCGTACGGCACCGAGAAGCACGAGGACTACCACGCCGAGCTCGGCGCGAAGGCGCGCGCCGGCGAGCTGCTCGCACCGGAGATCGAGCACCTGCGCCAGGAGCTCGAAGCGATGGAGCGCAAGGGCGCGCTGCCCCCCGCGCTTGCGAGGCTTCGCGACGACATCGCGGCACTGGAGCGCGCACCCGTCGAGGCGCGGCCCGCGCCGGTCGCCATCACCGCAAAAAGCTAGCGCATCCCTGATACGGCGACGCCATGGAAGTCCTGATTCTCGCCATCTACGCGACCATCGTCTGGTTCGTCTTCATCAAGATGAAGTGGCTGCCGTGGAATACCGGCACGCAGGTCACCGTCGTCATCATTCCGATTGTCGGCCTCACCGCACTGATCCTCGCGCTGAACGTCGTCGCCCCCTCCAGCGCGGACGTGCGCGTCATCAAGTACGTGATCAATGTCGTGCCGCAAGTGCGCGGCCGCGTCGTCGACGTGCCGGTCGAGCCGAACCGGCTCGTCAACAAGGGTGACGTCCTGTTCCGCATCGATCCGACGCCCTACGAGCTCACGGTTCGTTCGCTGGAGGCGCAGCTCGCCAACTCCGTTGCGTCGTCGCACGAGCTGACCGAGCAGATCGCCGGCGCCGCAGGCAAGGTGAGCGAGTCGCGCGGCGCGATTCTCCAGGCGGAGGCGAAGATCCGCGAGGTGCAGTCGAAGCTCGACCTGGCGCGAACGCGGGTGTCGCAGAATCGCGAGCTCGTGAAGACGGGTGCGGGCGACAAGTTCACGCTCGAAAGCGCCGAATCCGACTTGCGCGAACTCGAGGCGCAGATCGACAACGGCCGCAGCATGCTCGCGCAGGCACGCGCAACGGAAGTGCAGGCGCTCGCGAGTGAACGCCAGCTGCAGCAGCGCAGCGCAGGCAAATTCGAAAACGAGTATGCGCCGGTCGCCGCGATCCGTGCGCAACTCGAGAACGCGAAGTGGGAGCTCTCGCAAACGACGGTCACCGCGCCGACCAGCGGCTACGCGATCAACGTGCAGCTTCGCCCGGGATCGTTCACGACCGCGTTTCCGATCACGCCGGCGATGACGTTCGTCGAAGAGAAGTATCAGGTGATCGCGCTCTACCACCAGAACGAGCTGCAGCTCGTGAAGCCGGGCGACGAAGCCGAGTTCACGCTCAACACGTATCCCGGGCGCATCATCAAGGCGCACGTCGATTCGATCGTCTGGGCGCAGGGCCAGGGTCAGATTGCGAACAGCACGCAGTTGCCCACGACCGCGTATGGCCCGATGCCGGCAGGCCGCTTCCCGGTGCGGCTGACCGTCGATGACAAGGACAAGGACCTGTTCCTGCCGGCGGGTGCCGTCGGCGACGGCGCGATCTACACCGAGCACGTCGAGGCGATCCAGATCATTCGCAAAGTCATCCTGCGCATCGGCACCAAGCTCGATTACCTGATCCTGAAGCTGCACTGAGGTGCGCGTGCGAAACGTTCCCGCAGCGTCCCTGGTCCTTGCCGTCGCGGTCCTGTCGGGCTGCGCGCTCGCGCCGCCGCCTTCGTCCGACGAAGTCCGTACGCAGGCCCTTCCGAACGTCACCCTTCCCGCCGCATGGACCGCGCCGGGCGGCATGCAGGCCGACGTGCGCCCGAGCTGGCTCGCGACGTTGCACGAGCCGCAGCTCGACGCGCTGGTGCGCGAAGCGCTCGCGTACAACAGCGACCTGCGCATCGCCGCCGCGCGCGTCGAGCAGGCCGCCGCGTACGCGAAGCTCGCGAACAGCACGATCTACCCGGTCGTCAACCTGCTCGCCCACGGCGGTGGCAAATCCGGCGGCGACGCATCGGGCCTCAACATCTTCGGCCTTTTCGCGAGCTGGGAACTCGATGTCTGGGGACGCGCTCGCGCTCAACAGGCGGCGGGGGAGGCGCAGTACGCGTCGGCCGCGCTCGATGCCGAATACGCGCGGCAGTCGATTGCCGCGATGGTGGCGAAGAGCTGGATCCTGGCGACCGAAGCGCGCGCGCAACGCGCGATCGCCGACGACGTCGTGCGCGCGTCCGAGCAGTCGGTGGGACTTGCCGACGACCGGTTGCGCGTGGGGCGCGGCGACGAGTACGACGTCGCGCTTGCGCGCGCGAATCTCGACACGTCGCGCGATGCCGCGCGCCAGCTCGCGCTCGCCTACGACCAGGCGCAACGTGCGCTCGAGCTTCTGATCGGGCGCTATCCGTCGGCGGCGATCGACGTGCCGGCGACGCTGCCCACGCTGCCCGGGCCGGTGCCCGTTGGGTTGCCCTCGGACCTTCTCGAGCGTCGACCCGACGTGATCGCCGCGGCGCGGCGCATCGACGCCGCGTTTTACAACGTCCTCGAGGCGAGGGCGGCGCGATTGCCGAAGATCGCGCTCACCGCGAGCGTGAACACGGTGTCGAGCGAGCTGTTCCTTCTGCAGAACCACGGCAACCCGGTGGCAAGCCTCGGTGCGAACCTCGTCGCGCCGCTCTTCAACGGCCACGCGCTCGAGGCGCAGGTCGATATCCGCACCGCCGAGCAGAAGCTCGCGATCGCCGATTACGGCCGCGTCGCCACGAAGGCGTTCTCGGAAGTCGAGGGCGCGCTGTCCGCCGAATTCGCCGCGAACGACCGGCAGACGTTTCTCGCGAGCGCGGTCAACAACAACGGTCGCACTGTCGAGCTCGCGCAGGTTCGTTTCCGGGTCGGCTCGGGTGACCTGCGCGCCGTTCTGACGCAGAACGTCGCACTCTACGGCGCGCGCACGGCGCTGTTGCGCGCGCAAAGCGACGCGCTCGTGCAGCGCGTGAATCTCTACCTCGCACTGGGCGGTGGCTTCGACGAGCCACCCGCGCAAAGCGCGGCCGAAGGCCCGCATGCCATGCAATCCGCCGCCGCGTCAGCCAACGACGCGGGCAGCGCGCACCCGGTGCATTGACGACGATGAAAGGAATGTCATGAAGACGCCCGTTCGCAGGTTCGCAACGATGGTGCTCGCAAGCTGCTTCGTCGCGTCGACGGTTGCCGCTCAGCAGATCGTGTATCCGGCCAAGGGCCAGTCGGCCCAGCAGCAGAAGAAGGACGAGACCGAATGCAATAAATGGGCGACGCAAAACACGGGCATCGACCCGTCGAAGCCCAAGCAGACCGCATCCGCGCCGCCCCCGCCGACGACGCCGACGGGCACGACGCCGGGTGCCGGCGCACGCGGGGCCGCGCGCGGCGCGATCGTCGGCGGAATGGTCGGCGATGCAGGAGCGGGTGCGGCGGCAGGCGCTGCCGCCGGTCGTGCGCAAAGCCGCCGCCAGAACGCGGCGCAACAGCAGCAGGCCACGCAGCAGGCCCAGGCAACGCAGAGCGCCGAGATGGCGACGTATGCGAAGGCGCGCGCCGCCTGCCTCGAAGGGCGCGGCTACACGGTCAAGTGATCGCGTCTCGACAACAGGGAGAACCGTCATGAGCCTCTGGAAAACGCAATCGGCGGCTTCGCGGATCGTCGCGGGCGCGACGCTGATCGCGTTCGCGTTGTCTGGAACGCCGGTAAGCGCGCAGGCGCCTGCGCCGGCCACGCCTGCGCCGACCGGCGCGTCGCAGCAAGCCGCACCGCAGGGCACGCAGCAGCAGGGTGCGAGCGACACGTTTTCCAAGGAGGAGCTCGAGCAGCTCGTGGCGCCCATCGCGCTCTATCCCGACGAGCTCTTCGCGCAGGTGCTGATGGCGTCGACGTATCCCCTCCAGATCGTGCAGGCCGAGCGCTGGGTGAAGGCGAACCCGGGACTCAAGGACAAGGCGCTCGAGGATGCGCTGCAGAAGGAGCCGTGGGATCCCAGCGTGAAATCGCTGGCGCCATTCCCGCAGGTGCTCACGATGATGAGCGAGAAGCTCGACTGGACGCAGAAGCTCGGTGACGCGTTTCTCGCGCAGAAGCAGGACGTGATGGCGACCGCGCAGACGCTCCGCGCAAAGGCGGCGGCCGAGGGCCACCTGAAGGACAGCAAGGAGCAGAAGGTCATCACCGAAAAGACGGAGACGACAACGATCATCAAGATCGAGCCGGCGGATCCGCAGGTCGTCTACGTGCCAACGTACAACCCGACGGTCGTTTACGGCGCATGGCCCTATCCGGCGTATCCGCCGTACTACTACTACCCGCCGGGCTACGCAGCCGGCGCTGCCTTTGTCGGATTCACGGCGGGGGTGATCGTCGGCAGCGCACTGTGGGGCGGCTGCAACTGGGGAAGAGGCGACGTCAATGTCAACGTGAACCGTTACAACAACTTCAACCGCACGAACGTCTCGAACGGCAACTGGCAGCACAACTCCGCCAATCGTGGTGCAGTGCCGTATCGCGACCAGCGAACCGCGCAGCAATACAACCGCGGCGCGTCGTCGGGAGCCCAGAGCCGAGAGGCGTATCGCGGACGTGACGCCGGCGCGCAGCAGGTGCGCGACACGAGGGGCAGTGGCAATCGTGCCGGCACCACGAGCGCCGGCAATTTCGATCGCGGCGGCGGAGGCGCCGGCGCGCGGCAGACATCGTCCAACCGCAGCGCGTCGGCGTTCGACACCGGCTCGCGCGCACAGACGAACAGCTACAGCAACCGCGGCTCGTCGAGCATGAGCAGCGCGCGCTCGAGCGGCGGTGGCGCGCGAAGCGGTGGCGGTGGTGGGCGTGGCGGCGGCGGTCGCGGCGGCGGTCGCCGCTGAATCGGCCGCGAACGGATCCTGTGGAATCGCATCGAACACGGAGCCTTCTGATGATCACGAATCCTTCAGCAAGCGCAGGCATCGCTTCGCATCGGCTGCGTGACCTGATCGCGCTGGCAGCCGGCTTGTGCCTGCTCATCTGCGGAATGCTGCTTGCGACCGAGGTCGGCGCGGCGACGTCGAAAGCGGCCGCACCACAGCGCTCGTTCGCGTCGGCCGAGGAGGCGGCGGCCGCGCTCGTCGCCGCGGTGCGCGTGCACGACAGGGCGGCGCTCGTTGCGATTCTCGGGGCCGGGTCGGACCAGTGGATCACCTCCGGCGACGCCAACGCGGATCGCGCAGCCGGCGAGCGCTTCGTGAGCCAGTTCGACGAAAAGCACGCGATCGCGCCCGACGGCGACACGCGCGCGACGCTCACCGTCGGCCGCGACGACTGGCCGTTCGCGTTCCCCCTCGTTCGCAGCGGACAGCGCTGGCGCTTCGACACCGAAGCGGGCAAGAACGAGATGCTCGCGCGGCGCATCGGCCAGAACGAGCTCGCCGTGATCAACGTCATGCTCGCGATCGTCGACGCCGAGCGCGACTACGCGTCGGCCGACCGGAACAAGGACGGCGTGCGCGAATACGCGAGCAGGTTCCTGAGCTCGCCGGGCAAGCAGGACGGCCTTTACTGGCCGACGGCGGCCGGAGAGCCGCCGAGTCCCCTCGGTCCGCTCGTCGTGCAGGCCGCGAGCGAAGGCTACAAGGGGAAGGAAGGCAACGACGACGCTCGGACCTACCACGGCTACCACTTCCGTTTGCTGAAGGGCCAGGGCGCGCACGCGAAGGGCGGCGCGTTCGATTACATCGTCAAGGGCCACATGATCGGCGGCTTCGCCGCGATCGCGTATCCGGCGCGCTACGACAACTCCGGTGTGATGACGTTCATCGTCAGCCACGACGGCGTCGTCTACCAGCGCGATCTCGGCCCCGACACCGCGGCGAAGGCCCGCGCGATCACGCGATTCGATCCTGGCCCCGGCTGGACCGAAACGTCGACACAGTGACGCGAACGTTTTTCCAACCCGAAAGGAGCATCCGATGAAGAAGCTTAGTCGCAGGACGGCGTCGCTCGTGGCCGCATCGATCGTGGCGGCCGCGCTCGCCACGCCGGGCTTCGCGCAGCAGGGTGCCGTCGTCGCCGGCAAGGCCCCCGGCATGGCCGGCATCGCGCAGACGGTCAACGTGCAGGCGAAGATTACGAAGATCGACGCGAAGACGCGCGAGGTGACGTTGAAAGGGCCGCAAGGCAACGAGATGACGATCGAGGCGGGCCCCGAGGTCAAGAATTTCTCCAAGCTCAAAGTTGGCGACACCGTGGACGTTCAATACGTCGAGTCCCTCGTGCTCGAGCTCAAGAAAGGCGGAGGTATGCCGGTCGAGCGCACCGAGGAGAAGGCGATGACGTCCGCCAAGCCGGGCGAGAAGCCGGGTGCTGCCGGCGGGCGCCGCATCACGGTCGTCGGCGATGTCGTCAACGTCGACACGGCGGCGAAGACGGTTACGGTCAAGGGACCGAAACGCACCGTCGATCTTCATGTCGAAGATCCCGAGCAGCTCAAGATGGTCGCGAAGGGTGATCAGGTACAGGCGACGTATACCGAAGCTGCCGCGGTGTCGGTCTTGCCGGCGAAATAGCGCGCGTTCCGGCAACAAACAACTGGAGGTTCCATGAAGAAGCAGCGCGTCATCCTTGCCACGCTCGCGTTCGCGGGCGTGTCGTCGCTCGCCTGTGCGCAGGCGCCGGCGTTCCCGCCGCTCGGCACTTATCCGACGCCACAGTGGTACTTTGGCGGCGGCGCCGGCACCGGGCATCTCAACAAGTCGGCATCGGATCTCACGGGTCTCAACAACGCCACGCTCGACGACAACGACACCGCGTGGACGATCCGCGGCGGCTGGCGCTTCAGCCCGTTCGGCGCGGTGGAGATCGGCTATTACGACTTCGGTCGTTTCGACTTCCACGGCACCGCTGCCGGCAACTTCGTGCCGGTCGACGGCTCGGCCAAGGCTCATTCCGTCGGCATCTCGCTGGTCGGCATCCTCCCGATCAACCAGTTCGATCTTTACGGTCGCATCGGCTATGCGCATTCCGAGCTCAAGTTCAACGCCAACGGCCCGCTCGGCAGCGTCGCGAACCAGAACCAGCGCCAGGACGAAGCGACCTATGGCGTCGGCGGACGCTGGAATTTCACGCCGAACTGGGCGGTGTTCGTCGAATGGTTCAAGAACGACCGCATCAGCGTCGACAGCGTCGTGGGCGGTCTCGATTTCCGCTTCTAGCCCGGGTCTAGCGTGAACATTGCCGGCGCTGCATGCCGAGATGCAGCGCCGGTTTTCATTCCGGTCGGCGAGGCCGAACGATGACCCTGGCGTCCACGCTGCGCACCCCGCTCGATACCGATCCGCGCGATTTCTCGATCATCCTCGGCGGCCCGCTGTTCCAGCTCCTGCGCCGCGCGCACATGACGGGCGACGCGCTCGAGCTTTTGCGCCGGCGCGTCGCCGTGCTGTCGCTTTTCGCATGGCTGCCGCTGTTGCTGCTCTCGCTGCTCCACGGCGAGCTCTTCCATGGAAGAGCGGCGGTTCCGTTCCTGCTCGATGTCCAGGTGCATGCGCGCTTCCTCGTCGCGATGCCGCTTTTGATCCTTGCCGAGTACCTCGTGCACAAGCGGCTGCGCCCCGTTGCCGAGGAGTTTCTGGTGCGGCGCCTCGTTCGGGACGAGGATCGGGACCGCTTCAACGACCTGATGCGCTCGGCGATGCTCTTGCGCAACTCGATCTCGGCGGAAGTCATGATGATCGCGGTGATCTACGCGTTCGGCGTGCCGGTTCTCTTTCGCGAGGCGGCCACGCTGGGCGTGACGACATGGTATGCGGACCTCACGGATGCCGGCCCGCGCGCGACGCTCGCCGGGCTCTGGTACGCCTTCGTCAGCGTGCCGATGTTCCAGTTCCTGCTGCTGCGATGGTATTTCCGGCTGCTCGTCTGGATGCGGTTCCTGTGGGGCGTTTCGCGGATTCGCCTCGAGCTTTCACCGCTCAACGCCGATGGCATGGCCGGGTTGAGCTTCCTGTCGCGCACCGTGTACGCGTTCGTGCCGCTCGCGATGGCGCACGGCGCGCTTCTCGCGGGAACGATCGCCAATCGCGTCTTCTATAGCGGCGAGACGCTCGGCGACGCCAAGTACGAGATCGCGCTCGTGGTCGCGTTCCTGTTCGTGCTCGTCTTCGTGCCGCTCACGGTGTTCGCGGTGCAGGTTGCGCGGGCGAAGCGGGCGGGAACCGCCGCGATGGGTCGCTTCGCGCAGCGCTATGCGCGCGAGTTCGAAACGACGTGGCTGCCGAACGATATGCCGGCGCAAGCCTCGCCGCTCGGCTCATCGGACATCCAGTCGCTCGCGGATCTCGGCGGCAGCTTCGAGCGCATGCGCGCGACGCGGGTCGTGCCGATCACGCGCGACGCGATCGTCGGCCTCGGCATCGCGACGCTGATCCCGCTCGCCCCGCTGCTCCTCACCGTCATCCCCGCCGAGGAGATCGCGAAGCGGCTGTTCTCGATGCTGCTTTGAAGCGCTGCGCACGCGTCGTTGCGCGCGCCGACGAAGCGTTTTAATCGGGTCGCTTCGCAGCTACTGCTGCTGTTGCTTGCCCTTGATGTTCCCGGCGACGCCGCCGGCCACTGCGCCGATCGCGGCGCCGGTCCAGCCGCTGCCGCCGGCGATCGCCGCGATGCCGGCGCCGGCCGCCGCGCCGATCGCGGCACCCGTCACGGTTCCCTGCTCCTGCGGCGTCATGGTCGTGCAGCCGAGCACGAGCGCGCACGAAGCGACGATCGTCGCGATCCGTTTCATTGTGATGTCTCCGTCAGCCGGGTTTGGAAAGACCGGGCACGACGATCTCGAACCAGATCGTCTCGAGCACGGGCCGCTTCAATTGGTCGGGGTGCGCCGCGTACCAGCGGTTCAACCGCTCGCGTACGCTGTCGAGCGTCTGTCCCTTGAGGCCCTTGGCGAGCCGCGGCACGAGACTCTGCGCGTCGTTAGGAGGCGTCGTCACCTCGTACGCATGCTCGACCTGCAGCACGTTGACGACGCCGATCAGGTACGCCTTCTTGAGCTCGTCCGACGACTTCACCCAATGCTCGCCGGTCACCATCGGCACCTCGTCCGCGCTCGCGACGCCGGTGAAAAGCAGCAGGCAGGCGCAGGTCATGAGCGCGACGCACCGCCAAAGATCCTTCGCCATCATGCGTTCCTCCGCGTGCACCGACAGAGAATGGCCGGTGACGACCAGCATGCTACGAACTCGCATCCATCGCAATCTTCGCTTTTCTCGACATCGCGTAAACAACCGGCGTTCGCAAGATCCCGCTCGTGCGGCCATGCGCTTCATGCGCGCCGATGCTCGGGATCGTCCGCCCATCGTGGGCTCGGCATTCGAACGCCGAGTCGCACCGACACCAGCCGGAGGACGACGACCATCGCCGCACCGCCGACGGCAGCCGTCGTGTAGTCGACCTTTTGCCAGAGGCAGGCGACGAACACGAGCGCGCCGGCGAGCGATGCGGTCGCATAAAGGCCGCCGGGACGAAACAGGTCGGGAATGTCGTTGACGACGATGTCGCGCAGCACGCCCCCCGTCGTGCCGGCGACAATGCCCATCAGCACGGCGACGACGACCGGAGCGTCGTGCGCAAGGGCGATGCCCGCGCCGGTGACCGTGAAGAGCGCAAGCCCGATGGCATCGGTCTTCACCGACCGCCGATGCACTTCGGTCGTCAGCCTGAACACGCGGACGCTGTAGACGAACGGGATCGCGATCGCGAGGATCGCCAGGAAGAACCACCAGTTCGCCATCCAGTAGAACGGACGGTTGTCGAGCAGCAGGTCGCGCAGCGTCCCGCCGCCGAACGCGTTCACGCACGCCAGCGCGAACGTGCCGACGAGATCCATCCGCTTGTTCGACGCGATGATCATGCCGGCGATCGCCGACACGATCACGGCGGCAGCCTCGACGACCTCCAGGACCAGCTCACTGCGGATGCCGGCGAGCGCTTGTTCCATCTTCAGGTGACGAGGCGGACGATGATGGTTCCCCACGTCGTGAGCAGGATGTTTCCGATGGCGACGGTTCCGGAATAGCCCAGCACGGGAACGGTGCTGCCGGCGCGCTCCTGCACCGCCGCCATGGCGGCGGTCACCGTCTGTGCGCCGGCAATGCCGCCCATCAGAAGCAGCGGATTCAGCTTCAGCACGTAGCGTCCGAAATAGAGGCCGAAAACGAGCGGCAGCGTCGTGACGATGACGCCGCCCACGAGAAGCTGAAGGCCGGCTTCCCGCAGCGCGGGAAGGAAGTGGGGCCCTGCGCCGATGCCCACCATGCCCACGAACGCGGCCAGCCCTAGCGAGGTCATCAGTGAAAGCGCGCCCTCGGGAATCCGCCCGAACACCGGATGCCGCGAATGCGCGTAGCCGGCGATCAAGCCGATGATCAAGGTCCCGACGCTCGTGCCGAGCGCAATGCGCAGCGTCCCGACGGGCAATACGACGCCGATGCCGATCAGGCCGCCCAGAACGATGCAAAGACCGAGCACGACGAGGTCGGTGCTCTCCGACGGCAGCACGACGGGCCCGAGACAGCGCTGCGCACGCAGCACCGCGGGCTCCGGACCCGTTACGCGAACCACGTCGCCGCGTTGCAGCGCCGTGTTGGGCGCAACCGGAATGGCAACGCCGCCGCGCGTGATCTCGCGCAGGAAAACGCCGCGCACGTCGACCACACCCGTCGCGATGTCCTGCAGCGTGCGGCCGATCACGCGGCTGTCGGTGACGTAGATGTCGTAGTTCGCTATCGGGATGTCGAGAAGCTCTTGGTCCTCGACTTCGCTCGCCGATGCGCGGCCGAGCGTTTCGACGAGCAGGCTCCGCCGGCCGGAAGCGACGACGACGTCACCCGCTTCGAGGATGGTCGAAGGTTCCGGCACGATGAGTGCGGAGCCGCGGCGAATCCGCTCGATGAAGAGCCTGGCTTCCGGAATCAGCGCCTCGGTCGTTCCAACCGTTTGCCCCACGACCTTCGCCTCGGCAGGCAAGGAGTACGCGCGCATCTCGAACGGTTGCCAGGCCGACACGACGCCGGGCTTCCTGCGATCGATCCCTAAATCCTTCTCGACCTTCAAGGCCTCGGCGGCGAGGTCCAGCCCCAACAGCCGCGGGCCGACCTGGCTGCAGAAGAGAATGACGCCGAGGGTCCCGTATACGTAGCAAAGCGCATCGGCAACGGCGACGTGCGCAACGAGCCGATCCTGCTCGGCCGGTGGGATCGCCAGCGAGCGGATCGCTTCGCTCGCTGTTCCGATCGCGGGCGATTGCGTGAGCGCGCCCGACAGCAGCCCACCTGCGAAGCCGGCGTCGAGACCGAGATAGCGCGCGACGAACGTCGCGGTCGCCAGTCCCACGAGAGCCATCCCGACGGCAAGGACGACCCAGCGCCAGCCATCGCCCTTCATCGTTGAAAAGAAGCGCGGCCCTACCGAGAAGCCGATGCTGAACAGGAACAGCAGGAAGAGGATCTGCTTCGCCGTTGCGGCGACCGGCACGTCGACGAAATAGCCGACCGCGAGCCCGACCAGCAGCGAGCAGGTGACGGGACCGAGCCCGATGCCCGCGATCTTGAACCTGCCGAGCCAGCACCCGAGTCCGACGACGAGGAAAACCGCGAGCTCGGGATACTTGGCCAATGCCGACGCAACCCAGGTCATGACGGTTTCGCGACGGACGTCGCAGGACGGGGGAAGTGCCAAGCGTGCACCGCGCGGGCCGCGGAGACTTCACACTTCGCGACAACGATGCGTTCGCGTCAGCCCGGATGCACGCGAGCCTTGCTCGACGAACCGCCGAGTCCCTGCGGGTCGGGTACGCGCGCGAGCGCGAGATCGTCCGCAAGCGCGTAAAGCCCCGGCAGCGCGCGGTTCAGCCGATCGCGCTCCTGCTCGAGCGCCATGTCACGGTAACCGGGAAGCGTCGCAATCAGGTTGACGAGCATCGACTGCACTCGCCGCGCCACCTGCACGTTGCCGGCCCCGCAATTGCGGATCTCCGTGCACGCGAGGTGCACGAAGTCGTCCCAGTTCGGCGTGCGAAACACGACGCGCGTGCGGCCCTCGTCGTCCGCGACCTCTTCGCGATGCAGCTCGCGCTTGCCGACTTCGCGCAGCAGGCGATGGATCTGGTCGATCGCGACGACGGCGGTCGTCGGGTCGTTGATGGCCGGGGAGAGCGCCTTCAGCGCAATGTCGACGAGAATGCGGAACGCGAACATCGGATCCTGCTCCATCGTCCGCTCGCTTCCGAACGCGACTGCGGCGCGCAGCGTCCGATCGTCGATGCGCGCGGCGCCGCCGTGCAGCGCAAAGAGCGGCTCGTCGAAGGCGACGAAATCGCCGATCTGCGGCACGAACTCGACCACGCCGTCGGCGAGCTTCGCCGCGTCGACGAGCGCCTCGACATCCACGGCGAGCACGATCTCGGACCTGCCCGCATGCGAGACGATCCGCAGCGGCGCTCCGCGCTCCGCCGGCGCATCGCGTATCGCCGAACTCGAATCGGGCGCCGGCAACGGATACACCGCTTCGATCACCGCAAGGCCTTCGTTGCCGACGTGCGCGACGATGCTGACCGGCCGCAGCAGCCGCGCCGCATGATCGATCAGGAAGAGGAACATCGCCATGCACGCGATTCCGAGCGCGCTCGTCAGGATCGTCGCCAGATCCCACACCTTCGCTTCGACGCGGTTCAGCGCCATCACCGAGAACAGCAGCGTGAACACGAAGATGCCGACGCTGTAGCGGACGACGTTGTCGCGCAGCAGGATCGTCGCGATCACGCGCGGCGTGAGCTGCCCGCCGGCCACCTGGATCGCCACGAGCAGCGAGCCGAACGTGAACACGAGGAACGACAGCGTCAGCGTGATCGTCGTCTCGTACAGCGACTGCGCGCCGGCGGCACCGAGACCCGAGATGCGCCAGTCGAGCAGCTCGTCGAGCGTGCGCAGCGTCGGCGCGATCGCGAACACGAGCACGATCGCGATGAACGGGATGATCCAGAGCGCAGAGCGCAGATAGCTCGCCGCGCCGAAGAACCGGCTCCAGAGGAGCTTGCTCCTGATGTAGCGCTCGAGCCGGCGCCCGCGGGTGCCTGCGCGCAAGATGGCGCCGGCGCGCCATCGCCGAAGCGGCGGCCGCGATCGGCCGGGTGAAAGCCATGTCGGTGCGCGCATTTACGTCCGGGGCTCGTGCGGCCAGCGTCGCATGCTCGCGCATGGTCCCGCGCGCCGTCTTTGCAAATCGCGACATGGAAGACCGCGGCAACGCGCGCCGCGGCGTGACAACCCTGCGTAGGCTACCGGTAAGGGCTACCGCGACGCGCGATCGGCGAAGCGGTTCGCGACGCTGACGATGCCGCCGTGCGTCTGTACGGCGAACGTATCGAGGCGAAGCCGGGGCACACCGCGCGTGCACCCCGTGACGACGTCGTAGCGCCAGCCGCATCCGGCGCATACGACGTCGTGGTCGTCCAGTGCGCCGCGAGCGAGGCTCTCGCTGCAACGCGCGCACGGGTCATCGACGGCGAAGACGTCGCCGTCGACCCGGAAGAGCGCGATCGGCCGCTCGTCGACGTGGACGCCGAGGCCGGTCGCGGCAGGCAGATCGGCCAGGCGGGCGATCTCGATGAAGGGCTCCATTGCCGACGTCTTGCCCTAAACAGATCCGGTGGAGCAATCCGTGTTCCAGGGCTGGTTGCCGCGCAAGGCAACACCTTGCGGGTCGCTTCCGCCGGGTGCTGACCTGTACCAAGGGACAATTGCTTCCCGGTCAACGAATGTCGAAAATTGCAACTATTCGCCAATCGGGATGGTTTACGATCTTTGACGAAGAAGCAAGACCGTAGCACCCCAAGGGAGAAGGGCATGCGGGACAAGCTTCCGAACACCCCGGCGCGTCCGAGCGCGGCGATCGAGCGCTGGGGCCAGCACGTCGGTTCGCTGACCGAGATTCCTGCGCTGCTGGGCGCGCTGGGTGCCGACCCGGCAGCGGTCCTCGCGAGCGCCGGGCTCTCGCTGGAGTCCCTCAGCGCGCCGCAGAATCGCATCGACTACGGCGCGTTCGGACGGCTGCTCGCGAACGGCGCCCGGGCGACCGGGCACGAGCAGTTCGGCCTGATGGTCGGTCGCATGTATCGCCTTTCGAGCGTCGGCCTGCTCGGCGAGATCGTGCGCAACTGCTCGACGCTCGGCGAGGCGCTCCAGCTTCTGACCGTGCACCAGCACATCAACAGCGCCGGCGGCATCGCCTTCATGCTCAAGCGCGGCGCCGCCGTTGACCTCGGCCACGTCATCTACTACCCGGGCGTGGAGGGCGTCGACCAGATCAGCGACGGCTGCCTCGCTGCCGGCTTCAATTACGTGCGCGAGCTCGTCGGACCGGCGTGGCGTCCGACGCAGGTGTTCCTGCCGCACGCGCGGCCGCGAACCTCGCTGCCGTACCGGCAATTCTTCGGCACCGAGCCGCAGTTCAACGCCGACATGTGCGCGATGCGCTTCCCGGCATACTGGCTCGACCATCCGGTCGCCGGCGCCAGCGAGGAACGCAAGCGCTTCGCGCTCGCCGCGGCGGAAGCGATCGACCCGGGCGTCGTGATCAAGTCGTATCGCGGCTTGCGCACGCTCCTGATGAGCGGCAAGTGTTCCGGCGACGACCTCGCGCAGATGCTCTCGCTGCATCGGCGCACGCTGAATCGCCGCCTCGAGGACGCCGGCACCACGTTCCAGGCGGTACTCGACGACGTGCGCTTCGAGGCCGCGCGCCAGCTTCTGCTGCATACGAACCAATGCATGGACGACATCGCGGCGGCGCTGGGTTATTCCGCGGTCGCGCCGTTCATGCGCTCGTTCCGGCGCTGGTCGGGTGAGACGCCGGGCCGCTGGCGGCGCCGCGGACCGCAACCGGGATCCGTCGTTGAAGTGCAAGCCGCGGCGCGTCCAGGCGCGCGGCCCCGATTGGCTCCGGTCGACGCCCCGGTTCCACCGCCGCGCGACAACGCGCGGCGACGCGCGCCGCTTCGTTCTGCTGCCTGAAGCAGGTTTCGGGTTGTTGCGGTCTCCGGGTTCGGACATGCGCTCGCCGAACCCGACGCCACGGGCTGCGCGCCTCGCGTGGTGCGTCTTCGCGATCATGTTCGCCTTGATGGTGCTGGATCACGTCGACCGGCAGATCGTCGTGTCGATGTTTCCGCTCCTCAAGGCCCGCTGGAGCCTGACCGACGGCGAGTTGGGTCTTCTTGTCTCGGTAGTGGCCGTTACCGTCGCGGTCGGTACGATTCCGCTGTCGATCGTCGCCCAACGGTGGGGTCAGCTCCGAAGCGTGTTCTGGATGGCCGTCATCTGGAGCGGCGCAACGATCGCCTGCGCGTTCGCGACACGCTACGGCGAGCTGCTGTTCGCGAGGGCGCTGATCGGCGTCGGCGAGGCCGCGTACGGTTCCGTCGGTTGCGCGCTCCTCGCGCGGCTCTTCCCCGAACGCATCCGCGCCACCGTCCTCGCCGCCTTTCTCGTCGCAGCGTTGATCGGCTCCGTCATCGGCGTGATGATGGGCGCCGTCGTGATCGAGCACTGGGGCTGGCGCGGCGGTTTCGCAGTGGCGGGCGCTCCGGGGATCGTCCTCGCCGTCCTGCTGCTCTTCGCGGGCCGCCAGGTCGTTCGCCCCGGATCGCCGGACACCGCGCGGAAGGAGGGACTGTGGGCGATCACGGCGGCGGTGTTCACCGCGCTCGCAAGGGCGCGCAGCGCGCCGCTCGCGTGCGTGGCCGCGGGCTTGCAGCTCATCTGCGTCTCGTCGATGTATGCGTGGCTGCCCAGCTATTTCCATCGCGAATACGGCCTCGCATCGGCACGGGCGGGCGTCGCCGCCGGCTTCGTCGTGCTCGCCGGCGTACCGGGCGCGATCGTGTTCGGGATGGTCGCGGATGCACTGAAACGTCGCCTGCCCGCTTCGCGTTACTACCTGGCGGCGGCCGCAGCATTGCTCACCGCAACGTTTACGGCCGCGGCCTTCGGCACTGCGAGAAGCGGGCCGATTCAGCTCGTGTGGCTGGTCCTGGCCGCCATGAGCATGACCGGCATCGTGGGTCCGGTAACCGCTGCGATCGTGGAAGTCGTGCCCGCGTTCGCGCGGGCCACGGCCGCGGCCGTGCTGGCGGCGACGCAGAACCTGTTCGGTCTCGCGCTCGGCCCGGTGCTGATCGGCATGCTGTCGGATCGGCATGGTCTCGCAGCGGCGCTGACCGCGGTTCCCGTCGTCTGCTGCGCCGCGGGTCTGCTCTTCGTCGCGGCGGCGCGCACGTATGCGCGCGATCGCAAGCGCGTAGACGGCCTGCAACCTGCCGCTTCGTTGTGAACGCGGCAGCATCGTGCATTGCGCGCGGCATGCGTGTCGCCGTCGTCATCGCGCTCGCGGCGCTCGCGACCGGTTGCGCGACGCTGCCGTCGCTCGAAGGGCGCAGCGAGACGCACGCGATCGCCGACACCGGCGCGACCCGCCTCGGTCGTGCGGTGGCGCCGGCGGCAGCGGCGCACCGCGACGAATCCGGTATCTATGCGCTGACCGAGCCCAGCGACGCGTTCGCCGCACGCGTGATTCTCGCGTCGGTGGCCGAGCGGTCGCTCGACATCCAGTACTACATCTGGCATGCCGATCAGACCGGGCTGCTGCTGTTCGAGGCGGTCTGGCACGCCGCCGACCGCGGCGTGCGCGTGCGCATCCTGCTCGACGATGCGAACACGCGCGGCCTCGACGAAATCGTCGCCGCGCTCGACGCGCATCCGAACATCGAGGTGCGCCTGTACAACCCGTTCGTTCCGCGCGCGCCGCGCATGGTCGACCTGCTGACCGACTTCGGTCGCGTGAATCGCCGGATGCACAACAAGTCGTTCACCGCGGACAACGAGGCGACGATCGTCGGGGGCCGCAACGTCGGCAACGAGTATTTCGCGGCCGGCACCGGCGTCGCGTTCACCGATCTCGACGTGCTCGCCGTCGGCACCGCGGTGCGCGACGTCTCGGACGCATTCGACCTGTACTGGAACAGCGCGTCGGCGTATCCGGCCGCGCGTCTTCTCGCGATCGCGCCCGAAGCCGACGCGCGCCGCTTACTCGAGGAGAAGTTCGCCGGCGTGCATGCGGATCCCGAAGCGGTCGAGTACGTCGATGCGCTAAGGCGCACGCGCCTCGTCCAGCAACTGATCGATGGCAAGCTGCCGCTCGATTGGGCACGGACGCGCCTCGTGCGCGACGACCCGGCGAAGACGCTCGACACGACGGGCCGCACCGACGTGCTGCTGCTCTCGGATCTGCTGCCGGCGATGGGCCGTCCCGACAGCGCGTTCGACCTGGTCTCGCCCTACTTCGTGCCGGCCGAAGCGGGGACCGCGGCGCTGGTACAGACGGTGGAGCGCGGCGTGCGCGTGCGCGTGCTCACCAATTCGCTGGCCGCAACCGACGTCGGCCCCGTGCATGCGGGCTACGTGAAGCGGCGCTGCGCGCTGCTGCGCGCGGGCGTGCAGCTCTACGAGCTCGAGCCGACCGGCGTGGAGCGGAAAGACGACGAGCGCCGTCTGGGCGCGAGCTCGTCGGTGCAGTTGCATGCGAAAACCTTCGCGCTCGATCGCAAGCGCATCTTCGTCGGCTCTTTCAACTTCGACCCGCGTTCCGCGCGTCTCAATACCGAGATGGGCCTCGTGATCGACAGCCCGAGCCTCGCGTCGCGGCTGTCGGCGGCCTTCGACGAGCAGGTGCCGAAGGTCGCGTACGAGGTGAGGCTCACGCCGGACGGGCGTTGCGCCGAGTGGATCGCGCACACGCCGGCCGGCGAGGTACGCTACGACGCCGAGCCGCGCACGTCGGCGGCCCGCCGCGCGTGGATCGATTTCCTGTCGATCCTTCCGATCGATTGGCTGCTGTAGCGTTGGAGGAAACCGCGATGAACGTCATGAGCGACCGCAGGCGCTGGCTTCGCGGCGTTGCCCTTGCGCTTCTCGCGGTGGTGTCGCACGCAGCGCTCGCTGTCGCCGACGCGCCGTCCGCTTCCAGCGCGCCGGCCAAGCCCGCAGGCCAGCAGCTCCTGCACGCCAACAAGCCGTTGACCGGCGATTTCGACGCGATGCTCGAGCGCAGGGTCATCCGGTTCCTCGTGCCGTACAGCCGGTCGCTGTACTTCGTCGACAAGGGCCGCGAGCGCGGGATCTCGGCGGAGCTCGCGCGCGATTTCGAGCTATATCTGAACAGGAAGTATGCGAAGCAGGTCGGCAAGCGACCGCTCACGGTGTTCCTGATCGTGACGACGCGCGACAAGCTGTTGACCGACCTCGCCGCCGGTCTTGGCGACATTTCGGCCGGCAACCTCACCGTCACACCGGAACGCGCGAAGATCGTCGATTTCGTCGCGCCGGCAGACCGCAAGGGTGTGAACGAGGTTCTGGTCACCGGTCCTTCGAGCGCACCGATCGCGAGCGTCGACGAGCTCGCCGGCAGAACGGTCCACGTGCGCAAGGCTTCGAGCTACTACGAGAGCCTGCTTGCGCTGAACGACAGGCTGCGCGCCGGCGGGAGGAAGCCGGTCGACATCGTGCTCGTCCCCGACGCGCTCGAGGACGAGGACATGATGGAGATGGCGAACGCGGGATTGCTGCAGGCGATCGTCGTCGACGACTGGAAAGCCCGGATGTGGGCACAGGTGCTGCCGAAGATCAACGTGCTCGACGACGTCGTCCTGCGCAACGACGGCCGCACCGGCTGGGCGATCCGCAAGAACAGCCCGAAGCTCGCCGCGGCGATCAACGACTTCTACGTCAATTTCGCGAAGAAGCAGAGCGTGATCGACGTGCGGTTCGCGCGCCTGATGAAGGACGTGAAGCAGATCAGGGATCCGACGACGAGCGCCGAGTACCGGCGCTTCGAGTCGACGATCGCACTGTTCCGCAAGTACGGCGAGCAGTACCGGTTCGATCCGCTCATGCTGGCCGCGCAGGGCTTCCAGGAATCGGCGCTCGACCAGAATGCGAAGAGCCACGTCGGCGCGATCGGCGTGATGCAGGTTATGCCGCAAACCGGCGCCGAGCTCAAGGTCGGCGACATTCGCGTGACCGAGCCGAACATCCATGCCGGCGCCAAGTATCTCGACAACCTGATGAAGGCCTTCCCGGACGCGAGCTTCGACGAGGCGAACCGGACGCTGTTCGCGTTTGCGAGCTACAACTGCGGCCGCGGCAACGTCTCGAAGGCGCGCCGCGAAGCAGCGAAGCGCGGGCTCGATCCCGACAAGTGGTTCAACAACGTCGAGATCGTGATCGGCGAGAAAATCGGCATGGAGACGACGACGTACGTGCGCAACATCTACAAGTACTACGCGGCGTATCGGCTGGTTGCCGATGCGCACAAGGCGGCGGAAGCGGCACGCGCGACGGTAGCGCCCACTGCCACCGCGCCTGCGCAGAAATAAGGAGCTGCCGAGCGCCGCCTCGATCGGCCGCAGCAATGCGCTTCGTTGCAAAGGCGCTGCCGTCTCGCGGTCATGAAACGATGACCTCGGCGATCCATCGCATCCGCGTGTTCGCGATTCCGGTCGCCTGCGCGCTTCTCGCAGTGTCTGCGCTGGCATTCGCATCGAGCGTCGATGCGAGGCCCAAGGTGTGCCTCGTGCTCTCCGGCGGCGGGGCGCGCGGCGCCGCGCACATCGGCGTGCTCGAGGTTCTCGAGGACATGCACGTGCCGATCGACTGCATTGCCGGCACGAGCATGGGTGCGCTCGTCGGCGGCGCGTACGCGAGCGGCATGACGCTTGCGGAAATGCGGTCGCTGATCGCGGGCATCTCGACGCAGGCGCTCGTCACCGAACGCCCGCCCCGCGAGGACCAGGCGATCCGCCGCAAGCTCGACGATCGGTCGCTGCTCGCCGGACCCGAGGTGGGGCTGACCGACCGCGCGGCGCTGACGTTGCCGAAGGGCATCATCAGCGGCGTCGGCCTCGAGACGATTCTGCGGCGAATCGCGAAGGTGCAGGGCTATCGCAAGTTCGACGATCTCGGCATCCCGTTTCGCGCCGTTGCGACCGATCTGGTCGACGGCAAGCCCGTCGTGTTTTCCGAAGGCGAGTTGCCGAACGTGCTGCGCGCCAGCATGTCGGTGCCCGGCGTCATTGCGCCTGCTGAGGTCAACGGCCGATTGCTCGTCGACGGGGGTCTCACCGACAACCTGCCGGTCGGCGTCGCGCGCGCAATGGGCGCGGACGTGATCATCGCGGTCAACCTGGGCACGCCATTGATGACGCGCGAGGAAATCGGCTCGCTCGTCGGTGTCACGGCGCAGATGGTGAACATCCTGACCGAGCAGAACGTCCGCGCATCGCTCGCCGCGCTGCGCCCGGGCGACGTGCTGATCGAGCCCGCGCTCGGCGATTTCTCGTTCACCGATTTCGACCACTTGCCGAAGACCGTGCCGATCGGCGCGGACGCGGCGCGCAAGGCCGCTTCGTCGCTTGCGTCGCTCGCGGTGCGGGGCGACGTCTACGCGGCATGGCGCGATCGACTCGCTCGCGTGCCTCCGCCTGATACCGCTCCCGTCGCCGAGATCCGCTTCGAAGGCCTGCACCGGGTGAATCCGGAATCGGCGCGCGCGCTGCTCGAGACGAAGCCCGGCGCGCCGATCGACCCGGACACGCTCGATCGCGACCTGCGCCGGCTCTTCGGCGCCGGCGACTTCGAGCACGTCGACTATCGGATCCTGGAGGAATCGGGACGGCGCGTGCTCGACATCGACGCCGTCGAGAAAACGTGGGGCCCGAATTATCTGCGCTTCGGGCTCGGGCTCGGCTCCGACTTTCGCGGCGATTCATTCTTCAATTTCGCGGCGAGCTATCGCCGCACGTGGATCAACGACCTCGGCGGCGAATGGCGCACCGATGCGCAGGTCGGCGCGACGACGTTTCTTTCGACCGAGTTCTACCAGCCGCTCAGTCCTCGTCACGTCCTCTTCTTCGCGCCGCGCGGCGAGGTCGAGCGGCGCACGTTCGACGTGTTCGACGGCTCGCAGCGGATCGCGCGCTACGACATCCGCTCCGCGGACGCCGCGTTCGACGTGGGCGCCGATCTCGGCCGATACGGCGAAGCGCGCGTGGGGCTGCTCACCGGCGGGCTGCGCGCGACGCTCGAGACCGGGCCCGAATCGCTGGCGCCGCCCGGACGCGTGAAGCAGGGCGCGCTTACCGCGCAGCTCGTCTACGACCAGCTCGACAGCGCGAACTTTCCCAAGGGCGGCAGCGCCACTTCATTGCATCTCTTCGCGTCGCAGAAGGGGCTCGGTGCCGACGACAGCTACACGAAATGGGATGCGGACTGGCTCGGCGCGCACTCGTTCGGCCCGCATACGCTGCAGGCCGCGGTCAAGTTCGGCGGATCGCTCGATGGCGGGCTGCCGCGCTACGACCTCTTCCAGTGGGGCGGCTTTCTGCATCAGTCGGGCTACCCGATCAATTCGCTCGTCGGCGAGCGCCTGCTGTTCGGCCGCGTGGTCTACACGTACAAGCTGCGCGAGCAGCAGTTCTTCGAGGGTCTATACACCGGCGTGTCGCTCGAGCTCGGGCGGATGGACAAGCCGCTCGTCCCGGGCAACGCGCCGGGATTGCTGAAGTCGCTCGGCGTGTATTTCGCGCTCGATACGTTCGTCGGACCGCTGTATCTCGGCTATGGCATCGCCGCCGACGGCAACCGCAGCGCGTATCTTTATCTCGGCCGGCCGTGACTGTCTAATCCTTGGCGGTTTTCGACGCTGTCTGGAGCGCGAGTGCGGCGGCACCGGCAGCGCGCTGCGCGGCCGAATCGTCGGTCTCGGGAAGCGCGACCGTCACCTGCCGATTGGCGAACCGGATGCCCGCATCGCGGAATGCGCGAATGATCTTGTCGTAGGTGACGCGCCTGATCACCCACTGATTGTTGCCGGGACGCGCCGTGAACTTGACGCGCACGATCACGGCGCTGTCCTCCGCCGCCATGACGCCGACGGATTTCGGCGG
Source organism: Casimicrobiaceae bacterium (assembly GCA_035495715.1). GTDB lineage: Bacteria > Pseudomonadota > Gammaproteobacteria > Burkholderiales > Casimicrobiaceae > VBCG01. The sequence continues at coordinate 86,936 of DATJFI010000076.1, forward strand.
CTGGATCAGGTCGGGCGCGTAATCCTCGTCGGCCGCGAGCTCGTCGCCGATCTGCTTCACGATCTTCTTCACCTGCACCATGCTCGTCTCGTACGGCAGGCGGAACTCGAGGACGTGCACCTGCCAATCGCGGCTCGTGTTGCGCAGTCGCTTGATTTCGCCGTACGGCAGGATGTTGATCGACCCGCGATGATGGCGCAGGAAAACCGAGCGCAGGTTGATCTTCTCGACGCGGCCCTTCGCATCGCCGACCTCGATGTACTCGCCGAGCCGGAATGCGTCGTCCATCAGGAAGAACGCGCCCGAGACGATGTCGCGGACGAGCGTCTGCGAGCCGAAGCCGATCGCGACGCCGACGACACCGGCGCCGGCGACCAGCGGCAGTATGTCGACGCCGAGGCCGGCCAGGACCGACATCACCGCCATCACGAGGATCGTCACGAAGATCGTCGCGCGCAGGATCGGCAGCACGGTGCGAAGCCGCGTCGCGGGCGCGTCGCTCGTCGGCGTGTCCTCCGCGGAGAGGCGGCGGTCGATCGCCGTGCGCACGATCTCCCACAGCATGTAGGTCGCGAGCACGACGATGCCGGCCGTCACGAGCGAGCCGGCGATTCTCGCGCCGAGGCTTTGCCGGGCAAGCTGGAACAGGTCGAGGTCCCATAGCTGCGCGAGCAGCACGAGGCCGACGACGGCGACGACGATATGGATCACGTGGCGGAAGATCGGCTCGTAAGCGGTGAGCGTGGCACCCGTGGAGTCCTCGCCTGTCCGCGTCCGGTAAGCGACGAACGCGCCGACGGCGCGGCAGAACACCATGTCGAGGATCGGCAATGCGATCACGAGCAGAACGCTGCCGAAACCGGTCCCGGTCGGAACGGGCGTGCCGGCGAGCAGATTGAAGACGCCGCCGAGGAGCAGCGCGACAAGGTAGGCACTGGCCGCAACGGGCCACAGCTCCGCGATCCAGATGACGACGACGTTGTGGCTGTCGCGCCGGATGAGACCGGCGATCGGCCTGCGAACTCGCCACACGCCCGACACCGCGACCAGCAAGCCGATGCTCCATCCGATCAGCGAAACGACGTCGACGGTCGCGGTGCTTGCCCCGGCTGCCGCAAGGGACGTTCGCGCCGCGACGCCGGCGGCGAAGACCAGCGCAAGCCCGACGATGTAGCGGCGAAGCCTTCGCGCCGGAACGTCGGCAAAGGGCAGCAGACGCGGCCTCGCCGGCTCCGATCCGAGCAGAAAGCGGCCAACGAGCATTGCGACGCGCACGACCATGACCGCGAGCAACAGCTCGAGAATGACGATGCGGGCGAGACCGGCGGCGGGAAACAGCGCGAAGAAGACGCCGATCGCAACGACGACGAATACGACGAACGCACCGACGTCGAGCATCAGCTCGATCGTCAACTGAACGGCGCGCGCGGCAAACGCCGCCGCAGGCGCGCCGAGAAGCTTGCGTCGATACGGTCGCAGCGCGTAGCGATAAAGAGCTTCGGCGAGCGCGGCGGATACGAGCATCAATGCCAGCAGGCCCGCGAGCGGCCGCAGCGCCGAGCCGTCCGGGCCAGCAACGCGCGCCCACGCTTCCGACAGCGTCACGGGCAGCGCGTTGAACGCCGCAGTCAGCTCCCCGTAAACGTCGCGCATCGATTGCGCGTGCTGATCGACGACGCCGGCCATACCCATCATCCCGGTCTTGCCTCGTGCCGACGACGTGGTCGCGGTCGCGGCGGCGGCGCGGTCGAGCTGCTGGAGCAGCAGGCTTCGCACCTGCTCGTCCGAGAGCCGCGACACGAGGTCGCGGGCGGTTTCCTGCGTCAGGGTTTCAGGGAGCGCCGGTGGCTTCGCGGACTGCGACGCCGCGCCCGCAGCCACCACGGCGCCGGCCGCCAGAGCCAGCAAAAGCGCGACGACGGCGGCGTACGCCGTCCGCACTGTCGAGCGCAATCTGTCGTCCAATCGCACGTCGTCTCCCGCGTGGCCCGCTTGGCTTCACCACATCGTTCCGGGGCGAGAGCGCAAGGGTAACGCCATTTGCGGGGCCGGTGCAGTGGCCGGCTTCTCCGCAGCGGAGCGAAGCGTCGCGCGTCTCGCCGATGCGTCGGTCTCGCAGTGTCCAGAATGGAGAGGACGCTTGGCGTACCTTCCGCTAAGAGGACATTGGCGCGCGCGAGCTCGCGCACCGCTTTTGTGACCGCAACCATTCGAGCTGCATGCAGCCATGTCGCTGGGACATCATGAAGAACAGATTCCCGCTCACTGCAGCAGCGACGCCCGCGCTCGCCGGCCGCGCGTCGCAGCACTGCGAATACTCGCGACAGCCGTGATCGTCGGCGCGCTTGGTTTCGGCGTTGCAGGGGCGAAGGAATGCAATGGCATCGACTTTCCCGAGCAGATGCCGGCCGACGGTGCCGCACTGACGCTCAACGGGCTCGGCCTTCGCCAGGCGACGATGTTCAAGGTGAACGTCTACGTCGCGGCGCTTTACGTACCGCGCAAGTCGAGCGACCCGGGCACGATTCTCGACAATGCACCGGCCGAATTGATCCTCCATTTCGTCCGCGACGTGGGAGCGGGCGACATCGCCAAAAGCTGGAACGAAGGCTTCGAGAAGAATGCGAAGGCCGACCTGCATGTGCTGAAGGATCGCATCGCGATGCTCGACGGCTGGATGACGGACGTGAAGAGCGGTCAGCGAATGATCTTTTCGTTCAAGCCCGGCACGGGCGTGCAGGTCAGCGTCAACGGCGTTGCGAAGGGCACGATCAAAGGGGACGACTTCGCCAAGGCCCTGCTGTCGATCTGGCTTGGTCCCGAGCCGCCGAATCCGGAGATCAAGGCCGGCCTGCTCGGCGGCGCGTGCGGCTGAGGCTTTCCCGATGACCGTGCGCGACATGTACAGGCGCCTTCTGTCCGGCACGGCGGTCTTCGCATGGGCGGCCGCCTGCGTGCTTTCCGGTTGCGCCACGCGCCCGGTCAGCGGGCGGATCGAGCAATTCGTTCCCCCGACGAGTTATGCGTACGAGCGGCCGTCCGACAACCCCGAGGATCGCCAGAATCTCGTTCTGCTTGCGTTCTCCGGTGGAGGCACGCGCGCCGCAGCGTTCTCCTTCGGCGTGCTGGAAACGCTTCGGGACATGGAGGTCACCACGCGCAGCGGGCGCAAAGTTCGCGCGCTCGACGCAGTCGATGTGATCACCGGGATCTCGGGCGGGAGCTTCACCGCGCTTGCCTATGGCTTGTACGGGGACAAGATCTTCGAAGAATACGAGCAGCGCTTTCTCAAGCGCAACGTGCAGGGCGAGCTGATCGCGCGGGCGTTCAATCCATTCAACTGGGGTGCGCTCGTTTCGACCGGCTGGGGCCGCTCCGAGCTCGCCGCTAATCTTTACGACGAGATCCTTTTCAACGGAGCGACCTATGCGGACCTCAGGCGCGACGGGCCGCAGATCTTCGTCGGCGCAACCGACCTCGCCGAAGGAACGCGCATCATTTTCAACAAGGCGAACTTCGACGTCATGTGCTCCGATCTGAGCGGCTTCCGCCTCTCGCGCGCCGCCGCTGCCTCGTCGGCGGTGCCCGTGCTTCTTTCCTCCGTCACCATCGACAACTACGGCGGCACGTGCGGTTACCGCTTTCCATCGTGGACGAAGCTGTTTCTCGACAACCCCGATCCGCCGCGGCCGGCTGCCCGCACGCTGCGGCGCCTGCAAGAGCTGGAGGCCTATGCCGACCGGACGAAGCGACCGTATCTCCACCTCGTCGATGGCGGCGTTTCCGACAACATCGGCGTGCGCGGTCTTCTGGATGTCCTCGCCACGTTCGAGGCGCTTCACGCTGCCGGAATGGCGACGCCCCTCGACCATGTAAGGAACATCATCGTGTTCGTCGTCAATTCGCTGGCGACACCTCCGAACGATTGGGACCTGCACGAGAATCCGCCCGGCACGCTCGACGTTCTGATCAAGGCGACCGGCACGCCGATCGATCGCTATTCGTACGACACCGTCGAAACGTTGAAGGACATGCAGGCGCAATGGCAGGCGCTGCGGGAAATCCGCGAAGCGCTCAAGGGATTGTCTCGACCCGACCCCAAGCTCGACTTCGTCATGCGGGCACCGGACGCGAATATCTACGTGATCGACGTATCGTTCTCGGTCCTGAAGGACGCGGCCGAGCGCGATTACCTGAACCGCCTGCCCACGTCCTTCGGGCTTCCCGCTGAAGCCGTCGACCGCCTCAGGGCTGCGGCGCGAACGGCCATTCTCGAATCGCCGGATATCCAGCGCTTCCTGAAGCTCGGCGTCTTGCGAATGACCGCCCATTGATGTGCAGCGTCGACGCTTCGTGTCGGTTTTTGCCGTTCGAAGCGCTGCGGTCGCTTTGAGTGAGGTGTGAGCCGTGACGACCGATCGCACTTTTCCGCGGTCCGCCGACGAAGCGCTCGCGCGCCTCGAGGAAGGCAACGAACGCTTCGTCGCCGGGCAGGCGCGCTTCCCGACGGTGCAGAAGGAAGTCCTCGCCGAGCTTGCGAAAGGGCAGGAGCCCTATGCGACCATTCTCGGCTGCAGCGACAGTCGAGTGCCGCCGGAGCTCGTCTTCGACGCCGGCTTCGGCGAGCTGTTCGTCATACGGGTTGCCGGCAACGTGCTTGGGCCGTCGATCCTCGGCACGCTGCAATACGCGGCGACGCATCTGCATACGCCGCTCTTCGTGGTGATGGGCCACGAAGGCTGTGGCGCGGTGCAGGCGGCCATCGAGGCGCGTTTTCATGGCACCGTGCACAAAAGGCGAATCGCGACCCTGCTCGAAAATGTCCTGCCCGCGCTCGACGGCCTCGACGGCGAACAACCGCACGCGGCACTCATGCGTGCGGCGGTCGAGGCGAACGTCCGGCATGCGGTGTCGCAAGTGCTGGCGACACCCGAGGCGCAGGCCCGGCGCGCGAGGGGCGACATGAAACTGATCGGCGCCGTTTACGATCTCGAATCGGGGCGTGTCCGATTCCTCGACTAAACGCGAGCTGCGACGCGGCGAACGGGAGGCGATGAGGCGCACGTCAGCGCAGCTTGTGGGTGACGCGTCCCGCGCAGCGATGCGTGCAGATCCGTGAACGAAGTGATACCGTGTACGCCATGTCGACGCTCGCCGGGCGACAATGCGTGCCGCCACTGTTCACGACCCTGTTCGCAGCCCGCAGGCTTGGTGCGACATGCGTGGCTGCGGCGACCGTCGTGCTGACGTCTGCGACGTACAGTCAGACTGGACAAGCCCCGGCCGCAGGCACTACGGGTCCGGAGAGCCGGGAGCAAACGCCGGCGCCCCTTCGGCCGGAGGACTTGTCCTGCAATGACCTGAAGGCCCAACTGAAGGCCGCTGGACAGCTCAGCATCCTCTCGGGCCCGAGGGGCGGCTGGGGCGACACTTTCTACGGTCCCGCCGTTCCGCGATGTCAGTTCTGGCAGATGCCGCAATTCACCTACGTGAAAGCGCGCGACGGCCTTTGCGGCGTCGGCTATATCTGCATCGACAAATTGTCGTTCGATTAGCTCGGACGAATCGGCGAGCAGCGCCCGCCATCGCGAAGCCCGTTGCGCGGGCGGCGAAGAGCGGATGGGGCGGCTGTCGATCGTCGCGAGGGCACTTTGCCGTGCGTTGCGATCGCTTCGACCACCCGTATACCGGCGGCCACGACGCGCTCGTGTAGCCGCTCGCGGCGCTTCGCTCGCGATATGGCGTCGAGCGACCAGTCGATAGCGACGGCGCCGATCGCTCCGACACCGAATACAACCACGATGATCGTCAAGTCTTCCATGCCGGCCCGTGGCGGTGACGCGGCAAATTGTGCGCTGCAGCGTACAGCCGGTCCAAGCATTCGCCCCTATCGGCCTGACCTAGTCCAACGTTCGCGACGTTGACCTACACGCCCCCGCGACTGGCGCCGATACGCAAGCAATGGCCCGCTCCGCAAACTGCGATTTCCTACGCGGAGAACGGAGGTGCCATGAAGACGAAGCAATGGATGCAAATCGCGACGCTCGCGTCCGCACTCGCTATTAGCGGGGCGACGGTAGCCAATGGCGCTAGGAACCAAATGTCTGACCAAGAGCAGGCAGGCGCCGCGGTCAACGCCAATACGCCAGCGCGACCCGATAGCGATGTGAAAAGCAATTCGGCAACGCAGCCAGGCACTGACACACCGAAGGGCACTGTGCCGAGCGACTCCGACGCGACGACGCCGGGGACCGCCGTTAATACATCCAGGCAGTCGGCTGAACATCCGCCGACCAACCGGATGGACCAGGCGACGCCGACGGAAAAAACGCCGAGCGATAAGCCGGCGGCGAAGCATCCCCCGACGGCCCGCATGGATGCGGCGACGCCGGATGAGAAGTCGCCTAAGACTTCGCAGTAAGACTCCTCCGGGACGGGACGATACGCGCCTGTTCGACCTGGCTGCCGTTCCGTCTCGTCCTATCAGCGAAACGCATAACGTTCCACGGTTCCGCGCCGCGAGAAGTCCTTCACGCTTTTCCGCTACGCCGGGTCAGCTGAGAAGTGCAGGGGCATGCTCATACACCGACGGAATCCTTCCGCCTAAAATGCCCGCATGGGTCCGTCATGCCCCCCTCACGGGACCTTCGCCGCGCGCGCCGCGTATTTTGGCGACCCGATGTGCGCCTTCTGCAACCACCGCAATCCAGCGGGTTCCAGGTTCTGCAACGACTGTGGCTCACCGTTGCACCTGAAGCCGTGCAACCAATGTGGTGCGATCAATGATCAGGCCGCGACAACCTGCTACAGCTGCGGGGTGGCGTGTCCCTTGTCATTCAGCACATCGGAGTCGACGCCCGTCTCGCCAGCCGCTCAGACCACGCCCGGGTGGCCAACAGGCGACGTAGCAGTTGCCACAGCCGTGAAGCAACCGCTTTTCGCCGCCTCGTCGTTGCGAGCCGGCTGGCGCTTGCTTCGGCCCGGCCAGTTCCTGGCGGCTGTCATCGCGACGAGCCTGGTCGTCATCGCCCACGACGCGTATCGCATCAAGGCGCCGACGCGCGACGCGATGGGAGTCGCCTCGCTACCGATCGATGCCCCTGAGAACAACGCAACCACCCCGATGCCTGACGTAACCGTGCCGGTGGAGTCGAAGCCCGTGGAATCGGAGAGAACTGCCGCCCTCCAGGCACCCATTCCCACGACCAATGCCGCGGCACCCAGCTCCGCAAGCGTGCGTCACCGCCAGGTGCCTGCTCCCGCCACAAAGCGTACAAGCGCGCAACAACGCCCCGTGCCTGCACGGCAGGCGCCGGTAGGCGCAAGCCCACCGGCGACACACAGGCTTGCCGCCCCACGCGCCGGTTCGGGGGTTGCGGAAACCCGCAAAGCACCGCCGCCGGATCCGCGGCAGCTGATGCAGGTAAGCCTGGCGCTCTGTAGCGGCGACCTGATCGCACGCATCGTGTGCGACCAGCGCGTGCGTCGACACTTCTGCGAAGGCCATTGGGGCGAGGCGCCGGAATGCGCGAGCGGCATCGCCAATGACCACGGACAGTGACTATAGCTGTCGCGAATCGCAGTCTTACATTTCGCGAGGACACGCCTTTGCATGCACGTTCGAATGGATCGCCGAAAATCTGCACCAACCGGTGAAACGAGCTAGTGTCGATGCACGAATCTCGAGACCGCTGCGAGCAGCGGGAGCCAGAACGTGAAAGCTGACGCCGGCAGCGCGAAGAGTAGACCCCGAAAGAAGGCCAAGGCGTCTTCCGGCGGAAATGGCTGCACCAATCTCGGCTGCTGCTCGTGACGAGGGCTTATCTTGCCGTTATTGTCGTCCACAGCGCGCGCCAAGCACGCGACATGCCGTCATTTGGAATCAATGCGTTGCTTTAGGCGCGCGTCTGCAATGTAAAGCACGCCGTCACTGCTCGGTCGGGAACCCGATACTGCGCAAGCGCCGCGCTGAAGTCAGCGTCATCCGGTGAGCCCGACGAGACGCCACCGCGCAGCACGACGTCGACCACCTCCTGCGTGACGCCCTGCCTGCCATCCGCGCCGAGCGCGTGCCCGACGCGCGGCGTGTCGTATGCCTACCGCTCGGCGTAAGTCGCCGCGCGTCCGCGTGTCGCGTTCTCTGCTGCGACGGCGCGGAAGAGGCGGGTGAAGCTCAGATCCGCTTCGCGCATCGCGAGCGAGCGTGTGTAGTCCCCGAGTCCTTCCAACAACGCAGGTTTCCATCATCAATGCGATCACGTCATTGCACCGAGGAACGCGCACGTCGTCAGCAGGCAATGCGGCGAACGCGGCGACGAGCGGCGTCAGTTCACCCTTTTTGCAGATCACGGCGTTTGCGACGGCATTACCGCTTGCGCACTATCCGAACAATTAAGCCGCTCACGCTAGAAGGCCGATCAGCAGCACATGATCGTTACCGTTTGAGGCGCAGCCACCACCGACGCAGCCGACGCGGAGCGCGGTCGCTAACAGCGAGACGGACGGAACGGCGAACATGCGTCGATGTGCGCACGCGCGCGCCCACGGACGTAGCGGCGCGCTTGCTGCGAAGCAGCAGGATATTGTGTGGACGAAGCGCGATGTGGGAGTGCAGCTTGCGCCGCGCCTGGCTAAACCTTCGGCGACCAGGTCGCTGATCTATACGTGTTGTTGACGAGACGATGGCGCGGAAGAAGCGTGCAAAAGAGGGGTGGCGGATGGGGTGGATGCAAAGCCCATCCCCAGACGTTCCCTGCGGCCGTCTCATAGATGGCATTGAAATGCTGCCAATCGTCCAGCCGCCCCAAGGAGCGAACTGATGGCGAACTACAAACAACGCCTTGAGAAGATCGAGCGCAGCGCAGATTCTGACAACGGCCTGCGGATACTGTGGGTCGGTCGTGGTGAGAGCGAGGCCGACGTGCTGGCGAAGGCTGGCCCCTATAGCGGCCGCACGCTACTCACCGGCTGGGAAGACTCGGATCGCGACCTATGAAATACGAAACGCGCATCCAGCGCCTGGAGCAGACAGTACGATCAATCGAGCCGATCCGCATCATCTATCACCTTGTGAAGCCGCAGCGCGGCGTCGTTGAGGTAAGGCTAACCAGTCCGAGGCTGACTTCAAGGCGCGTGTAGCAATCGACCTCAGGGCTTATTAGGGTCAAGACCGGTAAATCTGCCGGTGTAGTGGCATCCTTGGTTCGTGCTTTGCCCTTGGAGTCGACCGCTTAGCATTCCAACTCGGTTCGTCATCTCAAAAAACTCCATGTTGCCCATCTCGCCGGTCGAGCAACTATAGGTGCCTAGGAACTGCCCGAACCGACCTGCCTGGCTATAAGCTCCCGTGTAAACGCAGGTCTGACCTCCTGGAAAGACCCACGTCATGGCCATATTAGTGGCTGAGTGGCTGACCGAGATGGCAAAGGCTCCCGTACCAGTTCCATTTGAACCCACAAAACACGACGAGGCGGTGAGATTCACGGTGACAACGTAAGAGCCGTTGTAGTTGTCGTAGTTAAACAGTTGCCGTTCGATTTGTTTTGTTACCACGACCCCATCGATCGAATAAGTAACGGAGCCGGTTTGCACTGACTGCGCGGTGAATGTCAACGTTCCAGCTTGCCTCGCACCTACGGTCGCCGGATTGAAGGGACCTCCAAACCAGGGCCCCGTCGTAACGTAAAGCGGCCCGGACCACGTGAAACCACCAGTCGCGTCCAGTAACGCAGTAGCCCAAGTCGGCGTACCGTTGGAACCGTAGATAAAGAGCGTCGCAAAGATACGGCCGCCCTGCTGTACGAGCTGCATCCCCCAACCGCTCTCGTTCGGATTCCACCAGAGGTCCGATTGGTCGGTGCTGAACGAACTCTTTGGTGCAGATCCGGCTACCTTCTCGGAGGGGGACGATCGCGCACTTTGGATTGGCATAACGATGAGCGCTAATGCCAAGAACACTGCAGCAATGATGTTCATGTCTCCCCGCGTTGACCTTGTCATTAGAATAATCGCCCGCTTATCGCGTGATAGCGCAGCTCCCGTATTCGCATCGGATCGTTAGCTCCGAACCTCTAGCACACGCAACGGCGAAGACTTCGTATGTCGGTGCCCGTGTCGTCATGGTCGAGGATTTGACGTCGCACCCCGTGGACCTTGCATATCGCTCCGCATTAAACATGTGTTTCGATGTGAGCGCTGCTGCGGCCGTGCCCGTAACCGCGTCGGGGTCTGAAGTTGCGCTCGCATCGGCAGTAACCGATGCGGACGCCACCAAAGCACTTGTTCCCTGTGCCGCAACCGCGGCCGGAGTGATTGGATCATGAACCACGACTGCGGGAGCCGCAGCCACGGCGTTGGTCCGACCCGCGCTTGCAATCGCTGGTTGAGCATCGTGTCGAGAAGCGAAGCGCTCGGTTAAGAACGGCACAACCTGCGCTAACTGCTCCACGCGAGTTTCAGACGTCGGATGGGTGCTCAGGAACTCGACCATTCCATCCGTGGCTAGCTTGCGTTGGAGAGTAATCGCGCCATGTGGATCAAAGCCCGCGCGCGCCGCTAGCTCCGCTCCGTATTTGTCCGCAGCGAGTTCGCGGTCACGACTATACGGGCGAAGCGCGAGCAGTTCGGCCCCTATCGTGCCGACGGCCGTCGTGGTGTTTAATGCCAGGTTCGGGTCGGTGTGGTGCTTCGCACCGGCGATTGCAGCAATGATTCCCAAAAGACCGACGGCCACTCTCGCGGTCTGCCGCTGTGTGTACTGCTCCCGTTGGTGATCCAACAAGGCGTGTGCCATTTCGTGGCCCATGACGGCGGCAATTTCGTCGTCGGTCAGCGCAAGTCGCTCCACAAGACTGCTCAGAACTATCATCTGCCCACCGGGCAGGCACATCGCGTTCACCTTTGGCGAGCGGATATAGAGAACGTCCCATCCCCAAGTCGCGGCGTCTGGCCGCATTTCTGGCGCGACCGCGATTAGCCTTTTCGTAATCGACTGTATGCGATCGTAGTCGGCGCCACTCGTTATCAAGGCGCCTCGCTGCGTCGCGGCGAACCTTACGTTCTGATAGAGGCTGCTGGCGGCATCGTCCAACTCATCAGCGAGAGTTGGCGCACTGAGGGTGAGTGCGCACGCGCCAACGAGCAGCAATAGGAAAGGCCACCAGTCGTAGCGGACAAGGAACCGAAGCCGCATACACCCTCCCTCCGTTAAGCGCAGCGTGCCGGGAGGGTCAACCTAATGTGGCCCCGGGGTCAAGTCGGGACGATGGGCGGGCCGCCAGCCTGTGATCGCGCGGGCGCATAGCAGTCTCGAATACGGAGCCGCCGCAACTACTAGACGTTGGGGAGTTTCGCGCTCACATTGAGCGTTTGCTTGATGCGCTGTATCTTCAGTTGCCGACGTATCAACGTCAGTTCGGTCCTTGATCCGCCGCTCGCTTTGTCCGATGGTGGATCAAATGGTGGTAAAGCGGCCATAATTTGCGCTAACGACTCGAATATAAAGGAAAGGTTGGCGGATGGGGTGGGATTCGAACCCACGAATCGCTTGCGCGATTGCCGGATTTCAAGTCCGGTGCATTCAACCGCTCTGCCACCCATCCCCGGGTCTTGATTCCGCCGAAAGGCGGGCGCATCTTAGCACCCGCAGCATCCGGCGCTCGCGGTGGCCGGCCGGATTCAGAATCCCCGCATCGAGCCCCGCGCGGATTCTGCTAGTCTAGCGCCGCTTGGTCGCTCATTCCGGGCTTGCGCCCATTTTGGAGGTTTCATGGATCCCAGGTTGCAAACGGTTGTAACGCGCGAAAGCGCGCCAGTCGCCGGCGTCGCCGAGAGCCAGAACCGGGTGCTTCGCAACACGTATTGGCTGCTCGCGCTGTCGATGCTGCCCACGGTCGCCGGCGCTTGGGTCGGCATGCAGTTCAACTTCCTCGCGCTCTTCACCGCGTCGCCGATCATGGCGCCGCTGCTCATGTTCGGCGTGATGATCGGCGCGCTCTTCGGAGTCACGGCGCTTCGCAACAGCGCGTGGGGCGTGCCGGCGCTCTTCGGCTTCACGTTCATCGCCGGGCTGATGCTCGCGCCGATCCTGTCCGTGGCGATAGGCTTTCGCAACGGCGGGCAACTCGTCGGGCTCGCGGGCGGCATGACGGCGGCGATCTTCTTCGCGATGGCGGCGATCGCCACCGTGTCGAAGCGCGACTTCTCGTTCCTCGGGAAATTCCTGTTCGTCGGCCTGATCCTTCTGATCGTCGCATCGCTCGCGAACCTGTTCTTCCAGATCCCGGCGATGTCGGTGACGATCTCAGCGATCGCGGTGCTGGTCTTCTCGCTGTACCTGCTGCACGACGTCTCCAGGATCGTGCGCGGCGGCGAGACGAACTACATCACGGCGACGCTCAACCTGTTCCTCGACGTCTACAACATCTTCATCAGCCTGCTCAACATCCTGCTCGCGTTCTCGGGCCAGCGCGACTGACCCGCGACAGGTTGCAATTCCAAAGGGGCGAGCGCATCTCGCCCCTTTTTTCACCCCCTACGCACGAAGACAGCCGTCGATTCCACGTGCGCCGTGTGCGGGAACATGTTGACGATGCCCGCGGCGGCGAGCCGGTAGCCGCGCTCGTGGACCAGCACCGCCGCGTCGCGCGCGAGCGTCGCCGGATTGCACGAGACGTACGCGATGCGCGTGAGCGCCGCAGCGTCGTCGGCGCGGGGCAGCGACTTGACGAGTTCGGCGGCGCCCTCGCGTGGCGGATCGATCAGCGCGCGATCGAGCGCGCCGAGCGCTGTGACGAACGACGGCGTCGCCGCGAAGAGGTTCGAACAGACGAACGACGTCTTCTCCACGAGATCGTTGCGCTCGGCATTCGCCTTCGCACGCGATACGAGGCCCTTGCTGCCTTCCACTCCAACGACGTGCCCGGAGCGGCGGGCGATCGGCAGCGTGAAGTTGCCGAGGCCGCAGAAGAAGTCGGCGATGCGGTCGGTTGGCTGCGGATCGAGGAGTTGCACCGCGCGCCGCACGAGCACGCGATTGGCCGCGGCGTTCACTTGCGTGAAATCGGTCGGCGCAAACGGGATCGCGACGTCGAACTCCGGCAGCGTGTACGCGAGCGCCGCGTGCGGCGGGTGGAATGGCGCCACCGTCTCCGGGCCGCCGGGCTGCAGCCAGATGTCGACGCCGTGCACGTCGGCGAACGCGACGAGCTTTGCTTCGTCGGCCGTCGTGAGCGGCGCGAGAATGCGCATGACCAGCGCATGCACGAGACGCGCATCCGGCGCGCCGGTCGCCTCGGCGACCGATCGCGGCGCGAGGCGCTCCCCGACGGCAAGCTCGATCTGCGGCAGGCACGTGCGGATCGACAGTGACTCGACGAGCGTGCGCAGCGCCGGCAGCAGCGCGGAAATCTTCGGCGGCAGCACCGGGCACTCGCGCATGTCCGCCACGTAGCTCGACCGGCGCTCGTGGAAGCCGACCAGGACGCCGCCCTTCTTCGTCACGTCGCGCACCGAAAGCCGCGCGCGGTGGCGGTAGCCCCACGAGGGTCCCGCAATCGCGGGAAGGACGACATCAGCCTTTACGCGGCCGATCCGGGCGAGCGCCTCCTCGAGCGTGCGCTGCTTCGCCGCGACCTGCAGCGCAGGATCGGCGTGCTGCAGCGAGCAGCCGCCGCAGACGCCGAAATGCGGACAGCGCGGCGACGTCCGCGCCGCATTCGGGTGTTCGACGCGCACGGCGCGCGCCAGCGCGTAGCTCGGCTTCTGCCGCGTGATCTCGGCGTCGATACGCTCGCCCGGCAACGCGCCTTCGACGAACACGACCTTGCCGTCGGCGTGCGCGACGCCGCGGCCTTCCTGGTCCAGCGATTCGATCGTGAGCTCGGTCATGCGAAGGGCGCGAATTGTACGCGCCGAGCCGGCGTCGACGTCGGTAAAATGCCGGCATGAAAATTCTTGCACTCGACACGTCGACGCAGTGGCTGTCGGTTGCGCTCTTCGATGGAAGCGGTGCCGTGGCGCTGCGCGAGCGCGTCGGCAACGCGGCGTCCGAGCGCATCCTGCCTGCGGTCGGCGAGCTTCTCGCGCGCGCCGAGGTCCCGCTCGAAGCCCTCGACGGCATCGCGTACGGCGCGGGCCCCGGATCGTTCACCGGTGTGCGCGTCGCCTGCGCCGTCGCGCAGGGACTTGGATTCGGCGCGGGTCGTCCGCTCTTCGGCGTTCCGACGCTCGAAGCGATCGCGCAGTCGGCGTGGCGTGCGCACGGCTGGGAACGGATCGTGGCCTGCCTCGATGCGCGGATGCACGAGGTCTATGTGGCGGCGTACGCGCGAAATGACAACGGCTGGACGCGCGTACGCGAGCCTGCCGTCTGCAGGCCCGCCGCGATCGATGCGGTCTCGACTGATCCATGGTTCGGCGCCGGCGACGGATTCGCCGCGTACCCATCGCTCGCCGCTTCGCTGCGCCTCGACGCGTTCGATGCCGAAATCATTCCCGACGCGCAGGCAATCGCCGAATGCGCGTGGCCGCGCGTCGTCGCCGGCGCAGGCGTCGCGGCGGAAAACGCCGAGCCGCTCTACGTACGCCACCGCGTCGCCCTGACGACGACCGAACGCGCGGCGGGCGCGCGTCTCTGATCCCGGCAAGCCATGGCGTCGCTGCCGAAGCCCCCCGTACCTTTGCCCGTGCGCTGGCGGCCGCTCGCCGCGCACGATCTGCCCGTCGTCGCCGCGCTCGAGGCGCGCATTCACGCGGCCCCGTGGAGCGAGCGCAATTTCCGCGACGCGCTCGCCGCCGGCTATTCGGCGCGCGTCGGCGTGCGCGGCGATCGGATCGTCGCGTACGGCGTGCTGATGCTCGGCCCGGGCGAGGCGCAGCTACTCAATCTGTCCGTCGTTCCGGAGGCGCGGCGCGGCGGCCTCGGCCGCGAGTTGCTGACGCAGTTCATGGACGTCGCGCGCCAGCTCGGCGCCGATCAGTTGTTCCTCGAGGTTCGCGTCGGCAATGCGGGGGCGATCGAACTCTACGAGATTGCCGGCTTCAAGGCCGTCGCGCGCCGCGTCGAGTACTACCCGCCCGATCGGCGCGGCGGCGTGCGCGAGGACGCGCTCGTGATGCGCTGCGACCTGCGATTGCCGCGATGAGCGTCACGCGCGACGACGTGCTGCGCGAGTTGAAGCTCGCGCCGGTCTGGCGACTGCGTCGCTCCGCCGCGTCGAGCGCGGACGTACGCGATATCGGATCGGAGCGCCAACCCGAGCTGCGGCATGCGCGGATCGCGACGCTAGCCTTCGACGCGCTCGTCGCCGACATCGCCGAGTGCCGCGCGTGCGGACTGTCGACGACGCGCAGGCGCACGGTGCCGGGCGTCGGCGCGCGCGACGCCGCCTGGATGTTCGTCGGCGAGGCGCCCGGCGCCGACGAGGATGCGCAGGGCGAGCCGTTCGTCGGCGCCGCCGGCCAGCTCCTCGACAACATGCTCGCGGCGCTCGGGCTCGCGCGCGGCGGCGGCGTATTCATCGCGAACGTCCTCAAGTGCCGCCCGCCCAACAATCGCACGCCGGAGCCGCTCGAGGCCGCCGCCTGCCGCCCCTACCTCGATCGGCAGATCGAGCTCGTCGCGCCGGATCTGATCGTCGCGCTCGGCAAAAGCGCCGCGTGCACGTTGCTCGGCGTCGACGCGTCGGTCGCGAGCCTTCGCAATCGCGTGCACCGCTACCGCGGCACGGCGCTGATCGTCACGTATCACCCGGCGTACCTGTTGCGCACGCCGATCGACAAGGCGAAGGCGTGGGAAGATCTGTTGTTCGCGCGGCGCACGCTGCGCGACGTCGCGTCGGCCCGCGCGTAGGTCGCGGGCAGAAACGCTTGCGCCTCCCGCACAAAGGCCCCATATTCCCGGCGGCCGGCGAGTGCGGGGTCGCCCCGAGCGCGCATGCCCGGCGTGCAAAGCACGGCTGTCCCGACAACCGACCGTCCACCCTTCCCGGAGGTAGGAACATGTTGCGCAAGCTCTGCATCGTGCTCGCGGCCGTCACGACGATGGCGCTTGGGGGATGCGGTTACAACGACCTGCAGCGGCAGGACGAGGGCGTCAAGGCGGCATGGTCCGAGGTGCTGAACCAGTATCAGCGCCGAGCCGATCTCGTGCCGAACCTCGTCAGCACCGTCAAGGGCTACGCGCAGCAGGAGCAGCGGGTGCTGACCGAAGTGACGAATGCGCGCGCGCAGGTGGGCTCGATCAAGGCCACGCCGGAGCTCATCAACGATCCCGAAGCGTTCCAGAAGTTCGTCCAGGCGCAAAACCAGCTGCAGGGCGCGCTGTCGCGGCTTCTCGCCGTTTCGGAAAACTATCCCGACTTGAAGTCGAGCACGCTCTTCCGCGATCTGCAATCGCAGCTCGAAGGCACCGAGAACCGGATCGCCGTCTCGCGCAATCGCTACATCCGTTCGGTCCAGGAATACAACAGCACGGTGCGCCAATTTCCGACGAACCTGACGGCGATGATCTTTCACATGCCGTTGCGGCCGAACTTCAGCGTAGCGGACGAGAGCACGATCACGACGCCGCCGAAGGTCGATTTCGGCAAGGGTGGCGCGTCGTCGGTGCCGGCTGCTCCACCCGCGGGCGGTGTGATGCCGACGCCCACGCCTGCGCCGGCACCCGCGCCGGCGCCGGCTCCGACATCGCCGAAGTCCTGACGCGTTCGATGCCTGCGCGGCTCCGCTCGAACGCGGGGCCGCGCGCGCGAAAACTCAGGCAATGATCGCCTCGTTCGTACCCCGCAAGGCGCTCGCTTGCGCAGCATGCCGCGGCATGCTCGCGCTCGTGCTACTGCTCGTCGCGTACGTCGCGCTCGCGCAGGACGAGTCGTGGAAGGCCGACAGCAGCGGTCTCGCGCCGATTCCGAAGCTCGCCGCGCGCGTCACCGATGAAACGGGGACGCTGTCCGCAGCCGAGCGGCAGTCGCTCGAGAGCAAGCTCGCCGACTGGGAACAGCGCACCGGCAATCAGCTCGTCGTGCTGATCGTGCCGTCGACGAAGCCGGAACCGATCGAGTCGTACTCGATACGCGTCGCCGAGGCATGGAAGATCGGGCGCAAGGGCCAGGACAACGGCGCGATCTTTTTGATCGCGAAGAACGACCGGCGCATGCGCATCGAGGTCGGATATGGACTCGAGGGCGTGCTGACCGATCTCACGACACATCGGATCATCGACGAGACCGTCGCACCGCTCTTTCGTCAGAACCGCTACGCCGACGGCATCAACGCCGGCGTCGACCGGATCATCTCGGTCGTCGGCAGCGGCGCGCCATTGCCCGCGAAAGCGGCGTCGCAGCCGCAGCGGCGCCAGGGGCATTTCGACTTCGGCACGTTGCTGATCTTCCTGTTCGTCGGCGTACCGATCGTCGGCGGCCTGCTCGCGCGGATCTTCGGGCGTGTGCTCGGCTCGACCGTCGGTGGCGGCGTCGTCGGCGTCGCCGGATGGCTGATCGCGGGATCGATCGCCATCGGCGTGGGCGCCGGCATCCTCGCGTTTCTCGTCATGCTGCTGTTGAGCGCCGGCGGCATCGGCTCCGGCGGCTTCGGCAGGCGCAGCGGCGGCATGTGGATTCCGACGGGTGGCTGGGGCGGCGGTGGCGGCGGTTTCGGCGGCGGCGGATTCTCGGGCGGTGGTGGATTCTCGGGTGGCGGCGGCAGCTTCGGCGGCGGCGGCGCGTCGGGAGGCTGGTAGCACGGCATGCGTGCGTCGCATCGAATCCTTCGTCACGTCGTCACCGATCACCTGTCGGTGCGCCGGACATTTCCGGATGCGGCACTCGAACGCATCGAGCACGCGATTGCCGCAGGCGAGCGTGGCCACCGCGGCCAGATATGCTTCGCCGTCGAAGGCGCGCTGCCGCCGCTTCGCGTGCTGCGCCACCTCACGCCGCGCGCGCGCGCGCTCGAGGTGTTCGGTCTGCTTGGCGTCTGGGACACCGAGGAGAACGCCGGCGTCCTCGTTTACCTCCTGCTTGCCGATCGCGACGTCGAGATCGTCGCCGATCGCGGCATCGACCGTAAGGTGCCGCCCGGTGCGTGGCAGGCGATCTGTGCACGAATGGAAACGGCGTTTCGCGACGGTCGCTTCGTCGACGGCGTCATCGCCGGCATCGGCGAGATCGGCGCGCTTCTCGCCGCGCACTTCCCGCATTCAAGCGACGCGCCGAACGAGCTGCCCGACAAGCCCGTGATTCTCTGACCGGCGCGGGTCAAAGTCCTCGCGTCGGTTTGTCGATTCCGATCAGGTGCATCGAATCGAATTCGCGCTGGTTCGCGCGATGGCGCAACATGACGAGCAGCATCGTCGCCGTCACGAACAGGCCGAACAGGATGATCGCGGAGCTGATCGAAAGCCCGGCGCGCACCATCAGCGCGTAGAGCCCGACCATCACGAGAATGCCGATGTTCTCGTTGAAGTTCTGCACGGCGATCGAGTGCCCGGCACCCATCAGCACGTGCCCCCGGTGCTGCAGCAGCGCGTTCATCGGCACGACGAAGAAGCCGGCGCACGCGCCGATGGCGATCATCAGCACGACCGCGACGAGCACGTGGTGCACGAACACCATCACCATGACGACGACGCCCATGGCGGCCCCGATCGGCAGCACGCCGACCGATCCGCGCAGCGAGACGATGCGCGCCGCCAGCACGCAGCCGAGCGCGATGCCGAACGCGACGACGCCCTGCAGCATGGACGCCTGCGACAGGCTCAGCGACAGCGCGCGCGCGGCCCAGTCGATGACGATGAACTGCAGCGTGGCGCCGGCGCCCCAGAAGAGCGTCGTCGTCGCGAGCGAGATCTGCCCGAGACGGTCGCGCCAAAGCAGCGCCGCGCAGTGCGAGAACTGGCGGATCAGGAAGAGCGGATTCTTGCTCGGCACGCGGTGATCGACGCCGGTATCGGGAATGAACCAGTTGAAAATCGCGGCGATCGCGTAGACGCCCATGATCACCGCGATGGCCGCGTCGGGAGGCGTGTCGATCGGAAAATCGAACATCGGAAAATCGAAGCCGAGGAGGGTGGTGGAGACACGCGGCGTAATCAGCGCGCCGCCCAGCAGCACGCCGAAGATGATCGATGCGACGGTGGCTCCCTCCATCCATCCGTTCGCGACGACGAGCTGCGCAGGCGGAAGCAGCTCGGTCAGGATTCCGTACTTGGCCGGCGAATAGGCGGCGGCGCCGAAGCCGACGACGGCATAGGAAAGCAGCGGGTGCACGTCGGTGAGCATCATCGCGCAGCCGACGATCTTCAGCGCGTTCGTGACCAGCATCACGCGACCCTTCGCCATCGAGTCGGCGAACGCGCCGACGAGCGGCGCCAGGATCACGTACGAAATGACGAAGCTCTGCTTCAGGACCGGCGTCATCCACGCCGGCTCGTGCAGCTCGCGCAACAGCGCGATCGCCGCGACGAGCAGCGCGTTGTCGGCGAGCGATGAGAAGAACTGCGCCGCAATGATCGTGTAGAAGCCGGCTTTCATCGTTCAATGGAACGGCCGGCTCTGTGCTGCAGACGCTCCCTCGATTGTTATAATGCGAGCAATGCGCGGCCGGCGCTTTATACCATGATCGTACACGTCCCTGCAGCGGCGGCGCATTCGGCCCGCGGCGCGATCGTCTCCTAGGGAACCTCTGCACAACCCACGTGGAGCGCGTTTGCGCGAGATGCGGATGAATGCGAGACGCACGACGAAGGTCGTAGGACATCCTACGAACCGAGGAGGGCGACGAAGCAGGCGCTGCATATCGCGCAAACCCTTCGGGACGGGGCTTGCCGGGGCGCTGGCTTTGTCGCTGTCCTCGCCAATAGCGCCTGCTATTGGCTTCGTCCTGCTTCGCGCCATCATCCCCGGCAAGCTGACCCGTCGCGCCCGCGCGGGTTGTGAAGAGGTTCCCTAGCCGGCGCGCTGCGCCACTCCATTTCGCGCATGGCCCGCCCGCTCGTTGGAGAGATCGATCTCGCCGCGCTCGCCGCGAACGTTGACCGCGCACGCGCGATGGCGGCGGGCGCGCGCGTGCTCGCGGTCGTCAAGGCCGACGCCTACGGGCACGGCTTGATGCGCGTGCTGCCGGCGCTCGCCGCCGCCGACGGACTTGCGCTGATCGAGCTCGACAAGGCCGTGCGCCTGCGCGAGGCCGGCGAGAAGCGGCCGATCCTTCTGCTCGAAGGCTTCTTCGAGGCGGCCGAGCTGCCGGCGCTGGCCGCGCATCGGCTTTCAACGGTCGTGCATTCGATCGAGCAGATCGAGATGCTCGAGGCCGCCCGGCTCTCGCGGCCGCTCGACGTGTGGCTCAAGATCAACACCGGCATGAACCGGCTCGGTATCGCGCCCGACGATGCGCGTGCGCTCGCGTCGCGACTGACGCGCACGCCGGCCGTCGCCTCGCTGCACCTGATGATGCACTTCGCGCGTTCCGAAGAGAGGCAGGGCCTCGCGGATCCGCTCGCGCGCTTCGCGGCTGCGTGCGAAGGACTTTCGTATCCGCGCTCGCTCGCCAACTCGGCTGGCGTGGCGCGATACGGCGAAGTGGGAGGTGATGCGGTGCGGCCCGGGATCATCCTGTACGGCGCGACGCCGTTCGCCGATCGCACCGCCGACGACCTCGGGCTCGCGCCGGTGATGACGCTGCGCTCGAAGCTGATCGGCGTGCAGGCGCTGCGCGCGGGCGAAAGCGTCGGCTACGGGGCGACGTTCACCGCGACGCGACCGACGCGGATCGGCGTCGTCGCGTGCGGGTACGCCGACGGCTATCCGCGGCATGCGCGAAACGGCACGCCGGTGCTGGTCGACGGCCGGCGCGTGCCGATGGCAGGTCGCGCATCGATGGACATGATCACCGTCGACATCTCGTCGCTGCCCGATGCGCGCGTCGGCAGCGACGTCGTCTTGTGGGGAAAGGGCTTGCCGGTCGACGAGGTCGCGCGATCCGCGGGAACCGTAGGCTACGAGCTGTTGTGCGCAGTGGCTCCCCGCGTGCCGTTCGTCGTCGGACACGAGGACGTCTGATCGTGTACGTCGTCGTGACCGGCGCCGCGGGTTTCATCGGATCGAACATCGTGCGCGGCCTGAACGCGCGCGGCGAAACCGACGTGATCGCCGTCGACAACCTGACGCGCGGCGACAAGTTCCGCAATCTCGTCGATTGCCGGATCGCCGACTACATCGACAAGGACGAGTTTCTCGGGCGGCTCGCCGACGGCGACCTCGACGACGACATCGCCGCGATCTTCCACGAGGGCGCATGCTCCGACACGACGGCGGCCGACGGGCGCTACGTGATGCGCAACAACTACCGCTACTCGGTCGCGCTGCTCGAGCACTGCCAGAACAACGACATCCGCTTCCTGTACGCGTCGAGCGCGGCGGTGTACGGCGCTGGCAACGTGTTTCGCGAGGACGGCGCGCACGACGCGCCGCTCAACGTCTACGGCTACTCGAAATCGCTGTTCGACGCCTACGTCCGCCGCGCACTGCCGGATCGCACCGCCCAGATCGCCGGCTTCCGCTATTTCAACGTCTACGGGCCGCGCGAGCGGCACAAGGGCCGGATGGCGTCGGTCGTGTGCCATTTCTTCGACGAGTACCGGCGCGACGGCCGCGTAAGCCTGTTCGCAGGGTCGGGCGGTTATGCGAACGGCGAGCAGCGGCGCGATTTCGTTCACGTCGACGACGTCGTCGCCGTCAACCTCGATTTCTACGACCACGCGGAGCGCTCCGGCATCTTCAACCTCGGCACCGGCGACGCCGCGACGTTCAACGCGGTGGCACAGGCGACGATCAACGCATGCCGCCGCTTCGACGGACAGCCGCGGCGCACGCTCGCGGAGCTCGTCGAGGACGGCACGATCGCGTACGTGCCGATGCCCGAGGTCCTGCGCGGCAAGTACCAGAATTTCACGCAGGCCGACATGACCCGGCTCCGCGAGGCCGGCTATGCGGCGCCGATGCTCGGCGTCGACGATGGTGTCACGCGTTACGTCGAAAGTCTGATTTCGGCTTCCGCTCCCGATTCGTAAGCTCGGTCGTCGATCGCACCGCATCCGCGTACCGCGCGGACGTTTCGCTGCGACGCGACGATCCGTCACTTACTTTTGAAGGAGTGTTCCATGATGCGTTTCCTGCTCGCTCTCGCATTCGCGCTCGCGGCGCCGCTCGCCAGCGCGGCGCTCAATCTCAACACGGCCACGAAGGACGAGCTCGTCGCGCTGTCCGGCATCGGCCCGGCCAAGGCGCAGGCAATCATCGACTATCGAACGCAGCACGGCGGGTTCAAGTCGGTCGACGAGCTCAAGGACGTCAAGGGCATCGGTGCGCGGCGTTTCGAGAAATTGAAGCCCGAGCTCACCGTCGGGCCTGCGCCGGTGAAAACCGCGGCGCGCGAAGCGAAGCCGTCGGCGCCCACAGCAGCAAAGGCCGACGCCAAGCCGCTCAAGTAGCGCGCGGCGCGTTCGCACCGGCCGTGGGCGCGGTCGGTGCGTTTCGACCGATCGCTTGCGACGACGCCCGGCCGGCCTCGGCTGGTCCGGCACGGGCGTCACATCGCGGCCGCGCGCTGCCCGCGCAGCAGTCCGCTACAATCGCCGGATGAAGTATCCGACGCTTGCCGACACCGTCGGCAATACGCCGCTCGTCCGCTTGCTGCGGCTGCCGGGCGACACGTCGAACGTGATCCTGGCGAAGCTCGAGGGCAACAACCCGGCCGGATCGGTCAAGGATCGGCCGGCGCTCTCGATGATCGTCGAGGCCGAGAGGCGGGGCACGATCAAGCCGGGCGACACGCTGATCGAGGCCACGTCGGGCAACACCGGCATCGCGCTCGCGATGGTCGCCGCGATGCGCGGTTATCGGATGGTCCTCGTGATGCCGGAGAGCCAGACCGCCGAGCGCGTGTCGACGATGCGCGCGTACGGCGCCGAGCTGATCCTGACGCCGAAGGCCGGCGGCATGGAAGCCGCGCGCGACATCGCGAACCGCATGCGCGACGAGGGCAAGGGCAAGATCCTCGACCAGTTCGCCAATCCCGACAATCCGCTTGCGCACTATCGCGGCACCGGCCCCGAGATCTGGCGTGACACGGACGGGAGCATCACGCACTTCGTGTCGGCGATGGGCACAACCGGCACGATCATGGGTGTGTCGCGATTCCTCAAGGAGCGCAATTCGGAGATCGAGATCGTCGGCGCGCAGCCGGAAGAGGGCGCGTCGATCCCCGGCATTCGCAAATGGCCGCCGGCCTACACACCGAAGATCTTCGATCCGAGCCGCGTCGACCGCACCGAGAACGTGTCGCAGGCCGATGCGGAGGACACGGCGCGCCGGCTCGCACGCGAGGAAGGCATCTTCTGCGGCATCAGCTCGGGCGGCGCCTGCGCGGTCGCGCTGCGCGTGTCGAAGCGCGTCGCGAACGCGACGATCGTTTTCGTCGTCTGCGACCGCGGCGACCGCTACCTGTCGACAGGCGTCTTCCCCGCGTGACGCGTCGCGTGCGCTGCCGGCGCGCGAAAGCCGCGTCGTCGGATCGATGATTCCGTTGCTCGTTTTCGACATCGAGACCGTTCCCGATGTCGTCGGCATTCGCCGCGTGCACGACATCGGCGGGCACGTCGACGACGCCGGCGTCGTCGCCTGGTTCTCGCAGCGCCGCCGCGCAAGCAGCGGCAGCGACTTCGCGCCGCTTCATCTGCAGCAGGTCGTCGCGATCGGCTGCGTGCTCCGCGACGCGGCCGGCGTGCGGGTGTGGTCCGTCGCTGAGGCGTCGGACGCCGAGCCCGAGCTGATCCGCCGCTTCTTCGACGGCATCGAGAAATACACGCCGCAGCTCGTCTCGTGGAACGGCGGCGGCTTCGACCTGCCGGTGCTCAATCACCGCGCGCTGATCCACGGCATCACCGCATCGCGCTACTGGGACTGGGGCGACGACGACAAGGAATTCCGCTTCAACAACTACCTGTCGCGCTTCCACACGCGCCATCTCGACCTGATGGACGTGATGGCGCAATACCAGATCCGCGCGAGCGCGGGTCTCGACGCGATGGCGCGGCTTTGCGGATTCCCGGGCAAGCTCGGCATGGACGGCAGCGAGGTCGCGGGCGCGATCGCCGAGGGCCGCATCGGCGACGTGCGCGCGTACTGCGAATGCGACGCGCTCAACACGTATCTCGTCTACCAGCGCTTCCGGCTGATGCGCGGCGAGATCGACGCCGGCGAATATGCGCAGGAGATCTCGCTCGTCCGCGAGCGCATCGGCGCGTCGGACGCCGCGCACTGGCGCGCGTTCATCGCGCGCTGGGACGCGTAGCGAAGCCTACGCGCGCACGAACGGCAGCGGCGGAAAGCGCCCGCCGAGAATCGCGGACGAATCGACGCCCCACCACCGCTCGAGCACGGTCGCGTACACGCTGCGAAAGTCGATCGCGTGCGCAGGATTGCCGTCGGCCGACAGCCCCGCGAGATCGGGTGGCGCGCCAAGAAAGCCGCCCGCGACGCGGCCGCCGAGCGCGAAATGAACGCTGGCCGTTCCGTGATCGGTGCCGGCCGACAGGTTTTCGTGCGGACGGCGACCGAACTCCGCATAGGTGACAATCAGCGCGTCGTCGTAGCGGCCGAGCGCCCGCAGGCCGCCCGCGAGCGCGACGAGCGCCTGTGCGAGCTCTCCGAGCAGGCGCGCCTGTGTCGGCGCCTGGTTCGCGTGCGTGTCGTAGCCCGTCTGCGTGATGCGCACGATCGCGACATCCTTCGCCTCGGCGATCGCGCTGCACGCGATCCTCGCCGCGTTGCCGATCGGGCCTTCGGGAAACGTCGTGGCCAGCGCGACGTTCCCCCGCATCCGCGATGCGGCCTGCGCGGTGTCGGCCTCGACGCGCAGGATGTGCGCGAGCGCTTCCGGATGCACGACGCCGGGCGCCGGCGCGCGCATTGCATGGCCGGCCATCGAGCCGACCTTGCCGAGCGTCACGGCGCGCGCGCCGCCGTCGAGCGGGCCGAGATCGTACGAGCCGACGACGAAGCCGTCGGCCGCAAACCGCGTCGGCGTCGGGACGGTGGCGAACGTGCGGGTGAGCCATCCGGTCGCAATGTAGCGGTCGCTCGGCGACGCCGTATCCCAGATCTCGATCGACCGGAAGTGCGACAGGTTCGGCGCCGGATAACCGACGCCCTGGAGGATCGCGAGCTCGCCGCGACGCCAGCAATCGGCGAGCGGTGCGAGCGACGGGTGCAAGCCGGCGCGGTCCGAAAGTTGCACCACCGCATTGCGCGCGATCGCGAGCGTCGGGCGCAGCGCATAGTAGTGCGCGTCGCGATACGGAACGACCGTATTGAGGCCGTCGTTGCCGCCCTTGAGCTCGACGAGGATCAGAAGCCGCTCGTAGCCTGCGCGATGCGATGTCGCGGTTGTCGCGACGGCCCCGCTCGCATCGGCACGCGATGAATCGACGCGACTCGCACTCGCACACCCGGCGAGCCCGAGCGGCGGGCCGATCGACAGCGCCGCCACGCTCGCGCACTCGCGCAGGAAGCGTCGCCGGTCGCAGGTCACGGGGACGTCACTTGAGCTCGTAGACGGGATCGAGCATCGCGGCGCGAATCACGGCGGCCGGCTCCCGTTCGGCGACGGCTTCGGCAACGGCATCGCCAACCGGCGGCAGCGGCAGCAGCAGCCGCTCGAGCGCGCCGGCGTGCGCCCCATCCACCGCCGACATCGACGACATGCGCGTCGCGCGCGCGAGGAACTGCTGGCGCGCGGCGAGCGTCGCGCTGTTGATCCATGCATCGCCGCCCGGCCAGCCGCGCACGTTCGGAGGCGCGAACAGCACTTCACCCATCCGCGCGGTCGCGGCGACGACCGCGCGCGTGACGGCCACGTCGGACGGCAGCGTGCGCAGGGCGCCGACGACGAGCTCGACGGGACTCTTGACCAGCGTGCCGCGGTTTTGCGGGTCCCAGAACGCATCGGAGAGGAGCAGCGCCCGCAGCGCGACCTTGGTCTCGTACCCGGAGGCGCGAAACGCGGTCGCGACGCGCTCGATATCGCGCGCGTCCGGCGTCGGCGAGACGAACTCCCGCCACAGCTTCGTCACGAGGAAGTTGGCGGCCTCCGGCTGCGCCAGCATCACGTCGAGCGCCGCGTCGGCGCCGAAATCGCCGTCGGCGCCGAGGATCCGCTTCGCGCCGGCGTCGTGCAGGCGCGGGTGGAACACGGCGCGCTCGTGCACCCGATCGACGGTGAAGCCGGTGAACGCGCGCGCCGCGTCGGCGACGTCGGCCTGCGTGTAGTGACCTTCGCCGAGCGTGAAGAGCTCCATCGCTTCGCGCGCGAAGTTCTCGTTCGGCGCGCCATCGCGGTTGCGGCCGCCGTCGAGCCAGACCAGCATCGCCGGATCGCGCGCGATTGCGTGCAGGAGTCGCGAGAAATTGCCGAGCGCCTCGCGGCGCAACAGCGCGTTCTGCGCATACATGAGCCGCGGATCGCGAACCTTCTGCACGCCGGTGGCGAAGTGGTTGTGCCAGAACAGCGTCATCCGCTCGGTGAGCGGCGTCGGCGTCTCGCGCATCTCGGTCAACCACCAGCCGCGCAACTCGACGAGCGCCGCACGCTCGCGCGCGCGGAACGCCTTGCGCTCGTCGGCGCTCATGCCGGGATGCGGCCGCTCGTCAACCGCCGGCAGCGTCGCGGTCCATGCAGGCGGCGGCACCGACGGCTCGCTTCGCGTGCCGCCGAGGATCGCATCGACCGCGTATTCGCGCGAGCGTCCGACGAGCGCGTCGACCTCGGCGAGCGTCGGTCCGAATCCGGTACGAACGAGGAGGTGCCGCGCGCCGTCGAAGTCGAGACGCGCGCCGGCGTCAGCATGCGCAGCCGCGCACGCGCCAAGCAGGGCCACGGCGGCGAAGAGCCGTGCAATGGCGACACCGCGGACGCCGGCATCGACGCACCTCCAGCGAGGTGATGATTTCCGATGCTAAACGAGTGGTAACGCTCGACGTCGACGTGCGCGCGCTTTTCGTTGCAACCGGATGTAACGCCGCGTCGCAGGCGGCGGGCGCGAATGCGTGGCGTTACGAATCGAGCGTGATCGTTCCGCGCCCGATCTCGATCACGCGCCCCGACACGCCGATCGAGCGATCGGGGTCGACGGTGAGGCCGAGGCGGCACGGCCGGCCGACGGCCTCTCCCTGGTCAACGTGCAGCCGCTGCGGCAGCGGGGCGCCAGTCGCGAGCAGCCAGCCGCCGAGATTCGCGCACGCGGAACCGGTGCCCGGATCCTCGACGACCGCGCCGTACTTGAGGAAGAAGAAGCGCGCCAGCACGTGATCGCCTTCGCGCGCGAATACGTACGCGAGCGCGCGCGGTCCGTTGCTGGCGCTTTCCTGCATGGCGGCCGCCGACGGACGCGCGCGGCGGATCGCGTCGAACGACGCGAGTGGAACGATCAACTGCTCGCTGCCGGTGTCGACCCAGAGCGGCGGGCGTGCCGGATCGAGATCGCCGGCCGCAAGGCCGAGCATCGAAGCCAGCGCATCGCGCGACGCAACGGGCGCGCGATGCTTCGGCGCGTTCGCCGTCAGCGTCCAGACGTCGCCGTCCGCGCGCACGGGAATGTTTCCGGCGCGCATCTCGAGCGTCACGCGATCTCCCTCGTTCACGATCGCGCGGACGACGTGCGCGGTGCCGAGCGTCGGGTGTCCGGCGAACGGCATCTCGAACGCGGGCGTGAAGATGCGCACGCGGCGCGTCGCCACGTCCGACGGCAGCACGAACGTCGTTTCCGACAGGTTGAACTGAAGCGCGAGCGCCTGCATGGTTTCGTCGGAAAGCCCGCGCGCATCCTCGAACACCGCGAGCGGGTTGCCGGCGAGCGGCGACTCGGCGAATACGTTGACGATGCGGAAGGCGTAGTCGGTCACGGAAGGTTCCGTTCTGGATCGAGCAGTTTCCGCGCGAGCGCGCGGAAGCCTTCGTCGCCCGGATCGTCGAGATGCAGCGCCGTCGCCTCGCGGTGGCGCGCGAAGTTGCTGCGGATCGCGCGTTCGTACGACGGGTCGTAATGGACGTCGAGAAGCTCGGCCGTCAGCTCGGCGACCGCGCCTTCGTCGGCGAGCGCCTGCCACCGCGCGATCGTCTTGTTGCCGTGGAGCTTCGCAAGCGGCGCGATCTGCGCGGCGAAGCGGTCGCGGTCGCGCGCGAAATGCGCGTAGTCGTGCGCGAGCATCGCGACGCGTTTTTCCTTCGGCGTCTCGAGCCGTATGCACGGTGCGGCACGCATCGAGTCGAGCAGCGCGTCGGGAACCTGGAGGCGGCCGATGCGCTGGCTTTCCGATTCGACGTGGATCGGGCGCGACGCGTCCATTTGCATGAAGGCGTCGAGCAGCGCGCTCTCGAAGGCCTTCTGCGACGGTTGCGGCTCGCCCGGAATGTCGCCGAGGAGCGAGCCGCGGTGGCGTGCGAGGCGCTCGAGGTCGAGCACCTGGCCACCTTCGGCGGCGATCGCGGCGATCAGCCGCGATTTGCCCGAGCCGGTGAGGCCGCAGACGACGCGATAGTCGAACTGCCGCGGCCATTGCGCGAGCATCTGGACGACATGCCGCCGATAGGCGCGGTAGCCGCCGGCAAGCTGCACCGCGCGAAAGCCGATCTCGTTCAGCACGTGCACGAGCGCGCGGCTGCGCTGGCCGCCGCGCCAGCAGTAGACGAGCGGCGCCCAGTCGCGCGGCTTGTCCTGCAAGTGGCGTGCGACGATGTCGGCGATGTTGCGCGCGACGATCGCGGCGCCGATCTTGCGCGCGTCGAACGCCGACACCTGCACGTACACGGTGCCGACGTGCGCGCGCTGCGCGTCGTCGAGGACCGGCAGGTTGATCGCGCCGGGCAGCCGGTCCTCGGCGTACTCGGACGGCGAGCGCACGTCGATGCGGTCGCGGAACGACGCCAGCTCGTCGATCGTCACGCGGTTCGCGGGCCGCGGCGGCGGACCGGGCGGCAGCGCGATCACGGGTGCGCGAGCAGGCGCGAGAGCGCCGGCCAGACGTTGTCGAGGATCCGCGGCTCGGCGGCGGGCTTCGGATGAATGCGGTCGTCCTGGAACTGCGCGACATCGTCGCCGAAGCCTTCGAAGAGGTATGGAACGAGCGGCACGCCGTTCGCCTTCGCGACGTCGGCGAACAGCGCTGCGAAGCGCCGCGCGTACGCGGCGCCGTAGTTCGGCGGGACCTGCATGCCGAGCAGCAGCACCTTCGCATGCGCGGACAGCGCGTCCTTGACCATCGCGTCGAGATTGGCGCGCGCCGCGTCGAGGCTGCCGCCGCGCAGCGCGTCGTTGCCGCCAAGCTCGATCACGACGATCGAGGGTTGATGTGCGTGCAAAAGTTGCGGCAGCCGCGCGCGGCCGCCAGCCGTCGTGTCGCCGGAAATCGATGCGTTGACGATGCGCTCGCGATGGCCGTCCCTGGCAAGCCGCGCCGCGAGCAGGTCGACCCAGCCGTCGCCGCGTGCAAGCCCATAGCCGGCCGAGATCGAATCGCCGACGACGAGCAGCACGGGCGCTTTCGGCTGCGCGAATGCGACGGCGGCGAGCGCCATCGCGCACAGGAGCAGCCCAACGCGACGCAGAAGCGGAAAGCGAGGATTCAGGATCGGGACGTGCGCACGGCCGGGCGCTCACGCATTACGTCGGGATACGAAGCGATACCCGGATTGTAACCGCCTGCATGCGACCGACCGCACGAAACGTGCCGCGTAGAATCTAGGGAACCTCTGATCAACTCCCGTCGCGCCCGCGCGGGAGTTGATCAGAGGTTCCTAACGTCGATGCCTCCTCCGATCATTCGCGCGCAACGGCTGACGAAGATCGTCCAGAGCGGCGATTCGCCGTTGACGATCCTGGACGACGTCTCGTTCGACGTCGACGACGGCGAGACGGTTGCGATCGTCGGCGCGAGCGGTTCGGGCAAGACGACGCTTCTCGGCCTGCTCGCCGGTCTCGACGATCCGACGTCGGGCGACGTGGCGCTCGACGCCGTATCGCTCGCGACGCTCGACCAGGACGGCCGCGCGGCGCTGCGGCAGCGGCTGCTCGGCTTCGTCTTCCAGTCGTTCCAGCTCCTGCCCGCGCTGACCGCGCAGGAGAACGTGATGCTGCCGCTCGAGCTCGCCGGCGCCGCCGACGCGCTCGCGCGTGCGCGCGAATGGCTCGCGCACGTCGGTCTCGCGAAACGCACGACGCACTATCCGCGTCAGCTCTCGGGCGGCGAGCAGCAGCGCGTCGCGATCGCGCGTGCATTCGCCGGCGAGCCCAAGATCCTGATGGCCGACGAGCCGACCGGCAATCTCGACAACGCGACCGGCGTCGAGATCGCGCAGCTCATGTTCCGGTTGAATCGCGAGCGCGGCACGACGCTCTTGCTCGTTACGCACGACGCGAACCTCGCGACGCGCTGCGAGCGGCGTCTGTCGCTCGAAGGCGGCAGGCTCGTCACCGACGAGCGCGCGCAGGTGCCATGGCAACGCTTCGGCTAGCGCTGCGCCTTGCGGCGCGCGATTGGCGCGCGGGCGAGCTGCGCGTGCTGATCGTCGCGATCGTGCTCGCGGTCGCGAGCGTCGGCACCGTCGCGTTCTTTGCGGACCGCGTGAAGCTCGGCCTCGCGCAACAGGCGAACCGGCTGCTCGGCGCCGACCTGATGGTGAGCGGCGATCGCCCGTTGCCGGACCGATACGCGACGCAAGCGACCACGATCGGGCTCGCGACGTCGCCGGAAATCCGCTTCAACAGCATGGTGGCCACGGCCGGCGGCGCCAACGCAGACACCGTGCTGACCGACGTGAAGGCGGTCAGCGACGGCTATCCGCTGCGCGGCGCAATCATGCTGGTCGACCCGCGAACTCGCGTGCAGTACGCAGCGCACGGCATTCCGGCGCCGGGCGACGCATGGATCGACACGCGACTCGCGGAGCGCACAGGCGCGCACATCGGCAGCAGGCTCGCCGTCGGCGATGCGACGCTTACCGTGACCGCGCTCGTCGCGCAGGAGCCGGAGGTCGCCGGACTCACGTTCGCACCGGGCCCGAAGCTTCTGGTCAATCTGCGCGACGTTCCGGCGACGAATCTGCTGCAACCGGGCAATCGCGCGACCTGGCGACTGCTCGTCGCCGAGCGGCAGCATGGTCAGCTCGATCGTTATCGCACGCTCGTGAGCGGCGAGCTCGAGGCGGGGCAGCGAATGGAGTCGGTCCGCGAGCTGCGGCCCGAGGTGCGGCAGACGCTCGAGCGCGCGGAGCGCTTTCTCGGACTCGCCGCGCTCGTCGCGGTGCTGCTGGCGGCCGTCGCCGTCGCGCTCGCCACGTCGCGCTACCTGCGGCGTCATCTCGATGCGTCGGCGATGTTCCGCTGCTTCGGCGCGTCCGTGCCGCGGACGCTCGCGCTGTTCGTCGTGCAGTTCGTCGCGCTCGGCGTCGTCGCGAGCGCGCTCGGCCTGGTCGCCGCGCTCGTCGGTCAGGCGCTTCTCGCGGCGCTGCTCGAAGGCGCGTTCGTCGCGGACTTGCCGCCGCCCGCGTACGGACCGGCGCTGACGGCGGTCGCGACGGGCATCGCGTTGCTGTTCGGCTTCGCGCTGCCGCCGCTGGTCGCACTCGCGAACGTGCCGCCGCTTCGCGTGCTGCGCCGCGACCTGCCGCGTCCGCGCGCGAGCGCGCTGCTCGCTTACGCGTGCGGGATCGCGACGATCGCGTTGCTCGTCGGCTGGCAGGCGCACGAAGCCGAAGCGGCCGGCATCATGCTGGCCGGCGTCGGCGGCCTACTCGTGGCCGCCGGTCTTCTCGCGTTTCTTTTGCTCGCGCTCCTGCGGCGCGTGCCGGCCCGCGGTGTCTCGTGGCGCTTCGGGCTCGCGAACCTGCGCCGGCGTGCGCTCGCGTCGAGCCTTTCCATCGGCGCGCTCGCGCTTGGCCTCACGGCGCTTCTCCTTTTGACCGTCGTGCGTGGCGACTTGCTGCGTGACTGGCGCGCGAGCCTGCCGCCGGATGCGCCAAACCAGTTCCTCGTCAACGTGCTGCCCGAGCAGGTTACCGATGCGCAGGCGTGGCTGCGCGATCGGGTCCATGTCGATCCTCAATTCAAGCCGATGGTGCGCGGACGGCTGGTCGAGATGAACGGCGCGCCGATCGACACGACGCGCTATGCCGACACGCGGACGCGACGGCTCGCCGAGCGCGAGTTCAACCTGTCGTGGACCGGGCAGCTTCCCGTCGGCAACCGCGTCGTCGCCGGCCGTTTCTGGTCGTCGGGCGAGCACGGTGCCGACGCCGGCATTTCGCTCGAGGAGGGCATCGCGCAGCGTCTCGGCGTCAAGGTCGGCGATCGGATGACGTTCGATGCGGGCGGCATCCGCGTCAGTGCGCCGGTGACGAGCCTGCGCAAGGTCGACTGGGACAGCTTCCGCGTCAACTTCTTCGCGCTGTTCGCTCCCGGTGCGCTCGACCGGCTGCCGGCAACGTACATCGCCGCGTTCCGCGCGCCGGAAGGCGACGTGTCGTGGCTGTCGGGACTCGTGAAGCGCTACCCGAACATCCTGTCGATCGACGTCGCCGCGATCCTCGCGCAGGTGCAGTCGATCGTCGACCGTGTCGCGCAGGCCGTCGAATTCGTGTTCCTGTTCACGCTCGCGGGCGGCCTGCTCGTGCTGCAGGCGGCGATCGCGTCGACGCAGGACGAGCGCAAGCTCGACGCGGCGATCGTGCGCACGCTCGGCGCGTCGCGTGCGCAACTGCTCGGCGCGCACGCCGCGGAATTCCTGCTGCTCGGCGCACTCTCCGGGCTTCTCGGTGCCGCCGGCGCGACGGCGATCGGCTGGGCGCTCGCGCTGCACGTGTTCGACATTCGCTTCACCGCCAACCCGTGGGTCTTCGCCTACGGGATCGTCGGCGGCGCGCTCGCCGTGCTCGTCGCGGGATGGATCGGCACGCGCGAGACGGTCCGTGAGCCGCCGCTGCGGGTACTGCGCGAGCTGGCGTAAGGATTGCATGAAAATGCAGTCGGGCTGCACAATATGCAGCTCGGATGGATACACTTTCGCAGAGCTTCGCCCTCGCGCTCCAGATGGTCACCCACCTGGATCCGCGTCTCACGCAGATCGTCGCGCTGTCGATCGCCGTCAGCCTCGCGTCGACGTTCTGCTCGGCGCTGATCGGCCTCCCGCTCGGCGCCGCGGTCGCGATCGCGCGCTTTCCGGGCCGGGCGCCGCTGATCGTCGCGCTCAACGCGGCGATGGGCCTGCCGCCCGTCGTCGTCGGGCTGCTCGTGTATCTGTTGCTGTCGCGTGCGGGGCCGCTCGGCCGCTTCGGCCTGTTGTTCACGCCGACAGCGATGGTGATCGCGCAGACGATCCTGATCGTGCCGATCATCGCCGCACTCACGCGCCAGACGGTCGAGGATGCCTGGGGCGAATACCGCGAGCAGTTGCGAAGCCTCGATGCGTCGTGGATGCAATCGACGCTGACGCTTTTGTGGGATACGCGCTGGTCGCTCCTCACGGTGCTGCTTGCGGGCTTCGGCCGTGCGGCGTCCGAGGTCGGCGCCGTCATCATCGTCGGCGGCAACATCGACGGCGTCACGCGCGTGATGACGACGGCGATCGCGCTCGAGACGAGCAAGGGCGACCTCGCGCTCGCGCTCGGGCTCGGCATCGTCCTCTTGACGCTCGTGATGGCGTTGAACGTCGGCGCGCACCTGACGCGCCAGTGGGCAAGGGCACGCTTTGGGTGACGCCGAGGCCGTCGCCGGGCTGCCGATCGTCGCGTCGGGCGTCACGCTCGTGCGGCGCGGCGTCCGCGTGCTCGACGGCGTCGACCTGACGATCGAGCCGCGCTCGCGCACGTTCTTCCTCGGCGCGAACGGCGCCGGCAAGAGCATGCTGCTGCGCGTGCTGCACGGGCTCGTCGTGCCGGACGCGGGACGCGTGACCTGGGGGCACGACACGACGCGTCCGCCGAGGCAGGCGATGGTGTTCCAGCGACCCGTGCTGCTGCGTCGCTCGGCGGTAGGCAACATCCGTCACGCACTCGCGATCGCGGGCGTCCGCGGTGCCGAGGCACGCCGCCGCGCCGACGAAGCGCTGGCCCGCGTTTGTCTCGCCGCGATCGCCGATCGTCCGGCGCGCGTGCTCTCGGGCGGCGAGCAGCAGCGGCTCGCGCTCGCGCGCGCGTCTGCGCTCGAGCCCGAAGTGCTGTTTCTCGACGAACCGACCGCGAGCCTCGACCCGCCATCGGCGCGCGCAGTCGAGGCCATCGTCGAATCGATTCACGCGTCGGGCACGACGATCGTGATGACGACGCACAGCCTCGCGCAGGCAAAGCGTCTCGCCGACACCGTCGTCTTCCTCGCCGCGGGGCGCGTCACCGAGTGCACGGACGCGGCGCGCTTCTTCAGGGCGCCGCGCTCGCGCGAAGCGAGAACGTTCATCGAAGGAGAGCGATCGTGATCAAGCGTTGGATCAAGGGTTTCGTCGCCCTGTCTGCCGTGCTTCTCGCGGCGCACGCAGCGGCCGCGCAGCCGTTCATCGTCGTCGCGTCGACGACGTCGACCGAACAGTCGGGCTTGTTCCCTCACCTGTTGCCGGCATTCACGAAGGACACGGGCATCGACGTGCACGTCGTCGCCGTCGGCACCGGACAGGCGCTCGACATCGGCAAGCGCGGCGACGCCGACGTCGTGTTCGTGCACGACAAGGCCGCGGAGCTCAAGTGGCTCGCCGAAGGCAACGGCGTCAAGCGCTACCCGGTGATGTACAACGACTTCGTGCTGATCGGGCCGAAGGCCGACCCCGCGCGCGTCGCCGGCGGACACGACATCGTCGCCGCATTGCAGAAGATCGCCGTGGCGAAGCCGCCGTTCGTGTCGCGCGCCGACAAGAGCGGCACCTACGCCGCCGAGCTCCGGTTGTGGAAGGACGCGGGCATCGACATCGCGAAGAACAAGGGACCGTGGTACCGCGAGACCGGTTCAGGGATGGGGCCGGCGCTCAACACGGCGGCCGGCATGGACGCTTACGTCCTTTCCGATCGTGGGACATGGCTCAACTTCCATAACCGCGGGAACCTCGAGATCGTCGTCGCGGGCGACCAGCGGCTCTTCAACCAGTATGGCGTGATGCTCGTCAATCCGGAGAAGCATCCGAACGTCAAGAAGGATCTCGGGCAGAAGTTCATCGACTGGCTCGTATCAAAGCGCGGCCAGCAGGTGATCGCGAGCTACAAGATCGGCGGCGAGCAGCTTTTCTTCCCGAACGCCGGCACCGATTCGTGATCGGCGGTCGCGTCGCGCTTTCGGCCTTTGCGGTCGGCGCGACGGTCGCGTCTGCGTGGCGCCCGACGTACCATTCGGCTGGTTCGAAGCTCCGTCTTCGCCCAACCGACTGCTCGGTGTCCAGTGGCTCGCGCGCCTGCTTCATCCAACGCTGTTTCCCGAACCGCTCGCGCCGGTGGTGAAGGCGTTCCACACGCGCTACTGCCAGCGGACGCCGAGCGACGCGCAGGTGCGCGGGCTGATGCGCGAGACCGGCCTCGCACACTGAACGACAAGGCATCGCGGGCGCGCTCGCTGCGCACTGCGTGGGTGCTGCTGGCCGCGACGCTTGCGCTCATGCTGCTTGCGCTCGTCGCGCTCGGCGCGGGCCGCTATCCGATCACGCCGCGCGAAGTGGCGGCCATCGTCTGGAGCCATGTCACGGGCAGCGTCGAGCACGCTACCGCCGATGCCGTCGTCTGGCAGATCCGTCTGCCGCGCGTCGCCGTCGCGATGCTCGTCGGCGCCGCGCTCGCGAGCGCAGGCGCTGCGTATCAACACCTGTTTCGCAATCCGCTCGTCGCGCCCGATACGCTCGGCGTCTCTTCGGGCGCAGCGCTCGGCGCGGTGCTCGGCATCTTCGTCGGCGCGGGCTTCATCGTGATCGAGATCGCCGCTTTCGCGGGCGGTCTCGCGGCCGTTGCGGCGGTCATGCTGATCGCCGCGCGGCTGCGCGCGCACGACCCCCTCGTGACGCTGATCCTGACCGGCATCGTCGTCGCGAGCCTGCTGGGCGCCGGCATCTCCCTGCTCAAGTACCTGGCGGACCCGTACAACGAGCTGCCCGCGATCACGTTCTGGCTGATGGGAAGCTTCGCATCGGCGTCGCGCACCGAGGTTGCGAGCCTCGTGCCGGCCGTCGCGATCGCGCTCGTCGTGCTGCTCGCCCTCGCGTGGCGCATCAATCTGCTCGCGTTGACCGAGGACGAGGCACGCGCGCTCGGCGTCAACACATCGCGGCTTCGCGGCATCGTGATCGCCGCCGCGACGCTCGCGACGGCGGCGAGCGTTGCGGTATCGGGCATCATCGGATGGGTGGGCCTCGTCGTCCCGCACATGGCCCGGCTGGTCGTCGGCCCCGAATTCTCGCGGCTGCTGCCGGCCGCCGCACTGTTCGGCGCCGCCTTCATGCTCGCGATCGACACGGTGTCGCGGACCGTCGCGCCGGTCGAGGTGCCGCCCGGTATCCTCACGGCCGTGATCGGCACGCCCGTGTTCATCGCGCTGCTCGCGCGCGCACGCCGGATGTTCTAGTGTCCCGTCCCGGAAATACCTTGCCTAACCGTATCGCCGATAGCCACCGCTGGACGCCCAAAAGTGGCGAAAACGGCGCGGGGCGCGAAGCAGAGCGAGGCGGATATCGGGAATATGCGCGAGCGATGCGACAAAGCGCCGCGGCGTTTCTCGCCACTTTTGTGCAAGGTATTCCGGGACGGGACGCTAGGGTATGAGCCGAGGTACGCGACCGGTGCTCGACGTCCGCGACCTCGCGTTCGGCTTCGGCGCGCGGCGTGTCGGACGCGACGTGACGTTCTCGCTCGCGCCAGCGGAGACGCTCGCCGTGCTCGGCGGCAACGGCGCCGGCAAGACGACGCTGTTCCGTACGCTGCTGGGCCTGCTGCCGCCGCTCGGCGGCACGCTCAGCCTCGACGGCGCCGCGCTC
>DATJFI010000077.1:0-21670 GCA_035495715.1 Casimicrobiaceae bacterium
GCGAGCGGAAGGAACGTCTCGCCATGCCCTTATTGCGGGTTCCTATAATGGGCGATGAGCCGCGGCGAAGCGATCGTTCTCTTCGTGCACGGCGCGCGCGATGCGCGCTGGGCCGAGCCGTTCCTGCGCCTGCGCGAGCGCGTCGCGGCGAAGGCGCCGCAATCCATCGTCGAGATCGCATTTCTCGACCACATGTCGCCAAACCTCGCGAAGGTCGCGCGGCAGTTGTCGGAACGGGGTGTCACGCACATCCGGGTCGTGCCGATGTTCTTCGGCCGCGGCGGTCATCTCCGCGACGATTTTCCGCAGCAGCTCGACGCGGCGTGCGCGGCTGCGCCCGGCGTCGCGTTCGAGGTGACCGAAGCAGCAGGCGAGAGCGATGCCGTGCTCGAGGCGTTGGCGGCGTTCGCGCTGGATGCACCCGGTTCCTCGAAATGACGTGAAACGACTATCGCAAGATACTGAAACTTGGCAACTAGTGGCCTGAGAACTCACAGAGCGCCTGAACCGGAATGCCCAGTGAGTCGAGCAACCGGCGGCCACCGAGATCGGGCAGGTCGATCACGAAGGCGCAGCCGACGAGCGAGCCGCCCGCCGTCGCGATGAGGCGAACCGCCGCGTGCGCAGTGCCGCCTGTGGCCACGAGATCGTCGACGAGCAGCACCCGCTCGCCGCGATCGATCGCGTCGCGGTGCATTTCGAGCCGATCGCGGCCGTATTCGAGCGCGTAGTCCTCGCCGAAATTCTCGGCGGGCAGCTTGCCGCGCTTGCGGATCGGCACGAAGCCGACGCGCAGCCGGCAAGCGAGGGCGGCGCCCACGATGAAGCCGCGCGATTCGATCCCCGCGATCTTGTCGATGCCGCGTCCGCTCTGCGCAGCCGCGAGCGTCTCGATCACCTGATGAAAGCCGTCGCGGTCCTTGAGCAGCGTCGTGATATCGCGAAACTGCACGCCCGGCTTCGGAAAGTCGGGAATGGTCCGGATGAGGCTTGCGAAGTCGAGCTTGCTCGCCACGATCGCTCCCGTTCAGTCGTTGCTTCGATGCACCCGCTGATGGCGACGCGCCGGGGTCATGGATGACATCGAAGGCGCGGCCATGACTCGACGTCAAATGAATCGCAGCGTCTGGCCCACCGCGTCGCGCCGCGCCTTCTCGAGGAGCGCGTGACCGAGCGCGATGTCGGTCGTGCTCAAGCCCCGATGCCATAGGAGGATCGTCTCGTCGTCGCGCTCGCGTCCGCGTTTGCTGCCGGCAACGATCTTCCCGAGTTCCGCATGCAGGTTGCGCTCGGTGAGCCGATCGGTGTCGACATGCTGGCGCAATGCACCGAACGGCAAGCCCTTTCGGCACTGGCCCCAATCGTCGACGACGATCTTGTCCATGATATCGGTGAGCGACAGTTCGACGGCGCTCATCGTGCCGTACGGAACGACGAGCGCGCCACGACGAATCCATTCGGTCTTCAAGTGCGGGTACGGCTCGGGGAGCCGCGATGCCTCGACGACGATGTCGGCGCCTTCGACGCACGATCGCCAATCATCGGTGACGCCGATCGGCTTGCCGAGGTCGTGCGCGAGACGATCGGCGAACGCGCGGCGGCTTTCGGCGCGGCGCGAATGGACGCGGATCTCGTCGAAATCGAACAGGCGATTGAGGAGCCGCACGTTCCAGTACGCGGTGCCGCGCGCGCCGACGTGGCCGAGTACCTTGCTGCGCTTGCGTGCGAGATGTTTGGCGCCGATCGCCGTCACGGCGCCGGTGCGCATGTCGGTGATCGCGGTCGCGTCGATCACCGCGAGCGGTATCCCGGTGTCGGGATCGAACAGATTGAGCAGCGCCATTTCAGATGGCAGGCCGAGCGCGTAATTGCCGACGAAGTCGCCGACGACCTTGACGCCGGCGACGTGCAGCGGCTTCACCACGCCGCGCAGCACGTTGAAGTGGCCCTTCGTCGAGCTCTCGGGCACGAGATGCACGCGCGGCTCGATCACCGTTTCGCCCCGTCCCTGCGCAGCGAGCGCCGCTTCGACCGCCGCGAGGATTTCGTCGTCGGTCAGCGCGAGGCGCTCGATATCGCCGGCGTTGAGGTACGCGATGTCGACCCTCATGCTTCGCGCGCCGCGCTCATTCGACGGTGATGTTGGCCTTGTGGACGATGTCGCCCCATTTGCGCGTCTCGGCCTTGATCATCGCGGCAAACGCATCCGGCGTGCTGCCGACGGGTTCGAGACCGACGTTGGCGAGCTTCGCGCGCACGTCATCCTGCCGGAGCGCTTCGGCCATGTCGCGCCGAACTCTCGCGATGATGGCAGGCGGCGTGCCAGCGCGCGTGACGATCCCGTACCACGACGTCACCTCGAATCCCGGCAAGCCGCTTTCGGCGACGGTCGGCACGTCGGGCAGCTCCGGCGAGCGCGCGGGACTCGCGATCGCAAGCGCAACGAGCTTGCCGCTTTTCACGTACTGGATCACCGTCGAGATGCCGGCGAACATGAGCTGCGTATTGCCAGCCAGAAGATCGTTGACAGCGGGTGCGAGTCCCTTGTACGGCACGTGCACCATGTCGATCCCGGCGTCGGTTTTCAGCAACTCGCCGGCCAGATGCGCCCCGCTGCCGGCCCCGGGCGAGGCGAAGTTGAGCTTGCCCGGGTTTGCCTTCGCGTACGCGATCAACTCCTTGAACGTCTTCACGGGCACCGACGGATGCACGACGAGAACGTTCGGCGATTGCGCGAGTTCCGTGACGGGCGCGAGGTCCTTGTATGTGTCGAACGTCAGGTGCTTGAAAAGGATCGGATTGACGGTGAGATTGCCGGCCGGCGCGAGCACGAACGTATAGCCGTCCGGCGCCGCATGCGCGCCTTCGGCCATGCCGATGTTGCCGGATGCGCCGACCTTGTTCTCGACGATTACCGGCTGCTTCCATTTCTCGGAAAGCTTCGCACCGACGACACGCGGGAGGAGGTCGGCCACGCCGCCGGCGGCGAACGGCACGATGATCACGACCGGCTTCGTGGGCCAGGCGTCCTGCGCGAATGCGACGGGCGCGAGCAGCATCGTCACGGCGACGAGCGCGTCCGAAAGAAGGCGTTTCATTGAAGCTCCCGATGCAAGATGGGCAACGCCGCGCATGATGTCGCAAATCGGCTGCGTGCGCCATGTGTGCGATGATCGTCACTCGTTCCTGCTCTTCCGGACGTCATGAAAAATCGAGGTGCCGATGCGCTGCTGCGTGCGATCCGCGCGCGGGGTGTGGCGAAGATCTTCACCGTCTCGGGCAACCACGTCATGCCGGTGTTCGACGCGGCACTCGATGCTGGCATCGATTTGA
Organism: Casimicrobiaceae bacterium; assembly: GCA_035495715.1. GTDB lineage: Bacteria > Pseudomonadota > Gammaproteobacteria > Burkholderiales > Casimicrobiaceae > VBCG01. The sequence goes on from DATJFI010000077.1 coordinate 3,334, forward strand.
TCCACGCACGTCACGAGGCGGCGACGGTCCACATGGCCGACGCATACGCGCGCGTGTCCGGGCGGGTGGGCATCGCACTCGTGACCGGTGGACCCGGGCATGCGAATGCCGTGTCCGCGCTTTACACGGCACGAATGGCGGAAGCGCCGCTCGTGCTCGTGTCGGGACACGCGCCGCAGCGCCAGCTCGGCATGGGTGCATTCCAGGAAATGGCGCAAGCCGATGTCGCGGCGCCGCTCGTGAAGGCGGCATGGACGTGTGGAAATCCGGCAGACGCCGCGCGCGACGCTGCACGCGCGATCGATATTGCGTGTACCGGCCGGCCCGGACCGGTGAGCCTCAGCGTGACATCCGATGCGCTCGAGAGCATTGCATCGTCGGATACGATCGCGGCTTCGTCGTTGGCCGAGCCGTCGCTCGAAGACGACGTGGCGGATGCAATCCTCGAGCGCCTGCGTGACGCATCGCGGCCTCTCGTCATCGTCGGCCCCGCAAGCATGACCGCGCACGGGTCGCAACACGCCACGGCGTTCGAAGATGCGAGCGGCGTCCCGGTCGTCGGGATGGAGAGTCCGCGCGGCATTGCCGATCCGTCACTCGGCGCGTTCGCCGAGGTGCTCGCGCAGGCCGATTGCGTGCTGCTCGTCGGCAAGCGCCTCGACTTCACGCTTCGCTTCGGCAAGCCGGCGGCGCTTGCGCCCGATTGCCTGTTTCTCCAGATCGACGCCGAAGACGTGGAATTCGTGCGCTCGCGCATCGCGGTCGGTGAGCGTCTTCTTCTGACGACTCGTGCGAGCGCCCATGGCGCGTTGCAGGCACTGACCGCGCGTGCGCCGTCGCTGCTGCGCGGTGTGCACGCCGCGTGGCAGCAGGATGTTCGCACGGCGATCGCGTACCGTCCCGACGAGTGGAATCGCGAATCGTCGCGCAGCGAAGATCGACTGCATCCGCTCGACGCGTTGCGGCCGCTGCAGCGCCTTCTCGATTCAAACCACGAATCGGTGTTCGTCTCCGACGGTGGCGAGTTCGGCCAATGGGCGCAGGCGTGCCTTCATGCGCCGCATCGCGTGATCAACGGGATGGCGGGCGCAATCGGCTCCGCGTTGCCCTACGCGATCGGCGCGCGCTGTGCGCTGCCCGACGTTCCGATCGTCGCGACGCTCGGCGACGGAACGTTCGGTTTTCACGCGTCGGAGATCGACACCGCGGCACGCTACGCGCTGCCGTTCCTGGCCGTCGTCGGCAACGACGCACGCTGGAACGCCGAGTATCAGATCCAGTTGCGCGAGTACGGAGCAGGGCGGTTGATCGGATGCGAGCTCGCGCCGACGCGCTACGACCTTGTGTGCGGCGCATTCGGCGGCTACGGCGAGCGGGTCACGCACGCCGCCGACATGCGTGACGCTGTTTCGCGCGCGCATGCGTCGCGATTGCCGGCGTGCGTCAACGTGATGATCGACGGCATTGCCGCACCGACAATCGCGCGGCACTGAGCACGCAATCGACGAACGCGCAGGCGATGGCACGCGACAAGCTGCCGACGACGCGAGCGATGCGCGTGCTGCGCGAGCACGACGTTGCGTTCACCGATCATCCGTACGCCTACGAAGCGCGCGGCGGGACTGCGGTGTCGGCGCGTGAACTCGGCGTCGACGAGCATGCGGTCATCAAGACGCTGATCATGGAGGACGATCAGAAGCGGCCGTCGATCGTGCTGATGCACGGCGACCGCGAGGTCTCGACGAAGAATCTCGCGCGCTTCCTTGGCGTCAAGAGCGTCGCGCCGTGCGAGCCGGCGGTCGCCGATCGCCACTCGGGCTACCAGGTCGGGGGCACGAGCCCGTTCGGCACGCGTCGCGCGATGCCGGTGTACGTGGAACGGACGATTGGCGATCTGCCGCGCGTCTACGTCAACGGCGGAAGGCGCGGCTACCTGGTCGGCATGGCGCCGGCCGACCTGATGCGGGTACTGAAGCCGCAATTGGTAGACGCAGCCGTAGCATCATCGTAATTCAGCGTTTACGACTCGGCCTTGCTTCATGTGAGGGCGGGTCCGAGAAGCTGCGCCAGCGAGTGGCGACCAGTCGGGGTCGCTACGAGCGCGCGTGTTCCCGGTACGCGCTGCAGCCAGCGCATCGCGACGAAATGTCCGAGCATCGCAACGGCGAGCGGGCCTGCGAAATGATCGCGGCGTTCCGACCAGTCGAGGCATGGATAGACGATACCGCGTCGGCCGCTTCGCACCGCGTCGGCATCGATGCCCAGCGCGTGCAGCGTCGTGCGGCCCTCGTCGGTGATGCGAAACGCGTCATGGTCGAACGCGAGCGCGCGCTGGTCGATAAGGCAGTCGTGCAACGCGACGCCAAGCCGGCCGGCGAGGTGGCCGTAACAGCTCCTCGCTTCGCGAAGGGGTCGATACGCGCCGTGCGACCACTTGTCCGATGCGGCGCCGACGGTTGCGTCGCGCTCGGCGACGAAGGCCAGCGCTTCCAGCGCATGCGCGATTTCGCCGCCGGCGAGGCGAAAGTAGCGATGCCGCCCCTGCGTACGGATCGCGACGAGCTCGGTGTCGACGAGCTTCGCGAGATGCGCGCTCGCGGTTTGCGGCGCAATGCCGGCGGCCTGCGTGAGCTCGCTCGCGGTCGCGTGCTCGCTGCCCAATAGATGCGCCAATATGCGCGCGCGGGTCGGATCGCCGATCATCGCGGCGATCGTGGCAAAACGAGGTTCCGGGTTCATGGTGGTCTTCAATGATAGCGTCGTCCGGCAACCGCCCGCCTCATCGAACCGGTGCGCGCTGCGGCTGCATGTTGCGCGGGAGGTGGCCATCGAGTTCCACGCTGCGGTCTTCGAAACGCGCAGTCGAACGCCGACGGCTCGCTGCGACGACGGCCGCTGCGATCATCAGCGCCCCGGAGATCCATGCGGCTTCGCGCAGACCGGCGACGGTGCGGTCGTGCGCGACGAGCGCTCCGAACACTGCGACGCCGAGCGCACCTCCGACTTGTCGCCCCGCGTTGAGTGCGCCCGTCGCCGTTCCGCTCGAGCTGCGTTCGACGCTCGACAACACGAGCGTCGTCATCGCGGGCACGGCGAGTCCCATGCCAAATGGAATCAGCGTGAACGGCGCGAGCATCGCAACGAAATGGCTTGCCGCGTCGAGCCGGGCGAGCAGCGCGAAACCAGCGGCACCGATCAATGCGCCGGCGATCATCGGAACGCCAGTGCCGAGCCGCGCGATCAGAGGGCCGCTCGCCACATTCGAGACGATGAAGGTCGCCGTCAGCGGCAGGTAGGCCAGCGCGGCTTCGACTGCGCCGTATCGGCGCGCCTGTTGCAGATAAAGGCTCAGCACGAAGACGATGCCGTAGTACGTGGAGTTGACGATGACGCCGAAGAGGATCGCGCGGCCGAACCCGGGACGCCGGAAGAACGCGAGGGGAAGCATCGGTGCGGCTGCGCGCGTCTCGCTCGCGCAGAACGCGATCGCGCCGACCAGCGCCACCGCGAATCCGGCGACGATGGTTGCCGGCTGCGTCTGCGCCTTCGACGCCGAGATGATCGTCGCGACAAGCGCCGTGAGCGTGACGACGGCGAGGATCTGGCCGGCTGCGTCGAATCGACGAGCCACGCCGCGGGACCTCCGCGCGTCGAGCCAGCGAAGGGCAGCCAGCACGGCGAGCGCGCAGAAGGGCACGTTGACGAAGAAGATGCTGCGCCAGCCGAAAGCGCCGAGCAGGGTCGCACCGATCAGGGGCCCTGCTGCGATCGATAGGCCGCCGGCGGCCGTCCAGAGCCCAACTGCCCGAGCGCGCCAGGAAGCGTCGCCTTCGCACGCAGCATTCAAAAGCGCAAGGGAACTCGGCACCAGCAGCGCCGCGCCAATGCCTTGCAGCGCGCGCGCCGCGATCAGCGATTGTGCATCGGGCGCGAAACCGCACATCCACGACGCGAGCGCGAACAGTGCGAAGCCGGCGATGTACGCGGCACGCGCGCCGAGCCGGTCACTGAGCGCACCGGCGCTCAGCAGCAGCACCGCGAAGGTCAGCGTGTACGCATCGACGAGCCATTGCAATGACGCGATCGATGCCGCGAGGTCGGCGGCAATGCGCGGCAACGCGACGTTGACGATCGTGACGTCGAGTTGCACGACGGCAAATCCGAGGCTCGTCGCGGCAACCGTGAGGGCGGGAAAACGCTGTGCGGTGTCCATGGACGACACCGTATCCCGCAAAGGCCTGCCGATGCTTCGGCGCGGGTCGAAGTGATAGCCGCGTCATTTGACATAATACCAATTATACGCAGTTAAAATAAACCAATCACCGAGACAGCGAACGCGGGGAACGCGATGCCGTGAACCGGCGGCCAGGTCATTCTGGCTGTATTTAGTTGCTGTTAATCAGTGCCTTGTTTGTGTTACTTTCATGTAAGGCGTGAGCCGAGATCCCGTGTCATTGCGCTGACAATGCGCGCTGGATGCGGCGCCCGGTCGACGGATGCGTCGACAGGTAATCGGGCAACGATTGGCCTGCGTCGCGCGAGCGCGCCGCATGGGCGCCCTCGAGCGCAGCAAGCGCTTCGGCGAACGCGCGCGGTGAAATGCCGAGCGCCTTGAGCCGCTCGAACGCATACGTGTCGGCGTCGTCCTCGAAGCCGCGCGAATATCCGGTTTGGAGCAGCAGCGTCGGCAGCGTGACGACGATTCCGGTGATCGACACTGCGTCGCCCGCCAGCACGCTCACCAGCGCGGCTGCCCCGGCGCTTTGCAACGCCGCGCGCATCGGATGGCGATAGCGAGCGTGACCAAGCTCGTGCGCGAGCACGGCGGTGAGTTCCGCGTCGCTCTTGAGCACATCGGCGAGCTGGTCCGTGACGACGATGATGCCGCCGGGAAGCGCGAAAGCATTGGGCCCGATGGCGCGGCACGATCGCAGCTCGATGCGCGCGTTCGCTTCCCCGCTGCTCGCGGCGAGCGTGCGAAAGTCGCCAAGCAGGGCCTCGCGGCGCCTGGCGTCGAGCGCGCTCGGTGCGCAGAGCGTGCGATCGATCGTTCGCAACGTCTGGTCGCCCATCGCGCGCTGCGTGGTCTCCGGGATCGCGTCAGCCACGAGGGCTGCGGCGGCCGGCAAGCCGTCGATCACGATCCAGGCCGTGACTGCGGCGACCAGCGCGAGGCCTGCGAGCGCGTAGCGCCAGCGCCCTTCGAGCACGTGCGCAATCCGTTCGATCCTGTCCTGCGACGAGAACAGGGCGTCGAGTGCCCCGCAATCCTCGGTGCGGAGCTCCGCGCCGTTCGCAAAGCGGATGGCCCGCGCGACGCCCGCCAGCGGAGGATCGACGCGTGCGCCAGCCAATGGCAGCGCGACATCCACAGCGTCGCCGGCAATGTGAATCTGACCGTCGTCGGCGGCGCGCACGCGCACGGCGTTTCTCGCGGACGTCCGCCCGTCGTAGTAGACGGCGTCGAACTCGGTCACAACGACACGTCGAAGTCGAGCATGTCACCGATCTCCTGGCCCGCTGCGCCGATGTGATCCGCTTCCGCCTGCACGAAGCCGTCGAGCGGCGCGGCCGCTGTCATTGCCGTCTTCGACATCCGATATCGCCAGGTCCTGATCACCGCCCACGGCGTCGCGAATCCAAGCGTGAATACGACGGCGACGGCGTTGCTGAAGTAGATCCCGGCGACGTCGCGGACACGCAGTGACGACGAGAAGCGGATCGGACCGATCCGGAGATTGTTGAAGATCGCGTTGATCGTTCGCGCGCGGATATAGGCGAACGTGAGGCCGATGGCGATCGCATAGACGGGAAGCCACAGAAGAAATCCCAGCGGGGCGATCTGCGAGAGCTTCACGCGCATTCCCGCAGCCACCGCTGCGGCGATGCCGACCACCGGCAATACGCCACCGATCATGTACAGCACGAACAATCCGTACGCGACGAAATACGCGCGCACGAACGGCTTGCCGAAATCGAACGACAGCTCGAGCTTCGTCGCGCCATACCAGTGATTCTCGACGCCGAAGCGGACGAGGCGTCGCCTGAAAAACGGATAGAGAATGCCCGTGAGAAGCAGCCAGCCGTATGTTGCGACGATCCTGAAACAGTCGCCGTAAGCGGCGGCGAACCGGAACCGGATGTTCCGGTACGCGGTGTTCCGCGCGTTGAACCGAAGCGAGCGCACCATGATCCAGGGCCCGGCGGCGACGAACACGACGATGGACAGCAACTGGCGCAGCGGCCGGCTCGCCGCCAGCGCGGGCACGAGGAAGTCCGCGGCGACGATCGCGGCGAGGACCGCGACGGCGATCAGGCGGCCGAGCAGGATCGGGATCGGCTTTGCGAGGTATTCGATGCCCTCGCCCGCCACACGCGTATGGCCGTAGAGATAGCGGCGCTTGCGCACCTTGGCCCACGCCGAATAGATCCCGAGCGTGACGAGCGTCAGCGCAACGTTGACGATCCAGATGCGGAAGTACTCGCCGCTCGTCCCGGTGAACTCGACCGGATGGACCGTTTCCGGTCCCGGAAGAACGGAGCGCGTCGGCGTCGCTTGCGCGGCGACATCGGGTCTGTCCCACGGTGACGGCGCGCCACTCGGCGCAGCGGTTGCAGCGACATCCGATTCGGCCACCGACCCTCCCCTCGCCGAGCCAGCCGGCTGGGAGGCTATCGCATATCGCTTGCAGCGGCAAACGCGAGGGGTGCCGCGAGCACCGCTCGGAAAACGAATGCGCCGAGGCCCGGGTCGGCGGGCCTCGGCACGGTCACCTCGAACCCGCCTGTTTGCGGGCTGCGAGGTCAGTGCGACGAGCGTCGTTCGTCGCCGCTGTCGCGTTCGCGCTGCGCCTGCCGGCCCCGCGAGCCGTTGCGCGACGTCCGCGATCGTCCGCCTTCGAGCTGCTGCTTGCGCTGCGCGAGTTGCTCGCCGATCGCCTGCAGGTCCATGTCGCTCGAGCGGACCTTCGGGAACAGCTCGTTCTCTTCCTCGCGCACGTGATGCTTCACGTACTCGGAGAGCACCTTGACGCCCGCGTCGTACAGCGGGTCGCTCGTCGGCGCCATTTCGAGCCGGCCGATGATGTCCTTGAGCGTCTGGTGCTCGACCGCAGCCTCGTTCAGCAGATCCTGTCCTTCCTCCTGCTGCAACGCCTGTCGGGCGGCCGGGTAGAAGATCGACTCCTCGATCTGCGCGTGCACCGTCAGCGCGTCGCAGATCTGCGCGACGAGCTCTTCCTTCGCCGCGTCCTCGGCGCCCTCCTTGATGTCCTCGTATTGCTTGAAGAGCTGTTCCACTTCTCGGTGGTCGCCTTTCAGCAGCTCGATCGCGTTCGCGCCGCCATTGTCGTTGGTCATTCCGAACATGCGTTTCTCCCGGGGGTTTCGAGGCGAATCAGACTTTACGGCGAAGTACGGCGCCGTCGTGTCCGGCGCAGGCTGCAACGTGTGTAGGACGTGGACGACGGCGATAGAATCGACGCTCGACGACGCGATCGAAGGCGTGCAATGCGCTACGAGCTCTACTACTGGCCCGGGATACAGGGACGCGGCGAGTTCGTCCGCCTGGCGCTCGAGGAAGCCGGCGCCGACTACGTCGATGTCGCGCGCGAGGATCGCGGCGAGGATGCGATGCTCGCGCTGCTCGACGGAGAGCGCGTCGCGCGTCCGCCGTTCGCGCCGCCGTTCCTCAAGGCGGGCCGGCGGCTGATCGGGCAGACCGCGAACATCCTGCTCTTCCTTGGAGACGCGCTCGGACTCGCGCCGCGCGAAGAATCCGGGCGCCTGTGGACGCATCAGCTTCAGCTCACGCTCGCCGACCTCGTCGGCGAGGTGCACGACACGCATCATCCGATCGCGAGCAGCCTGTATTACGAAGACCAGCGCAAGGAAGCGAAGCGCCGCGCATCCGATCTGCGCGAGCGGCGCCTGCCGAAGTTCCTCGGCTATTTCGAGCGCGTGCTCGCGCACAACGCGCGCAGCGGCTGGCTCGTCGGAACGGGCCTCACGTACGCGGACTTGTCGCTGTTCCAGGTTGTCGCCGGACTGCGCTACGCGTTCCCGTGCGCGATGGCCTCGCTCGAATCCGGTCTGCCGGCGATCGTGCGACTGCACGATCGCGTGCGCGAACGCCCGCGCATCGCCGCTTACCTCGCGTCGCCGCGTCGCCTCCCGTTCAACGAGCAGGGCATCTTCCGCCACTATCGCGAGCTCGATGCGTGACGGTCGTTGCGCGGTGGTAAATTCGCGCTGATCCCGTTACCGACGTACGCCGTTGCGCGCCGACGGCCGCTTCGCGATGAGCATCGCCTCCGAATTCGACCGCGCCTATCGCCTGCATCAGGAGGGGAAGCTCCGCGAAGCGTTCATGCGCTACGACGCGGTCCTCGCCGCGGATCCGAAATTCGCGCCCGCCCTGCACTATTCGGGCGTCGTGCTGTACCAGGCCGGCAAGATTCCCGAGGCGGCCGAGCGCATCCGTGCGTCGCTCAAGCTCGAGCCGACCTCGGCCGAGGCCTGGTCCAATCTCGCGCTCGTGCTCGAATCGGCGGGCCGGCGCGAGGCCGCCGTGAACGCGCTCAAGGAAGCGGCGAAGCTCGCGCCGCGTGCGCCGGAGATCTTCGCGAACCTCGCCGCCGCCGAGCTTGCGCTCGGCCGCATCCCCGATGCGGAAGCGTCGGCACGCAGCGCGACCGCCATCGACGCGCGGCATGCGGCGGCATGGCACAACCTCGCGCTGGTCCTCGAACCGCAGGGGCGGCTCCTCGAGGCGATGGATGCCGCGTCGCGCGCGACCGCCCTCGATCCCGAGCAGGTCGCGTACGCGGGCCTCAAGTCGCAACTCGAGGCGACTGCGGGCATGCGCAAGAAGGCGCGCGCGACGCTCGATGCCGCGCTTGCCCGGAAGCCGAACGCCGCGCCGCTGCGCTTCCAGCTCGCGACGCTGCTCGAACGCGACGGCGAAGTCGACCGCGCAATGCAGGCGTACGAAGACGTCGTGCGGCTCGAACCGGCCAACGGCGCCGCGCTGTCGCAGCTCCTCTTCCTGCGCCAGCGGACCGGCGACTGGCACGACCTCGCCGACCTGCGGCGGCGCTTCCGCGACGGCGTCGCGGAACAGCGTCCGCTGCTTTCGCCGTTCGTGCTGCTGTCGCAACCGTCGACCCGCGCCGAGCAGCGGCGATGCGCCGAAGCGTGGAGCGCGCGTGTCGCGCCGCGGGCAGCGGTCGCCGGCACGATGATGCTGAACAGCGGGCGCCTGCGCATCGGCTACCTCTCGTCCGACTTCAAGACGCACGCGACGGCGTTCCTCGCTGCGGGGCTCTTCGAGCATCACGATCGCACGCGCTTCGAGGTCGTCGGTTATTCGACGGGCGCCGACGACCGCAGCCCAATGCGCGAGCGCCTCGTGCGCGGGTTCGATCGCTTCGTCGACGCCGCCGGATGGCCGTCGCTCAAGCTCGCGACGGCAATCCGCAACGACGCCATCGACATCCTGGTCGACTTGAAGGGACACACCGAGGATGCGCCGTCTGCACTGCTCGCGATGCGTCCGGCGCCGATCCAGGTTCACTACCTCGGCTATCCGGGAACGCTCGGCGGGAACCTCGCCGATTACCTGATCGGCGACGCCATCGTCACGCCGCCGGAAGACGCGGGCGATTATTCGGAAACGCTCGCGCTCCTTCCCGCCAGCTACCAGATCAACGATCGCGAGCGGCCGATCGCGCAGACGCCGCCGCGCGCCGAGCTCGACCTGCCGCGGAGCGGCGTCGTCCTCTGCTGCTTCAACAGCGGCTACAAGTTCAACCCGGAAGTGTTCGATGCGTGGATGCGCATCCTCGCGCAGGTTCCCGAAGCGGTGCTGTGGCTCCTCGCGCGCCGCGGCGAGGAGCGCTGGGTCAGCAACCTGCGCCGCGAGATGGTGCGGCGCGGCCTCGACGCGCGCCGGCTCGTGTTCGCGCGCGCGCGCCCCAATCCCGAGTACCTCGCGCTCTATCGTGCCGCCGACCTCTTCCTCGACACGTGGCCCTACAACGCGCACACGACGGCGAGCGACGCGCTGTGGGCCGGCTGTCCGCTCGTCACGCTGCGCGGCGAGACCTTCGCGTCGCGCGTTGCGGCGAGCCTCCTCACGAGCGTGGGTTTGCCGGATCTCGTCTGCGACGACGTCGACGCGTACGCCGCGAAGGTCATCGCGCTCGCACGCGATCCTGCCGAGCGCAGCCGTTTGCGCACGCATCTCGACGGTCCGGGGCGCGCGAGCGCGCTGTTCGACACGGCCGCGACGACGCGGGCGCTCGAAGCGGCGTATCTCGAGATGGCCGACCAGTACCGCCGGCACGTACGTCAATTGATCCGGATCGGTCCCGACGCCGCGGCCGCCGGCTGATGCCTGCGCCCTGCGGCGCTGTACGCCGCGCGGCGAGTCCCGCCCCCCAGCGTTATCCGCGCAGCCAGCCGATCGCTTCGTCGACGCGGTCGACGCCGAGGATTTTCACGTTTTCAATGGCTTGCTTCGGTTTATTCAGGTTCGGGATCACGAATGTCTCGAACCCGAGCTTCGCGGCCTCGCGAATGCGCTCCTGGCCGCGTTGCACGGGACGGACTTCGCCCGCGAGCCCGACCTCGCCGAAAACGAGAGCTTTGCGCGGCAATGGACTGTTTTTCAAAGAAGAGCACACCGCCATCATCACCGCCAAGTCGGCGGCCGGCTCGAGGATGCGGACGCCGCCGACCGCGTTGACGAAGACGTCGAATCCGCTCGTCTCGACGCCGCCGTGCCGATGCAGCACGGCGAGCAGCAGGGCGAGCCGCTGGGAATCGAGACCGACGGCAAGCCTTCGCGGCATGCCGCCCTGCACCGGGTCAACGAGTGCCTGCACTTCGACAAGCAACGGCCGCGATCCTTCGAGCGTCGCGACGACCGCCGAGCCGGCGACGCCTTCGGCATGCTGCGAAAGGAACAGCGCCGACGGATTGGACACGCCGCGCAAGCCGCGCTCGGTCATCGCGAACACGCCGAGCTCGTTCGCCGCACCGAAGCGGTTCTTGATCGCGCGCACGAGCCGGAAGCTCGAATGCGGATCGCCCTCGAAATAGAGCACCGTGTCGACGATGTGCTCGAGCACGCGCGGGCCCGCGATGGCACCCTCCTTCGTCACGTGGCCGACGAAGATCACGACGATGCCGCGCTGCTTCGCGAGGCGCGTCAATTGCGCCGCGCATTCGCGCACCTGCGCGACGCTGCCGGGCGCCGACGTCAGCGCTTCCGTGTAGGTCGTCTGGATGGAATCGATGACGACGACTTCCGGGGACGTCGCGTTGATCGCGCCGACGATTGCCTCGAGCTGCACCTCGGCGAGCAGTTCGACCGGCGCATTGACGAGACCGAGGCGCTGTGCGCGCAGCGCGATCTGCTCGGCCGATTCCTCCCCGGTCACGTACAGCGTCCGGTGCAGCGCGCCGAGTGCGGCGCCTGCCTGCAGCAGCAGCGTCGACTTGCCGATGCCCGGATCCCCGCCGAGCAGAATGACGCCACCCGCCACGAGGCCGTCGCCGAGCACGCGGTCGAATTCGTCGAGGCCGGTTGCGATGCGCGTCGTCGCGCTCGGGGTCACGCTGGCGAGCGGCGTGACCGACGAGCGTACGCCGGCGACGTTCTCGAAGCGCGCGGCGGCCGGCGTCGCGAGCGTCTCGACGAGCGTGTTCCACGCACCGCATTGCGGGCACTGGCCCTGCCATTTCGGCGCCTGCGCACCGCACTCGGTGCAGGAGTAGACCGGCTTCGCCTTCGCCATCAACTCAACTCGTCCGGCTCGGCGACGGCGGTGCCGAGCTTGCCGACGACGACGCCGGCCGCTTCGTTCGCGATCGCCATTGCGATCGGAAGCGATGCGCCGGCAGCGAGCAGCGTGCCGAGCGTCGCGATCACCGTGTCGCCGGCGCCGGACACGTCGAACACTTCGCGCGCCCGCGCGGGAATCGTCACCGTGCCGGCATTCGTGTAGAGCGACATCCCGTCCTCGGAGCGGGTGAGCAGCAGCGCGTCGACTGCGAGATCGCGGCGCAGCGCCTGCGCGCGGCGTGCGAGATCGTCCTCGTCCCGCGCGCGGCCGGCGACCTGCCGGAACTCGCTTCGGTTCGGGGTGATCACGCTGGCGCCGCGATAACGCTCCCATTCGTCGCCCTTCGGATCGACGAGCACCGGCTTGCCGGCGGCGCGCCCGCGCTCGATCATCGTCGCGATGTGCGCGAGACCGCCCTTGCCGTAATCGGACAGCACCAGCGCGTCGGCGCCACCGAGCAGCCGATCGAACTCGGACAGGTGCGCGGCGAGCAGCTCGTGCGGCGGCGGCGTCTCGAAATCGATGCGCAAGAGCTGCTGCTGGCGTCCGATCACGCGCAGCTTCACCGTCGTCCTGAGCGCTTCGTCGCGCAGGAACGACGCGTCGATGCGATCGGTGTCGAGCAGCCGCAGCAGGACGTCGGCCGGCTCGTCCTTGCCGGTGGCCGACAAGAGCATGGCGCGCGCGCCGAGCGCCGCGACGTTGCGCGCGACGTTCGCCGCGCCGCCGGGTCGTTCCTCGGAGCGCGCGATCCGGACGACCGGCACCGGCGCCTCGGGCGAGATCCGCTCGACGTCGCCGAACCAGTAGCGGTCGAGCATCACGTCGCCGACGATCAGCACGTTCGCGGCGGCGACGCGCGTGCGCCAGGCGGAGAAGCGGCGGCTCCCCTCACCCCTTCCCTCTTCGCGCTCGCGGGGAGAGGGTGCCGAGCGCTCGCGAGGCGGTTGAGGGGTCCCGTTTCGCGTCGGACTCATCGTCGACCGATCGACACGTGCTCGAAACCGGCACTGCGCACGAGCTCGGGCTCGTAGAGGTTGCGCCCGTCGAAGATCAGCGGCTGCTTCATCCTGCGCGAAAGCGTGTCGAAGTCCGGGCTACGAAACTCCTTCCATTCGGTCACCACGACGAGCGCGTCGGCGCCGTCGCAGGCCGTGAGCGGATTGGCCGCGAAGCCGATTCGCGGCAGATCGCCCAGCAGTCGTTTCGCCTCGTCCATCGCGACCGGATCGTACGCCGAAATCGTCGCGCCTCGCGCGAGCAGCGCGTCGATGATCACGCGCGACGGCGCCTCCCGCATGTCGTCGGTATTGGCCTTGAACGCAAGTCCCCACAGCGCGAAGCGCCGCGTCGACAGGTCCTCGCCGAAGCGGGCGACGATCTTGTCGACGAGCACCCGCTTCTGCGCATCATTCGCGGCCTCGACGGCCGACAGGACCTGAAGCGACGCGCCGGCGCGCGCGGCCGTATGCCGCAGCGCTTTCACGTCCTTCGGAAAACAGCTTCCGCCGTAGCCGACGCCGGGATAGAGGAAATGCCATCCAATCCGCGGATCCGAGCCGATGCCCTGCCGCACGTGCTCGATGTCGGCACCGAGCTTTTCCGCGAGGTTCGCGAGCTCGTTCATGAACGATATCCGCGTCGCGAGCATCGCGTTCGCCGCGTACTTGGTGAGCTCGGCCGAGCGCACGTCCATCACGAGCAGCCGCTCGCGGTTGCGCTGGAACGGCGCGTAGATGCCGCGCAGGATCGCGATCGCCCGCTCGTTGTCGGCGCCGATCACGACGCGGTCGGGCTTCATGAAATCGTCGATCGCGGCGCCTTCCTTCAGGAACTCGGGATTCGACGCGACAGCGTACGGGATATCGACGCCGCGTGCCGTGAGCTCCTCGGCGATCGTCGCGCGCACGCGGTCGCCGGTGCCGACCGGCACCGTCGACTTGTCGACGACGAGCGTCCACTGCGTCATCCGCCGCCCGATGTCGCGAGCGGCCTGCAGCACGTAGCGCATGTCGGCGCTGCCGTCCTCGTCGGGCGGCGTGCCGACGGCGATGAACTGCACGTTCGCGTGGCCGACTGCTGCGTCGACGTCGGTCGTGAACCGCAGGCGGCCCGCGACGACGTTGCGATGAATCATCGGCTCGAGGCCGGGCTCGTGGATCGGGACACCGCCGCTTCGCAGCAGGTCGATCTTGCGCGCGTCGACGTCGAGGCACAGCACGTCGTTGCCGACTTCGGCGAGGCACGTGCCGCTGACGAGGCCGACGTAGCCGGTGCCGATCATCGTGATCTTCATGCGCGCGGTCCCAGCGTGCGGTTGATGGCGGCGAGCGCGGCAAGCGGATCCGAAGCGCCGGTGATCGGCCTGCCGACGACGAGAAACGTCGCGCCGTTGCGGATCGCTTCTTCCGGCGTCACGATCCGCGCCTGGTCGTGCGCGTCCGCGCCCGCCGGGCGTATGCCGGGCGTGACGAGCGCGAAGTCCGGCCCGCATTCGGCACGCAGCGCAGCAGCCTCGCGCGCCGAGCAGACGACGCCGTCGAGCGCGCACGCGCGCGCGAGGCGCGCAAGCCGCAGCGCCTGCGTTCGCGCGTCGCTTTCGACACCGGTCTCGCGCAACGCATCGTCATCGAGGCTCGTGAGCACGGTGACGGCGACGAGCAACGGCCGCTTCGCACGCGGCTGCGCCGCATCGACGGCTTCGCGTGCCGCGCGAAGCATCGCGCGTCCGCCCGCCGCGTGCACGTTCATCATCCAGACACCGAGGCGCGTCGCAGCCGCGCACGCCTGCGCGACGGTGTTCGGTATGTCATGGAACTTGAGGTCAAGGAACACGTTGAAGCCTCGCGCCACGAGCGCGCGGACCGCTTCCGGTCCTCCGCTCACGAACAGTTCCTTGCCGACCTTGATGCCGCATTCGCGCGGATCGAGACGCCCGGCAAGCGCGAGCGCAGCCGCGGGATCGGCGTAGTCGAGCGCGACGAGCACGCGCGGAGAGTTGGCGCTCATTCGAAGGATCTCCTGCAATCAGCGATCATGCGTAGCCATCGGGCGCTTCGGTTCGCTTCGGCGAATACGTTTCCCATTTCTGGCAACCGGGGCAGCGCCAGTAGTACTGCCGCGCGCGAAAGCCGCAGTTGTCGCACTTGTAGAGACCGAGGCGCTTGATGTGCTGGCCGACGAGGCCCTTGACGAGCTCGAGATCGTGGCGCCGCTCGGGCGGCGACGACAGAAGCTGCGCTTCGAGCAGCCGGTCGAGGCCGATCAGCGTCGGATTGCGCGCGAGCTCGTCCTTGATCAGCGTCGCCGCGGCGTCCGGGCCTTCATGCTCGAGCGTCAGCGTGAAGAGCGCGTTCAGAAGGTCGAGCGACGGATACTGCGCCTGGTAGTTGCGCAGCACGCGGATGCCGGTCGGCAGGTCGCGCAGGCTGCGAAACGCGGCTGCGAATCGATCGGCGACGAGCGCGAGAAACGCCGGATTCTGCGATTCGATCCGCTGCCAGGCCTCGATCGCCGCGCGGTGGTCGCCCGCTTGCGCCTCGACGTCGCCGGCAATCACGTTCGCGCGCGCGCAGCCGCGATGCGTCGCGAGCGCGCGCTCGATTTCGGAACGCGCGGCCGGCATGTCGGACCGCAGGAGCGCGGCCTGCGCAAGCTCGCAATGGTATTCGGCGATCTCCTTGAAGTACGGCTGCTTCGCGAGCACTTCCATCCGCTGCATCGCGGTGACCGCCTTCGGCCAGTCCTTCTCCGTTTCGTAGATCTCGATCAGGTGCGACAGCGACGCGTGCTCGAACGGCGTGCCGTCGAGGCGGCGGAAAAGGGTCTCGGCGCGGTCGAGAAGTCCCGCGCGATGGAAGTCCTGCGCGAGCTCGTACGTCGCCATCGTGCGCTTGTCGGCAGGCAGCGTCGGCCGGTCGAGCAGGTTCTGGTGCATCCGGATCGCGCGGTCGGTTTCCCCTTGCCGGCGGAAGAGCGAGCCGAGCGCGAAGTGCAGGTCGATCGTCTGCGGATCGACCTTCACGACCTCGATGAACGACTCGATCGCCTTGTCGGGTTGCTCGTTCAGAAGGAAGTTCAGGCCGCGGAAATACGACAGCGGCAACGCACGCGACTCGTGCAACAGGTGCTTGATGTCGATGCGCGCGGCGATCCAGCCGAGCGCGAAGAAGAGTGCCGGGATCGGCAGGAGCCACCACAGCTCGAAATCCATGCGGCGATCAGAATCCGGTGGATGGCGGCGGCTCGAACCCCGGGCCGGACGCCGGCGTGGTACCCGGCACGGCGCCGCGCGCGGCCGGCAGCGACGCCTGGACGCGATGATGCTCGCGGCGCAAGCGCGACAGCTGGCGCTTCAGCCGCACGACCTTGATCGCGCTCGCGATCAGTCCGAGCGCGACGCCGGTCGCGAATGCGATCAGGATCACGAACACGAGCGGCGCCTGCCACTCGTAGAGCGAGAAGACGCGCAGCGTCACCGGGTCGGCGTTCTGCAGCGAGATGAACAGCAGCGCGATGAACACGATCGCGATGAAGACAAAGCGCACGACGCTCATCGGCGCGCCTCTCCTTGTGCCCAAGTCGCGCGGGCAAACCGCCGCGCGCGCTCCGAGTCCGTAAACGATCGCCTATGGGTACCCGGCACCTCCTTCGCGAGACAAACATGTCTCGCTCGTCGGCGCCACCCATTACGGCGATCACGTCCAGTCGCGCGCGCGACGGTTTGCCCGTCGCTTCGCCGCATCGCGCCGACTCCGGGCAGTGGGCAAAGCGCGCCCCCTCGGTAGTTGGTGCAACGAACCGTCACCGGCGTCTCGGAAGCAGCGGGCAAGACCCGGCGCGTGCGACTGGGAGTGCCGATCGTCACGGGTGGCGCGACGAGGGAGGGCATGTTTGCCCGACCGACATACGCGCCGGGTACCCGTAGATCGGCGTTTACGGACTCGGAGCACGCGCCGGGTCTTGCCCGCTGCTTCATGACGAGGTCCGCATGAAGAGCAACATCAGCGCGCAAAAGAAAGGCGGCCTGCGAATCGATCGTGGCCGCCCGTTCGACGTTCATCGAGCGCTAATCCTGCGCGAGGTTGAAATCGACCCGTTCCCGCAATTCCTTCCCCGCCTTGAAGTGGGGCACGTACTTCTCGGGCACCTGCACCTTCTCGCCCGATTTCGGGTTGCGTCCGGTGCGCGGTGGCCGGTAGTTCAGGCCGAAGCTGCCGAACCCGCGGATCTCGATGCGCTCGCCCTTCGCGAGGCTTTCCGCCATCGCGTCGAGCACCATCTTGACCGCCAGTTCGGCATCCTTGGCAACCAGTTGCGGAAACTGCGCCGCGAGGCGGTCGATCAGCTCCGATTTGGTCATGCGATCAACCGTTGGCCTTGTTGTCGAGCTTCGCCTTCAGCAGCGCGCCGAGATTCGTCGTGCCGGTGCTCGTTCCCGCGTTCTCGGCGCTCATCCGCTGCATCGCCTCGGATTCGTCGGCGTTGTCCTTTGCCTTGATCGAGAGGTTGATGCTGCGGTTCTTGCGGTCGATGTTGATGATCATCGCGCTCACGTTGTCGCCTTCCTTGAGGCGCGTGCGGATGTCCTCGACACGGTCGCGCGAGACTTCGGACGCGCGCAGGTAGCCTTCGATGTCGCCGCCGAGCGAGACCACCGCACCCTTCGCATCGAGGCTCTTGACGGTGCCGGACACGATGCTGCCCTTGTCGTGCGTCGCGACGAAGTTGCTGAACGGATCGCCTTCGAGCTGCTTGATCCCGAGCGAGATCCGCTCGCGCTCGACGTCGATCGCGAGCACGACCGCCTCGACTTCCTGGCCCTTCTTGTAGTCGCGAACGGCGACTTCGCCGGGTTGCGCCCACGACAGATCCGACAGGTGCACGAGCCCGTCGATGCCGCCGGAGAGCCCGACGAACACGCCGAAGTCGGTGATCGACTTGATCTGGCCCGCGACGCGATCGCCCTTCTTGTGGTTCATCGCGAACTCGTCCCACGGGTTCGGCATGCACTGCTTCATGCCGAGCGAGATGCGGCGGCGATCCTCGTCGATCTCGAGGATCATCACTTCCACTTCGTCGCCGAGCTGCACGACCTTGGTCGGATGGATGTTCTTGTTCGTCCAGTCCATCTCGGAGACGTGCACGAGCCCTTCGATGCCCGACTCGATTTCGACGAACGCGCCGTAGTCGGTGATGTTCGTCACCTTGCCGAAGAGGCGCGTGCCCGGCGGATAGCGACGCGAAAGGCCGATCCACGGATCGTCGCCGAGCTGCTTCAGGCCCAGCGAGACGCGGTTCTTCTCCTGGTCGAACTTGAGCACCTTCGCAGTGACTTCGTCGCCGACCGACAGCACCTCCGACGGATGCTTGACGCGCCGCCAGGCGAGATCGGTGATGTGCAGCAGACCGTCGATGCCGCCCAGGTCGACGAACGCGCCGTAATCGGTGATGTTCTTGACGATGCCCTTGACGGTCGCGCCTTCGGA
>DATJFI010000078.1:0-97558 GCA_035495715.1 Casimicrobiaceae bacterium
AACGCGATCGGCAATACCCTCGAAGGGTTGAAGGAACGCACGGCCCAGCTTCGGAGGTATCTTTGACTTCGACGCGAAGGAAACGCGGCTCGCCACGGTAGACCGCGAGCTCGAGGACCCGAAGGTCTGGGACAACCCGGCGCGCGCACAGGAGCTCGGCAAGGAGAAGAAAGCGCTCGACGGCGTCGTGCAGACGTTGCGCGGACTTTCGCGCGGGCTCGACGACAGCAGCGATCTGTACGCGCTCGCGCGCCAGGAAGGCGACGACGAGACGCTGCTCGCGGTCGAGACCGACGCGACGAAGCTGGAACAGCGCGTCGCCGAGCTCGAATTCCGGCGGATGTTCCACAACCCGCTCGATCCCGGCAACGCATTTCTCGACATCCAGGCGGGCAGCGGCGGCACCGAGGCGCAGGACTGGGCGGCGATGCTTTTGCGGATGTACCTGCGCTATTGCGAGCGCAAGGGCTATCGCGTCGAGGTGCTCGAGGAGTCGCCGGCCGAGATCGCGGGCATCAAGAGCGCGTCGATCAAGGTCGACGGCGATTATGCGTACGGATATCTGCGTACCGAAACCGGCGTGCATCGACTCGTGCGCAAGAGCCCGTTCGACGCGAACGCGCGGCGCCACACGTCGTTTGCGAGCGTGTTCGTCTATCCGGAAGTCGACGAGTCGATCGAGGTCGCGATCAATCCGGCGGATTTGCGCATCGACACGTATCGCGCGTCCGGTGCGGGTGGGCAGCACGTCAACAAGACCGACTCCGCGGTGCGGATCACGCACCTGCCGACGAACATCGTCGTGCAGTGCCAGACCGACCGCTCGCAGCATCGCAATCGCGCCGAGGCGTTCGCGATGCTGAAGTCGAAGCTCTACGAGCTGGAGCTTCGCAAGCGCCAGGAGGAGCAGGCGAAGCTCGAGGACTCGAAGACCGACATTGGCTGGGGTCACCAGATCCGCTCGTACGTGCTCGACCAGTCGCGGATCAAGGACCTGCGGACCAACCACGAGGTCGGCAACACGCAGGCGGTGCTCGACGGCGACCTCGACGACTTCATCTCGGCGAGCCTGAAGCAGGGGGTTTGAGCCCGTGGCCGACGAACGACGCGACGCGGAGAACGCGTCGCTGCCTGAGTTCCTTGCGCCGGGCGTCGTCGCCGACGACCTGCCAGCGCTGTTTCCGCTACTCGCGGCCCGTCAGCTGCTCCGCGCGTTCACCACGCTCTTCCACGGCGGCGACGACGCGGTCGTCGCGCGCCTGCTCGTGCTGCGCGAGATCGGCCTACGCGGCGCGGATCCGCACTGGAGCCCGGGCGAGATCGAAGCGTGCTCTTCGCCGGTCCGGCGAGTTCGCGGACGACGATGTCGCTCTCGCCCGCCTTCACGGTACCTCGACAGGCTCGCGAACGCGGACTAACCGCGCGACGCGTGGCGCCCAGCGCGAGTACGTCAATTTGTCCGAATCGGTGCGCGTGGCGCAGGTCCAATTGACCGGCGCACGACGCGAGGTTCGCGCCTGTCAGAACGAGCTCGCCACCGTGCGCGCGTCGAGTTCCGGGAGATGTCGCGCCTGCGCGACGCGCTCGGCCTCGACGATCCCGACCTCGCACGTCGCGCATGGCAGGCGGTCGCGGGCCAGCGCTACGACGACGAACGGCTCGCGCGCCTGCACGAATCGCTTGCCGGCGCGCAGGCGCGGATCGCCCTTGCGCGACAGGCATTGCTGTCTGCGCTCGACGCATGGCTTGCCGACCAGCGCTTCGGCACGCGGCGCGATTTCGCGTTGCACGCGAGGGGGAGCACAAAGGCGGTCACGGATGCCGAGTGGGCGTGGCTTGCCGCGGGCATCGATCTCGAGGCGGCCGGAATACACAGGCACGCCATGACGGTCGAATTGCGCGCGCCGCTCTCGCTCTTGACGCCGGGCGGCGTCATCGACCTCGGCGCCGCCGGCGATTTCCTCTCCGTGACGGCGGCGACGATCGATTCCGCGTTCGCGCTGCATGGTGAAATCGCGGAGTGGCGGGTGGTGGAGAATCGCACGAGCTTCGAGCGGATCGCGCGTACGGTCGGAAAGCGCGATGCGGTCGTGTGGCTGCCGGGCTATCCGTCCATCGATTGGCAGCGCGCCGTTTCGAGACTCCTGGAACTGAAGCCCGCACCGGCGTCGATCGCGTGCGATCCCGACCCCGACGGCATCCGCATTGCACTCGCTGCGTCCGAAATCTGGGAGGCGCGGGGTTGCATCTCGGATGCGCCAGCGATGGCCGCTCGGATTCTGGCGACGTTGCCCATCCGCCGGCCGCTCACCGAGCGTGACCGCAAGCTCGTGGAGATGCTCCTCGCCGCCGCGCTGCCGCCGCAACTCCACGAACTCGCGCTCTGGATGCGCGAGCACGGCGAGAAGGGCGAGCAGGAGGCGTACCTGTAGGTTCAAGGGCGCCGTGGGCCGCGGCGTTGTCTTCGAAACCTCTACACCTTATAATGTGTACGTGGAGGTGTATTATGCGCACGAACATCGTTCTCGACGACGAGCTCGTCAAGGAAGCGTTCCGGTACGCGCCGGTGAAGACCAAGCGCGAGCTGGTGGATCTCGCATTGCGCGAATTCGTGGCGGCGCGGAAACGCCGGGACATGCGCGATCTTCTGGGCAAGGTCCGCCTGGATCCGAATTACGATTACAAGAAGGCGCGCATCGGCTGAATGGTCCTCGTCGATACGTCGGTGTGGGTCGACCTGTTCCGAAACCGAAGGACCGAATCGGCGCGCCGCTTGCGTGGGATACTGGATGACGGGCGGCCGTTCGCGATCACCCCGGTGATCGCACAGGAAATACTTCAGGGGGCGGCCGACGAGCGCGAGTACGCGCTCCTGGACGGGTATTTGACGAGCCAGACGATGCTGCTGCCGTTGCATCCCGTCGATTCGCACCGCCACGCCGCGCGAATCTATTTCGATTGCCGCCGGCGCGGCTTCACGCCGCGCAGCACCGTGGATTGCCTGATCGCGCAGGTTGCATTGGAACATGCGGTGCCATTGCTTCACGACGACCGGGACTACGAGCGCATCGCGAGGATCGCGCCCAATCTCGAGTTTGCCTGATGAACGAACCTGAAAACCACGACGTCGGCATCGACGAGAGCCGCATCATCGCCGAGCGGCGCGCCAAGCTCGGCGAGCTTCGCGCCGCCGGCAACGCGTACCCGAACGACTTTCGGCGTACGGCGGTCGCGGCCGACCTGCATGCGGCGCACGACGCCGAGGACAACGCGACCCTCGAGGCGGCGCGAGTGCGGGTCTCCGTTGCCGGCCGCATGATGCTGAAGCGCGTGATGGGCAAGGCGTGTTTCGCGACGCTGCAGGACCTGTCGGGCCGCATCCAGCTTTACGTGACGCTCGACGGCGTCGGCGAAGGGACGCTCGACGCGTTCAAGCGCTTCGACCGGGGCGACATCGTCGGCGCCAGCGGAACGCTCTTCAAGACGAAAACCGGCGAGCTGTCGGTCAAATGCGACAGCGTGCGGCTGCTCGCGAAGGCGCTGCGGCCGCTGCCGGAGAAGTTTCACGGAATGACGGACCAGGAGCAGCGCTATCGGCAGCGGCACGTCGACTTGATCACGAACCCGCAGGCGCGCGACGTGTTCGTCAAGCGCTCCCGGATCGTGCAGGCGATCCGGGAGTTCTTCGTCGCGCGCGGCTTTCTCGAGGTCGAGACGCCGATGATGCATCCGATCCCCGGCGGGGCTGCCGCGCGGCCGTTCGCGACGCATCACAACGCGCTCGGCATGCCGCTCTACCTGCGTATCGCGCCCGAGCTGTATCTGAAGCGCCTCGTCGTCGGCGGTCTCGAGCGCGTTTTCGAGATCAACCGCAGCTTCCGCAACGAAGGCATCTCGACCCGGCACAACCCCGAGTTCACGATGCTCGAGTTCTACGAGGCGTACGCCGATTATCGCGACCTGATGGATCTTACCGAGGTGCTGCTTCGCGAGGTTGCGCAGAATGTCTGCGGCACGACGACGATCGTCTACCAGGACGAGACGATCGACCTCGCGGAGCCGTTTGCGCGGATGACGATGGCCGAGGCGATCCGCCGTTACAACACCGAATTCGCCGGCGTCGATCTCGCCGACGCTGCGACGCTGCGGCGCGCGCTCGCGCCGTTCCAGGTCGAGGTGTTCGACAGCGATGGCGTGGGCTTGCTGCAGCTCAAGCTGTTCGAGGCGACGACCGAGCAGAAGCTCGTCCAGCCGACGTTCATCATCGCGCACCCGACCGACGTGTCGCCACTCGCGCGCGCGAACGACGCGGATCCGGCGATCACCGACCGCTTCGAGCTTTTCATCGCGCGCCGCGAGATCGCGAACGGCTTCTCGGAGCTCAACGATCCGGAGGACCAGGCCGCGCGCTTCCTCGCGCAGGCGAAGGCGAAGGAAGCGGGCGACGAGGAGGCGATGTACTACGACGCCGACTACGTGCGCGCGCTCGAATACGGCTTGCCGCCGACGGCAGGCGAAGGGATCGGCATCGATCGGGTCGTCATGCTGCTGACCGACACCGCGTCGATACGCGACGTGATCCTGTTCCCGCACATGCGGCCGGAGGCGTGACGGGCGTGGGTTGACATCAATACCCTGATGGGGTATAATTACGGGCATGGACGCCTCCGCCCGCTGGCTTCCGGCTTCCTCACCACGTAACGCGCAAGAAGCCGGGCACGTCGATCTCGCGCTCGAGGGCATGACGTGCGCCGCGTGCGCGGCCCGCATACAGAAGGCGCTCGACCACATGCCGGGCGTCGAAGCCGAAGTCAACTTCGCGACCGAGACCGCCCGCGTCGACTACGATCGCGCGCGAGCCGACGTCGACGCACTGCTCGCCGCCGTCGCGCGCGCCGGCTATGCCGCGCACGTGCGCCGCGACGAGGGGGCGGAGCGGGCGCTCGATTCGAAGCGCCGCGAGGCCGCGTGGCGGGACATGCGGCGGGAGCTCACGATCGCCGTCGCGCTCACCACGCCGTTTCTCGCCCAGATGATCGCGATGTTCGTGCCCGGCGCCTTGCACGCCGAGCTCATGCCGCGCTGGCTGCAGCTCGCGCTGGCGACGCCGGTGCAGCTCGTCATCGGCCGGCGTTTTTACGTCGGCGCCTGGCGCGCGCTGCGCTCGGGCGGCGCCAACATGGACGTGCTGATTGCGCTCGGCACGACGATCGCGTGGCTGTGGAGCGCGATCGTGACGCTGGCGGTTCTCGACGAGCACGTGTACTTTGAGGCGTCCGCCGCGATCGTGACGCTCGTGCTGCTCGGCAAGGCGCTCGAAGCGCGCGCCCGCGCGGGCACGTCGGCCGCGATCGAGCGCCTGCTCGAGCTTGCGCCGGCCCTCGCGCACGTCGAGCGCGACGGACGCGAAGTCGACGTGCCGCTTGCCGACGTCGTCGTCGGCGACCGCTTTCGCGTTCGCGCCGGGGAGGCCGTTCCCGTCGACGGCAACGTGATCGACGGCAACGGCGCCGTCGACGAGAGCATGCTGACCGGCGAAAGCCGCAGCGTTTCGAAGGCGGCCGGCGATCGCGTCTTTGCCGGCACGCTCGACGTCGACGGATCGCTGCGCTGCGAGGCGACGGCGGTCGGCAGCGCGACGCTGCTTGCGGGGATCGTGCGGCTCGTCCGCGACGCCCAGGGCTCGAAAGCGCCCGCGCAGCGGCTCGCCGATCGCGTCGCCGGCGTATTCGTGCCGGTCGTCGTCGCACTTGCCGCGATCACCTTCGTCGGGACGTGGTGGTTTGCAGGCGACGTCGGGCCGGCTGTCGTGCGTGCCGTCGCGGTCCTCGTCATCGCGTGTCCCTGTGCGCTTGGCCTCGCGACGCCGACCGCGATCATCGTCGGAATGGGCCGCGCCGCGCAGCTCGGCGCGCTGATCCGCAACGCGGTCGCGCTCGAGGATGCCGGACGCATCACGACGCTCGTCGTCGACAAGACGGGCACCGTCACCGAGGGCAGGCCGCGCGTCGCGGGCGTGCATCCGCTCGCCGCGGACGAGCATCGGATACTCGCGACGGCGGCCGCGCTCGAGCGGGGTACGCGGCACCCGCTTGCGCAGGCGATCGTCGAGCATGCGGCCGGGCGCGGGATCGTGGCGGCGCCGGCGTCCGAGCTCGAGGTCGTTCCCGGGCAGGGCGCGGCAGGCCTGGTCGGCGATAAGCGCGAGCGGGCACTCGTCGGCTCGTTGTCGTTCCTCGAGCGACGTGGGGTCGCGATCGATGCGCGGCAGATCGAGCAATGGAACGCGAGCGGCGACACCGTCGTCGGCGTCGCGCTCGACGGCCGCCTGCTCGGCGTCGTCACGCTCGCCGACGCCGTGCGCGCGACGTCGAAGGATGCGATCGCGCGGCTTGCGCGCGCCGGCATCGCGGTGGTCATGCTATCCGGTGACAACGAGGCAACCGCCGCGGCAGTTGCGCGCGAAGTCGGCATCGCGACGTTTGCCGGCGGCGTCTCGCCCGCAGGCAAGGCCGACCACATCGCGCGTCTGAAGGCACGAGGCGACGTCGTTGCGATGGTCGGCGACGGCGTCAACGACGCGCCGGCGCTCGCCGCCGCCGACGTGAGCTTCGCAGTCGGTACCGGCTCCGCGGTCGCGATCGAGGCGGCCGACGTCACCGTGTTGCGCAACGACCTCGAGGCGGTCGCCGACGCGATCCTGCTGTCGCGCGCGACGCGCCGCAAGATTCGCCAGAACCTCTTTTTTGCATTCGCCTACAACACGCTCGGCATTCCGCTGGCGGCGCTCGGGTTGTTGAATCCGGTGATTGCCGGCGCGGCGATGGCGATGAGCTCCGTGTCGGTCGTGGGCAATGCGCTTCTTTTGCGAAAGGCTCGATGATGGAATCCACACGAATCGGGATCGACGGCATGACCTGCCAAGGCTGCGTCGCGAGCGTTACGCGCGTGCTGAAGGCGCTGCCGGGCGTGCAACAGGTCGACGTGTCGCTGGCGGAGGGCAGCGCGAGCGTCCATTACGATCCCGCGCAAACCGACGTGCGGGCGATGCGCGCCGTGATCGAGGATGCGGGGTATGGCGTCCGCGCGTAAGTCGACGAAGCCGCGCAACGCAGAGGCAACGCCGTTGCATCCGGCCGTCCCGCGCGACGACGCCGACGCGAGCGCGCTGACGAAGCGCCTGAATCGTATCGAGGGGCAGATCCGCGGGATCGCGCGGATGGTCGAGGACGACCGCTACTGCGTCGACATCCTGACGCAGGTCGCCGCCGTTCAGTCGGCGCTCGACGCCCTGGCGCGGAAGCTCCTCGAGCACCATTTGCACGGCTGCGTTTCGCAGGCGATCGCGTCGGGCAACGGCAAGCAGGCGATCGACGAGGCGCTCGCGGTGATCAGCAAGTTCGGGCGCTGAGTGCGCCAGCAAGTTCGGACGCTGAGCGCGCGCGAAAGCGCGCTTGCGGCGCGACTTCTAGCGCTCATGCGGCTTTCGTCTTTTCGTTGGCCGCCGGTTTCGTCGCGTTGCGCTCGATCCATTGCGCGAACGCAGCCAGGAATTTGTGCAGGAACTCCTTCGTCGATTCCTTCGTGATGTTTCCCTGCGCGTCGAACAGGTCGCCGGCACCGCCGATATAGGCCTCCGGCTGCTGCAGCGCGGGCATGTTCAGGAACACGAGCGACTGCCGCAAATGCTGGTTCGCACCGAAGCCGCCGATCGCGCCCGGCGACACCGTGACGACGCCGGCCGGCTTGGCGTTCCATGCGCTCTTGCCGTACGGACGCGACGCAATGTCGATCGCATTCTTGAGGACGCCGGGGACCGAGCGGTTGTACTCGGGCGTCACGAAAAGCACGGCGTGCGCCTTCTCGATGCGTTCCTTGAATGTCTTCGAGGCGGCCGGCGGATTCGCCTCGTCGTCCTGGCTGTACAGCGGCAGGCTGCCGATCTCGACGATCTGCATGTCGAGCGACGGCGGCGCCATCCTGATCAGCGCATTCGCCATCTTGCGGTTCAACGATTCCTTGCGCAGGCTGCCGACCAGCACTGCGACGTTCCACCGATCGCTCATGATTTTGCATTCCTCCCGCTGCGTCAAATAAGGCCACGCGGTGCGGCCTTCAAGACGCTACGAGGTGCGCGGACGAGCGGAAGTTCCGGCGGGGACCCGCGCGGGGACTGCGGCGCGGATGTCATAATCGCGCTGTCGGGGTGTAGCGCAGCCCGGTAGCGCGCTTGCTTTGGGAGCAAGATGTCGGAGGTTCGAATCCTCTCACCCCGACCATGCCTGCGAGCCGGGCCATCTTTCTGAGCTATGCGTCGCAGGATGCCGAGGCGGCAGGCCGCATCTGCAACGCTTTGCGCGCGGCCGGCATCGACGTCTGGTTCGACCAGACCGCGCTGCGTGGGGGCGACGCGTGGGATGCGTCGATTCGCCGGCAGATCAGGGAATGCGGGCTGTTCGTGCCCGTCATCTCGGCGAACACGCAGGCGCGGGAAGAGGGCTACTTCCGGCGCGAGTGGAATCTCGCTGTCGGCCGGACCCTCGACATGGCCGACGATCGGACGTTCCTGTTGCCGGTCGTGATCGACACGACGATCGATGCGAACGCGCGTGTCCCCGAGCGGTTCCGGGAGGTGCAGTGGACGCACATGCCGGAGGGGAGCGTGTCCGCGGCATTCGTCGAACGCATCGAGCGCCTTCTTGCCGAGGACTCATCGCGGCCTTCCGTCATGCCGTCGGCGCGGGCATCGGGCAGGCCCGCCGCCGGCGCGAACGCGCGCGAGGCGCCTTCGATCGCTGTCCTGCCGTTCGTGAACATGAGCCGCGACGAGGACAACGAATACTTCGCGGACGGGCTCGCCGAGGAGCTCCTGAACGTTTTGTCGAAGATCCGCGGGCTGCGCGTGGCAGCGCGATCGTCGGCGTTCAGGTTCAAGGGCCGGGCAGCGGACGCCGCCGATGTCGGGCGTGCGCTCAACGTCGGGACCCTGCTCGAAGGCAGCGTGCGAAAGGCGGGCAACCGGATGCGCATCGCGGTGCGCCTCGTGAAGGTGTCCGACGGCCACCAATTCTGGTCGGAAACGTACGATCGCACGCTGGACGACATCTTCGCCGTGCAGGACGACATCGCGCAATCGGTCGTCAAGGAGTTGCGCAACACGCTGCTCGAACGTTCCAACGATCCGGCTGCCGAGCGCGACGCAACGGCAGCCGTCGCCGAAGCGGTGAAGGGCCGCAGCAGCGATCCGGAAGCACATCGCCGCTTCCTGTATGCGCGGCACTTCATCGACCGCAACACCCGCGACGAAACGGCGAGGGGAATCGGCTATCTGAAGGAGGCGCTCGCGATCGATCCGGCCTTCGCGCTCGCGTGGGCCGAGCTTGGACGCGCTTACTCGAACGAGGCGAATTGGGGCTGGTCGACGGCGACCGAAGGGTTCGTTCGCGCGCGCGAGGCGCTGATGCATGCGCTCGCGCTCGAGCCCGATCTGGCCGAAGGGCACGCCGGCATCGCATGGATCCAGATCGCGCACGACTGGGACTGGCGCGGCGCGGACGCGACGTTGCATCGCGCCCTCGAACTCGCACCCGGCAACGCGATCGTCCTGCATCAGGCGGGAATCGTCGCGGGGATCAACGGCCGATTCGAGGACGGCATCGCCCTTGGACGTCGCGCAATCGAGCAGGACCCGTTGAGCCCGTCGGCGCATTTCTACCAGGGAATGACCCTGCATGCGGCGGGCCGCTCCGGCGAAGCCGTGACGGCGGTCGAAAGGGCGCTGGAGCTCGCGCCGCAGAGCGCGGCCATGCACGCGTGTCTCGCCGTCGTGCTCGTGGTGGACGGACGGCTTGCGCAGGCGCGCGAGCACATGCGACAGGAGCCGGAGGAGTGGGGACGGCTTTTCGCGCGCGGTGTTGTCGAGAAGGCGGCCGGACGCGAAGCGGAATCGCTTGCCGCGCTGCGCGAGCTCGCGAGCAAGTACGCGGGCGACGCCGCGTATCAGGTCGCGGAAATCCACGCGTTTCGAGGCGAGGCCGATTCGGCGTTCGAGTGGCTCGCTCGCGCGCGCATGCAGCACGATGCCGGAATCGCGTGGACGAAGATCGATCCGCTGTTGCGCGCGCTGCACGCGGACGCGCGCTGGGGCGGATTCCTGCAGGAGATCGGGTTGGCCGAGTGACGCGTCCGTTCGAGCGAGCCTGCGCCCGACGTTCGTCGCCTATCGCGGGTCGAGTGAACGCCTCGAAGAGCGCGTTACCGGCTGTCGATTCCCGCCGCTGGCACATCGACCGCTACGCCCAGGCGATACACCATCTTGCCGCCGAGCCACCCCGAGCCGAGCAGCAACAGGATCGCGACCACCGAGAGCCAGACGGGGTCGGAACCCGACAGCCGGAGCCACGCATCGATCGCGAACAGGACGACGATCGTCAGGTTGATGCCCATGTGAGCAAGTGCCGTTGGACGAATGCGCGCGGGCAGCGACAGCAGATCGACGAAGCCGAAGACCGCCGCGAGCAGCGCGCCGATGATGCCGCCGATCATCGCGTACAGGGCAACGGACTTCCAGGTGGTTGGGTCGGCGGCGAAAGCGCCGATGATGTCGCACGCAAGAGACAGCACCCACATCCCGATCGGCAGCGGAACGAGCATCGGATGGATCGGATGCCCGGCAATACTGGCAGGCGTTCTCATCGAAACCTCCAGGTCAAGGGCGCAGCGAACATCCATTGGATGTCCGCAGGGGCGCTTGCGTTCCGGACGCTATTCGGGGTCGAGCGTGAACAGTTCCTGCGGTCGAGCCACGCCCTTCATCGCATAGCGGCCCAGGCTGACCAGGCGCTCGCGCGCGCCGCCGGCGGCCTCCGCGAACGCCGACGAAACGATCACCGGCTGCTCGAGCGACCCGCAGAGCGCCTCGATGCGCGCCGCCTCGTTGACGGCCGGCCCCAGCACCGTGAAGTCGAGTCGCCGCGGGCTGCCGACGTTGCCGTACAGAAGCTCGCCGACGTGCAGCGCGAGATGCGTGCCGGTCACCGGCAGCGACGCCTTGCCGCGCCGCTCGTTCACGATCGCGATGCGCCGCTTCTGATCGGCGGCCGCGTCGAGCGCAAGCTCGCAGGCGCGCGTCGTATCCTCGTCCGGAAAGATCGCGAGGATCGCGTCGCCGATGAATTTCAGCACGTGGCCGCCGCGGGCTTCGATCGCCTCGACCTGTGCCTCGGCATATTCGTTCAGCATCGCGAGGAGGACTTCGGCGTCGACCGAGTCGGCGATGCGCGTGAATCCGACGAGATCGCTGAACCAGACGACGGCGGTGATCGGCGTCGCGCGACCGCGCACGATGTTGCCGGCGAGCACGCGCAGCGCGGCGTCGTTGCCAAGATACGTCGCGACGGCGGTGCGCGCGGAGCGGTGAGTCGTATGCAGCATGAACGCGAGCGCGAGCGTTGGCAGCAGATAGGCGATCGACTCGACCTGCGCGTCGCTGAAGCCACCGGGCACGTCGGTAAGCCAGGACGAAACGATGCCCTGTCCTTCGCCCAGGCGGACGTTGTCGCCGACCGGTGTCGCGAACGCAAGGTAATCGGTCGCGCCCATGCGCTCGAAATCGTCGAGGAGCGGAAATTCGCCGCGTCGATAGGTCGCGTTCAACCGGCGCCGCAGGCGGGGACGGCCGCTCTCCGCAAGCGCGAAGAAAGGGCTTCGCGTCCACGACTCGTTGACGACGAAGCCTTCGGTGCGCGGGAAAACCTCCTCGAGGCCGCCCGTGCCGCGATTCCAGCGCACGCCGCGCGCGTCATACGTCGGATCGAGCAGGTCGTTCGCGACCGACGCGCGCATCAGGCTGAAACCGGCGCCGTCCAGCCGCTCGCAAACGCCCGCCAGAATGTCGATCTCCGACGCACCGGCGAGCGCGCGATCGACGATCCATTCGCAGGCATCGACGCTGATCGGCATCCGCAACGGCGGGGCGAAATCGTCGGGCATCCACAATCCTAGCAGTGTCGCGAGCCGGCAGCAGGTGAAGCGACGCTCGGGCCGCACGGGGAAAGCGGCGACGGCGACGTCCCGGCGAGAGGCTCTATCCTACGTTCGTGCCCCTGCAACGTCGCGCTTGCGCCGCGCTTTTCCGACTGCGATCGCCCCTCCTCGCGGCCATCGCAGCGGTCGCCCTTGCCGGATGCGCGACGAATGTGCCGCCTGCATCCGAGGCGCCGCGGCTGACGGCTGCGGAGGGACGCGCGCTGGTGACGCGGTTGTTGCCCGCCTCCTTGCCCGATCGCAACGGCTGGGCGATCGACATTTACGCCGCGATGTCTGCGCTCGACATTGCGCCGACGGCCGAGAACGCGTGCGCTGCCATTGCGGTCGCCGAGCAGGAGTCGGGCTTGCGCGTCGACCCGCCGGTGCCGGGACTTGCGCGAATCGCATGGAAGGAGATCGACGCGCGGCGCGAGCGGGCCGGCGTGCCGAAGCTCGTGCTCGATGCCGCGCTCGCGGTGCCGTCGTCGAACGGCAAGCGCTACAGCGAGCGGATCGATGCGGTCAGGACCGAAGGCGATCTTTCGCGCATCTACGACGACTTCATCGGTCGCGTACCGTTCGGCCGCACGCTCTTCGCCGATCGCAATCCGGTGCGAACGGCCGGACCGATGCAGGTTTCGGTCGCGTTCGCCGAAGCGCAGACGGTGGCCGCGCCGTACCCTTATCCGATGACGGGGAGCGTGCGCGACGCAGTGTTCACGCGACGGGGCGGCCTCTATTTCGGGATCGCGCACCTGCTCGCCTACGACGCTCCGTACGACCGCTATGTCTACCGCTTCGCCGACTATAACGCCGGGCGTTACGCGAGCCGCAACGCGGCGTTCCAGCGTGCCGTCGCCGACGTGTCCGGCATCCCGCTGGTACCCGACGGCGACCTTCTGCGCTACGACAACGGAACGCCGTCGCGCGAGGCGGGCGCCACCGAATCCGCGTTGCACGTGCTCGCCAAGCGCCTCGGCATGAGCGCTTTCGACATCCGGCGCGATCTCGAGCAGGGCAGCGGCGAAGCGTTCGCGAAGACGACGCTCTACGCGCGCGTGTTCGCGCTCGCCGACCAGGCCGCGCACGCACGCGTGCCGCGCGCGGTCGTGCCGACGATCGAGCTGTCGAGCCCGAAGATCACGCGTCACCTCACGACCGACTGGTTCGCGCACCGCGTCGACGAGCGGTTCCACGAATGCCTGCGGCGCAATGCGCATTGACGAGCCCCATCTCGTGACCCACGCGTCGGACCTCGATCTCGACGCGTATCTGGCGCGTATCGGATGGACGGGAAGCCGCGAGCCGACGTTCGCGACGCTCGCGGGCATTCTTCGCGCCCACGTGCGCACGATTCCGTTCGAGAATCTCGACGTGCTGCTCGGCCGCGGGATCGACCTCGATCTGCGCGCGCTGCAGGCGAAGCTCGTTCGCGCGCGGCGCGGCGGCTACTGCTTCGAGCACGCGACGCTGTTGGCCGCGATGCTCGAAGCACTCGGGTTTGTGCCGGTTCGCCACTCGGCGCGCGTCGTCCTCTTCTCGCCGCGCACCGAGGTGCCGCGCACGCACATGATGTTGACCGTTGCGTTGCCGGAAGGGACGTTCGTGCTCGATCCCGGATTCGGCGGCCTCGCGCCCGACGCTCCGGTTCCGCTTGCAGACGTCGCGCCGGCGGACGACGCGTCGCATTGGATGGCGCGCGATGGCGACTATCGGGTGCTGCGTGCACGCTCCGGCGGAGAGATCGTCGATTGCTGGGCGACGACGCTCGAAATCGACAACGCCAGCGATTTCATTGTCGCGAACCACTACACGGCGACGCATCCGGCTTCGGGATTTCGCAACCGGCTCATGCTTCGCGCATTCGAAGGCGATGCTCGCGTGAGCGTCGTCGATCGCAGCGTGACGATCGCCGACGCGTCGACGTCGCGCACAAGCGAGCTCGCGGACCGCAAAGAGCTGCGAGCGCTTCTCGTCCGCCACTTCGGCTTCGATCTGCCAGAGATCGAGTCGCTGCGCGTGCCATCGATCGAAGGCTGGCAATGACGATGAGCGCGACAAAGCCGCCCGTCGACATCTTCAGTGCGCCGAAGATCGACTGCCATTGTCACGTGCTCGATCCGGTGCATTTTCCGTACGGCGACGACACGTTCTATCGGCCGAGCGGCCAGGAAACCGGAACCGCGCGCCAGCTCGTGCAGATGCACGACGCCTACGGCATCCGCCATGGCCTGATCGTCGGGTCGAACTCGGGCTACGAGAACGACAGCCGGTGCCTGCTCGACGCGCTGGAACGCGGAGAAGGCCGCTACAAGGGCATCGCCGTCGTCCCGAACGACGCGACGCGCGAGGTCCTCGTCGCGCTTCGCGCGCAGGGCGTCGTCGGCGTCGCATTCAACGCGACGCACCACGGCGTCGAGCGCTATCTCGGCGCGGGTGGCCTGCTTCGACATTTGCGCGCGCTCGAGATGTGCGTGTCGCTGCAGGTCTGGCAGGACCAGCTCGTGGCGCTCGCGCCGCTCTTCGAGCGCACCGGCGTGCAACTGCTGATCGATCATTGCGGGCGTCCATCGCCTGCCGACGGCCTTTCGCAGCCCGGATTCCAGGCGTTGTTGCGGCTCGGCCGCGCGCGTCGCGCGCTCGTCAAGCTGTCCGGCTACACGAAGTTCTCGCGCGAGGCGCATCCGTACGACGATCTCGTGCCGTTCGTCGCCGCGCTCGTCGACGCGTTCACGCCCGACGGCTGTCTGTGGGCGTCGGACTGGCCGTTCCTGCGCGCATCGTCGCGCATCGACGTCGGCCCGCTGCTGGCGCTCGTCGAGCGCTTCGTCCCTGACGCGAGCGACCGTCGCAAGATCCTTTGGGAAACGCCGAGGCGCGTGCTCGGCTTCGGGTAGAGTGCTCGTTTCGAAAAGCGCCTCACGACGATGAAGAGCTACTCCTGTGCGGACATCCTCGACGGCCGCGCGCCACAGGATGCGCCGGTCACGCTTCGCGGCTGGGTACGCACGCGCCGCGATTCGAAGGCGGGTCTCTCGTTCCTCCACGTTTCCGACGGCTCCTGTTTCAACCCGGTGCAGGTCGTCGTGCCCAGCACGTTGCCCAATTACGCCGAGCAGGTCCTGCACCTGACGGCAGGTTGCGCGGTCGAAGTGACCGGCACCGTCGTGCCGTCGCCGGCGAAGGGGCAGGCGTTCGAATTGCAGGCGACGAACGTCCGCGTCATCGGTTGGGTCGAGGATCCCGACTCGTATCCGATCCAGCCGAAGCCGCACACGCTCGAGTTCCTGCGCGAGGTCGCTCACCTGCGGCCGCGCACGAACGTGATCGGCGCCGTCAGCAGGGTGCGCGACGCGATCGCGCACGCGATCCATCGCTTTTTCCACGACAACGGCTTCTTCTGGATCAACACGCCGATCATCACGTCGTCCGACGCCGAAGGCGCCGGCGAGCTGTTCCGCGTGTCGACGCTCGACCTCGCCAACCTGCCGCGTAATGCCGACGGGAAGATCGATTACGCGCAGGACTTCTTCGGCCGCGAGGCGTTTCTGACCGTGTCAGGCCAGCTCAACGTCGAGGCGTACTGTCTCGCGCTGTCGAAGGTGTATACGTTCGGACCGACGTTTCGCGCCGAGAACTCGAACACGAGCCGGCATCTGGCCGAGTTCTGGATGATCGAGCCGGAGATCGCATTCGCCGACCTTGGCGACGACGCGACGCTCGCCGAGCGGCTCCTGAAGCACATCTTCGCGACCGTGCTCGACGAGCGCGCCGACGACATGGCATTTTTCGACGAGCGCATCGAGAAGGGCGTGATCGCGAAGCTTCGCGGCATCGTCGAATCGGAGTTCGTGCGGATGCACTACGCCGAGGCGATTCGCGTGCTCGAACAGGCGAAGCAGAAATTCGAGTTTCCGGTTGCATGGGGAATGGACCTGCAATCGGAGCACGAGCGCTACCTTTCGGAGGTCTACGCGAAGAAGCCGGTGATCGTGATGAACTACCCGAAGGCGATCAAGGCGTTCTATATGCGCGTCAACGACGACGGCAAGACGGTCGCGGCGATGGACGTGCTCGCGCCTGGCATCGGCGAGATCATCGGCGGCAGCCAGCGCGAGGAGCGCCTCGACGTGCTCGACGCGCGGATCGCCGAAGCGGGCCTCGACACGTCGCACTACGGCTGGTACCGCGACCTCCGCCGCTACGGGACGGTGCCGCACGCGGGCTTCGGGCTCGGCTTCGAGCGCACGATCGCGTATGCGACGGGACTCGCGAACGTTCGCGACGTGATCCCGTTTCCGCGCACGCCGGGGAGCGCGCGGTATTAGACGATCCGCGGTCCTAGTAATCGACGAAGCCGAACCGGTCGTGCCCGATATAGGTGTAATAGAGCCCGATCGTGCCGCGGGTCTGCGAGCTGTCGCCGACGTCAGGATAGAACGCGTCGCGGCGGTTCAGCAGGTATCGCAGCGAAATCCCGTGACGCTCGTAGATGCGCCACGTGAGCGACGCGTCGAGCCGCACGATGTTGTCGTGGCCGCCGCGCGCGGCGGCACCCACGTTGCTCACGAAGTATTCGCGCGCCGAGACGTCGAGCGCTGCGCGATCGCGGAAGATGACGCGCAGCGCGAGCAGCGCCTGCGGCGAGACGCCATAGTGGTAATCGTTGTCCGTGGTGCTGTGAATCGTCCCCACGGCCGTGTAGCCGGCGCCGCCGAGCGCCGTCCCCTGGAGCGCCCACGAATCGGACAGCTTCCATTGCGCGGTCGTGCCGAGGGCTGCCGCGGTGCTCGACACGCGGAATGTCTGCGGCGAGATGTAGTCGTAGACGCCGTAGAGTCCCCAGACGCCGCGGTAGTCGCGTCCGGCGTCGTAGTCGCGGCCGAGCAGGAGGCCGCGCGTCAAAAGGCTTTCCGCGCCGTTCGCGCTCGATGCGCTCGCTTCGAGGTTGAAGTAATCGAACGGCCGCGCGTACGTGTAGCCGGGCTTGCCGGGCAGGCCGTAGTCGATCGAATAGTCGATCACTGCCTCGTTGGGCTTGTCTTCGGCGGCGGAAAGGCCGGCGCTGCTCTGGATCCGGCGGCTTGCGCCAACCTCTAGCCGGCTGAAGTAGACCGGATCGTTGCTCGGGAACAGCGTGCGGAAGCGCTCGCCGAAGGCGAGGCGATTGAAGCCGACGGGCGGCGAGATCAGCGCCGCTGCCGTTTCGCGCCAGAACGGCGGCACGTTCTCGTGCTCGAGCGTCAGATTGGCGAGCCGGAACAGGATCTCGCCGAGGAAGCTGCCGCCGATGCCGGTGTTGACCTGGTCGTTGCGCGATGGAGGACTCCGCTCGCCGGCGATTTCCCACAAGGCGCTGCCGGCGAACGTGTAGCCGAGCGCTTCCCAGTAGTTCAATCCCGCCGAGCGCGCGAATCCCTGGTACATCGAGCCCGCATACGGGTGCCCGAGCTGGTTGATCTGGAACGGATCGCGGTCCTCGACCCAGCTCGAATGCAGATTGTGCCGGATCGTCGACGCGTTGCTCGCGAAGTCGTCGCCCAGCACGTGCCGGTCGAACTGGTTCAGCAGGATCTCGAACCCGACGATCTCGAGCGCCGGGATCGCATAGCTCTTGCTGGCGTCGATCCGGGATGCGGCATCGCGTTCGCGAGCGTCGTCGCTCGGGACACGCGCGCTTGCGCTGGCAGCGTCGGGCGCGTCGATCGCGCGCTCGACGCTGGCCTCGCGTGCGGACGCCCAGATCGCCGGCAGGTCGCCGGCGTCGGCGTGCGCGACGCAAACGGACAACGCGAACAGCGGGACGGCTGCGCCGAGCGTCGCCCGGCGCAGCGGGCGCGGAATCATCCGCCGCGCCGTCGAAGCATCATTTGGCGCGGAAGGTGGCCCGCGAGAACTCGTCGAGCGTCAGGACGCCGTCGCGGTTGGTGTCGAGCTGGTCGAAGATCCTGCGTGCTTCGGCGTCCTGCGCATTCGCAGCCTCCGCGGGCGACGAGGCCGATGGCGACGGCGTTGTCGGTGCCGTCGTCGCGTTCGTCGCCGGGGAAGGTGCCGCCGTCGAAGGCATCGCAGCGGGCGGCGGCATCGTGGCGGACGGCGTCGCCGTCGACGAGGGCATCGTCGGCGACGTCCCCGGCATCGTGCTCGTCGTCGTGGTCATGGACGGCGACGTCTGCGCGAGTGTCGCGCGGTCGCCCGACGACGTCGCTGTCGTGTTCGAAGTGGTCGCGCACGCGGTGCCGGCCGCGGCCAGAATGGAACAGGTCGCGACCGTGGCGATTTGCCGGAAGATGGCGTTCATCGAAGATCCTTTCAAAGGGAACGGCGGCCGAACGCGCCGCCAGGACGTCCCGATCGCTGCAAGGACCCTGCCGATCGCCAACATGATGATTTTGCTGAAGCTCCTGTCATGGCGATGGACGCATGCACCGACGCGCCATGTAGCGCCTGCCGTGGCTGTAGGAGGAATGCCGAAACCGGGCGGCAATCGCGGCCGACGCCCGCAGTCGCCGCACGCGCCGGCGCGTCGCGCGGAACGGCTTTTCATTCCCCGCCCGGATGACCGACAATGCGCTGCCCGCTACCGTCAAGAGGAAGAAGAATGCGGAAGGTCCTGTGGTCCTCCATCGTCGCGTGCGCGCTTCTGGCCGGCTGCGCCGCGATGCATCCCCGCGTGCCGCACGAAGCGAAGCAGAAGACCTGCGCGGGCGAGGGCGAGTGCACGATCGAGGTGAGGGTCGACTGCGACCGCTTCTACGGTTGCGATCTCTACGTCGACTACGACCTCGTGGTCGTTGAGAACCGCGGCAAGCGCACGGAGATCGTCTGGCGCCTCGAAGGCGACAGCGAAACTCGCTTTGCGGCGAACGGCGTCGTCGTGCCGACCAGCGATTTCGAATGCGAGCCGCGCGGAGATGGACGCGAATTCGCATGCGGCGACAAGCATCCCGAATTCGGCGTCTTCAAGTACCGGGTCAACGTCACCGTACCGAACAGCGTCTTCGGGCCGCGCGGCGTGCCGTCGCTCGACCCGTGGATCGTCAACCGCTGAGCAAAACGCCTGAAGGGAGGGACGACATGAAGATCCTTGGTACGTGTTCGGTGATTGTTGCGTGCGTCGTACTGTTCGGATGTGCGTCCCCGGGAGAGCCGGGCGGCGGAATGCAGAGGACGCATGCGGACTGCACGGGCGCGAGTTGCCAGGTAGCGGTCAAGGTCGATTGCACCGCAACCCCGTGCGTTGCCACGGCCATCCCGAAAGAGCTGGACGTGCTGACGCCGAACGGTACGAAGGTTATCCACTGGAAGCTCGATGCGCCGGATGGTTACGCCTTTGCCGACGAAAAGGTTCAATTCGCGAGCGGCGCGCCGTTCAACTGCACACCTCCGGGCGCCGGCCAGATGGAAGTTACCTGCGTCGACACCCACGCGGGGCCCGGCGAGTACGGCTATACGCTGGCTGTCGTGAAAGTGGCCGATCCCACCTCACGGATTCCGGTCGATCCGTGGATCGTGAACCGCTGACGCGCGCGCGTTAGCGGGCGGCGGGTTCGTTCGCGGCGGCGAGGTCGCGCACGTCGGCGATCGCGTCGTCGCGGCCGAGGCTTCGTCCCGCGGACTCGAGCGCGGCGAAGTCCTTCGCACCGAGCGCCGCGCGCGCGCGACCGATCAGCGGAAGGAGGAACGCCTCGTCCGCGGGGTCGCGGCGGAGTCCCGTCGCTTCAGCGAGCGCTTCGACCGCGCCGAACAGGCGCGCCGCGCGCCGAAAGTCGCCTCGCGCGGCAGCCCAGCCGGCCATCACTTCGAGCACGCTTTGCGTCGCGGGCTCCGAGCGGTTCTCGTCGGCGATCGCGAGGGCCTCGCTCAGGATCGGCGCGATGCGGTCGTCGGGATCGCGCGCGATGCGCACCATCGCGAGGTTCAGCAGCCCGAACGCAATGCTCTCGCGGTCGCCCGTCGCGCGCGCGAGATCGACGACCTGCTCGTAGAGCGGAAGCGCACCCTCGAGATCGTTGCGCGCGCGATGCACCTGCGCCATTGCGTTGAGCGCCGACGCGAGGTCGTGCTTGTTGCCTCCGGCGCGCACGAGCGCGAGCGCTTCCGTCAGGTGGCGCTCGGCCGCCGCCGCATCGTTCTGTCCGAGGCACGCCATCGCGAGCGGCTGGAGCGCCGACGCGATGCGCGTTCCGTCTCCGAGCTCGCGCGCGATGGCGAGACTTTCCTCGAGGTGGCGCTCCCCGTCGGCGTAACGTCCCATGTAGCAGGCCATCTGGCCCACATGAAACAGCGCGCGGCAGCGCAGCACCGAGCGGTCGTCCGGCCGCGTGCGCGCGAGCGCCTCGACGCCGAGGCGACAGCCCAGGCCCGGCACGCCGCGATGAATCCAGTAGAACCTGAGCGCGACCAGGCGCAATCCCAGCTCGACGCCGTCGGACGCCGATGCGCACCACGCGTGCGCGGCGAGCAGGTTCTCGCGCTCGGCATCGAGCCGCGCGAAAGCTTCGCCCTGTGCGCGCCCGAAAAGCTCGGGCACCGACGCCTCGACGACGCCGACGTAATGGCGCAGGTGCCGATCGTGCAACGACTGTGTCTCGCCGCTCTCGGCGAGGCGCTCGCGCGCGTACTCGCGCACCGTCTCGAGCATCCGGTAGCGCGTGCTGTCCGCGTCGAGCACGACGAGCGACTTGTCGACGAGCTTCGCAAGCAGGTCCACGACGTCGTCGCGCGCGAGCGACGCATCGGCCGTCACGGCCTCCGCATCGTCGAGCGTGAAGCCGCCCGCGAAGACCGCGAGGCGGCGAAAGAGCGTGCGCTCGGCATCATCGAGGAGCTCGTAGCTCCAGTCGATCAGCGCGCGCAGCGTCTGCTGGCGGGGGAGCGCGGTTCGATCGCCGCCGATGACGAGCCGGAACCGGTCGTCGAGCCGCGCGGCGATCGTGCGCAGCGGCAGCGTGCGCGCGCGCGCGGCGGCGAGCTCGATCGCGAGCGGAATGCCGTCGAGGCGCCGGCAGATTTCCGCGATGTCGCGAACGTCCTGCGCGCTCGCGTCGAACGCAGGCTTGAGCGCCGCGACGCGGTCGATGAAGAGGCGCACGGCGTCAGATTGCGAGGCCTGCGCATCGGCTCCCGGAACCAGCAGCGGCGCAAGCGGATAGGTCGCCTCGCCGCGCACGTTGAGACGTTCCCGGCTGGTCGCGAGAATGCGCAGCGCCGGCGTCGAGCGCAGCAGTTGCACGGCGAGCTCGGCGCACGCGGCGATGAGGTGCTCGCAGTTGTCGAGAACGAGCAGCGCCGGCGCATCGCCCAGGTGGCGAACGATCGCCTCGACGAGCGAGCCGCCTGACTGCTCCTTGATGCCGATTGCACTGGCGAGTGCCTGCGGCACGAGCCGCGGATCGCCGAACGATGCGAGCTCGACCAACCAGACGCCGCCGCGAAACTCGTCGAGCAGGTCGGCCGCCACCTGCAGCGACAGCCGTGTCTTGCCGAGACCGCCGGTACCCGTGATCGTGACGAGGCGACCTGCGCGCACGAGCGCCTCGACGTCGCGGATCTCGCGTTCGCGGCCGATGAACGACGTGAGCTGCTGCGGCAGGTTGTTCGAGACTGCCTCGAGCGTGCGCAGCGGCGGAAAATCGCGGCGAAGCGCCGGGTGCACGATCTGGAACAGCGATTCGGCGCGCGCGAGGTCGCGCAGCCGCGCGACGCCGAGGTTCTCGAGCGTCACCTCCGGCGGCAGGCGGCCGGCGACGAGGTCGGCGACCGATTGCGACACCAGCGCCTGTCCGCCATGGGCCGCGCTCATGATCCGCGCGGCGCGGTTGACGGCGCTTCCGAAGTAGTCGTTGTCGCGCTGCTCGACGATCCCGGCATGGAGCCCGCAACGGATGCGCAAGCCGAGGCCGCCGGTTGCGGCGGGGTCGCCGAGTGCCTGTTGCAGAGCGATGACCGCGAGCACGCCGTCGAGCGGGTCGTCGAACACCGCATGGATGCCGTCGCCCGTCGACTTGACGAGCGTCCCGCGGTGCCGGCCAACGGTGGCGCGCGCGAGCGCATCGTGGCTCGCGAGCGCCGGCTGCA
This sequence comes from Casimicrobiaceae bacterium, assembly GCA_035495715.1. Lineage (GTDB taxonomy): Bacteria > Pseudomonadota > Gammaproteobacteria > Burkholderiales > Casimicrobiaceae > VBCG01. The sequence goes on from DATJFI010000078.1 coordinate 22,108, forward strand.
TGCGCTCCGGCTGCTCGTCCCAGAGCCGGGTGCTGCCTTCGATGTCCGTGAACAGGAACGTCGTGACTGCGGGTTGTCGTGGCATCCGAGCGCGTTCCGGCATGACACGGCGCTACTGTACGGCACACGTCGGCGAGCGGCCAGCGCGGTATGATCGGAACGCATCGCGCCCGTAGCTCAACCGGATAGAGCACCGGCCTTCTAAGCCGGCGGTTGCAGGTTCGAGTCCTGTCGGGCGTGCCATCGCACGGTGCCATTTCCGCGAGCAGCACAGGCTTCGCGCCCGCTTTCGCCATTCACGCGAAACGGTCCGGCGTTACAGCGACCGCATTCGTGATTACAATGGCCGCGCGCCGGACCCCGGACCGAAGCGTCATACAAGAAGCGGCCGGCGTCGATTCCCGTTCGATTCAAAAGGAGGAAACACCGATGAAACACCTCACGTCCGTCGGCGTCGTCGCCGTCGCGCTCGCGCTCGCGAGCGGTCCCCTTATGGCCGCGCCTGTCGTGCTGCGTGCCTCGCACCAGTTTCCCGGCGGCAAGGGCGACGTGCGCGACGAAATGGTGCAGATCATCGCGCGCGACGCGAAGGCCGCGGGCGTCGACCTCGAGGTGCAGGTCTATCCGGGCGCGTCGCTGTTCAAGCCGAACGAGCAATGGAATGCGCTCGTCAACGGCCAGCTCGACATCTCGTCGTTCCCGCTCGATTACGCAAGCGGCAAGGTGCGCGCGTTCGGCGCGACGTTGATGCCCGGCCTCGTGCGCAATCACGAGCGCGCTGCACGGCTCAACGACTCGCCGTTCATGAAGGACATCAAGGCGCAGATCGAGAAGGCGGGCGTCATCGTGCTGTCCGATTCGTGGCTCGCCGGCGCGGTTGCGTCGAAAAAGAGCTGCGTGCGCACGCCGGCCGACATGAAGGGGCTCAAGATCCGCTCCGCGGGGCCGACGTTCGCGGCGATGTGGCAGGCGGCGGGCGCGTCCATCGTTTCGGTGCCGTCGAACGAGGTCTACAACGCGTTGCAGACGGGTGTCGCGGATGCAACCGATACCAGCACGAGCAGCTTCGTTTCGTTCCGCATCTACGAGCAGGTCAAGTGCATCACGGCGCCCGGCGACAACGCGCTGTGGTTCATGTACGAGCCGGTCCTGATGTCGAAGAAGAGCTTCGACCGTCTCGACAAGAAGCAGCAAGGGGCGCTGCTCGCCGCGGGCAAGAAGGCGGCCGAGTACTTCCGCAAGGAGGGACCGAAGATGGATGACGAGATGGTCAAGGCCTTCAAGGCCCACAACGTCGAGGTCGTCACGATGACGCCGGCCGAATACGACCAGTGGATCGACGTCGCGAAGAAGAGCTCGTACACCGAATTCGCGAAGGACGTCCCGGACGGCAGGAAGCTGATCGACGAGGCGCTTGCGATCAAGTAACGAGCGACGCTCGCGCCGGCGCGTCGCCTCGCGCGCCGGCCATCGTCAACTTGAACCCGCCGACTCGCGACACCGCGTTCGACCGTTTCGCACGCGGCGTACGTGCGCTGTCGACGCTCTGCGGATTCGTGGCCGCGGGCCTCGTCGCGCTCGCCGTCGTCATCGTGTGCGAGATGGTGTTCGTCCGTTACGTGCTGAATCGGAGCACGATCTGGCAGACCGACTTCATCACCTACTGCATCACCGCCGCGACGTTCATCGGCAGTCCGTACGTGCTGCTGACGCGCGGCCACGTGAACGTCAACGTGCTGCCGCTGCATCTGTCGCCGCGCCGGCGCTATGTGCTCGCCTTGTTCGCGAGCATCGTCTCGGCCGCATTCTGCGCGGTGATGACCGTCATGACGTTCCTGTTCTGGAAGGAGGCGTGGGACAACCGCTGGGTGTCGGACACGATGTGGCGCGCGCGCCTGTGGATCCCCTATTCGTCGATGCCGATCGGGCTCGGGCTCCTCACGCTGCAATACGTCGTCGACATCGTGCGGCTCGTTACGCGGCGCGATCCACCGTTCGATATACCGATCGGCGACGATGCGGCCGCCGTCCAGGCTGCCGCCGCACGTGCGGAGATTGCCGAATGAGGCCTGCGCTGGTGCAAGGGCGAGGACTGACGCGGTCGAAGGTGGCGCCATGACGCCGGCGCAGCAGGGCGGAATCGTCCTCGTCGTCACGCTGGCCATGTTGCTATCGGGGGCGCCCGTCGCATTCGGGCTTGGCGCGATCTCGATCGTGTTCGTGCTGATCTTCCAGGGCTTCGACGCGATGCACGTCGTCGCCGAGACGTTCTACTCGGGACTGAACGACTTCACGCTGGTGTCGATCCCGATGTTCGTGATGATGGGCGCGGCGATCGGGTCGTCGCCGGCCGGCAAGGATCTGTACGAGGCGCTCGACCGCTGGCTCTACCGCATTCCCGGCGGGCTCGTCATCTCGAATCTCGGCGCTTGCGCGCTCTTCGCGGCGCTGACGGGCTCGTCGCCGGCCTGCTGCGCGGCGATCGGCAAGATGGGCATCCCGGAGATGCGCCGCCGCGGTTACCCGGACGATGTCGCGACCGGCTCGATCTGCGCCGGCGGCACGCTCGGCATCCTGATCCCGCCGTCGATCACGTTCATCCTTTACGGCATCGCGACCGAGACGTCGATCGGCCGGCTCTTTCTCGCCGGCGTCTTTCCCGGATTGCTGCTGACCGGCCTTTTCATGTTGTGGACGCTGTTCATCATCTGGAAGCGCGGCTTCCGCGCGCATTCCGCGGAGTTCCGCTATAGCTGGCGGGAGAAGTTCGGTTCCATCCCGAAGATCGCGCCCTTCCTGGTCATCATCATTGCCGTGATGTACGTACTCTACGGCGGCGTGGCGACGCCGTCGGAAGCGGCGGGCGTCGGTGCCGCATTCTGCTTTGTGCTGGCGGTCCTCATCTACCGGATGTGGCGGCCGGCGAACTGGTGGCAGATCCTGCGCGACACGACGCGCGAATCGGTGATGATCCTGATGATCATCGCGACCGCGGTGCTCTTCGGGTACATGCTGACGTCCCTTTACCTGACGCAGACGCTCGCGCAGGGAATCGCCGCGATGCACGTGAACAAGTGGGTCCTGATGGGACTCATCAACGTGTTCCTGCTCGTGTGCGGGTTTTTCATCCCGCCGGCGGCGATCATCCTGATGACGAGCCCGATCCTGTACCCGATCGTGCGCGCCGCGGGGTTCGATCCGGTTTGGTTCGGCGTGATCCTGACGATCAACATGGAGATCGGGCTCATTCACCCGCCCGTCGGGCTCAACATCTACATCGTGAACGCCATCGCACCCGACGTGCCGGTGACGCGCGTGATGCTGGGGACCATTCCGTACGTTCTGTGCATGGTCCTCGCGATCGTGATTCTTTGCGTGTTCCCCGGGATCGCGACGTGGCTGCCCGATACGCTGATGGGCGCGCATCAGTAGACAGCCGGCGTCCGGCTCGCCGTCGACGCGTCGCCTGGCGGCGTATAATCCGGGCGCGGCGTCACGGTGCCGCGCTCCTGCGGTGGCGGTAGCTCAGTTGGTAGAGTCCCGGATTGTGATTCCGGTTGTCGTGGGTTCGAGTCCCATCCGCCACCCCAATCCTCGCGTGTACGGACCGGCCACATCGGTGACCGTGACAGCGACGGCATGAACCGTCAGCCTCATCCCGGGAACGCCATTCCCGGGCGCAGCACCTTCACGCAGCATTGACGGAGGCCCCGCACGATTGCCGCCAGGCACGCGCAGGCGCCGGCGCTGCACGTACAGCTTCGCCAATCCCTCGGCACGCGCGCGGCCATGGAGCCGCTGCGGCCGGCCTGCGCGAATGCGTACTGGCGAACGTCGCCGAACCCGACGCGCGCCAGGCGCCACGAAAGCCACAACAGGAGCATGAAGAGCGTTGCGCCGGGTAACAGCGCTTCGAGCAGCGGCCACGCCGCGACCCACCTGTCTCGTGATGCGTCCATCGTTCCATCCATCGTTTTCCTCCAGTGTCGATTGCCGCGATCCTCGCCGCAGCCGCCACTATCGACCTTCCCATCGTTGGAAGGTCAAGAGCCCTGCGACGAGCCGTGCGGCCCGCCCGCCGGCGCCTTACAATGCCGCCATGGGCGCCTACAACATTGGCGAAACGGCGACACGCTCGGGCGTGTCTGCCAAGATGATTCGTCATTACGAAGCGATCGGACTGATTCCGAAGGCGCGCCGAACGACCGCGGGCTACCGCAACTACGCCGAATCCGACATCCAGACGCTGCGCTTCGTCGCGCGTGGCCGGGACCTCGGCTTCTCGATCCGCCAGATCGGCGACCTTCTGAGCCTGTGGCAGAACCGGCGCCGGCGCAGCAACGAGGTGAAGGCGCTGGCGCTGTCGCACATCGCGCAGATGGAAGCCAGGATCGCCGAGACCCAGGCGATGAAAGCGGCGCTCGAGCACCTCGTGCACTGCTGTCGCGGGGACGAGCGGCCGCATTGCCCGATCCTGGATAACCTCGCTCGTTAGGCTTGCCGCGGGCCAGGTTGCTCAACTTTGCAAGAAGCGTTCACCGGATGTCCGCGCTAACATTGGCGGCATGCCGTCGCCCGCGCCCGTTCGCTTCACCGTCGCGACCTACAACATTCACAAGGGCTTCTCGCAGCTCGCGCGCCGGTTCGTGATTCACGAGCTGCGCGAGCGGCTGCGCGGACTCGCCGCCGACATCCTGTTCCTGCAGGAGGTGCTGCATACGCACGAGCGTCATGCGACGCGCTATCGCGAATGGCCGACGCGACCGCAGCACGAGTTCATTGCCGACGCGTTCTGGCACGAGGTCGCCTACGGGCGCAACGCCGTCTATCCGCACGGCCATCACGGCAACGCCTTGCTGTCGCGCTTTCCGATGCTCGCGCAGGAGAACCTCGACATCTCCGCGCATCTCTTCGAGAGCCGTGGCCTGCTTCACTGCGAGATCGCGATGGGCGACGACCTGCCGAGCCTGCATTGCATCAACGTCCACCTGGGATTGTTCGAGCGCGGCCGGCAATGGCAGATCCAGGCGCTGATCGAGCGCATCGAGAGCGCGGTGCCGCACGCCGCGCCGCTGATCATCGCCGGCGACTTCAACGACTGGCGCAGCAAGGGCGATCGCGCGCTGACCGATGCGCTCGAGCTCGTCGAAGTCTTCGGCGCGGTGAGCGGGCGACCCGCGCGCACGTTTCCGTCGGTGCTGCCGCTGTTCCGGCTCGACCGCATCTATTCGCGGGGCTTGCGCGTCGTCGACGCGCACGTGCACTACGCGACGCGCGGCGCGCGGATGTCCGATCACGCGGCGCTCGCGGCGACGTTCGAGGTCGCCGCCGCGCATCAGGCGCGCGCCCAAGCGGCGAACGATCGCTGATGACAGCAGCGTGGCGATGAACCGCTACAAGGCGGGGAATTCGATCACGCTGCTTTGCAATGGCGCCGAGTATTTTCCGGTCCTGCTCGAAGCGATCGCTCTTGCCGAGCGCGAAATCTGGCTTGAGACCTACATCTTCGCCGACGACGAGACCGGACGCCGTGTCGCCGACGCGTTGATCGCCGCCGCGCGCCGCGGTGTCACCGTGCGCGTGCTCGTCGATGGCTGGGGCGCCCGCCACTACCTGACGCCGGCGCTCGCGCAGCGGATGATCGACGGCGGCGTCGACCTCCTCAAGTACCGTCCGGAAGTGATGCCGTGGCATTTCCGCTCGCATCGGCTGCGCAGGCTTCACCGCAAGGTTTGCCACGTCGATGGCCGCGTCGCATTCGTCGGCGGAATCAACGTCATCGACGACATGAACACGCCCGGCCATACGCCGCCGCGGATCGATTTCGCGGTTTCCGTGCGTGGCCCGCTGCTCGTGCCGATCATCCAGACGATGCAGCGCGTGTGGGCGATCGTCGAGATCGCGCAACTGCGCAATTCGGACGTGCCGCTCTTTCCCGACGAGGAGCCGGCGGAAAGCGTCGGCACCCAGGTCGCGAAGTTCACGATCCGCGATAATCTGCGCCATCGGCGCGACATCGAGCGCGCCTATCTCGCCGCGGTGCGCACCGCGCGGCGCGAGATCCTGATTGCGACCGCCTATTTCTTTCCCGGGGTACGCTTCCGCCGCGCGCTGGTTCGCGCGGCATCGCGTGGCGTCAAGGTGACGCTCCTGTTGCAGGCGCGCGTCGAGTATCGGCTGCTGCACCATGCGGCGCGTGCCCTTTACGGACAGCTCCTGGCAGCGGGCGTCGCGATCCAGGAATATCACCGCTCGTTCCTGCATGCGAAGGTCGCGGTCGTCGACGGACAGTGGGCGACCGTCGGCTCGTCCAACATCGATCCCTACTCGTTCCTGATGGCGCGCGAGGCGAACGTGTTCGTGCGCGACCCGGTGTTCGCCCACGAGCTTCGAGAAGCGCTGGTCGAGATGATCGAGACGGGTGCGTACCCGGTCCCGCCGCAGGATTGGGCGCACCGCTCGCGGCTCGCGAAGGCGGCGAACTGGATCGCCTACGGCATCGTCCGCGTCGCGATGGGGATGTTGCGTTACGGCCGCGACGAGTGGTGGGGCGAGGTCCGGGGATGATCGTCCCTTTCGAGCCGCCGATCCGGCGGCCGGCGTCGGCAATTCCATGACCGATGCGACATAGCCGACCCATGCCGCAGCCCGCGGAGACGCGCGTCGCGCGCACTGAGCGCGGCGACTGGCAGACGATCCGTACGCTGCTGCCGTACCTGTGGGGTTACCGGTTGCGCATCGGCGCGGCGCTCGCCTGCCTCGTGCTCGCGAAGGTGGCCAACGTCGGCGTTCCCGTGCTGATGAAGCGCATCGTCGACAGCCTCGACCCGCGAACCGCGTTGCTTGCGGTTCCGCTCGTCCTGCTCGTCGGCTACGGTTTGCTGCGATTGTCGACGACCGTCTTCACCGAGCTTCGCGAATTCCTGTTCGCGAAGGTCACGCAGCGCGCGGTGCGCCGCATCGCGCTGCAGGTGTTCCGGCATCTGCATGCGCTGTCGCTGCGCTTCCACCTCGCGCGCCAGACCGGCGGCCTGACGCGCGACGTCGAGCGCGGGCAGCGCGGCATCTCGACTTTGATCGGCTACGCGTTGTTCTCGATCCTGCCGACGGCGGTCGAGATCGCGTTCGTGTCGGCGATCCTCGTCGTTCGCTACGACTGGACGTTCATCGCGATCACCGTCGTCGCGCTTTCGCTCTACATCCTGTTCACGGTCCTGATCACCGAATGGCGAACGCATTTCCGCCGCCAGATGAACGAGCTCGATTCGCGCGCGAACACGCGCGCGATCGACAGCCTGCTGAACTACGAGACGGTCAAGTATTTCGGCAACGAAGCGTGGGAGGCGAGCCGTTACGACGAGAGCCTGCGGCGTTGGGAGCATGCGGCGGTGCTGTCGCAGACGTCGCTTTCCGCACTCAACATCGGGCAGAGCGCGATCATCGCGATCGCCGTGACGCTGATCATGTGGCGCGCGACCGTCGGCGTCGTCGCCGGCACGATGACGATCGGCGACCTCGTGCTCGTCAACGCGTTCATGATCCAGCTCTACATCCCGCTCAACTTCCTGGGCGTCATCTATCGGGAGATCAAGCAGGCGCTCGCCGACATGGAACGGCTGTTCCGGCTGATCGAGGAGCACGCGGAGATCCGCGATCGCGAAGGCGCGCGGCCGCTCGCGGTGCGCGGCGCCGGCGTGCGCTTCGAGCACGTCGATTTCGCGTACGAGACCGACCGCGCGATCCTGCACGACGTGACGTTCGCGATACCGGCCGGCCACAACGTCGCGGTCGTCGGCCCGTCCGGCTCCGGCAAGTCGACGCTCGCGCGGCTGCTGTATCGCTTCTACGACGTGTCGAGCGGCCGCATCACGATCGACGGCCAGGACATCCGCGACGTGACGCAGGCATCGCTTCGCGCGGCGATCGCGATCGTGCCGCAGGACACAGTGCTCTTCAACGACACGATCGAATACAACATTGCGTACGGCCGGCCCGGCGCGACGCACGACGCGATCGTGCTGGCCGCGAAGCTCGCGCAGATCCACGATTTCGTGTCGCGGCTGCCGCAGGGCTACGAGACGCCCGTCGGCGAGCGGGGGCTCAAGCTCTCGGGCGGCGAGAAGCAGCGCGTCGCGATCGCGCGCGCGATCCTGAAGCGCCCCGCGATCCTGATCTTCGACGAGGCGACGTCCGCGCTCGACTCGCGCGCCGAAAAGGCGATCCAGGCGGAGCTTCGGCTGATCGCACGCGACCACACGTCGCTGACGATCGCGCACCGGCTGTCGACGATCGTCGACGCCGACGAGATCCTGGTGCTGGAACACGGCCGGATCGTCGAGCGCGGCACGCATGTTGCTCTGCTTGCCGCCGATGGCGCTTACGCGAGGATGTGGCGCCTTCAGCAGGACGAGCGGCGCGAGGAAACCTCGCCGCCCGCGGGGTCCGGCGGCGAAGGGGAGCGGACAGGGTCGGCACCCCGGGAGGTCAACCCCGCAACCGCCGCCGCCGCCGCGGCGGCGTTGCGCAGCCCGCCCTGAAAGTACCGGTTGGCGACTCGTTGTTGACGACGGCAGGAAAGCCGTGCGATAAACGTCCCGAACTGTTGAGATTTCCGCTGATGAAACGATCGCTGTCAGTTGTTTTTGCAGGGCTTGTGGCCTTCTCCACCGTTGCGATGGCGATCGACCTCGACCCGGCGCGGCTGAGGCTCGCCTCGGCCAACGTCCTCGTCCTCGACGCTGCCGCGGATCGTCAGATCTACGCAAAAGCGGCAGACGAAGTGACGCCGATCGCCTCCGTCACCAAGCTGATGACGGCCATGGTCGTGCTCGACGGCCAGCAGGCGCTCGACGAGCCGATCGAGATCGACACCGCCGACTACGACTACCTGAAGAACAGCTCGTCGCGGCTTCGCGCCGGCACCACGCTGACGCGCCGCGAGATGCTGCGCCTCGCGCTGATGTCGTCGGAGAACCGCGCTGCCGCGTCGCTCGCGCGGCATTACCCGGGCGGGACGCAGGCGTTCGTCACGGCGATGAACTTCAAGGCGCTGGCGCTCGGCCTCACGCACACGCACTACTCCGATCCGACCGGTCTTTCGCCGACGAACGTGTCGACGGCGAGCGACCTCGCGAAGCTCGTGCAGACGGCCGCCGAGTATCCGCTGATCCGCGAATTCACGACGACGCCGTCGTACCTGGTCGAGACGGACACCGGCCGCTTGCTCGGCTTCAACAACTCGAACGCGCTCGTCAAGAAAAGCGACTGGGACATCACGGTACAAAAGACCGGCTATATCCGCGAGGCCGGCAAGTGCGTCGTGATGATGGTGAACATCGCGAGCAAGCCGTTCGTGATCGTGCTGCTCGACTCGCTCGGCAAATACACGCGGATCGCCGACGCGCAACGCGTCAAGCACTGGCTCGAGACGGGCGAATCGCTCGCGCTCGCGCCGGTGAAGGCCGCGCGCGCCGTCAAGGTCCATGCGCAGCGCGCGCACGGAACGCTGCATCCACGCCTCGTCAAGACGTCGCAGAAGCGGTAGCGCCCTTCCGTTCTACCTGTTCTTGCGCCGGTGCTGCTCGTAAAGCTCGGCGGCGTGCGCGCGCGTCTTCGCAGTGACCGCGCTGCCGCCGGTCATGCGCGCCAGCTCGTCGATGCGCTGACCGGGCGCAAGCGTCGCGAGCGTGCTCGTCGCCTGCTCGCCATCGCCGGACTTGGCGACCTGAAGGTGATGATCCGCATGGGCCGCGACCTGCGGCAGGTGCGTCACGCACAGGACCTGGCGGCGCAGCGCGAGCCTCTGCAGCATGCTGCCGACCGTCGCCGCGACGGCGCCGCCGATGCCGCTGTCGACCTCGTCGAACACGAGCGTCGGCACGCGGCCGACCTCGCTCGCGGCGATCTGGATCGCGAGCGCCACGCGCGACAGCTCGCCGCCCGATGCGACGCGCGAAAGCGGCGCGGCCGACTGCTTCGGATGCGTCGCGATCGTGAACACGACGCTCTCGCGGCCGTAGCTCGCCGGCTGCGAAACGGTCTCGAGCACGACGTCGAAGCGGCCGCCGCGCATCGCGAGCTCCTGCATCGCCTTCGTCACGCGTTGCGCGAGCGACTTCGCCGCCGTCGCCCGTCGGGCCGACAGCGACGCCGCGAGCTCGTCGTAGCGGCGTTCGGCGGCACCGACCGCCTTTTCGAGCGCCGCCGCATCGCTTGCTTGTGCGAGCTCGGCGAGTCGTGTCGACGTTGCCGCCGCAAGCTCGGGAAGCGTCTCGGGACGCACACGATGTTTCCGCGCGACCTCGTGAATCGCCGAGAGACGCTCGGTCACGCGTGCGAGCTCGTCGGGATCGAGATCGAGGCGGCGGCGATAATCGCGGATCGCGCGTGCCGCCTCGTCGATCTGGATCGACGCCGGCGAGAGCAGCGCCACGATATCGCCAAGCGCGGGATCGTCGGCGGCGGCCTGCGCGAGCCTCTGCTCGATTCGCGCGAGGCGGCGCGCGATCGCATCGTCGCCTTCGCTCAACGATTCCTCGGCGTGCGTCGCCGCTTCGATCAGTTGCGCTGCATTCGCGAGCCGGCGCTCGCTTGCCGTCAGCGTCGCCCATTCGTCCGGCGCAAGCGCGAGATCGGCAAGCTCGCGTTCCCGTTCGCGCAGTGCGTCGCGTTCAGCGGCGAAGGCCGCCTCGGCATGAGCGGCGGCGTCGCGGCGCTCGATCGCCGCGCGCCAGGTGCGCCAGGCTGCGGCGACGTCCTGCGCGAGCGCCGCGACACCGCCGAACGCGTCGACCAGGTCACGCTGCGCCTCGGCCGCGAGCAGCGCCTGGTGCGCGTGCTGGCCGTGCATGTCAATCAGCTGCGCGCCGAGCTCTGCGAGCTGCGCAAGCGTTGCCGGACGCCCATTGATCCATGCGCGGCTGCGACCTTGCGCGTCGAGCGTGCGGCGCACGAGCACCTCGTCACCGGCGTCGAGCCCGTGCGACGCGAGCCATTGCGCGAGCTGCGGCGCATCGTCGATCGCGAACGTGGCGGCAAGCTCCGCGCGCTCGGCGCCGGCCCGGAGCTGGCGCATTTCGAAGCGGTCGCCGAGCAGTAACGCCAGGGCGTCGAGCAGGATCGACTTGCCCGCGCCCGTCTCACCGGTCAGGACGGTGAAGCCCGGCGCCAACTCGACGTCGAGTGCATCGACGACGACGAAATGGCGAATCGACAGCGCGCAGAGCATGGCGGCGATCCGGTGCCGGCGCGATCAGCGCGCGAGCGCGGCCGGCCGCTGCTCAGCGCGCATCGCCGTGCGTGAGCCGCTCGGGCGTTTCGCTCCAGTGCAGCTTCTCGCGCAGCATCGCGAAGTAGTCGTGGTACTCGGGATGCAACAGGCGCGCGGTGTGCGGTGCGCGTCGCGCCGTGACGCGGTCGCCCTCGGCGAGCTCGAAATGCGCCTGACCGTCGCAATGCACGGCGGCGTCGCGACCGTGACTCACGGTGATGGCGATCGTCGATGCGTCGGGTATCGCGATCGGCCGGTGCGTCAGCGCATGCGGCGCGATCGGGACCAGCGCGAACGCCGGCACTTCCGGCGCGATGATCGGACCGCCGGTCGACAACGCATAGGCGGTCGAGCCGGTCGGCGTCGCCACGATGACGCCGTCGGCGCGCATCGCATAGACGAAGCGGCCGTCGATCTCGACGGCGCATTCGATCATGCTGCCCAAGCCACCGCGGTTGACGACGACCTCGTTCAGCGCGGGCGCCGACGTCGTCGTGCCGTTCGCGCGCTGCAGCGTGACCGCGAGCAGGGTCCGTCGCTCCTCGGTGTAGCGGCCGTCGAGCATCGCGGCGATCGTCGGCTCCATTTTCGCGAGCGGGATGTCGGTCAGGAATCCGAGCCGCCCGAGGTTGACGCCGATCATCGGCACGGCGTGCGGCGCGAGGCGCCGCGCGACCGACAGCATCGTGCCGTCGCCGCCGAGCACGATCGCGAGATCGATCGCGTCCGGCAACCGCTCGTCGGGCAGCGTGGTGATGCCGGGGATGTCGCCGCCACCGGCGTTGGGCTCGAGGACGACCGTGTGTTTGCGGGCGATCAGGAACGCCGCCAGCGCGGCCAGGGGCGCCGCTGCCGCCGCGCCGCCGTGGCGCCCGATCAGCGCAATCCGGGGAAAGCGTTGCGGCGTGCGGGCGGACATTCGCGGATTAAACCATAGCGTCCGGCGCGCAAACGCTCGGCGCCTTGGCCGAAGGCAGCGGCGCCCCAAACTTGCAGGGTAATATAACCATGGCGCCATCGTGTGAAACGCGCCTCACCCCGATCGAGATGCTGGACGCCCGCGCGCAACACCTGCTGAAGACCCTCGTCGAGCGCTACGTCGCCGAAGGGCAGCCGGTCGGCTCGCGTGCGCTGTCGCGCCATTCGGGCCTCGACCTGTCACCGGCGACGATCCGCAACGTGATGGCCGACCTCGAGGACATGGGCCTGATCGCGAGTCCGCACACGTCGGCCGGACGCGTGCCGACACCGCGCGGCTACCGCTTCTTCGTCGATACGCTGATGGTCGTGCAGACGCTCGAGGATACCGAGATCCACCGGCTCGAGGACGAGCTCAACGCCGACCGGCCGCAGCAGATCGTCAGCGCCGCCGCGTCGCTGCTGTCGCAGCTCACGCAATTCGCCGGCATCGTCGCGACGCCGAAACGGCGCGACGCGTCGTTCCGCCATCTCGAGTTCCTGCGGCTCTCCGATCGGCGCGTGCTGCTGATCATCGTCACCGCCGAAGGCGACGTGCAGAACCGCATCCTGCACACCGATCGCTCGTATACGCCGACGCAGCTCGTCGAGGCGACGAACTTCTTCAACCAGAACTTCGCCGGCCAGCCGTTCACGAACATTCGCGAGCGCATCGCCGAAGAGCTGCGCGCGCTGCGCGAGGACATCGCGGCGCTGATGAGCGCCGCCGTCGACGCCGGCGAGGGCGCGCTCGCCGAGGGCGACGCACTCGTCGTGACCGGCGAGCGGAACCTCCTGAACGCCGAGGATCTCGCGTCGAACATGCAGCGGCTGCGGCGCCTGTTCGAGCTCTTCGAGCAGAAGACGTCGCTGCTGCACCTGCTCGACATCTCGCAGCGCGCGCCCGGCGTGCAGATCTACATCGGCGGCGAATCGGGCCTCGTTCCGCTCGACGAATGCAGCGTCGTGACGGCGAGCTACGAGGCGAACGGGCAGGTGATCGGCACGCTCGGCGTGATCGGGCCGACGCGGATGGCGTACGAGCGGATCATTCCGATCGTCGACGTCACCGCCCGGCTGCTCTCGAACGCGCTGTCGCGCGAGCTCGACGACTGACCGGCCGTTCGACTGCCGCTGCACGGCACGTCGCTTGCGGACCGCGCACTTGAGTCCACTCCGGCATTGCGTTCGCCGCACGCGCACCGCGCTCGCGAGCATGCGCACGCGCGGCTATCCGTTGCTCGCAGCCGTTTTCGTGCATCTGCCGCGCGTGGCGCTGGTCCATGTCTATCGCCGTCTCGCGCAGCCCTTCAATCGCAGCGGCCCGATCCGGACCCTCAATCGGCGCCGCATGCGACGGCTGCACGCATCGTGCGCGCTGTCCCCGGCGGGCGGTCATTTCTATGTCATCGTGATGCCGGGAACGCTGCATTTCCTGCTTCCCTGTCTTGCGCTGCTGCCGGCGCACCTGACGGTGCTGCTGCTCGGCAATGGCGCGACGCGATGGGAGCGGCGACTGATCGCGCGCCGGTTCCCTGCGCTGCGGTTCCGTTCGCTCGCACGCTTGCCGGGGACGAGCATTACGCACGGCGACATGATCACGTTGCTGCTGCAAACGAACGGCGCGAACTTCGGGCTGATCGACCATGACTGCTACGTATTCGACCGGCGGATCTTCGAATCGCTCGCACCCGGCCCGGCGGATTGCCTGACCGCGGTTTTCGGAGGGATCAGCGCGAAGTCGGGCCTCGCGTATCCGGAGACGTCTCTCCTGTTCCTGAATGCCCCGGTCCTGCGCGCCGTCATGAACCGCTACCATGTGGATGCGCGGATCTATCGCAAGCTGCCTGCGGCGCTGCGCGACACCGTGCGCCGGATCGGCATCGACGGCGCCGTCTTCATCAAGGATTACGCGAATTTCTTCGATACGCTTCACCTGCTGCTCGCGCTCGCCATCGCGGACGGCCATTCGTGCCGGTTCCTGCAGGGCTTCGACGCGCGGGCAATCGCGCATATCGGCGGCACGAGCTGGCGAACGACGGAAACGAAGGAATTGATCAACTGCTACGTGGACTGGCGCTTCCTCGACCTTGCCGACGACGAAGGGCTGCACCGTCGCTACCGATCGCGCACGCGCCCGTTTCGCTCGGCCGCCGATGTCCGCGCCTCGATTCCGCTGACACCCGAATCGTTCGCGCGGCTCGCGTGGGTCGACGCGCTCGTCGGCAGGCTCGCGGCAGCGACCGGCCAGCGAAGGGAAGCGCTGCCGTGCGGCGAGCGTAACGAGGCGCAGGTTTCACCATGACGTATCGACCCGAGCCCGGGTTCTCGCACGACCGCGCGCCGAAAGTCGGCGTCCTGCTCGTGAACCTTGGCACGCCGGAGGCGCCGACGAAACCGGCCGTGCGCCGCTATCTCGCCGAGTTCCTGGCCGATCCGCGCGTCGTCGAGATCCCGACGATCGCCTGGCGGCCGCTGCTGCACGGCGTCGTGCTGCGCACGCGGCCCGCCAGGTCCGCCGAGCGCTACGCGGCGATCTGGACGAAGGACGGCTCGCCGCTTGCCGTGCACACGAACAAGCAGAAGGTGCTGCTGTCAGGCTACCTGGGTCAGCGGCTGAAGGCGCAGGGGCTCGCCGCGGACGGCGTCGTCGTCGAATACGCGATGCGCTACGGCACACCCGGCATCGGCCCGCAGATCGAGCGGCTGCGAAGCGCCGGCTGCGAGCGCATTCTGGTGATGCCGCTCTACCCGCAGTACGCGGCGAGCACGACCGGTTCCGTCGTCGATGCCGTGGCCGCGCATCTTGCGCGCACGCGCCGCATCCCCGGCCTGCGGATCGTCGACACGTTTCACGACGACCCCGGCTACATCGCGGCGCTCGCCGGCGTCGTCAACGACTACTGGACGAAGCACGGCCAGCCCGAGCATCTGCTGCTGTCCTTCCACGGGCTGCCGCGCCGCTCGCTTGCCCGCGGCGACCCCTATCACTGCTACTGCCGGGCGACCGCGCGACTGCTCGTGCGCGAGCTCGGGCTCGAGTCGTCGCAATGGACGCTCGCGTTCCAGTCGCGCTTCGGCCGCGGCCGCTGGCTCGAGCCGTACACGGCGGCGACGCTCGAGCGCCTCGGCAAGGCGAAGCTTCGCCGCCTCGACGTGTTCACGCCGGGGTTCGTCGCGGACTGCCTCGAGACGCTCGAGGAGCTCGCGATCGGCGGCAAGCGGACCTACCGCGCGGCCGGCGGCGGCGACTACGACGTGATTCCCTGCCTGAACGAGCATCCGCGCTGGATCGCGGCGCTCGCCGACGTGGTGCTCGCGAACCTTCAGGGATGGCTGCTTCCGCCGCCGTCGGTGGCGGAGCGCGAGGCGACGCTTGCGCGCGCGAAGGCGCAGGGCGCGGCGGCCTGACGGTCACGGGACGCGCCCGCGGCACGTCCCGCGGGCCACGCTGTTGAAAGCCCGGCGTCAGAACCCCACCTGACGGGGCATACGTTCGTTTCGTTCACCCCTATCCCGATGGCCGACCAGGAACCGCATCCCGATTTCGATGAGCAGAACTCCCGCGAGGCAACCGACCGGACGCCGCGCGACGACGGGCAGGGCGCCGACGGCGCACTCGCGAAGGCGCAGTCCGAAGCCGCCGAGATGAAGGATGCGTGGCTTCGCGCGCGCGCCGAAATCGAGAACGTGCGCCGGCAGGGCCAGGTCGACGTCGCGAAGGCGCACAAATTCGCGATCGAGAAGTTTGCCGAAGACCTGCTGCCGGTCAAGGACGCGCTCGAGCAGACGCTCCAGGCCGACCAGTCGGTTTCGGCGGAGACGCTCAAGGCCGGCGCCGACCTCACGCTCAAGTCGCTCGACGCGGCGTTCTCGCGCGCGGCGATCAGGGAGATCGATCCCGCCGGGCAGAAGTTCGACCCGCACCTGCATCAGGCGATGCAGGCGGTCGACAGCAACCTGCCGCCCAATACCGTCGTGACCGTCTTCCAGAAGGGCTACCTGTTGAACGACCGCGTGCTGCGCCCGGCGCTCGTCACCGTATCGAAGTCGCCGGAAAAGTGATCGCCCGAGCAGGTTGATTCGCACGCGCCGAACCCCATTTCAACGTCCAGATAAATACCCGCCACGGAGGCAATCAAAAATGGCAAAGATCATCGGCATCGACCTCGGGACGACGAACAGCTGCGTCGCGATCATGGAGGGCGGCCAGCCCAAGGTGATCGAGAACTCGGAAGGCGCGCGCACGACGCCTTCGGTCGTCGCCTACGCCGAGGACGGTGAGATTCTCGTCGGCGCGCCCGCCAAGCGGCAGGCGGTCACCAACGCGAAGAACACGATCTTCGCGGTGAAGCGGCTCATCGGCCGCCGCTTCGAGGAAAAGGAAGTGCAGAAGGACATCGACCTGATGCCCTACAAGATCGTGCGCGCCGACAACGGCGACGCATGGGTCGAGGTTCGCGGCAAGAAGATCGCGCCGCAGCAGGTCTCGGCCGAAGTCCTGCGCAAGATGAAGAAGACCGCCGAGGATTATCTCGGCGAGGAAGTGACCGACGCCGTGATCACCGTGCCGGCGTACTTCAACGACTCGCAGCGCCAGGCGACGAAGGACGCCGGCCGTATCGCGGGCCTCGAAGTGAAGCGCATCATCAACGAGCCGACGGCGGCCGCGCTCGCGTTCGGACTCGACAAGAAGGAAGGCGATCGCAAGATCGCCGTGTACGACCTGGGCGGCGGCACGTTCGACATCTCGATCATCGAGATCGCGAACGTCGAAGGCGAGCACCAGTTCGAGGTGCTGTCGACCAACGGGGACACGTTCCTCGGCGGCGAGGACTTCGACCAGCGGATCATCGAATACATCGTCACCGAGTTCAAGAAGGAATCGGGCGTCGATCTCAAGAACGACGTGCTTGCGCTGCAGCGGCTCAAGGAAGCCGCCGAGAAGGCGAAGATCGAGCTCTCGAGCCTGCAGCAGACGGACATCAACCTGCCGTACATCACGGCGGACCAGACGGGGCCGAAGCACCTGTCGATGAAGCTCACGCGCGCGAAGCTCGAGTCGCTGGTCGACGGCCTGATCGAGCGCACCGTGGAGCCGTGCCGGATCGCGATCAAGGACGCCGGCATCAAGCTCGACGACATCAGCGACGTGATCCTCGTCGGCGGCCAGACGCGCATGCCGAAGGTGCAGGACACGGTCAAGCAGTTCTTCGGCAAGGATCCGCGCAAGGACGTCAATCCCGACGAAGCGGTTGCGGTCGGCGCGGCGATCCAGGCGTCGGTGCTGGCGGGCGAGCGCAAGGACGTGCTGCTGCTCGACGTGACGCCGCTGTCGCTCGGCATCGAGACGCTCGGCGGCGTGATGACGAAGCTGATCCAGAAGAACACGACGATCCCGACGAAGGCGACGCAGACGTTCTCGACGGCCGACGACAATCAGCCGGCGGTCACGATCCACGTGCTGCAGGGCGAGCGCGAGCGCGCGTCGGGCAACAAGAGCCTCGGCCAGTTCAACCTCGAAGGCATTCCGCCGGCGCCACGCGGCATGCCGCAGATCGAGGTGACGTTCGACATCGACGCGAACGGCATCCTGCACGTGTCGGCGAAGGACAAGGCGACCGGCAAGGAGAACAAGATCACGATCAAGGCGAACTCGGGCCTGTCCGAGGACGAGATCCAGCGCATGGTCAAGGACGCCGAGTCGCACGCCGAGGAAGATCGCAAGCTGATGGAGGTCGTGCAGGCGAGAAACGGCCTCGACGCGCTGGTGCACAGCGTGAAGAAGTCGCTCTCCGAGTACGGCGAGAAGGTCGCAGGCGAAGAGCGCGCGCGCATCGAATCGGCGCTGAACGACGCCGAGACGACGCTCAAGAACAAGGAAGCGTCGAAGGAAGCGCTGCAGGCCAAGTCCGAGGCGCTGATGAGCGCGTCGCAGAAGCTCGGCGAAGCGATGTACGCACAATCGCAGGGTCAGGCTGGTGCGGCAGGCGGTGGCGGTCAGGCCGGCGGTGGGGGTGGCGAGAAGGAAGGCGAAGAGAAGGTCGTCGACGCCGAGTACACGGAGGTCAAGGACCGCAAGTGATTGCCGTCCTTTTTTGACTGGCAGGTGATCTTCGGCCGGGAAGGCCGTAGAATCAGCCCGCTTCGAGTCGGCCACACCGCGCGTGTGGCCGACTTTTGTATCCGGCGCGCGCCGCGCGCCCGTTGTTGCGATTCGGCAGGAACAGGGGCAGTTCGGGTTTCATGGCAAAACGCGATTACTACACGGTGCTCGGCGTCGCCCGCGACGCATCCGACGACGAAATCAAGAAGGCGTATCGCAAGCTTGCGATGAAGCATCATCCGGATCGCAATCCGGAGAAGGACGCCGAAGAGCGGTTCAAGGAGGCGAAGGAAGCGTACGAAGTGCTGTCGGAGCCGCGCAAGCGCGCGGCGTACGACCAGTTCGGTCATGCCGGCGTCGATCCGTCGGCGGGATTCGGCGCGGCGGGCGCGCGCGGCGCCGAGGGCTTCGGCGGCTTCGCCGACGCGTTCGGCGACATCTTCGGCGAGATTTTCGGCCAGCAGCGGGGCCGCGGCGGCAACGGCGTCTATCGCGGCGCCGATCTACGTTACAACCTGGAGCTTTCGCTCGAGGACGCCGCGCACGGCACCGAAGTCAAGATCCGCATTCCGTCGATGGAGGAATGCGCGACGTGCCACGGCAGCGGTGCGAAGCCGGGCACGCAGCCGCAGACGTGTCCCACGTGTCACGGCCGCGGCGAGGTCCGCGTGTCGCAGGGATTCTTCTCGATCCAGCAGACCTGCCCGCAATGCCGCGGCACCGGCAAGGTCGTCGCCGACCCGTGCGCGACGTGCAACGGCGCCGGACGGGTGCGCAAGCACAAGACGCTGTCGGTGAAGATCCCGGCCGGCGTCGATCAGGACGATCGCATTCGTCTCTCCGGCGAGGGCGAGACCGGTCTCAACGGTGGCCCGCCCGGCGATCTTTACGTCGTCGTCACGCTCAAGCCGCACCCGGTCTTCCAGCGCGACGGCGCCGACCTGCACTGCGAGATGCCGGTCAGCTTCGCGACCGCGGCGCTCGGCGGCGAGATCGAGATCCCGACGCTCGACGGCCAGGCGAGGCTCAAGATTCCGCCTGAAACGCAGACCGGCCAGGTGTTCCGGTTGCGCAACAAGGGCATCCGCCCGGTGCGCGGATCGGTGATCGGCGACCTGTACTGCCACGTGTCGCTCGAAACGCCGGTCAAGCTCACCGCGCGGCAGAAGGAGCTGCTGCGCGAGTTCGAGGCGATCAACGAGCAGGATCCCGATGCGCACAGCCCGCGGGCGAAATCCTTCTTTGACAAGGTCAGGGCGTTTTTCGGACCTTGACTTTATTTCTGCATCAGCGCGTTTTTGGCGTGCTGAAGATCGGCCGCACGCTGTCCAGCGCGACCAGCGACACGAGCGCCGCGACGGGCGCGATCAACGCCAGCAGCCGGACGCGCGAATAGAAGTACGCGCCGCCGAGCGCGCCA
This sequence comes from Casimicrobiaceae bacterium, assembly GCA_035495715.1. Taxonomy (GTDB): domain Bacteria; phylum Pseudomonadota; class Gammaproteobacteria; order Burkholderiales; family Casimicrobiaceae; genus VBCG01. The sequence continues at coordinate 41,860 of DATJFI010000078.1, forward strand.
GCCAGATAACACGCCCATAGTGCGGCGAGGAGCACGGTCCTTCGGAACGCGCGTTGCTCGCGCGACTCGACGAGCGCGATGCGCAGCGATGCCGCGCGCCATCGCCTGCGAAGCCAGATCAGGTATTTCGCCGCGCAGTCGCCGAGCGTCGCCAGGTTGCCCGTGACGTGCGTCGTACGAATTGTCAGCGGTCCGACGTGGCCGAGCGCCGCGTTCTGCAATCCCATCGCGAATGCCGGCAATGCGACGAGCAGGTAATAGCGTCCATCATGCTCGATCGCTTCGCCGGCGGGGAGCCGATGGCCGAACGCGATGAACGCGGCGAGCATCGCGGCTTCGAGGGCGAACAACGCGCCTGCGAGGCGTCGCCATCCGCGCCGCTCCCCGACGTGAACGAGCAGCCGGCACGTGACGAGACCGAGCACGAACATCGGAATCGCGAACCCGCGCCGCAACGCGGTTGCGACGTCGTGCTCGACGCCGCCGAGCGCGATCGCGATCGTGTTCCCCGTCATGTTCGCGGTGAACACACGATACAGCGCGACGTAACCGACGGTGTCGACGAAGCCAGCGACGCACGTCAACACGGCGGCGAGCGCGATGCTCGCGCGGACGACCAGCCTCCCGCGCAACGGCACCGAGCGCTTTAGGGAAACGCCGGTATGTGCGGATCGATTCCGCGGTCCTCGGCTTCCGGGTGCTGCGCGTTCAGAAGCGCGCGAACCTCGTCGAGGCGGTGTTCCGGCACGTCGGCCATCAGCAGGATCCTGCCTTGGTCGATCGCTTGCGCGAACTGCCGCAGCCGCGAGTTCGGCACGGCGACGCCGACCATGCTCGCGACCCAGGCGCCGAAGAGCGCGCCGATCAGACCCGACCCGAGGACCGTCACGATCTGCCAGCGATCGTCGGTGACGAGCGACATCACGAGCACGCCGCCGAGAACGAACCCGAGCAGCGCGCCGAGCGCGAGGCCGACCTGCGCGCCGTGCACCAGATCGGACTTCTGCAGGTGGTTCGCCTCGTTCAGGCCCTCCATCGGCGTGCCGCGCTTCGCGAGGAAGTGGATGTGACGCTCCTCGATGCGCGCGAGCAGAAGGTCGTCCATCGTCTTTCGCGCGCTCGCGAGGTCCGGCATGATGAAGTAGAGTCGGCGACGCATTTGATGGACTCCTGCCAGAACGTATCGGGTCACTCTACGGCCGCGCCGAAGCGCTCGCAACCCTTTTGCATACGCGGGCAATTCGGGTGACGCGCATCGCCGGCATCCTCCTCGCCGCGGGACGCGGCACGCGCTTCGGCGGCGACAAGTTGCTCGCGCCGCTGCCCGACGGCGCATTGACGATGCCGGCAGGGACGGCGATGGGCGTCGCCGCGGCGACGCACCTCGCGTCGGCGCTGCCCGGTTCGATCGCAGTCGTTCGCGTCGGCGATGCCGCACTCGCGGATGCGTTGCGCCACTCGGGCTTGCGCATCGTCTCGTGTGCGAGCGCCGACGAAGGCATGGGCAGGAGCCTCGCATCGGGCGTGATGGCGACGTCCGGCGCGGCGGGCTGGGTCGTCGCGCTCGCCGACATGCCATGGATCGCTGCGGCGACGATTCGTGCCGTCGCCGACGCGCTTGGCGAAGGCGCGAGCATCGTCGCCCCACGTTATCGAGGCGCGCGCGGGCACCCGGTCGCATTCTCGCGGCGGCATTTCGCGGCGCTTTGCGCGCTTCAAGGCGACGAGGGCGCGCGTTCGATCGTCGCCGCGCATTCCGACGAGCTGAAGTTGCTCGACGTCGACGACGCGGCTATCGTCCGCGACGTCGATACGCCGGCGGCGCTGTCGACAGACCACGAACAAGCACGACTCGGGGGGAGGATCGAATGAAGGTTTGCAAGCGCATCGTCACGCTCGTGGCGCTTCGACCGGTGCCGCCACATGTCCCATCGTCCCGATTCTGACCGGAGACGTCGTCAAGGCCTCGCTCGCGGAAACTGTGGCCCTCTCTCAATCCGGGCTCCCATTTCGGCTCGCTCGACTTCTCTGGCAACGGGATCACCGCTTACACGCGCGTGCAGACCTTCCTCTCGGCAGCAGCAGCGAACGGCCCGCGCCCCGGACGAGTCTGACGTCGTGATGGCCTTGGCGCCGACGTCGTGCTTGACCGGCGACGGCCATTCCCCGACGATTGGCCTCGCGGACCCGAATTCATCCAATTCCAAGGGTCCCCCGGAACAAGCCTGCAACCTTAGGAGGAGATCATGCACACGATACGACGAAACATGCTGGCGGCCGCGCTCGGCGCAGCGCTGCTCGGCGTCGCGATGCCCGGCATCGCAGCCACCGACGACACGATCACGCTAGGCGCGGCCGTGTCGCTTACGGGCAAGTACTCGACGAATGGCAAGAACACGAAGGACGGCTACGACCTGGCCGTCAAAGCCATCAACGACAAGGGCGGCATCAAGGTCGGCGGCAAGGCGTACAAGCTGAAAGTCGTCTACTACGACGACGAGTCGACGTCGGCGCGCGGCGCGCAGCTCGTCGAGCGGTTGATCGCGCAGGACCACGTCGACTTCGTTCTCGGGCCCTACAGCTCGGCGCTCACCAAGTCGATCGCCCCCGTCACCGAGAAATACAGGATGCCGATGGTCGAAGGCAACGGCGCCGATCGCGACCTGTTCAAGCAAGGGTACAAATACCTGTTCGCCGTGCTGAATACGTCCGACTACTACCTGCGTGAAGCGGTCAACATCCTCGCCGAGCAGGCGAAGGCGGCCGGCCGCGATCCGAAGACCATCAAGATCGCAATCGCGATCGAGAACGACAACTTCTCGCAGGACGTTCGCGACGGCATCGTCGAGGACGCGAAGAAATACGGCATGCAGGTCGTCGTCGACGACAAGCTGCCCGCCGATCTGAACGACATGACGGCGACGCTCACGAAGGTGAAGGCGCTCAAGCCCGACGCCCTGATGATCTCCGGCCACGAGAAGGGCGCCGTGCTCGGCATCCGGCAGGTCGCCGAGCAGAAGGTTTACGTGCCGATGCTCGCGCTCACGCATTGCGACTCCGCGCAGATCACGCAGAAGTTCGGGAAGGAATCGGATTACGCGTTGTGCGGCTCGCAATGGGACGTCAGCATGACGTACAGCGATCCCTGGTTCGGCAACTCGCAGAAGTACGCCGAGATGTTCAAGAAGGCTTACAACTACGACCCGCCCTATCAGGCGGCCGAGTCGACGGCGTCCGTCGAAGTGTTCGCCGACGCGATCGGACGTGCCGGCTCGCTCGACAAGGACAAGGTGCGCGACGCCCTCGCGAAGACCGACCTGATGACGTTTTACGGGCCGGTGAAATTCGACGCGAGCGGCAAGAACGTCGCCAAGTCGATGGTGATGTACCAGGTCCAGCACGAGAAGTACGTCGTCGTCGCGCCGTCGAAGTGGGCGGAGGGCAAGCCGATCTATCCTGCGCCGACGTGGGACAAGCGCGAGACCGACTCGAAGGTCAGCCGCAAGTAGCGTGACGCGCGCCGGCGCTCGATGACCGGGCGCCGGCGAGCATCGCCATGTCGAACCTGAGCGTCCTGGCCGACGCGCCGATCCTGCTCGTGCAGCTCGTGGTGAGCGGCGTCCTGGTCGGCGCGATCTTCGCGCTCGTCGCGTACGGGATGGCGCTCGTCTGGGGCGTGATGAACATCATCAACATCGCGCAGGGCGAGTTCGTCATGCTCGGCGGCTACGCGGTGTTCTATCTGGCCGGCGCCGGTGTGCCGCCGCTGCTGGGCATCCCGATCGCCGCTGCCGCGATGTTCGTGCTGGCCTTCGCGCTCTACCGTGCCGTGATTCACCGCATCGTCGGACGTGACATGTTCGTATCGATCCTGGCGACGTTCGGCATCAGCATCCTGCTGCAGCAGCTCGCGAACCAGCTTTTCAGCGCGGACATCCGTACGCTGCGGTCCGGACTTCCGAGTCTTTCGTTCGACAACGGCCTGATATCGATCGCCGGCGTGAAGATCGTCGGCTTCGTCGCGGCGCTCGTCGTCGGCAGCGCGCTCTTCCTGTTCCTGCGCCACACGCGAATCGGTCGCGCGATTCGCGCCACGGCCCAGAACGCGCGCGCCGCGCGCGTGCTCGGCATCGACACCGATCGCGTCTATGCGACGACGTTCGCGCTCAACGGCGCGATCTGCGGCGCGGCGGGGGGCCTCGTCGCGATGACGTGGTTCGTGCAGCCCTACCTCGGTCTCACCTACACGCTTCGATCGTTCATGATCGTCGTCGCTGCCGGGCTCGGCAATCTGCCCGGCGTCATCGTGGCCGGCAGCGCACTCGGTGTGCTCGAGGAAGCGGCGGGCTTCGTGCTCGGCGCGGAATACCAGACCGCTTTCATCTTCCTGCTGCTGATCGCGCTGCTGGTCGGTCGCAACCTGCGGCTCTGGCGACAGCGGAAGTACCTCCGGTGAAAGCACGAATGGACATGGCAGTGCTCGCCGGAATCGGCGCGCTCGGGCTCGTCGCACCGTGGGCCGCGCCTTCGATCGTGACGCAGCTCGCGTTCCTGTGGCTGATGATCCTTTTCGCCGTCACGTGGGACGTGAACGGCGGACAGATGGGCTACAACTCGTTCGGCAACGTGTTCTTCTTCGGAATCGGCGTCTATATCTGCGCGCTGATCCAGCGCGATTCGGGGCTTTCGTACTATCCGGCGCTCTTCGTCGGCACCGCGCTCGGCGCGCTCGGCGCCGCGATCGCGGCGCTCGCCCTCGGCCCCGCGATCCTCGGCATCCGTGGCCATTATTTCGCGATCGCGACGCTCGGCCTGTCGATCGTCGCCGCCGACGTCGCGTCGGCGTGGGAATACATCGGCGCCGCATCCGGACTGACGCTGCCGCTGTTTCCCGGCGCGATCGGCAATCGCAACCGCTTCTTCTACTACCTGTTGTTCGCGCTTGCCGCGATCACGTTTCTTGCCGCGCGCGCTCTGTACCGAACGCGGCTCGGCCTCGCGATGAACGCCATTCGCGACAACGAGGACAAGGCCGAGGCGATGGGCGTGCACACGACGCGCACGAAGGTGTTCGCGTGGTGCGTGAGCGCGTTCTTCCTGGGCGCCGCCGGAGGCCCCGTCGGCAACCTCGTCGGCTTCGTCGATCCGCGCGATCTCGCCTTCGCCGGCGCGACGTTCGGCGTGTGGATGGTTCTGATGGCCGTGCTCGGCGGCAAGGGCACGCTGTGGGGCCCCGTGATCGGCGCGGTCATCTTCCACGTGACGCAGGAGCTCTTCTGGACCTATCTGCTCGGCTGGCAGCGCGTCGCCATGGGACTTCTGATCGTCGTCATCGTCGTGTTCTTCCCGACCGGCGTCGTCGGCTGGCTGTTGCGGCTGCACGGCCCGCGCAAGCGCCGGCGATCGACGACGGTTGCGACGAGCGCGCCATGATCGCGGCCGTGCAGTCACGAAGCGAATCGGCGTCGCCGTCGGCGGCTGGGGGCGAACCGTTGCTCGCGGTGCGCAGCGTGTCGAAGCATTTCGGCGGCATCGTCGCGAACCGCGACGTATCGCTCGATGCGCCGGCCGGGCGGATCACCGGTCTCATCGGGCCGAACGGTTCGGGCAAGACGACGCTCTTCAACTCGATCGCGGGGCAGCATCCGATCGATGCCGGTTCCATCCGCTTCGAAGGCCGCGAGATCTCGCGTCTGCGCTCACCGAAGATCGCGCGTCTCGGCATCATCCGCACGTTCCAGCAGACGCACGTCTATCGCGCGATGAGCTGTGTCGCCAACATGCAGATCAGCACGCCGCAGGAGGAGGAAACGCTCGCGAGGGCGCTGCGAAAGCCTTCGGCGGCGGTCACCGAGCGCGCCGACGCGCTGCTCGACTTCGTCGGATTGCGATCCAAGCGGCTGCTGCCGGCCGGCGAGCTGTCCTTCGGCCAGCAGAAGCTGCTCGAGTTCGCGATGTCGCTGATGAGCTCGCCGCGCCTGCTGCTGCTCGACGAGCCGACGGCCGGCATCAACCCGGTGCTGATCAACGGACTCGTCGATCGGCTGAAGCGCGCGAACGCCGAGCTCGGCATCACGCTGCTCGTCATCGAGCACAACATGCGCGTCATCATGAACCTCGCGAGCCACATCTACTGCCTCGCGCACGGCGAGCTCCTCGCGCAGGGAACGCCCGACGACATCCGGCGCGATCCGCGCGTCGTCGACGCCTATCTCGGAGGCCGGTGATGGCGGCGTCGACCGGGATCGCGGCCTCACGCACCAGCGGCTACGGATTCGGTGCGACGGACGTCGTGCTCTCCGTCGACGAAGTCGAGAAGGCGGCGCACGAGCTTGCGGCGCACGGGCCGGACATCCATCGGCTCGACGAGCTTTGCACCGGCGCGCCGGTCCTCGCGATCGATGGACTCGTCGCAGGCTATGGACATATGGAAATCCTGCACGGCATCGATCTTCGCGTCGGCAGCGGGCAGTCGCTGTGCCTGATCGGTCCGAACGGCGCCGGCAAATCGACGGTGCTGCATTCGATCCAGGGCTTCACGCGAATCGTGTCGGGCACCGTTCGCATCGGCGGCCGCGACGTGACGCACATGCCGGCACAGCGCAAGCTTCGAAAGGCCGGCATCGCCTACGTGCTGCAGGACAGCTCGGTGTTCCCCGACATGAGCGTCGAGGAGAATCTGCTGCTGGGTGGGCATCTGTTCGGCAGCAATCGCGAAGCCCGGCGTGCGGCGGACCGCGTGTTCGAACGCTACCCGCGGCTCGCGGAGCGTCGCCGCCAGCGCGCCGCGGTGTTGTCCGGGGGCGAGCGACGGCTGCTCGAAATCGCGCGCGCGCTGATCATGGAACCTTCGGTGTTGCTGGTCGACGAGCCGTCGATCGGGCTCGAGCCGCGCTACATCGACATGGTGTTCGAGATCCTCGCGGACCTGCAGCGGAGCGAACACAGGACGATCATCATGGTCGAGCAGAACGCGAAGAAGGGTCTCGAGTTCGCCGATCTGGGGTACGTGCTCGTGTCCGGAACCATTGCGCTCGCGGGTCGCGGACGCGAACTGCTCGACAATCCGGACGTGGGGCGGCTGTTCCTCGGGGCTTGAGCATCGCGGATCAGGCCGCGCTCACTGGAATCCCGCCGATCGGTCGCCGCCACTCGCGCGGTCCCGTCTCGTGCACCGATTCGCCCGTGGCGTCGACGGCGACGGTCACCGGCATGTCGAAGACCTCGAACTCGTGGATAGCTTCCATCCCGAGGTCGGCGAACGCGACGACGCGGGAACGGCGGATCGCCTTCGATACGAGATAGGCGGCGCCGCCGACGGCCATCAGGTACGCGGCGCGATGGCGTCGGATTGCATCGACGGCGGCGGGCCCCCGCTCGGCCTTGCCGATCATCGCGAGCAGGCCGGTCTTCGCGAGCATCGTTTCGGTGAACTCGTCCATCCGCGTCGACGTCGTCGGGCCCGCAGGACCCACGACTTCGTCGCGCACCGCGTCGACCGGCCCGACGTAGTAGATCACGCGACCTCTGAAGTCGACCGGCGGCGTCTCGCCGCGTGCGAGCATGTCGACGATGCGCTTGTGCGCGGCGTCGCGGGCGGTCAGGATCGTGCCCGACAGCAGCAGGCGCTCGCCGGACTTCCATCGCGCGACGTCGTCGCGCGTCAGCGTATCGACGTTCACGCGCCGCGATTGCGGCGACGGCGCCCAATGCACGTCGGGCCACGTCGCGAGATCGGGCGGCTGGAGCGACGCGGGCCCCTTGCCGTCGAGCGTGAAATGCGCATGGCGCGTGGCAGCGCAGTTCGGAATGATCGCGACGGGAAGGCTCGCCGCATGCGTCGGGTAATCGAGGATCTTGACGTCGAGCACCGTCGTGAGACCGCCCAGACCCTGCGCGCCGATTCCGAGCGCGTTGACCTTGTCGTAGAGCTCGATGCGCAGCGCTTCGAGCCGATTCGCCGGGCCGCGCGTCTTGAGCGCCGGCATGTCGATCGGCTGCATCAGCGCTTCCTTCGCGAGCAGCATGGCCTTCTCGGCGCTGCCGCCGATGCCGATCCCGAGCATTCCCGGCGGACACCAGCCGGCGCCCATTGCCGGCACGTCGCCCAGCACCCAGTCGACGATCGAATCCGACGGATTCAGCATCGCGAACGTCGCCTTGTTCTCGGAGCCGCCACCCTTCGCGGCGATGCGCACGTCGACCGTGTCGCCGGGGACGACATCGCAGTGCACGACGGCCGGCGTGTTGTCGTTCGTGTTGCCGCGTGTGCCGGCCGGATCACGGACGATCGATGCACGCAGCGGGTTGCCGGAATCGCGGTAGGCGCGGCGAACCCCCTCGTCGATCATCGTCGCGACGCCCATCGTCGCGTCGGCGAAGCGCACGTTCATGCCGACGCGCACGAACGCGACGACGATGCCGGTGTCCTGACAGACAGGGCGATGGCCTTCGGCGCACATCCGCGAGTTGGCGAGGATCTGCGCGATCGCGTCCTTCGCCGCCGGCGACTGCTCGCGCGCGTACGCGTCGGCGAGCGCGGCGACATGGTCCGCCGGGTGGTAGTACGAGATGAATTGCAGCGCGTCGGCGACGCTCTGGATCAGGTCTTCCTGCGCGATCGTTGCCATGGCGGGTGCGCGTCGTTGCGCGAGCGGATTTCGCGACCGATGTTAGCATCGGCCGTTGGCAGCCCGCGCGGCCGTTCGGTAGACTTTCGACATACTGCCGGCGATCGAATCGGCGCGTGGCGTGCGAGGAGGAGCAAGCAATGGCGAACATCCAGTCGGTGATGCATGAAGAGCGCGTGTTCGAGCCGTCGGCCGCGTTCGCGGCGCAAGCGAACGTGAAAAAGAGCGACGCGGACGCGCTGCACGCAACGGCGGCGCGCGATTACGAAGGCTTCTGGGCGGATCTCGCGCGGAAGACGCTCGCGTGGAAAAAGCCGTTCACTAAAGTCCTCGACGAGAGCAGGGCGCCGTTCTACCGCTGGTTCGACGACGGCGAGCTGAACGTCTCGTACAACTGCCTCGACCGCAATCTCGAGAACGGCAATGCCGACAAGGTCGCGATCATCTTCGAGGCCGACGATGGCGCGGTGACGCGCGTGACGTACCGCGACCTGCATGCGCGCGTGTGCCGCCTGGCCAACGGCCTGCGCTCGCTCGGCGTGGCGAAGGGCGACCGCGTCGTCATCTACATGCCGATGTCGGTCGAGGGCATCGCCGCGATGCAGGCTTGCGCGCGCATCGGCGCGACGCACTCGGTCGTCTTCGGCGGCTTCTCGGCGAAATCGCTGCAGGAGCGCATCGTCGACGCCGGCGCCGTCGCCGTCATCACCGCCGACGAGCAGATGCGCGGCGGCAAGGCGCTGCCGCTGAAAGGCATCGTCGACGAGGCGCTCGGGATGGGCGGCTGCGATGCGGTGCGCAGCGTCGTCGTCTATCGCCGCACCGGCGGCAACTGCGCGTTCGACAATCGCCGCGACGTCTGGATGCACGAGCTGACTGCGAAGCAGTCGACGGCATGCGAGCCGGCGTGGGTCGGCGCCGAGCATCCGCTGTTCATCCTCTACACGTCGGGATCGACCGGCAAGCCGAAAGGCGTCCAGCACAGCTCGGCCGGCTACCTTCTATGGTGCGCGCTGACGATGCAATGGGTGTTCGACCTCAAGGCGTCGGACGTCTTCTGGTGCACGGCCGACATCGGCTGGGTGACCGGCCATAGCTACATCACGTATGGTCCCCTCGCGTGCGGCGCGACCGAGATCGTGTTCGAAGGCGTTCCGACGTATCCCGATGCGGGCCGTTTCTGGAAGCTCATCGCCGATCATCGCGTGACGCTGTTCTATACGGCGCCGACCGCGATCCGCTCGCTCATCAAGGCGAACAACGTCAACCCCGCGACGGCGCCGTCGAACTACGATCTGTCGAGCCTGCGCGTGCTGGGATCGGTCGGCGAGCCGATCAATCCCGAGGCGTGGATCTGGTACTACAAGAACGTCGGCCGCGAGCGCTGCCCGGTCGTCGACACCTGGTGGCAGACCGAAACGGGCGGGCACATGATCTCGCCGCTGCCCGGCGCCACCGCTTTGGTGCCCGGCTCGTGCACGCTCGCGCTGCCCGGCATCATCGCTGCGATCGTCGACGAAACCGGGCACGACGTGCCGAACGGCCATGGCGGCATGCTCGTGATCAAGCGGCCGTGGCCGTCGATGATCCGCACGATCTGGGGCGATCCCGATCGCTACGTGAAATCGTATTTCCCCGACGAGCTTGGCGGCCGGCTCTATCTTGCGGGCGATGGCGCCGTGCGCGATGTGAAGACCGGCTATTTCACGATCATGGGCCGCATCGACGACGTGCTGAACGTGTCGGGGCACCGGCTCGGAACGATGGAAATCGAGTCGGCGCTCGTCGCCAATCCGATCGTCGCCGAGGCGGCGGTCGTCGGCCGCCCCGACGACATGAGCGGCGAAGCGGTTTGCGCGTTCGTCGTGCTCAAGCGGACGCGCCCGGCGGAAAACGAAGCCGCGGCGGTCGCGAAGGAGCTCCGCGACTGGGTCGGCAAGGAGATCGGGCCGATCGCGAAGCCGAAGGACATCCGCTTCGGCGACAATCTGCCCAAGACGCGCTCCGGCAAGATCATGCGGCGCCTGTTGCGCTCGCTCGCGAAGGGCGAGGAGATCACGCAGGACGTGTCGACGCTCGAGAATCCGGCGATCCTCGAACAGCTCAAGCAAAGGTTGTAAGCGCCTCGCGCTGTTCCTCGCCCGCGCCGCGGGTGAGGGCGCGAGCCGCTATATGCTATGCGGTTGGCGCCAGTGTGTCCGCAAACGGTGCGCGCTTGCCGAGCTTGTCTGCGAGCCGGGCGAGGTTCGGATAGAGATCGCGCCAGTCGAGCTCGGGATAACGAAGGTCGAGGTAGCCGAGCGCGCAGCCGGTCGCGATGTCCGCGAGCGAATAGTTCTCGCCATAGCACCATGCCCGCTCGCCGAGCTCGCGCGAAAGCTCGGCCGTGCCTTCCTCGATCTTGCGGCGCTGGCGCGCGATCCAGTCGTCGCTTCGCATCTGCGGTGGCCGCCGCCGCTCGTTGACGATCAGCGACGTCGCGTCGCAGACGCCGTCGGCGAGCGCCTCCCATTTCTTGACGGCGATTCGCTGGCGCGCGGGCTCGGGAATGAGCCGCGAGACGGGACTCACGAGATCGATGTATTCGACGATGACGCGCGAATCGTAGAGATGCGTGCCGTCGTCGAGAATCAGCACCGGCAGCTTGCCGAGCGGATTCCATGCGTGCAGCGGATTGCCGGGCTCGCCGCCCGACGACTCGACCAGTTGGTACTCGATCTTCTTTTCTGCGAGCGCGATGCGCACCTTGCGCGCATACGGACTGGGTTTCGAAGCGATGAGTTTCAGCACGAAAGCTGCAAAGGGGGCGCCCGAAATGGCCCGGAATTATAGCATCGGTGCATGCTAAACTCGATGCCGAGGGCCATGGACGCATCGCAAAACGCTCGCCTGACCGCGCTGTCGCCGCTCGACGGCCGGTATGCGGAAAAGGTCGCTGCGCTGCGCGACTGCTTCAGCGAATTCGCGCTGATCCGCGATCGCGTGCGGGTCGAGATCGCGTGGCTTTCGGCGCTCGCCGACGAGCCCGCGATCCGCGAGGTGCCGCCGTTCTCCGACTCGGCGACGCGACAGCTTGCCGAGATCGGCGCGTCGTTCTCGACGAACGATGCAGCGCGCGTCAAGGAGATCGAGCGCACGACGAACCACGACGTCAAGGCGGTCGAGTACTGGCTGAAGGCGCGCATTGCAAGCGTGCCCGAAGTCGCGGCCGTTTCCGAGTTCATCCATTTCGCCTGCACATCCGAAGACATCAACAACGTCGCCTATGGCATGGCGCTGGCAAATGCCCGCCGGACGGTGCTGCTGCCGATGCTCGAGGAGATCGCTTCGTATTTGCGCGAGATGGCGGACGGTTACGCCGACTGGCCGATGTTGGCGCGTACGCACGGGCAACCTGCCACGCCGACCACGCTCGGCAAGGAGCTCGCGAACGTCTTCGCCCGGCTCGAGCGGCAGATCGAAGGGTTCTCGAGAGTGCCCATCAAGGGCAAGATGAACGGCGCCGTCGGCAACTACAACGCGCACCTGGCCGCGTATCCCGACGTCGATTGGGAGAGGCTTGCGGCGAAGACCGTCGTGGGCCTCGGCCTCGAGTTCAATCCGTTCACCACGCAGATCGAGCCCCACGACGGCATTGCCGAGTACTGCGACGCGCTCGCCCGCATGAACACGATCCTCGTCGATCTCGATCGTGACCTATGGGGCTATGTGTCGATCGGCTACTTTCGACAACGGGTGCGAGAAAACGAGGTGGGCTCGTCGACGATGCCCCACAAGGTCAACCCGATCGACTTCGAGAATTCCGAAGGCAATCTCGGTGTCGCCAATGCGCTGCTGCGCCATTTCGCGGAAAAGCTTCCCGTGTCGCGCTGGCAACGCGACCTCTCGGACTCGACGGTGCTGCGCAACCTGGGTGTCGCGATCGCCCACGCGCAAATCGGCTACGCCGCGCTGCTGCAGGGGCTTTGCAAGCTCGACGCCAACCGCGATCAAATGGCGCGCGACCTCGATTCCAACTGGGAGGTGCTCGCGGAAGCGGTCCAGACGGTCATGCGACGTTACAACTTGCCGGAACCGTACGAACAGCTCAAGGCGTTGACGCGCGGCAAGAGCGACATGACGCCGGAGCTGATGCGCGCCTTCGTTGAAAGGCTTCCGCTGCCGGTCGAGGCGGTGCAGCGCCTGTTGGCGCTGACCCCTGCTCGTTACATCGGTGCCGCCGAAGCGTTGGCCAGGCGCGTCTAGCCCCGCGCGATCGGTTTCCGCGCCGTTCGACGATCTACGGGACGCCGCGGGGCAACGGAGGCCACGCGCCGCGATGTGGACGGCCAGAAGGGACGACGGCATGCCGCCCTGGACCTTATGCGACCGCCCTTCCACGAATGCCGGTTGCAGGAAGCGGGAATCCCGGATCGACGACCTGCAGCATTACGGTTCCCTGGGAGTTTTTCACCGACTTGTTCAGCTGTAATCGCACCGCCTCGTTTTCAGGGACGATGCATCCGTCGCTGCCATGCGGTCCTCTGCCGTGAATGTAAAACGCGTCACGGCCGTAAAAGCGTATGGTCGCGTTCGCGTCGACCCTGAACAGTGATGTCAGTGTCTGTGCCAGGAAAATACACTCGTGAAACTTTGCGTGGTTGGCGACGTATCGGCAGAGATAGATTCCCGGTGGAATGGGACCGCCGTGGACGCCTTTGCCGTGGTCTTCCTTTCGGAATACGTCGTAGCTCCGGGGAGTGCTTTGCGCGCCCGGACCCTTCGCGCCGCGTCGACCGCCCGACCACGCGCGAACGAGGAACGTCGTGATTCCGATCGTCCCGCTCAGCGTCTCGGTCGCGATGGAATAGCTCAACGTATTGGAGCTCATGCTCCTTCTCCTCGGAAACCGCCAGGCAAATGCCTGCGCCTGCTGGGGACCAGCGCTTCGCACGATACTCCGCGGCCGGCCGAGCGGGAAGGCTCGGGCGCCGGCCCGGCGATGGGATGAGGGACGTGCGCGTGGTCGCGCCGGCAATCGCGTATTCCCTGACGCTCGCAGACTTGGCACACTACGCTCGGGTGGCGCCCAACGGCACGGTGCGCCTACCCTGCCACCCGCCGCGCCGACGCGGCAGGCCGGTGGCGCGACGATGTGAGGCGACCGAGGAGTGCGGGCATGGCGTGGAGCAGCAAGGTCGTATGGTCCGAGGGGATGTTCCTCCGGCCCCAGCACTTCCAGCAGCAGGAGCGCTTCTTCGAGTTCTATGCACACAGCCGGGCCTTGCCCATGGAAGCCTTTTTCTGGGGCTTTCGGGAACTTCGGCTCGACGATGACGCGCTGGCGCTGGGGCGCGTCGCCATTGCGTCCGCGCAGGGAATCCTGCCCGATGGAACGCCGTTTCACGTGCCCGCGCACGGCGGGGCGCCCGAGCCCCTCGAGATCGCGGCGACCGACAAAGACCAGCTCGTTTACCTTTCGATTCCGCTTGCGCGCCAACAGGCAGAAGCCGTGACCTTCGCCGACGACGCGCGCTCGCTCGCGCGGTTTCGCGTCATCGAAAGCGAAGTGCCGGACGTGAACTCGACCGGCGGCGAGCCGGCGATCGTACAGCTCGGCGAGATGCGTTTGCGCCTCGTTCGGCAGAGCGACATGACCGACGCTTCGATCGGGGTCAAGTGCGCACGGATCGTCGAACGACGGCCGGACAACCAGGTCGTGCTCGATCGTGCGTTCATTCCGCCCATCCTGGCTTCGGGCCTTCACGGCGTGCTCGGCAATTTCACGCGCGAGCTCCTCGGACTTCTCCATCAGCGCGGAGAAGCACTTGCGGCGCGCCTCGCGCACCCGGGAAAAGGCGGCATTTCCGAGGTCGGCGACTTCCTGATGCTCGAGCTCGTCAACCGCTGGGAGCCGGTCGTGCGGCACTGGACGAGCGTGCAGACCTTGCACCCCGAGCGTCTGTTCGCCGGGCTGCTTCAGCTCGCGGGCGACCTTTGCACCCACACGAAACCGAACCGGCGTCCCGGCGACTATCCCGACTACGATCATGACAACCTGACGCAGTGCTTCGCACCGCTGATGGCCGACCTGCGCACGTCGCTGTCGATGGTGTTGGAGCAGGGCGTGATACCGATCGAGCTGCAGGACCGCAGCCACGGGGTGCGCGTTGCGATCATGCCGTCGCCGGACCTGGTACGCAGCGCCTCGTTCGTGCTCGCGGTTTCGGCGGCGGTGCCGCCCGAAGTGGTGCGGACACGTTTCCCTGCACAGGTAAAGATCGGTCCCGTCGAGAAATTGCGCGATCTCGTCAATCTGCACCTGCCCGGCGTTGGCCTGCGACCCCTTCCTGTCGCACCCCGGCAGCTTCCCTACAATGCAGGCTACAACTACTTCGAGCTCGATACGACGCACGAGCTTTGGAAGCAGCTCGACCGCTCGGGCGGCATGGGCATGCATATCGCTGGCGAATTTCCCGAGCTGGCGCTCGAATTCTGGGCGATCCGCCGCTAGCGTTCGCCGGGTATCGCCATGGCCAACGATCCCGCCGCCCTCGACATTCTCGCGGCTGTCGATCCGCGCGCCGCCGTGTCGGATGCGGAGGAATTCGTACACGGCGCCACGCCACTTCTGGCCGCCGCCAATCCGCTGCTGAACCTCATTGCGCAGCTTCGCGCGACGCCAATGCATCCCGATCCCGCGGCATTGCGCGAGTTCCTGATCGCGCAGGTGCATCTGTTCGAGGCACGGGCGAAGCAGGCCGGTATCCGCAACGAGACGATCATCGGTGCGCGCTATTGCCTGTGCACGGCGCTCGACGAGACGGTCGCGCAAACGCCGTGGGGAGGCTCCGGCGTCTGGAGCAAGAACAGTCTGCTCGTCACGTTCCATAACGAGGCGTGGGGCGGCGAGAAGTTCTTCCAGCTGTTGTCGCGGCTCGCCCAGAATCCGCAGCAGCACATCGAGCTGCTCGAGCTGATGAACGCCTGCCTCGGACTCGGTTTCGAGGGGCGCTATCGGATCGTCGACAACGGCCGTTCGCAGCTCGAGACGTTGCGTCAGCGCCTGACCGACATCATCCGTACCGCGCGTGGCGAAACCGAGCGCCCGCTCGCGCTCCATTGGCAGGGCGCGGCCGACGCCGGGCGTCGCGGCCTTCGCCTCGTTCCATTCTGGATCGTCGGTTTGCTCGCGCTCGTGCTCGCCGCAGGCATCTATTACTGGTTCCATGCGCGGCTCGCCGTGCGGTCCGATCCCGTCGTCGCATCGATCTATTCGATCAAGCTGCCGCCGCCGCCCGCGCCGTTGAAGGCGCCGCCGTCACCACCCGCGCGCCTTCGCAAGTTTCTGCAACCCGAGATCGATCAGCATCTCGTCGAGGTCGCCGACGAGCCGACCTACAGCAAGGTGACGCTGCTCGGCGAGACGCTGTTCGATTCGGGATCGCCTGACATCAAGCCCGGTTTCGTGCCGACGCTGCGACGCGTCGCGGCCGCGCTCGACGAAGTGAACGGTGCCGTCGTCGTGCGTGGCTACACCGACGACGTGCGCATCAACACGCGGCGCTTTCAGTCGAACGTCGACCTGTCGCAGGCGCGAGCCGACAGCGTGATGCGCCTGCTCGAGCAGAACATGAAGCGCAACGGGCGCACGCGGGCCGAAGGGCGAGGCGAGGCCGATCCCGTCGTGCCCAATACGGACGCCGCAAGCCGTGCGCGGAACCGACGGGTCGAGATCACGCTCGAGCTCGCGCCGGCCGAAATCGAGCGGCAGATCAACTCACCGCGATGAAGCGTCTCGGCGCATTGCTGCGAAGCAGGCCGTTCTGGGCGTTCGTCGGGCTCGTGCTCGTAGCCTTCCTCATCTGGTGGCGCGGCGCGATCGTCGCATTCGGCGAGACGAGGCCGCTCGCCACGGACGTTGCGCAGTGGACGCTCATCGGCGCCCTGTTCGCGCTGTACGTGCTCTGGCTAGCGATCCGTTGGTGGCGGGAGAAGGACCTCAATGCGCGCCTGCTCAGCCACATCGCCAAGGCGTCGACGGACGCCGCGCCCGCGCAAGGCGCGGAAGAGGTGGAGGAACTGCGCAAGCGCTTCGAATCGGCGGTTAACGTACTCAAGAACGCGAAGCTGCGCGGCAATGCCCCAAGCGCTGTCGCGCAATTCGGCGGACAGTACGTCTATCAACTTCCGTGGTACATCTTCGTCGGGTCGCCCGGATCGGGCAAGACGACGGCGCTCGTCAATTCCGGTCTGCAGTTCCCGCTCGCCGAGCAGTTCGGCAAGGCTGCGATACGCGGCGTCGGGGGCACGCGCAACTGCGACTGGTGGTTCACGAACGACGCGGTGCTGATCGACACGGCAGGTCGCTACACGAGCCAGGACAGCAACGAGGCCGCCGACAAGGCGGAGTGGGATGGCTTTCTCAAGCTGCTGCGGCAGTTTCGACCGCGGCAGCCGATCAACGGCGTGCTGCTGACGGTCAGCGTCACGGATCTGCTCTCGCAGACGCCGGCCGAGCGCCTCGTGCACGTGTCGATGCTGAGGCAGCGCCTCGAGGAATTGCGAAGCGGATTGCGGATCCAGTTTCCGGTCTACGTGTTGATCACGAAGGTCGACCTGATCGGCGGCTTCACCGATTATTTCGAATCGCTGTCGCGCGACGAGCGCGCGCAGGTTTGGGGTTTCACCTTTCCGTATCGCGCCGAAGGGGACGCGGGCCACGATTTCGCCTCGGCGTTTCGCAGCGAATTCGAGCTTCTCACGCGAAGGCTTTACAGCGGGGTGCCCGATCTCCTTCTCGCGAAACGAGACCTCAAGGGCCGCGCGCTCGCCTATGCGTTCCCGCAGGAATTCGCGGTGCTTCAAGATGTGCTCGAGCAGTTCCTGGCGCCTCTCTTCACGCAGTCGAAGTTTCGGGACGCGCCGCTCATGCGCGGCATCTACTTCACGAGCGGCACCCAGGAAGGGACACCGTTCGATCGGGTCCTCGGCGCGCTCGAGCGGAAGTTCAAGGTGGACGCACGCGTCGACTCGCCGGTTGCGCGCTCGACCGGCAAGAGCTACTTCCTGCAAACCCTGCTCGAGCGCGTCATCTTCTCCGAGTCGCATCTCGCGGGCCGGGATTGGCGCCGCGAGCGTACGCTCAACATGCTGCGAGTGGCAGGCTATGGCGCGGTCGCAGCGACGCTCGCCGTACTGGTGGTCGGCTGGACGACCAGCTATCGTCACAACAAGGACTATCTCGCGCGCGTGGCGACGCGAGTTGCGGCGTTGCACGAGAGTGCCTCGAAATCGGTGCCCGACGAGCGTCCGCCGGCCGTCGTGCCGCTTCTCGACGAAACGCGCCGAGTCGCGGATCCGGAGGCATTCGCCGTCGACGCGCCGCCGCTCGCGTGGCGTTTCGGTCTGTACCAGGGAAGCGGGCTCGATGCGGCGGCCGATGCGACCTATCGACAGTTGCTGACCGAAGCCTTCCTGCCACGCGTCGCGCGCTATGCCGAGGCGTCGCTTCAGGAGGCGGTCGATCGCGACGACCTCGGGCTCGTCTATCGCCGGCTCAAGGACTACCTGATGCTCCACGACGCCGACCATTACGACGCCAAGGCCCTCGTCGCCTCGTTGACGCTCGACCTGACCGACGAATACGACGTGGCGTCGAGCACCCGCAAGGACGTACGCGAGGCGATTGCGCGGCATCTGCACGGTCTCCTCGACGCCCAGCCGGTATCGTCGCCGTACGTCATCGACGACGCGCTCGTGCGCGAGGCGCGCGAGCATCTCGCCCGTGTCGCACCCGCGCAGCGCGTCTACCGGAGGATCAAGGCGGAGCTCGCCAACCGAGCTTTCCCCGATTTCAAGCTCTCCGAGAATTCGGGCGACAAGGGCACGCAGGTATTCAGGCGCGCGAGCGGCGAGACGGAGCTCCGCGGGGTGCCGGGACTGTTCACGTTCAACGGCTACCACGACGGCTTCAGCAAGGAGGTTGACAAGCTCGCGCTGTCGATGGGCGGCGAGGAAGCCTGGGTCCTTGGAGAAAGCGCCGCGGGGGCCGGCATTGCGCAACGGACGAGCGCGTTGCGCGACCGCTTCGACGCGCGCCTCGCCCGCGAGGTCCGCGACCTCTACATGTACGACTACGTCGCCGAATGGAAGAGGTTCGTCGACGACATCGAGCTGCGTCCGACGCCCACGCTCGCCGACAGCATTCGCGTCACACGGATCCTCGCGGGTCCCGATTCGCCACTGCCCGTTCTGATCCGCGCGATCGTCCGCGAGACGACGCTTTCGCCCGACAAGACGGGCGGCGATTCGATCGTGCAGAGCGCCGCGGGCGCGATCGTCAACAAGGGCAAGGAGATCGCGCGCAGCCGAACGTCGATCGATCTGAACGCTGCCGCCGGCAGCACACCGCGTGCCGACAAGCCGGAGCAGATCGTCGATGCGCAATTCGCCGACCTGCGCAGGCTCGTCGCACAACCCGCGCAGGGGAAGCCGCCTATCGACGACACCCTTGCGACGTTCCGCGCGCTGTCCGACTACTTCGTGCGCCTGCAAAGCGCGCGCGACGGGAACCTGACACCACCGGATCGCGAGACGATCGTGCGCGCGCAGACCTCGACGGATCCCGAGCCGATCCGGCGCATGCTGCTCACGCTCGCCGGCGCGGGGTCGGGACAGGCTGTCGAGATTGCGAAGAGCACGATTGCCGCGAGCATCGGCGGTGCGGTCGGCGATGCGTGTCATCGCCGGGTCGACGGCCGCTATCCATTCTTCCGCGATTCGTCGACCGACGTCGGCGCCGCCGACTTCGCGGCGCTCTTCCGGCCGAACGGCATCTTCGACGAATACTTCCAGAAGAATCTCGCGGACAAGGTCAACATGTCGACGCGGCCGTGGAAGCTGCGCGAGGGCAGTGGGGTCACGTCGATTCCGGGCCTCGCCGCATTCATGCAGGCCGCGCAGATTCGGGATGCGTTCTTCGCGAACGGAAGTGGCGAAGCATCGTTCCAGATCGACCTTCGCCTGCGCACGCTCGATCCCTCGATCAAGGAGGTCGTGCTCGCAGTCGACGGTCAAACGCTGAATTTTTCGACAGCGTCTCCGGGCCCGCGAACGATTCGCTGGCCTGCGTCGACCGGCGCGCATTCGGTACGCCTTTCCGCGGTGCCGGATTCCGGAGGTGCGATCGAGGCGAGCGGAACATGGGCGTTGCATCGTCTGTTCCGTCACGCGCGCTTGTCTGCGACCGATCGTCCGGAGGCGATGCGCGCGACGTTCACGGTCGGCGGCCATCCCGCCGAATTCGACGTCGTCGCGCAAAGCGTTGAAAACCCGCTGCAGCTGCCGGCGCTCGAGCAGTTCCGTTGCCCGCCCAAGTCATGAACGACGCCAACCATCACGCGGTCGCGGTCGGCTGGTACGGCAAGAGTCCGGCGGCCGGCGACTTCGTCTCGCGCCGCTTGGCGCGACCGGTCATTGCGGAGCTCGATCGCTGGTTCCAGTCGGGTATGACCGCGCTGCGCGAGCGCATGCCGGACACGTGGCAAATGCACTATGCGAAGGCGCCCGTGTGGCGGGCGCTGCTGCCGTCGCAGATGATCGCCGCGGTTCCGTGCCTCGCGGTCGTCGCGGCAAGCCGCGACCGCGTCGGCCGCAGCTTCCCCTTTTGCGTCGTCGCGCCGCTCCCCGAGGACCCGGATGGATGGATGGCCTCGCTGCCGCAAGCCGCCGAGGACCTGTCGGGCCTTGTCGAGCAGTCGCTTCGCACGTTGCGCGGCGACGATTTCGACCGGCAGCTGAACGCGATCGCTTCGCGTATCGTAAGCGCGGATTCGCGGCACGAGAGCGAGGACATCGCCAGCATGCTCGACGATCTCGCGATCGAAAGCGCCGATCTGGCCACGGTGCCGCTGAACGCGCAGACCGCGTTTCCATGGCTCGACCTCGCGCATCGCTTCGACTCGTCCGGAACGACCAGCTACTGGTGGACCGGCGCGAGCCGCACGAGCGCCGGCTTCGTCCACGAGGGTCCTCTCGACGCGAACCTTTTCGCAACGCTTTTCGGCGAGACATGCCAGGCCAGGTGACCACACCCGGCGCGAACGCCAAGTCCGGCACCGTGCCGGTGCTCGCGAGCAACGCGTTGCCGATCGCGACGCGCATCAACGAATTCGAGATCACCCGCGTGGTCGGCGAAGGCGGCTTCAGCATCGTCTATCTGGCGTTCGACCACATACTGCACCGATCGATTGCGCTCAAGGAGTACATCCCGAGCCAGCTCGCGAGCCGACGCGGCGATCAGACGGTGGCGGTGCGGTCCGCCCAGCATCAGCAGACGTTCGAGGCGGGCCTGCGCAGCTTCATCAACGAAGCGCGTCTGCTCGCACAGTTCGATCATCCTGCGCTCGTCAAGGTCTACCGCTTCTGGGAAGCCAACGGCACCGCGTACATGGCGATGCCGTACTACGAGGGACGCACGCTCAAGGACATCCTGCGCGAGCATCCGGAGCAGGCGAATGAAGCGTGGCTCAAGCGGTTGCTCGTGCCGCTGCTCGACGCGCTCACGCTGCTGCACGATCATCGCTGCTTTCATCGCGACATCGCACCCGACAACATCCAGATCCTCGACAACGGGGAACCCGTGCTTCTCGATTTCGGCGCCGCGCGTCGAACCATCGGCGACATGACGCAGGCGTTCACGGTCATCCTGAAGCCGGGCTATGCGCCGATCGAGCAATACGCGGAGGAGACTGACCTCAAGCAGGGTCCCTGGACCGACCTGTATGCGCTTTCGGCGGTGCTCTACTGGGCGATCATCGGCAAGCCACCGCCGACGGCGGTCGCGCGCGTCATCAAGGATCCGCTCGAGCCTCTCGCTGCACGGAACCTGGGCGGCTTCGATCCTGCATTCCTGTCGGGCATCGATCGCGGCCTCGCCGTGCGGCCGGAAGCGCGTCCCCAATCGGTCACCGCCTGGCGCAAGATGCTCGGCGTCGACGAGCGGTCGATCGCGCGCACGCACCGAGCTGGACTCCCGGCCGATGTATCGCACAAAACGGGTGAGCGCGACGAGCAAGCGCCGCCGCACAAGACTCCTGACGTCGCTGCCGCTCACGGCGGCGCGGGCGGCGATGTTGCTGCAGAGTCCGACCGCACGATCGTCGTGCCCGGGCTCCAACGAACGCGGCGGCAACCCGAGGACGCAACGCCGGCGACCTCAGAGGGGATCGCGGGGTCCGGGTCCGGAGACGCGCTCACGCCGCTGCCGGCCACGCTGCCAGCGCCCGACGAGGGAGCCCGCCTCTCCGCATCGAGACCGCAGACGGCACGTTTGGCGCTGATCGTCGGCGCCGTCGCGGTTGTCGCGGTCGTCACGTGGCTGCTCGTTGCACGCCCGTTCACCGAGGTGCCCGTCGTTGCCAAAACGGATGGCGCGGCGTCTCCTCGGGATACGGCGCAGGCGCCGCAATCGGCGACGCCCGCAGCGTCGTCTACGACGCAGGCGACGACGCCGGCGGAAACGCGCATGACGGCGCAATCGAAGCCATCGCCGCCGCTGGCCGCCGCATCGCCCGCTTCCGAGCCATCGTCCATGTCGACGCCGGCGCGCTCGCGATCACCGGGAACGCCCGACGCTCGCGAGGCGCCACTGAACGATCGCAGCGCTGCGCCGGCGAAGACGCAGGAAGCGCCGTCGCCTTCGCGCTCGAGCCCGCCTCCTGTGCCGGACGACGAGCGGCGATGGGCGGCCATTCGGAATACGAACAGCATCGACGACCTGACCTCGTTTCGCCGTCGGTTCCCGCAGTCGCCGCATGCACAGGACGCCGCGGTTCGCATTCAGCAGCTCATGCGGGAGTCGCGCGAAAATGCGCGCGAAGCGGAGCCCGCGCCGCCCGGAGTCGGCGCGTCATCGACGACGGTCGCGAAGTCCGCGCCGGCGCCATCAACGGCGGACCCCGCGGCATCGGCACAGCGAGCGGCAATCCCCGCGGCCGCGAACAACGCTCCCGCTTCCGCCGCTTCCAAGGGAACGGTCCGTATTCGCGTGCAGCCGTTCGGATACGTCTATATCGACGGCGCGTTGATAGGACCCAGTCCGCCATCGCGCGAGGTCCAGCTTTCGCCGGGAAAGCATCGGATCGAGGCCCGCAACGACCAGGAAACCCCGCCGGTGATTCAGAAGGAGGTCGACGTGACGGCTGCTGGCTCCACCGAGGTTCCGCTGCGGTTTCGGGAATAGTCGGCTTGGCCGGGGTGGTGACGCGACGATTGTGAAGGGCTAGAGTATCGACCCGCCACATCGGATGTCAGTAGGCGCGGCATGGATGCGATGAACCTCGACGAATGGCTTCGCGATACCGACGTCGAGCCGCCCTGCGGCCCGAACCTCGAGTACGACGAGTCGTTCATGTCGTTGATGAATGCGGCTGCCGGCAAGCCGGAGCAGCAGTACGGCGACACGATCATTCCGGCCGAGGACCCGGACTGGAAGGTCGTGCTCGAGCGGTCGGGCGAATTGCTGCGCAGGACGAAGGACCTGCGTGCGGCGCTGCTGCTGACGCGTGCCCTGACGAGAATCGACGGGCTTCCCGGGTTCACCCGGGGAATCGAGCTTGCGAGACGCCTCCTCGAGGCCCACTGGGATGAAGCCCACCCGAGGCTCACGTTCGACGGCGAGGCCGATCCGGTCATGCGTGCCAACGCATTGTCCGGTTTCGCCGACGAAGCCGGGCTTTTGCGCGACCTGCGCGCAGCGAGCCTCATTTCGACGCCGGTGGGCGCGATCAGCGTGCGTACGGCGGAGGGGATTCTCAAGCGCGATCCGGCTGCATCCGGAATGACGGAGGCGCAGCTGATGCAAGCGGTCAGGACCGCGGTCGAACGCAACGATGCGATCGGTCTTGCCGCCGTTCCCCAGGCACTCGAGCATTGCCGGGCAATCCAGCTCCTCGCCGTCGAACGGATGGGATCGGTCGATGCCCCGGACCTGCAGACGGCGCGCACGCTACTGGAGACGCTCGGCCGGCTCGTTGTGTCGCCGCAGCACGGCGGCGACGCACCTCCCGAAAGCGCCGCCGCCGGCGATGCCAGTGTGGGCAGCGCAAGCCTCGGCTTGCTGCAGACCCGGCAGGATGCCCTTCGCGCCCTCGATGCGGTCTGCGAGTTTCTCATGCGAAGCGAGCCGTCGAACCCGGCGCCGCTGTTGATCCGGCGTGCGCAGCGGCTCATCGGCTCCGGCTTTATGGATATCATGCGCGACATGGCGCCGGACAGCGTCGCGCAGATCGAGGCTATCGCGGGGATCAAGTCGGGAGAGGCGTAACGCAGCACAGGCTACATCGGCCACCGGCTTCCGTGCCGGCGGTCACAGCGAGGAAGGAGAGATCGATGGTCGCGAAGGGAAAGAGTGGGCAGAAGTTCATCGCGCGCAACCGTGCGCCCCGCGTGCAGATCGAATACGACGTCGAAATCTACGGGTCCGAGAAAAAGATCCAGTTGCCCTTCCTGATGGGCGTGATGGCCGATCTGTCGGGCAAGCCGGCGGACGCCCTGCCCGACGTCGCCGACCGCAAGTTCCTCGATATCGACATCGACAACTTCGACGCGCGGCTCAAGGCGATGAAGCCGCGCGTGGCATTCCAGGTACCCAATACGCTGACCGGCCAGGGCAACCTGAACGTCGACATCACGTTCGAGAGCATGGACGATTTCTCGCCCGCGGCGATCGCGAAGAAGGTCGGTGCGCTCAACCAGCTGCTCGAGGCGCGGACGCAGCTCGCGAACCTTCTCACGTACATGGATGGGAAGACCGGCGCCGAGGAGCTGATTGGAAAAGTGCTGCAGGATCCGACCCTGCTCAAGACGCTCGCCGCGGTTCCGAATGCACCGGGTGCGAATCCGGCAGGCGGCGCAGCGCCGAAGTCTTCATCCTGATCTCATCGGAGCATCGATCATGGCAGTGACCACACAGGGACGAACCGAAGGTCAAGCGCAGGCGCTCGAGACCAGCGATCTTTCGACGCTGCTCCAGAAGGAGTTCAAGCCGAAGACGGACCAGGCGCGGGAGGCCGTCGAAACGGCGGTGCGCACGCTCGCCGAGCAGGCGCTCGCGTCGAGCGTGAGCATATCGCCCGACGCGTACAAGACCGTGCAGGCGATCATCGCCGAGATCGACCGCAAGCTGTCCGAGCAGATCAACCTGATCATCCATCATCCGGAGTACCAGCAGCTCGAAAGCGCGTGGCGCGGCCTCTCGTATCTCGTCAACAACACCGAGACCGACGAGATGCTCAAGATCCGGGTGATGAACATCTCGAAGAAGGAGCTGCACCGGACGCTGCGACGCTACAAGGGGGTCGGGTGGGACCAGAGCCCGATGTTCAAGAAGGTGTACGAGGCCGAGTACGACGTGCTCGGCGGCACGCCGTACGGATGCCTGGTCGGCGATTACTATTTCGACCATAGCCCGCCCGACGTGGAGATGCTGGGCGAGATGGCGAAGATCGCGTCGGCGAGCCATTGCCCGTTCATCGCCGCCGCGGCTCCGTCGGTGATGCAGATGGACTCGTGGCAGGAGCTCGCGAACCCGCGCGACCTGACGAAGATCTTCACGAACACCGAGTACGCGCCATGGCGAAGCCTGCGCGAATCGGACGACGCGCGCTACATCGGCCTCGCGATGCCGCGCTTCCTCGCCCGCCAGCCCTACGGCGCAAGAACCAATCCGGTCGACGAGTTCGAGTTCGAGGAAGACACCGACGGCGCGAACCACTCGCGCTTCACGTGGGCGAACTCCGCCTACGCGATGGCGGTGAACATCAACCGCTCGTTCAAGTATTTCGGCTGGTGCACGTCGATCCGCGGCGTCGAGGGCGGGGGTGTCGTCGAGGACTTGCCCGTGCATACGTTCCCGACCGACGATGGTGGCACGGACATGAAGTGCCCGACCGAGATCGCCATCGGCGACCGGCGCGAGGCGGAGCTTGCGAAGAACGGGTTCATGCCGCTACTGCATCGCAAGAACACCGACAACGCGGCGTTCATCGGCGCGCAGTCGCTGCAAAAGCCGTCCGAATACTACGACCCCGACGCAACGGCGAATGCGAACCTGTCGGCGCGCCTGCCGTACCTGTTCGCCTGCAATCGCTTCGCGCATTACCTGAAGTGCATCGTGCGCGACAAGATTGGCACGTTCCGCGAGCGCGCCGACATGGAGCGCTACCTGAACGACTGGATCGTGAATTACGTCGACGGGGATCCGAAAAACTCTTCGCAGGACATCAAGGCGATGAAACCCCTTGCCGCCGCCGAGGTGGTTGTCGAGGAAGTGGAGGGCAATCCGGGCTACTACACTTCGAAGATGTTCCTGCGGCCGCACTATCAGCTCGAGGGATTGACCGTATCCCTGCGACTGGTTTCGAAGCTGCCATCGGTCAAGGGCGAGAAGCAGGCCGCGAGCTAACGACCCGCTTCCATTCTTTGCAGTAGCCGGTCGAAGAGCGGCTCGGCGCAAGCGCGTCGCGAAGTCGTGCCGCCCTCGCAATCTCGAAAGGGAGTCGAAGCATGGCAATAGCACTGTATTTGAAGGTCGACGGCGTGGACGGCGAGTCGAAGGATTCGCAGCACAAGGACTGGATCGATGTGGAGTCCTTCAGCTGGGGTGCGACGCAGCCGCACGCGCTGGATCGCGGTGGCGGCGGTGGCGCCGGGAAGGCGACGTTCCACGATTTGCAGGCGACGGTGAAGATCGACAAGGCGTACCCGACGCTGCTCGACAAGTGCGCGAAGGGCGATCACCTCTCCAAGATCGAATGCCACGCGGTGAAAGCGGGTGGCTCCCCGCTCACCTACCTGAAGGTCGAGTTGAACGAGGTGCTCGTGACGAACGTGAGCCTCCAGGGCTCCCAGGGGGCCGACGTCATCGCGTCGTACTCGTTCCAGGGAAGCAAGCTCAAGACGTCGTACGTCCCGCAGACGGAGAAGGGTGGCGGTGGCGGCTCGGTCGACAAGCAGTGGGACATCAAGGCGAGCCAGTAGCACGTCGAGTCGCTCTCGCCGCGTCCGCCGGGTTGCCGCAGGGCACCGCGAAGCGGCGTGACTTCTGCGCGGAGCGGCATCCTTCGCTCCGCGCGACCGACTGCCGGCATCGTCATCCGCGACATCGATAACGATGGATGCGAAGGGAAGGTTCGCGCAACGACTCGACGGATCGCTGTCCGACGAACTCGCTCGCGTGCAGAAGGAGGTGCGCGCCGCGCCGGCAGACCCCAACCTCCGCACTTACCTGTTCCAGCTGCTGCTGCTGCTGGGACAGTGGAAGCGTGCGTTGGAGCAGCTGCAGGTTTGCGCGCAGCTGTCGGCGAAAGCGCTGCCGATGGCGCAGACCTATCGCGAGGCGATTCGCTGCGAGCTGCTGCGCGCCGATGTGTTCGCCGGCAAGCGCGCGCCGCAGTTCCTCGGCGAGCCTTTCGAATGGATGGGGCTGCTGGTCCAGGCGCTGCAACGTCTCGCCGCCGGCGATGCCGCCGGTGCGCGCGAGTTGCGCGAGTCTGCTTTCGACGCGGCACCCACGACGCCAGGATCGATCGACGGCGTCGACTTCGAATGGATCGCCGATGCCGATTCGCGGCTCGGTCCGACCTGCGAGGCGATCGTCAACGGCCAATACTACTGGATCCCGTTCGCTCGCGTGCGCGCCCTCAGGATCGATCCGCCCTCCGATCTGCGCGACCTCGTATGGGCGTCGGCGCACCTGACGCTGACCAATGGCGGTGAGCACGTTGCGCTGATACCGGCGCGCTACGCGGGCACGGAGGCGGCAGACGTCGACGACGTCAAGCTCGGGCGGCGAACCGAGTGGGTGGACGTGGGCGGGGATGCTTACACCGGGCTCGGGCAGCGAATGTTCGCAACCGAGGCGGCCGAATATGCGTTGCTCGACGTGCGCGACGTCCGCATCGACGCCGGCTCGTCGTAGGGTTGCGGATGGCGGTCGAAGGATCCGATCCCGAGAAGCGGGAAGAAGGGGCGCCGAGCGGCGCCGTATCCGACCGGCTGTGGCCCGTACTGCTCGATCGACTGACCGATCTCGAGCCCGATCACAGGAAGGAGCCGCTTCAGGCGCGCGTGCTGTCGCGAAAGGCCTATCGCGATGGCGTTCTCCGCGACCTGCAGTGGCTTCTCAATGCGACGAACCTCGAGGCCTCGATCGATTTCTCGGCCTATTCCGACGCGGCGCGCTCGGTCATCAACTTCGGCTTGCCTTCGCTCGCCGGACGCCTCGCATCCAACGTCGATCGCTCGGAGCTCGAGGGCGCGATACGCCGGGGCATCGTCGAGTTCGAGCCGCGCATCCTGCCCAACTCGATCCAGGTCCAGGTGACGTCCGGCAGCAATGCGCTCGACCAGCACAACGTTCTATCGGTCACGATTCGCGGCGAGTTGTGGTCGATGCCCTATCCGCTCGAAGTCCTGCTGCGCTCCGACATCGACCTCGAGACGGGCCAGGTGGTGCTGCAGGACCAGAGCCAGGGCGGCTGACGATGGATCCGCGGCTGCTCGACTACTACAACCGCGAGCTCGGTTACTTCCGGCAGATGGCGGGAGAGTTTGCCGCGCAGTTTCCGAAGGTCGCCGCGCGGCTCAACATGACGGGGATCGACATCGCCGATCCCTACGTCGAACGCCTCCTCGAGGGCGTGAGCTTCCTGACCGCGCGCGTGCAGCTCAAGATGGATGCGGAGTTTCCGCGCTTCTCGCAGCGCCTGCTCGAGATCGCGTATCCGAACTACCTCGCGCCGACGCCCTCGGTCGCAATCGTGCGCCTCGAGCCGCGCCTGTTCGAAGGCAATCTCGTGTCGGGATTCACGCTGCCGCGAAACAGCGTGCTGCGAAGCGAGCCGATCCGCAGCGAGGATGCGATCTGCGAGTTCCGTACGACGCAGGATGTGACGCTGTGGCCGCTCACGCTTTCCACCGTACGATTCTCGGGTCCGCCGCCCGATCTCCCGCTTGCGAAGCTCCTTCCCGAAGGAACGGTCAAGTCGGCGCTGCGGATCACCCTGAAGACGCCGGAGGGCATGCCGCTGTCGCGGCTGTCCCTCGACACCTTGTCGTTCTTCCTCTCGGGTGCCGACGAGACGGCCACGCGCCTCTACGAGCTGCTCTTCGCGCGCTGCATGGGAGTGGTGACCACCGCAGGACAGAACGCCGGCACGAACGTTCGCCGGCTCGCGGAGGGCGCCTTGAGCACCGACGCGTTCGACGACGCACGGTCGATGTTCCCATGCGCGAACAATGCGTTTGCCGGATATCGGCTGCTCCACGAATATTTCGCGTTTCCGGTGCGCTATCTCTTCTTTTCCGTGGCCGACCTGGCGCGGTCGTTCGTCGGCGAAACCGCCGGAGAGATCACGATCAGCCTGTTGTTCGACGTCGCCGCGACCGATCTCGAGCGCGTCGTTGACGAAAGTCATCTCGCGCTGTTCTGCACGCCGGCCGTCAATCTGTTTCCCAAGCGCGCCGATCGCGTTCCGGTGACCGGGCAGCGCTTCGAATATCACCTCGTGCCCGATCGCACGGCGCCGCTCGATTACGAAGTGCATTCGGTGCAGCGCGTTGCGGGCCACGTTGCGGCCGGGGTCACCGAGGAGCGCGTCTTCAAGCCGTTCTACCAGACGTTGGGTGACGACGAAGGCGAATACGGCGCCTACTATTCGGTGCGGCGGGAGCCCCGGGTAGCCTCCGACTCGGTACGCCGAAACGGACCGCGCACCGGGTACATCGGCAGCGAGGTTTACCTGTCGATCGTCGACCAGCACGAAAGCCCGTTTGCCGAGAAGCTTGCGCAGCTTTCGGTCGAGACGCTCTGCACGAACAGGGATCTGCCATTGCTGATGCCCGTCGGCGGCGACACCGATTTCCACCTCACGGCTTCCGCACCGGTCGACGGGATCCGAATCGTGCGTGGGCCATCCCGTCCCGCGCCGGCCATCGCCGAGCGCGACGTCACGTGGCGTCTCATCAGCCATCTGTCGCTCAATTACCTCGCGCTCACCGACTTGGGCGAGGAGCAGGGTGCGGCCGCGCTGCGCGAGCTCCTGAGCCTTTATGCGGCACTGTCGGAGAACGACGTACGCAGCCACGTCGACGGCGTCGCGCGTGTAACGCTCGCACCCGTCACGCGCCGCCTCCCGCAGTCCGGTCCGCTCGTCTTCGGCCGCGGCGTGGAGATTGCCCTCACCGTCGACGAGACGGCGTTTGCGGGATCCAGTCCATTCGTGTTCGCACGTGTCCTCGAGAGGTTCTTCGCTCGCCACGTCGCGATCAACACGTACACGCAAACGGTCCTGAGCACGCTGCAGCGCGGGCGGATCGCCGCGTTTGCGCCGCGCATCGGCTGCAGGCCGATCGCCTGACGCAGCGCGATGACCGACGTCGCCGACCCGATCCCCGCCGAACGCGAAGCGGACGATTCGCGTCCGGTCGAGCGCCTGCACTCGTTCTGGCGGGTGCTCGGTGACGCGCCGTTTCGCTTCGATCTCTTTCACGCCCTGCGACGCATCGACGCGGCGCACCCGGAACTGCCGTCGCTCGGGCGTGCCGCGCGTCCGAACGACGAGCCGGTGCGCGTCGGGCAGGAACCGTCGCTCGCATTCGCGCCGGCGACCATAGCCGGGCTCGGTCGGGCACGATCCGGTGTTCCACCGAAGATCGTCATTCACAGCTTCGGTCTGTTCGGCCCGAACGGGCCGCTGCCGAACCACCTGACCGACTTCGTTCGCGATCGCCTGCGCAATCATGACGATCCGACGCTCGCGTGCTTCGCCGACATCTTCCATCAGCGGCTGATATTGCTGTTCTACCGGGCGTGGGCACAGGCGCAATCGACGGCGAGCCTCGACCGTCCCGGCGACGACAGCTTCTCGCGGTATGTCGCGAGCCTGATCGGCATCGGATCGAGCGCGCAGCGGCGTCGCGATGCCGTTCCGGATCACGCCAAGTTCGCGAACACGGGCCACTTGGTACGCCTGACGCGGAATGCCGAGGGCCTCGCGGGGGCACTGCGCGGCTTTTTCAGCGTGCCGGTTCGCATCGTCGAATATTGCTGTCATTGGCTCCGGCTCGCGGCTGACCAGAGGACGCGGCTGGGAGCGCACGGCGATGGATCGCGCCTCGGAGTAGCCGCGGTCGCGGGGAATGCGGTCTGGGATGGCCAGTCGCGCTTCCGCGTCGAGCTCGGCGCACTCGCGTTGCGCGAATACGAGCAGTTCCTGCCGGAGGGCCGACGCTTCGCGCAACTCGTAGGCTGGGTTCGCAACTACGTCGGCGTCGAGCTTGCGTGGGACGCACGGCTCGTGCTCGATCGTCGCGCGGTCCCCGACGCTTCGCTCGGTCGATATGGCCGCCTCGGATGGACGACGTGGCTCGCCACCGGCAACCGGCGCTCCGACGCGGACGATCTCGTGCTCGATTGCGAGCGCTGGGCACGAACGGTCGGTCCGCATCTTGGCGCATCTTCTTCGAGTCCCTGAGGCGAGTGACCATGGCGGAAATCAGCCGCGTTGCGCTGTTCGGAAAGCTCGGTCCCATGCTCTACAAGGCGCTCGAGAGCGCGACCGTCGTTTGCAAGCTGCGCGGAAATCCCTATGTCGAGGTCGCGCACTGGCTGAACCAGGTGCTGCAGAATCAGGACAGCGATCTGCACCACATCGTGCGCCGCTTCGAGCTCGCGCCCGCGCGGCTCGCGCAGGATTTCACGGATGCGCTCGAGCGGCTTCCGCGCGGCGCGACGTCGATCAGCGACCTGTCCGGGCACATCGAGGACGCCGTCGAGCGCGGCTGGGTTTACGGGAGCCTCATGTTCGGCGATACGCGCGTGCGTAGTGCCACGCTGCTGTTCGGCATGCTGAAGACGTCGTCGCTTCGCAACGTGCTGTACGGGATCTCGCGCGAGTTCCAGAAGATCGAGGCCGACGTGCTGGGCTCGGAGATGGCGTCGATTGTGAAGGGGTCACCGGAGGATGCCGAAGCCGGAGCCGAAGGTGCGGCGGGCGGAGCAGCGCCGGGCGAGGCGAGCGGCGCGATGCCGGCTGCAGCCATGGGCAAGCAGGAGGCGCTGCGCCGCTACGCGGTCGACCTTACCGAGCGCGCCCGCCGCGGCGAGCTCGATCCGGTGACGGGACGCGACGAGGAAATCCGCCAGATCGTCGACATTCTCATGCGGCGGCGCCAGAACAACCCATTGCTGACGGGCGAGGCGGGCGTCGGCAAGACCGCCGTCGTCGAAGGTTTCGCGCAGC
Source organism: Casimicrobiaceae bacterium (assembly GCA_035495715.1). Classification (GTDB taxonomy): domain Bacteria; phylum Pseudomonadota; class Gammaproteobacteria; order Burkholderiales; family Casimicrobiaceae; genus VBCG01. The sequence continues at coordinate 73,775 of DATJFI010000078.1, forward strand.
GCATCGTGAAGGGCGACATTCCGCCGTCGCTCAAGGAGGTCTCGCTGCTGACGCTCGACATCGGCCTGCTGCAGGCCGGAGCGAGCATGAAGGGCGAGTTCGAGAACCGGTTGCGCCAGGTGATCGACGAGGTGCAGGCGAGTGCGAAGCCGATCATTCTCTTCATCGACGAGGTGCATACGCTGATCGGTGCCGGCGGAGCGGCCGGAACCGGCGATGCCGCCAATCTGCTGAAGCCCGCGCTCGCGCGCGGCACGCTGCGCACGATCGGCGCGACGACGTGGGCCGAGTACAAGAAGTACATCGAGAAAGACCCGGCGTTGACGCGCCGCTTCCAGGTCGTGCAGGTGCACGAGCCTTCGGAAGAGCGCGCGATCGCGATGCTGCGCGGCGTCGCGAGCACGCTCGAGCAGCACCATCGCGTGCAACTGCTCGATTCGGCGCTCGACGCGGCGGTTAGGCTTTCGCACCGCTACATTCCCGCACGGCAGCTGCCCGACAAGGCGGTGAGCCTCGTCGACACTGCGTGCGCGCGCGTCGCCGTCAGCCAGCATGCGACGCCGCCGGAAGTCGAGGATGCGCTGCGGCGCATCGAGATGCTCGAGACCGAGCTTCGCATCGTCGAGCGCGAGGAGACGATCGGCGAGCCTGTCGCCGAACGCAAGAGCGACGTTACGCGGCGCCTCGCAGTGGAGCGCGAGCGCCTGGTGCCGCTCGAGGAGCGCTGGAAGGCCGAGAAGGCGCTGGTCGACGATATTCTGGCGTTGCGCGCGCGGCTACGCGCCCGGGGTGCGGGCATCGTCGGCGATTCGTCGACGGCTGCGGTGGAAGCCAACGGCAACGCGAGCGAGCAGGCGAGTCAGGCGATCGAGCGCGCGGCCGCGCCCGCGCTTGCAACCACTGATGCGGCGCCGCCACCGCAGTTGCCGGCCGGGGGTAATGCCGCTTCGGATGCAGTCGCGATTTCGGGGACGTCGGCGCCGAGCCGCGAGGATCTCCTTGCGCGCCTCGCGGAGAAGCAGTGCACGCTGCGGGCGCTGCAGGGCGAGCGACCGCTGATCCTTCCGTCGGTCGACGAACAGGCGATCGCCTCGGTCGTGGCCGACTGGACGGGAGTGCCGGTCGGGCGGATGGTCAAGAACGAGATCGAGGCGGTACTGAAGCTGGCCGACACGCTTAACGCACGCGTGATCGGCCAGCGCCACGGTCTCGACACGATCGCGCGCCGCATCCAGACATCGCGCGCGAAGCTCGACAATCCGAACAAGCCGATCGGCGTCTTCCTCCTGTGCGGACCTTCCGGTGTCGGCAAGACGGAAACGGCGCTCGCGCTCGCCGAATCGCTCTACGGCGGCGAGCAGAACGTCATCGCGATCAACATGAGCGAGTTCCAGGAAGCGCACACGGTGTCGACCCTCAAGGGTGCGCCCCCCGGATACGTTGGCTACGGCGAGGGGGGCGTGCTCACCGAAGCCGTGCGCCGCCGGCCCTACAGCGTCGTGCTGCTCGACGAGGTCGAGAAGGCACATCCGGACGTGCACGAGATCTTCTTCCAGGTGTTCGACAAAGGCTGGATGGAGGATGGCGAAGGTCGCTACATCGATTTCAAGAACACGATCATCCTGCTCACGTCGAACGTCGGCTCCGATCTGATCGCGGGCATGTGCCGCGATCCCGAGCTTACGCCTGCGCCCGACGCGATTGCGAAGGCGCTCCGCGAGCCGCTGCTCAAGGTGTTCCCGGCGGCGCTGCTTGGGCGACTCGTCGTCATCCCGTATTACCCGCTGTCCGACGAGATGCTCGGCAATATCGTGCGGCTCCAGCTCGCGCGCATCCGCAAGCGGATCGCCGAGAACCACCGGATTCCGTTCGAGTACGACGACGCAGCCGTGAAGCTCATCATCGGGCGCTGCACCGAGCTGGAATCGGGAGGACGGATGATCGACGCGATTCTCACTAATACCGTACTGCCGCGCATCAGCCAGGAATACCTGCAGCGGCTCTCCGAGGGCCGGCCGCTGTCGCAGGTGAAGCTGCGCGTCGATGCCAGCGACTTCGCATACGACTTCGGCGACTGACCAGGTACCGACCAAGGGAGTCGCGATGCCCCGCGTATTCACCGCGCATACGCCGCTCGGCCCGGACATGCTGCTGTTCGAGTCGCTCACCGGGCGCGAGGAGCTTTCGCGGCTCTTCGAGTTTCGGCTCGAGCTGCTGAGTCCGTCTCAGGACATCACGGCGGAGCAGCTGCTCGGCAAGAACGTGACGATCGAGGTCGAGACCGAGCCGCATGGGCGGCGCTATCTGAATGGAGAGGTCGCGCGCTTCGCCTACGTCTCGCGGTTCGGCCGTTATTACCGCTACGAGGCGATCCTTCGACCGTGGACCTGGTACATGACCCGCGCGGCCGACTGCAGGATTTTCCAGAAGCGCACGGCAATCGACATCATCGAGGACGTGTTCTTCAAGTATGCCGACGTGTCGTCGTGGGGCCTGCTGAACCGGACGAGCGACACCTACCGGCAGTGGGATTTCTGCGTGCAGTACCAGGAAACGGACTTCAACTTCGTGAGCCGGATGATGGAGCACGAAGGCATCTACTACTACTTCGAGCACGAGAACGGCAAGCACACGCTCGTGCTCGCCGATTCGCCAGGTGCGCACAAGCCGCTGCCCGAGTACGAGAGGATTCCGTTCTACGCGCCCGATGCGGCGGTCATCGCGGACGAGGAGCACGTCCACCGTTGGGTCGTAACGAAGGAGGTTGACCCGGGCGGCTACACGACCGACGACTACGACTTTCGCAAGCCGCGCGCGAAGCTCGAGCAGCGCAAGCAGCACCCGCTCGGGCACGCGAACGATCGCTACAAGTTCTACGACTATCCCGGCGGCTACGTGGAGCCTGCGCCGGATGGCGAGCGCTACGCCAAGGTGAGGCTCGAGGAGCTGCAGGCACCGCACGAGATCCTCACCGGATACACCAACGTACGAGGCATCGCGCCCGGATATCACTTCAATCTTTATCGCTGTCCGCGCGGAGACCAGAACCGCGAATATCTGATCCTCGCCGCGGACTACTACTGGAAGGAGGCGCCTTACACGACGCAGGGCGAGCTGGGCACCGTTTACGAGACGACGATGAGCTGCCAGGACTATTCGCTGCAGTTCCGCCCGCCGCGCATCACCCCCAAACCATTGACGAGCGGCCCGCAGACCGCGGTGGTCGTCGGTCCCAGGAACGAGGAGATCTACACCGACGAGGATGGCTACGGCCGCGTGAAGGTCCAGTTCCGCTGGGATCGCGAGGGGAAGCACGACGAGAACAGCTCGTGCTGGATCCGCGTTTCGAACGCGTGGGCCGGCAGCAACTACGGAGTGATTCACATTCCGCGCATCGGGCAGGAAGTGATCGTCGACTTCATCGATGGCGACCCCGACTATCCGATCATCACCGGCCGCGTTTACAACGCGGACGAGATGCCGCCCTGGCCGCTCCCCGCGCACAAGACGCGGTCGGGAATATTGACGCGCTCGACGCAGAAGGGAACGCCCGCGCACGCGAACATGCTGCGCTTCGAGGACAAGAAGAACGCCGAGGAAATCCACGTCCATGCTCAGCGTCAGCTCACCACGGTAGTCGAGGCGAACGAAACGCGGATCGTTGGCGGCACCCGCTACGTGTCGATCCATCGCGACCACATCGAGCACGTCGACGGCAACATCCAGCTATTGATCGGCAAGGGCAAGATCGACGGCGGCCAGTACGACGTGTCGATCGAGAAGTCGATGCGTGAGACGGTGGGCGAGCAGCGCGACCAGCACGTCAAGGGCGACCGCAACGATCAGGTCGACGGCACGTCGTCACTCACCGTTGGCGTGAGCCAACTCGAGAAGGTCTCGATGAAGCACGCCGTCGACGCCGGCATGGAGATCCATCTGAAGGCGGGTCTCAACGTCGTCATCGAGGCCGGCGTGCAACTGACGCTCAAGGGACCCGGCGGCTTCATCGACATCGGGCCGGCGGGTGTCGCCATTCAGGGAACCATCGTGCTCATCAACAGCGGCGGCGCCGCCGGTACCGGTAGCGGATCGGATCCGACGAAGCCCGAAGATGCGATCGAAGCGGACCCGTCGAAACCCGGCTCGGAGCGCGTGAGCGTCGACATCGGCGCCATCGAGATGGACCCGTGAAGCGTCGCGCATGCCGGTGTGACGCAAAGGCGATTCAGCGCGAGCGCGGACGATCCGGGTAGAACCTGCGCATGAGCGCCGAGCCGATGACGAGCTTCGCATCGTCGCGCGGGTATTCGGCGTTCAGCATGACCGTTACGGGAAGACTGCCTTTGGCATAGTCGAACGCGAGGAGTTGCGGGCGCTCCGGCCCGGTCGCGGGAAGCCAGCGGCCGGTCGCCCCGAATTGGCTGCGCAGCGAATCGAGCGATGCGTCAGCGGGCTTGCGCAACACGACACGAATCGTCGTCAGCAGGTGCGGCCCGGCGGGAAGGTCTTCGAAGTCGAGCTCGATTTGCGCGACATCGGGGCTGCGCGGGGCGATCTGCCAGCGCGTCGCGCTCTTGTGCACGGCATTGCCGAGCATCGCCTCCGCCGCCGCAGCGTCGAAACCGGGATCGGAGAACGCTTCGACAATGGGCAGGAGCAGGATCGCGAGCGTCATGGCGGCGCAGATTCAGGGCGTGTTCCGGAAGGCCTGCTCGGCGGCGTCACCCTGGCGCCAGGCGTCCTCCTCCTCGGGCAGCGCACGATATTGATCGTAATGATTGGTCGCATCGTTCAGCACGTCGTTCCGATATCCGGAGCGGCTGCCGTAGACGCTCTCCTGGACCGCCTCGCCCATCGCGCCCTGGCTCGTCCCTCTCGGCGCCGGGTTCGCGGCGGCTGCCGTGCCGACACTTTGCGGGATGCCCATGTTGCTCGCGATAGTGTTCGCCGGCGTGCCGTTCGCCGCCTGGTGCTGCGCGGCATTCCACCATTGCTCGCCATGCCGTGTCTCGTGATAGACCGTCATCGTGAGACTGGCGAACTGATCCTCGGTCAGCGCACCGCCCGAAAGCAGAGACTGGTTGATCTGCACGCTCCACGTCGCGAAATCGAGCTGTCCCCAGGTCGTCGCGGGCAGCGCGTTCGACGTTAGCGTCAACGCCGGCATTCCGGGCGGCAGCGAGGCATTCAGCGCCGCCTGCATCGCGGCGAGCCGCTGCGCCGCGTTCATCGCACCCCAGTTCTTGGAGATCGCGCGCATCGCCGTCGCAAACGCGTTGATGCTCGCCGGGCTCGCAAGCCCGAAGCCGACGTCGCCGATTTCGACGGTGACCATGCCGATCATGAACGGATTCGGCGGCCCGAGGCCCTGCAGGATGTCCAGCATCCGGCAGGCCATCTGAAAGTTCACCAGCACGGTCGTGCTGCCGAGATAGCAGATCTCGGGGCCGTGAGGCGCCGGAAACGGAGGCGCGATCGGGATTGCGCAGGTGTGGATGTCGATCATCGTTCGCCACGCCGGCTGTCCGCCGATGAACACGTTGGGTGAGCCCGTGCCCGGCATCGCGGGGGCGAGATGCGTCGTGAGGTCGAGGACTCGGGCGGCGGGTTTCGGCATCGTCTTCGGCGTGCGCAAGCGAGGTGCGTTGCGATAATATCGCGCGACGATGCCGCGCGGGAGTCGTAGCATTCGACTTCGGGGAAGCGAGGCGCGCCCACGCACTCGCCTGATCGCCCTCGACGTGTGCACGGAAGCTCGCCTGCGGGAGGCGAAGGAAGACCGGTGAGGCATCAGTTCCATCGCGTGCGGCGGCAAGGGCGATCCGATCGTCACCGGAGGCGGCATGGGCATCACCGGCGGATGAACGTCGCATGGCGCTGATCAAAACCTCGCTCCCGGGCCCCACGGGTAGCCCGCCGGGTTTCGAGAGCGCACCGCTTCGAACTGGCGGCCGCATGCCGGGACCCCTCGATTTCCACGCGATCTTTCTTGCGGACGTCGCGGCGACCAAGGCCGCAAAAACTGCTGCCGCAATCCCCACGCTCGCCATGCCGACGCCTTACGGCGAGATGACGAAATATGCGCGCGTCGTGAAATGGCCGCTTTTCGGCGAAAGCGGTCCCCGGACGACGGACATCTCGCAAGGCGGTCTCGGCGACTGCCCGCTGCCGGCGCTGCTTGCTGCGATGGCGAACATTGCGTCGGGCCGGAAAAAGATCGTCGAGATGATCACCGAGCACAAGGACAAGGTAATCACCGACCTGTCGGCGCTGAAGGGCGCGCTCTCGGACGAGCAGCCAGCGGGCAACATCACGTCGCAGCGCTACTTCACGGTCGTAATCGGTGGAAAGTCGATCGACGTCAGCGACGTCTTTTTCACCGATGTCGCAGACCAAGGCTGGTCGCTGCTGTACATGCAGGCGTCGGACACGGCTTCGGTGCTTTGGGCATGCGTGATCGAAAAGGCGTGCTCCGCGTTGCTTGGCGGCTACGACAAGCTGAACGAGATCCTGACGGTCAACGCGATCTGGAAAATGGTTCTCGGCGCCGACCCCAACGGCTTTGCAATCGGCCCCAAGACTTCCCTCGACAAGATCAAGGAATACGCGTCGGCCGCGAGCAAGGTGCCGACCATCGTCGCTTCAAATGACGATCCCGCCCTCGAGACGAAGTCGCAACACAAGGTGCTCCATTCCCATGGATACGCCGTGCTCAAGCTTCGCGGCAACAACGTCGACCTCTACAACCCTTGGGGCAACGCGCTGACGCTGTCGGTGGCGGAGATCAAGCTGTACTTCCAGGCGATGTTTTATCCGTGACCTCGTGAGGAGCGATCATGGCAGACGCTCGGCAATCCATCGATGCATTCCTCGGCCAGGGCTTTTACGACGAATGGCAGAACATGGATCGGCGCCTCGATCGCGAGGGCCGGCAGTTCGACCTCAACCGGGGGCGCTTGCGCATTCCGCTCACCTCACCGCTGATCGATCGAATTTGGGACTCTCTGTCGCTCGCCAACAAGATCGCGAAGGATTACGCGCGAGGGATGAATCTCGTCACGAGCGGCGGCAGGGTCACGAAGAAGAAGCTGCTCGAGATCCACGACATTTATACGCTCGCACTCCCATTGGTCGAACAGGAGAACGACATCCTCGATGCGACCTGGGTCACGGGGTTTGCGGCGATGTGGGTCGTGTTCCCCTTCCTGCTGCTCGAAGCGCGCTCGCGCGAGTTCGAGGAGGCGCTGCGGAAGCTCGTCGACGCTCTCCACGAGGCGGAGCGGAACGTAACGAAGGCCAAGGCAAAGATGTACATCCATGGTGTTGCCGCATTCTTCGAGGCCATGTTTCCGGAGATATCGCTGACCGCGCGCGCGGCGATCTACCTTGGCGATGTCGCTCTCGACAAGGTGCTCGGCGAACGCGATGCGCCGGCGAGCAAGAAATACCCGGGGATCGTGACGCCCGGCGTCAAGCAATTCTCGGAGGCCGTGGATGGCATCGAAGCGTACGGCGAAACCGCGCGTGAGTTCGCGAAGAAGACGGGCAAGGTGGCAACGGTGGCGACGTTCTGGTTCGATCACCAGGAGCTCGGCGAGGGCGTCGAGCGCGTCGAGCGAATCAAGGACCTGCTCGAGGAGACGAAGCGCGCCTACGACAGCCTGAAGATGGTCATTGCGACGAACCGCCCGAAGCTCGAGCAGTTCATGCTGGGATACGAGCGATGGATGACGAGCATCAAGGGCGCCGTGGATACCGCAGCGAACATGCGGCGTCAGCTGTACGACGACATGACGGCGATCGGCTATTCCAGCATCGGCACGTTCATCTGGAATTGACGCCGGGACACGCCACGTCCCGTGCGCTACCCGGGCATGTGACATTCCGGTACCGGTTGCCGGGAAGCATAGGTCAATCAGTCGAACGGTCGGGCGTCGGGATTTCGGCGCCGGTCAGGTGCGCGAAGGCTCGCGCGACCATCGATGTTCCACTCTGCGGCGAGCGTTCGGCGACAGGCCAGTCGAGCGCGAGCATCATCGGGATCCAGGGCTCGAAGTCCGGGGTCGATCCACCGTGGATTCTGCGCACGGCGCGCGACGGCTTCGCCGGCACGGGAACGCACTGGACGCGATCGGACGACGGGTGCGTACAGCTGCTGGCGGGCGATGTCACCAGGTACTCGCGGCAGGCGAGCGGCCGCTCGGGGTGGATCGAGCACGACTCGTCCTCGAGAAACGGACATGCGACGCCTTGCGCAAAATAGTCGAGGCCGACCCGCTCAGCCTTCTCCGCATCGACCTGTTCCGGATGACGCAGTGTCTCGAGAAGGCCCGCTTCATCGAGGCGTGCGACACCGCGTTCAAAGCGCTCGATGACGGTCGATCGACGAGGCTCCGGAAGCGAGTCGATGAGCCGTCGGATCGCGATCACTTCCATCTCCGAAATAGGTACGAGCTGGCGGCAGCATGCGCCGCAGCCCTTTCGGCACGAGATCGACAGTCCGCGCGCCCGCGTCTCTTCTTCGGCGATGCCGACGAGCGTGTCGGTTACGGAACGAAACAGCGGCAGGAGCGAGGTTGGTGCGACGGGGATCGTCGGAACGTCGAATCGAAGCGCAACGCGCTTGCCGCCGACGCGTAGCTTGACGCTCGCCGTTTGCATCGGGATTTCCCGGTTGGGGTCACCGGTGCGCGCCGATTCCGCCGACGCTCCAGCGGAGGAGGCAGAGGCCGCTCGAAAGCCGTCCGGAGATGAACCCATATCGCTGCTCGATGCGTGAGGGCGTCACATTGTCGCATTCGCGCGTCGCGAACGTGTCGATTCACTGCTGCGGGGCGATAGCGATCGGCGGAAAATTCGCTCAGCGCGAGCGCGAGGCGAGGGCCGCGTTGAGCAGTTCCGGCCATCGCTCGATCCAGCAGCACGTGTGATCGAACGTCGCGATCTCGATGACCTTCGCCTCCGGATGATTCGCGGCGAACGATCGCACGATCGTCGGCGGCACGTTGGTATCCCGGTCGCCTACGTAAGCGACATGTGAGATCGACTTCGGTAGCGCAGGCTCGCGGACGGGATCGAGCGAGCCGTTCATCGGACTGTAGTCGTGCAGCGTCGTCCATGCTTGCGTATCGAGATTGGCCGCGATCGTCACGACGGCCGTCGTCTGCGGAACGCGCGACGCGAGAAGCCACGCCAGCGTTCCGCCGCCGCTGTAGCCGATCAGCACGACGTTCCTGTAGGGATGTTTGGCGAGGAATGCTTGCAGCGCCGCCGCCATGCTCGCGACGACCTCGGGCGCATAGCGGCGCTGCGTCCACATCCGCGCCGAACAGCCGGAATCGCGTCGGCCCTCGAAGTAGCACGGTCGGCCGAGGAAGAGCCGCGGGCCATGATCGCGGGCCATCAATTCGAGCGCGAACGGCGTCCGCGGCGTCGGGTCGTCCGAGACCCGGGCGACGCCGATCCAAGGTGTCCCATCGTGCTCCACGTAGACGTGGAGCGCATCGGCGGCCCGGTCGATCTGCGCGAAGTAGACGACGTGCCGGAATCCTTCGCCGTCGAGGTTGCCGGATGCGAATCCGAGCGTTTTCGCTTCATCGGAGAAATGCTGCGAAGGCGTCGCGCACGCACAAAGCAACAGCGCGAGTGCGGCGACCAGGAACGGAAGCGATCGCCTACCGCGGTCCCGTGAAGCGCGCGCACTCCGGATGCGAATGAAATTCCGGTTTCGCGCATTCCTGCCAGAGGCAAGCCTCCCGGCTGAAGAGATTCGAACTGTCGGCACACGCGACCTTTTCGACTTTGACGGCCTCAACCGGTGCGACCGGCGTTGCAGGTGCCGGTGGCGGCGCCGCAGCCTGGACCGTTTGCGGCGCTGGAGGTTCAGGCGGCGGCGGTTCGGGCGGCGGACTTGCCGCGCGCTCTCTCTTTCGCGGAACGGGCTTGATTGGGGGCGCGACGATTGGAGTGGGCGCGGCGTCGGCTTGGGGCAGCGCTTGGGTCGTACCCGCCGGATCGGCGACCGGCGTTGGCTCGAGTGCAGGCACGGCCTGGGCCGGCGCTTCGGAGGCGGTGGAAGGTCGCTCCCGTGCATCGCTTTGCGACGCGCCCGGTGCGCCCGGTGGCGACGGCTCCGATACGCCGGCGGGTGCCGGTGTTGCATTTGTCGAATGCATCACCGGACGGTTCGCGTAGAAGGCGGCCGCGGCGAAGATCGCGATCAGCAGCACGGCGGCAGCCGCGCCCGCTTTCATCGCGCGAGCGCTTGGTCGATGCGTCGGCGAGCGGGCGGTCGGTGGCGTGGGCGCGGGCGGCGGCGACCGCGGCGGCTCGGCGCGCTGCGCGGCTTGCGCGACGATCGCGTCCGCGCGACGTCGAGGCAGGAGGACCGTAACGTCCGACGCCTCGGGCGTTGTATCCGACGAACCCGGCTGCGGCGACTGGGCGATCGGTTGCGAGGCACCGCAGGAAGAACAAAACCGCGCGGTGTCCGCATTCGAGTTGCCGCAGTTCCGACACAGCATGAGCGTCAGCCTCGCCTTCGAAGTGCAGAGCCGTTGCGGCTGTCGCGAGACGGTCCGCCTCAGCCGTCGCGAAGCGGACCTGTCGTCGGCGCCGGCCGACTTCGCCCGCTAGAACTCCTTGCGCAGGCCCGCGACGATGCTGTAATTCGTGGCGTCACGAAGCCCGGCCGCCGCGCCGAACTGCAGGAACCCCGAGAAGCCGTTCGGCATCGTCGCTGTCGTGCCGAGGACGAAGACACCGTAATCCCGCGTCGGCTCGGCCGTCGGAATGAAGAACTGGAAGTTGTTCGGGTCGTTCACGAACTTCGCGACGATCGACGGATTGTCGTTCTTGAACTCGTGCACCCACTGCGCGGTGAAGTAAGGGCCGAAGACGCCGTAGGCGGTGCTGAAGGTCGTCGAGATCGTTCCACCGAGCGCCGTCTGCAGCGAATCGAGGGTGCGCTGGTTGACGGCAAGGCCCAAGCCCGTTCCCGACTCGTTTTCCGAGAACGCCTTGTTCTTCACGTTGATGTATCCGAGACGCGCGAACGGCACGAGCGTGTAGTTGTTCGCGAGCGGCATGTTGTAGCCGGTACCGACGGAAAACGACCACTGGTCGCCGCTGGGGCTCGCCGTGGCGTTCGAGACGATCGTCGGGATGGCAGGATTGTTCGACGGGACGAGGATGGTCCGCGTCGTGTCGTAGTCGATGTGCCCGTACGACAGGTACCCGTCGACGTACCAGGGCCCGGTCGTGTAGGTCGCGTAGCCGGCCACGGACCACGTTGCGGCATCGACGTGCCCGAGCGAATTGTCGAAGCGGGAGCGCGTATCCTCGTAGCTGAGGGCACCGCCGACGACGAGCGCATCGCTCACGCGATAATCGGCGCCCGCGAGGAGGCTCCAGGCGTCGTAATCGTAGGCGTCCTGCAGCGACGTCTGGTCGACGTTGCCCCAGTTGCCGCCGACCTTCACGAATCCGCTCCACCGTCCGCCCACCGGCGAGTCGGCGCTCGCGGCACCGCCTCGCGCGGCGCCCGAATCGGCCAGCGGCACGTCGACCCCGTTGACGCTGACCGTCATGCCGCGCGCGCCGTTACGCAGATCGAAAAGCCGCGCGGAAAGCAGATTCGCGCTGGACGCGGCGAGCTGCATCGGGCTTTGCGCATTGTGCTGCACGGGTCCCGACGCTTGGACGAGCGTGCGCAAGGCATCGTTGGAAATGCCGAGACCGAAGCGAGCAGCGGTGTCCGGGGGAACGGACTGGCTCTGAAGCACGGCCGACGTAACGACCATCGCCGTGCAATTGAACGCGAGACGTTGGGCCCCCGTGCCGGTCTGATCCGGTTTGATGCCGGCCGGCCCGAGGCGCGGACACACGAAGTCGATGGCGTTCGCAACGTTCTGCTGCAGATCGGTGTAACCGGGTAGCGTCGGCAGCGGCGTGGCACCGACACCCGACGAGGCCACCAGGGCAAGCGCAACCGCCGCAAGCGAGGCGACGCGGCGGAAAGGCAGAATCGATATCGAGACCTTGTTCTTCACGAGCTTCCTCCCGAGAACGCAAAGCTGACGCCGGCGGTATTTGCGGCGCTACCGGATCGGTGGTCTCCACCTGGAGCCAGGGCCGTGATCGCCGTCCGGTGCAGGCAAAGCCGGAGACGACGTCGTCATGCGTGCCTACAATGACATTGGGGCTCGCCGGATGTCAACGCGGCCTCGCCGATTTATCATGGAACGATGGCTACCCGGTGCTTGTTCGCCACGCTGCGAGGGACGATGAAATTCCGGTTATCCGCCGCAACTCCGCCGGCGCTCCAATCGACGACCACGCTCGGTGCGGCGCGCGCGTGCACGGGGCGCGTCGTGGTCGCCCTGCTCGCCTGGGTTCCAATGATCGCCGCGGCACAGGGTGCGGACGAGCACGGGCAGGCCGATCGTCTGCTGGTCGTCGACTGTCTTCTTCCCGGACAAGTACGACAGCTCGGAACGAGCATGACCTACCTCACTGCGCGCCGTCCCGTTCGGACGAGCATCGCCGATTGCGAGGTGCGCGGCGGCGAGTACGTTGCGTACGACCGCGCCGACTACGCAACCGCACTCAAGGTCTGGCAGACGGCGGCCGACCAAGGCGACAAGGAAGCGCAGACGAACCTCGGTGAGATCTACGAACGCGGTGTCGGTGGACCGCCCGACTACGAGAAAGCCGCCTTCTGGTATGGCAAGGCTGCGGAGCAGGGCTACGCGCGAGCCGAGATCGACCTCGGATTCCTGTACGAACAGGGGCGCGGCGTGCCCAGGGATCCGGCCAAGGCGCTGGAGCTTTACCGGAAGGCCGCGGGACTCAATGGAACGATAAGTCTCGATTCGCAGGCCGGCGCGAGCGCCGAGGAAGTGAAGCGCTTGCGTGAGGAGCTCGACCGTACGCGGCAGGAGCTCGAGAAGGCGCGCCGGGACCTCGACGAGCAGAGGATCAGGACGAGCGCGGACATCGAGCGCCTGACGCAGCGCAAGGTCGCAGCGGCCGCGGCTGGCAACGCTCAGGAGACGCAGCGCCTCGAGGCGCTTTTGTCGCAACGGGAGAAGGAACTCGATGACCGGCGCGCTCAGGTCGCGAAGTTCGAGCGCACGGCCGAGGAAAGCCGGCAGCGGCTCTCGCAGCTCGAAGGCGAGAGTGCTTCGATGCGCCGCGAGCTCGAGGCGACGAAAACGCAGCTGGAGAAAAGCCAGCGGGAAATTCGTGACCGGCAGGAAGCTGCGGTCGCGCAGGAGCAGGAGCTCGAAACCACCCGGCGCACCCTTGCGCAACAGAAGCAGGATGGCGTCGACTCGCCACGCGTGCGCGCGCTCGAAACCGAGGTCGCGCGGCGCAACGACGAGCTCGAGCGTCAGAAGCAGACGATCGCGCAGCTCGAAGCCCGGTCGGCGGGCTTTCGCAATACCGTCGCGAAGCTCGAGGCGACGTCGGCCGTCGTTGCGAAGGATGCACCGCCGCCTGCGATCCAGCTCGTCGATCCATCCGTAATCGTGACGCGCAACAGCGTGTCGGTCCAGGTGCGCCCGGGCAGCGCCTCGCGTCGAATCGTCGGTCATGTCGACGCTCCCGCCGGTCTCGCGTCCGTCAGCGTCGATGGACGCACGGAGCAAGTCGACGCCGACGGCTTTTTCACGTCGACCGTGGCTCTTGCCGGCGCGTCGACGCGCGTCGCGCTCGTCGCGACCGATCGTATCGGCCGGCGCGACGCCGTCTCCGTCGAGTTGACCACCGACGCCGCGCGCGGCAACGCGCGGCGCGGGCCAGGAAGCGATGTCGATCTTGGCCGCTATCACGCACTGCTGATCGGCGATCGCAGCTATCGGAATTTGCCCGAGTTGCCGTTCGCGCAGTCGGACGTCCAGGAGCTCGCGTCGGTGCTTCGCGATCGCTACGGCTTCTCCGTGACGACGCTCTTCGATGCGACGCGCTACCAGATTTTTTCCGCACTAAGCCGCCTCGGCCAATCGCTCGGCGAGCGGGACAACCTCCTGGTCTATTACGTCGGTCATGGCAAGGTAGACGAGTCCAGTCGCGTTGCGTATTGGCTGCCGGTCGACGCCGGTGCAACGCGCGATGCGAACTGGATCTCGAGCGATGACGTGACGCGCATGATCGGGCCCATGCGCGCCAAGCACGTGCTGGTCGTCGCCGATTCGTGCTATTCAGGCCTGCTCAGTCGATCGTCGATCAGTGAACCTGCGCCGGATGCGACGGACGATCAGCGCGCCTCGTGGCTTGCGAGCGTCGCCGCGAAGAAGTCGCGGCATCTTCTGTGGAGCGGGCGCTGCACGCCCGTCAAGGATCGCGACGGCAAGCATTCGCTGTTCGCCTCGATGCTGATCGAGGCGCTCAGCGTCAACGACGACGTGCTCGACGGCAAGCGCCTTGGCGACGCCGTTGCCGTGCGCGTGCTGCGCGAATCGCGCAGCGGCGCGGACGCGGGTGTGCGACCCGATTACCGGCCGATCCGCTTCGCCGACAATGACGGAGGCGAATTCGTCTTTCCGGCGCCGAAGGCGCCGCAGCGGACGGCCGAGACGCGATCGATCGACGCTTCGCAAGCGCCGCGCAACTAGATTCCCGGGGACCTGCGCGGTCTTGCGCTATTCCGCTGCGCGGACGCCCGTCGCCCTGGTGACGGTCACGTCGGCCGGCGATCCGATCCACACGCCGATGGCCGTGTAGTTGTCTGCGTCGGCGGGGAGGTTCTGCGCGATCGCGCGCTCCAGATCGTCGATCCATTCCGCGACCGCGTTTGACAAGCGCAGCGATTCTTCCAACCGCCGGTTGTCGAGCCGACCCCAGAAGCCGTCGGTGCAAAGCAGGAAGGCATCGCCGTCGCTTAGCCTCACCGGCTCGCGCCGGATCGACGGCGCCGTGTCGCCCTCGGCACCCAGCGCGCCATAGAGGAGGTTGCGGTTGGGATGGACGGCTGCCCGGTCCGCCGCGACGAAGCCCGCATCGACCAGCCGCTGCACCACGCTGTGATCGCGCGTCACGCTGTCGAGCGTGCCGCCGCGGAAATGCAGAATGCGGGAGTCGCCGAGATGACCCAACACGGCGCGCTGGCCTTCCGGATCGATCAGGAGCGCGGCGACAGTCGCGCTCATTGCGGAGAGCGCCGGCTCCCGGCGCTTCCGCTCGGCGATTGCGCGCGCCGCCCGGACGAAACCATGCTCGAGCACCGCGGACGAGAATTGCGTCGCCCGCTCGACTTCCTCGAGGATCGCATCGACGACCAGTCGCGAAGCGACTGCACCCCCGAAATGCCCACCGGCACCATCGGACACGACGTAGCAGGACCCGCACGCGGCGACGTGCTTACCAAGCGTATCCTCGTTCGTGCTGCGTCCGCCTACCGCGCTCATCGAAGCGGAGGTGATCCCGAGTGCGCGATCCTGAGCCAATGCCTACGACCCCTTGAGCCGCGCGACTTCGTTCTCGTATGCGGCGAGGAATGCCTTGCCGAACAGGGCCTGAAAATCGTCCTGGGCCTCCCGCGAGATGTCGCCATACATTTCGGTGAACGTCTGCCAAAGGCGCGCCTCGCGGCTGTTCGGAAGCAGGCCTTCGAGCACACCGGGCCGCTTGAGTCGCTTCTCGAGTTCCCCGGGCTCGAACCTGCGCAATACGTGAGCAAGCGCGGCGCGCATCCCGGCGATCACGCCGACCTCGTGCGCCCGCAGATCGTGAAAAGCATCCTGCATCGCTTCGACGGGCGCCATGAAACCCGGGATTCGCGCGCCGAACATCTGCAACAGTGCGCTCTCGGCGTCGGGAAGGAACTTGAGCGGATTGTTCTTGGTCGTCGCGATCAGTGTCACGTCGGCCTTGACCTCGCGCTTCAGCATGGCGCGTGCGGCAATCAACTCGATCGTACCCTGCACGGCGGCCGAAAGCAGGGCGCCGATCGCCGTCATCGTTTCGGGTGTCAGGCCATCCTTGACGATTGCGTTCGGTATGCCGGCCCCCGCGAGAAAGGCATCGAGCAACGCCTGCTGGCGCTCGCTCGGAGCGCGATCCGCGGCGAGTGACGCTTCGTTCGGCGCGTGTTCGGCCGTCGCGATCGGTCCGTCGATATCGATCGCCGGCCCGCGACGCGATACCGGCGTTCGGGGCGGTTGCCGATCGCCCCTTGCGGCGCGCGATGCCACCCCGAGCGCGCTCGCATGCGGCTCACCCGATGGCTCGACCGGCGGTCCGGCCGTTGGCTCGAGGGGCGATGCGGGCATCAGCTCGACCGGCGGCGTCGCGGCAGGCACCTTCGCGGGCTGGGCCGCGGGACCGGGTGCGAAGCGCGGCTCGGCCGGGCGAAACCATGCCTCGAGCTCGGGCACCTGATCGGGCTCCGAGCGCGCGAATTCGCGCGTCGGCGGTTGCGCGCCCTCCGCGAAGATCGCCAGCGGATCAACGCTCGCCGGCGTCGCCAGCGGGTCGCTCCCCACCGGATCCGGGTCGGGAATTACGTCGAGCTCCGTCTTCGCCGGCGCCTCGTTGAAAATCGCGTCGATCGGCGCATCGAGCTTGTCGAACGAGTCGAGCGCGACGCTGTTTTGCGCGAACTCCGCGAGCGGGTCGTCGGCGTTTCGCTTCGCCGCGGACTGTTCCGCGAACGCATCGAAATCGCCCGGGAGCGGCAGCTTGTCGGGGACAGGAGAAGCGGACGCCTTGGGTGCGAGCCGCGCGAGGTCGTCCCACACGTCGTCAGGAACGACCGGCGCTCCTCCCTGACGTGACGACTGGGATGCAGCGGCGGCCGCAGCGTCTCGACGGGGCACGACCGGTTCCGGTGGAATGAGGTCGGCAAACGGATCGTTGCCCGACGCGCCGGTCGACAACTGTAACGGGTCGAGCGGGTCAGGCGAAGGCTGCACAGGCGGCGCCGCGGGCGGCGAGGCGCGAGCGAGCGGTGGCCCTGTGTCGCGCGTTAAATTCGCCGGGGGAGACAACGCAACCGACAGCTGCGTCTTCTCGGCGGCGTCGTCCTCAGGACCGAGGCGGCGAACGCGCAGCAGGTAAAGGCCAATCCGCAACTCGTCGCCGTCCGCGAGACTGGCGCGCGCGCCAGCGTCGAGCTCACGATCGTTCACGAGGAGCGGGTTCGCCGAGCTCGCGTTGGCGATCACGAGGCGGCCATCGACGAGCTCGACCTTCGCTTGAACCCGCGAGACGAAGCGATTGGGATCCGGCAGCACGAGGCTGTTGCCGCTCCCGCGACCGATCGTGCCGCCATCCTTGCCGAAGACGGCGCAGATGCGGTCGGCGGGTGCCGCTCCCTGGTACGAGACAACCGATATTTCGTACACGTGCGAGCCAGCCTTGATGGATCGGCGCGGCGCCGAAGTCGGGCGCCTTGGATATTAAAGCCGCGGCGATGAATTCACAATTTTGCCGGTTTGCTCGGGCGTTACTCCGGGGCGTTTCCCGCGCTTGCGTGCCGTGTCTGGCGCCGCTCGCGCAGGAACGTCGCCACGGCCGGAATCAGCGAGACGACGACGATCGCGACGACGATCAGCGTCAGGTTGTCCTTGACCCACGGAATGTTTCCGAACAGGAAGCCCGCGTAGACGAGAAGCCCGATCCACAGACAGGCGCCGACGACGTTGTACGAGAGGAAGCGCCGATACGACATGCCGGCGACACCGGCCAGGAACGGCGCGAACGTCCTGATGATCGGCACGAAGCGGCCGATGATGATCGTGACGCCGCCGTAGCGATCGTAGAACGATTGCGTGCGGCGCAGGTGCTCCTTGCGAAACCAGCGCGAGTCGGGCCGCTCGAAAACTTTGGGCCCGATGTAATGGCCGACGCCGTAGTTGACGGAGTCGCCGAGTACCGCGGCGGCGATCAGCACGACGACGAGGACGTGGACCTCGAGCCCGGCCGCCGCGACGACGGTCCCGGCGATGAAGAGGATCGAGTCGCCAGGCAGGAACGGGCACACGACGAGGCCGGTCTCGGCGAAGATGACGACGAAGAGGATCGCGTAAAGCCACGCGCCGTATTGCGTCGCGAGCGTCGCGAGCGTGCTGTCCAGCGCGAACAGCGAGTAGAGCATCGTCGTCAGCATCGCTGCGGCCGGTAGGGGTCGAAGTGTTGGGCGTTATCGCCGGACGAGATGACGGGTCGACCGTTCACGCCGTCGCGTCGCTCGCCATCCACCGCTCCGACTGGCGGCGCACGACGTCGGTCAGCGTCGAAGTGTCCGCGAACGTCCGGCGCAGCCATGCGGCGTCGTTTCCCTCGTCGGCCATCGCGTCGAGCGCCTCGAGCGCGTCCTGCGACCCGAGCATCTGCGCATGCGGCACCAGCGCTTCCAGCGTGTCGCGCAGATCGTCGCCGAGCGGCCGCGAGACGCCTGTCTTTGCGTCGATCAGCGTGCCGGAGAAGCCATGGCGGCAGGCCTGGAAGCGGTTGTAGCTGTGCGTGATGTAAATGTCGGCACTGACGTCGATCGGGCGCTCTTCCCAGAGCCAGCGCGCGAGCGCCTGGGCGAACGCGGCGATCTGCGCTGCGTGATCGACGGTGAGCGGCGTGTCGCAGACGCGGATCTCGACGGTGCCGTACTCGGGCTTCGGACGGATGTCCCAGTAGAAGTCCTTCATGCTGCGGATGATGCCGAGGTCGTGCATCCGGTCGTAATAGCGGTTGAACTCGGACCACGAACGCACGAGCGGCATCGTACCCGACAGCGGGAAGGCGTTGACCACCGACAGCCGCGATGAGTCGAACGCCGTATCGACGCCCTGGTAGAAAGGGCTCGACGCCGCGAGCGCGATGAAGTGCGGCACGTAACGGATCAGCGCGTGCGTCAGGTAGATCGCGTCGTCGGCGCTCGCGCAGCCAACGTGCACGTGCTGCCCGAACACCGTGAACTGCTTCGCGAGAAAACCGTACTTCTCGGAGACCGACAGGAAGCGCTCGTTCGGATAGATCTTGCGCTCGCTCCATTTCTGGAACGGGTGCGTGCCGCCGCCGGCGAGCGCGACGTTCATCTTGCGCGCATGGCCGGCGAGCACGTCGCGCGTCGCGCGCAGTTCGGCGAAGAGCGCCGGATAGCGGTCGTGCACCTGCGTGTTGATCTCGACCATGCTCTGCGTGAGCTCGGGCTTGAGCTCGCCCTGCGGGGCGTCGCGCTCGATGCGGCGAAGCAGGTCGTCGGCTTCGTTGGCGAGGTTGAAATCGCGCGTGTTGACGAGCATCAGCTCGAGCTCGACGCCGAACGTGAGCGCCGACGACGACTTGAAGATCAATTCGGGCATCGTTTCGCGCTCTCGTCGGGCGGACTAATCCCGCGCAGCCGGCTCGCCTTCGTTGGCGCGTATCAGCGCGTAGCGCGTCGCGATCGGGCCGAGCAGGTGCAGGATCGCGAGGCCGGACGCGATGATCGCGGCGAGCCGCGCGCCGAATTCGGGCGCCACTTCGTAGATCGGCTGCGTCATGCCGATCGCGAGCCCCGCCATCGGTGTCAGCGCAAGCGCAAGGGTACTCGCCTGGCGCAGCGAGATGTGGGCGGGCCACGCGAGCGCGAACAGCGCGAGCGACTTGCCGACCAGGCGCACGGCGACGAACGCGAGTCCGATCCACACGATGGCGCCGAACTGGTCGGGGCGCAGCGTCGCGCCGGTCAGCACGAAGAGCGCGACGAAGAACAGTTGCGCCGCGCGCCCGAAGTCGACGTCGACCAGCCGGTGATGCCGGTCCAGGTTGCGCGCGCAGATGCCGAGGACGAGCAGCGCGAGCAGGACCGACAGGCGTCCGAGCTGCGCGACGCCGACCGTCGTCACGATCATGCCGACCGCGAGCAGGAACTGCGGGACCGGCGACTTGCCGAGCCAGCGTGCGAGGAGCGCCATCAGCTGGAACGCGACGAAGCCGAGCAGGCACGAGCCCGCGATCAGCCACAGGGCCCGCGCGACGGGATTGAGCGCGGTGCCCGAAACGCTCGCCTCGACGAACGGCAGCAGCAGCGTGATGCCGATCGTGGCGACGATGTTGTTGAGCGCGACGTGCCACAGCATGCGGCGCGTCACCGGCCCTTCGGCCTTGAGCTCGTTGGTCACGAGCAGCACGACGGCCGGCGCGGTCGCGATGCCGACCATCGCCGCGACCGCCGCCTCGAGTGTTTCGACGCCGCCCACGAAGTGCAACAGCCCGAACATCGCGATGAACGACAGCGCGCTTTCACCGATGCCCATCGGCAAGAGCCACCGATCGTGGCGTACCCACGACAGATCGAGGCGCCTGCCGAGGTCGAACACGATGAGCCCGAGCGAGAACTCGCCGAGGAGGCGCGAATCGCGGAGCGCCGATTCGGAAAGCCACCCCAGAACGCCCGGACCGAGCAGGAAGCCGGTCGCGATGTAGCCGGTGATCGCCGGCACGACGCGCGTCATCGCGGCCAGCCGTCCGCCGGCGAGCCCGGCGAGCAGCAGCAGCCCGAAGATCAGGAAACTGTTCGCAGCGGGCGGCCAGGCAGGGAGGAAGTCGGGAACGGCCACCCTCACCCGCCCTCGCGTGGCTCGGGCTCCCTCTCCCGGGTGCGGGAGAGGGGCGGGGTGAGGGGCATTACGGCAGGACCTTGTCGCCCGCCACGCCTCGCTTGCGGTCCGAGCGCACGAGGTCCTCGCGCGAGACGCCGAGCCACATGACGAGCGACGCCATCACGAGCGCCGACGAGTAGATGCCGAAGCAGATGCCGATCGCGAGCGCCAGCGAGAAATGATGCAGCGTTTCGCCGCCGAAAAAGAAGATCGACAGCACCATCAACAGCGTGCAGCCGTGCGTGATGATGGTCCGCGACAGCGTGCGCGTGATCGCGCTGTCGATCACGTGCGTGACGCTCGCCTTGCGCATCTTGCGGAAGTTCTCGCGGATCCGGTCGGCGATGACGACCGATTCGTTGACCGAGTAGCCGAGCACCGCGAGCACCGCCGCGAGCACCGGCAGCGAGAATTCCCACTGGAACAGCGCGAAGAAGCCCAGGATGATGACCACGTCGTGCAGATTGGCGATGATCGACGCGACGGCGAAGCGCCATTCGAAGCGCAGCGCGAGGTAGATCACGATGCCGATCGACACCAGCAAGAGCGCGAGCGCGCCGTTCTCGTAGAGCTCCTTGCCGACCTGCGGCCCGACGAACTCGACGCGCTGCTGCGCCGCGGTCGGGTCGTCGGCCTTGAGCGCGCCCATGACCTTTTCGGACAGTTGCGCGCTCGACAGACCTTCCTTGAGCGGCAGGCGAATCAGCGCCGTCTCGGAGCTGCCGAAGCTCTGCACCGAGAATTCGCCAAGGCCCAGCTTGTCGATGGCCGAGCGCACGCGGCCGAAATCGACCGCGTGGCCATAGTTGACCTCGATGACCGTCCCGCCGCGGAAGTCGACGCCGAGGTTCAGCCCGTAGATCGCGAGGAACACGACGGCCGCGACGAACGTGATGATCGAGATCACGTTGAACACGAGCGCGTGCCGCATGAACGGGATATCGCGCGAGATGCGGAAGAACTCCATGTGTCGGGTATCGGGTATCGGGGATCAGGTATCGGAGACAGGCGATCTCACGTTTTCGCCATCGACGCTTCCGGCTCAGGATGCCACGCCTGGCCGACGGAGATGTGCTCGAGCTTGCGGCGGCTGCCGTAGATCAGGGCGACGATGCCGCGCGAGACGAACACCGCGGAGAACATCGACGTCAGGATGCCGAGCACGTGCACGACCGCGAAGCCGCGCACCGGGCCGGAACCGAACGCGAGCAGCGCGATGCCGGCGATCATCGTCGTGACGTTCGAGTCGAGAATCGTTCCCCACGCGCGTTCGTAGCCGGCCTGGATCGCCGCGTGCGGCGTCGCGCCCCAGCGCAGCTCCTCGCGTATCCGTTCGTTGATCAGCACGTTCGCGTCGATCGCCATGCCGAGCGTCAGCGCGATCGCCGCCATGCCGGGCAGCGTCAGCGTTGCCTGCAAAAGCGAGAGGATCGCGACGAGCAGCATCAGGTTGATCGCGAGTGCGAGCGCCGAGATCACGCCCATCAACCGGTAGTAGACGCAGATGAACGCGACCAGCACGACGAAGCCGTACTTGACCGAGTCGAAGCCCTTCGCGATGTTTTCCTTGCCGAGGGACGGCCCGACCGTGCGCTCCTCGACGATCTCCATCGGCGCCGCCAGTGCGCCGGCGCGCATCAAAAGCGCAATGTCGTTCGCCTCGCGCGTGTTCATCCGGCCGCTGATCTGCACGCGGCCGCCGCCGATCTACTCGCGTATCACCGGTGCGGTGATCACTTCGGCCTTGCCCTTCTCGACGAGCAGGATCGCCATCCGCTTGCCTACGTTCTCGCGTGTCACTTCCTTGAAGATGCGCGCGCCGGCGCCGTCGAGCGTCACGTGCACGGCGGGCTCGTTCGTACGCGAGTCGAAGCCCGACTGCGCGTCGCTGATCCGGTCGCCGGTCAGCACGACCTGCCGGCGCACGAGGATCGGCTGGCCGTTGCGATCCGTGAGGAGCTCGCTGCCGAACGGTATCTGACCCTGCATCGCCTGCTCGAGCGCCCCGGGGTCGTCGTTGACCATACGGATCTCGAGCGTCGCGGTGCGGCCGAGGATGTCCTTCGCGCGTGCCGTGTCCTGCACGCCCGGCAGTTGCACGACGACGCGGTCGGGTCCCTGCTGCTGGATGATCGGCTCGGCAACGCCGAGCTCGTTCACGCGGTTGCGCAGGATCGTGATGTTCTGTTGCACCGCGCCTTCGCTGATGCGCTTCTGCGCGACCGGCTTCAGGCCCGCGACGAGCCGCAGCTCGCCGCTGCCGGCGTCCTGCTCCTTCGCGTCGAGATCGGGAAACGCGTTCTCGATCTCGCTCCGTGCCTTCGTGCGCTCGGCGGCATCCTTGAAGCGCAGCACGACGTTCGAGCCTTCGCGCGTGACGCCGGAGTAAAGCACCTTCTTCTCGCGCATCAGCGACCGGACGTCGGTCAGGTAGCGGTCGGCGGCCTTGTCGAGCGCGCCCTTCATGTCGACCTGCAGCAGGAAGTAGACGCCGCCGCGAAGGTCGAGGCCGAGGTACATCGGCAGCGCGCCGATCGACGCGAGCCACTTCGGCGACGACGAGAGCAGGTTGAGCGCGACGATGTAGTTGTCGCCGAGCTTCTGCGCCAGCACGTCCTTCGCGCGCACCTGCGTGTCGAGATCGGGCAGCCGGACCTTGATGCCGACGGGATCGAGCTCGGCGCCGCGGTACGGGATGTTCGCCGCCTTGAGCGCGTCCTCCACGGTGCCGAGCAGCGGGGTGTCGATCTTGACCGCCGACTTCGACGACGAGATCTGAACCGCCGGCACGTCGGGGAAGAAGTTCGGCACCATGTACACGACGCCGAACAGCAGCGCGATGCCGATGACGATGTATTTCCAGAGGGGATAGCGGTTCATGTGACGGCGGGATCTCTCAGAGACCCTTGATCGTCCCCTTGGGCAACAGCTGCGAGATCGCTCCGCGCTGCACGATCATCTGGACGTTCGGCGCTACCTCGACGGTCACATACTGCTCGTCGAGCTTCACGACGCGGCCGAGCACGCCGCCGGCGGTGACGACCTCGTTGCCCTTCTCGAGCGACTCGAGCATCGCGCGCGCTTCCTTCTGCTTCTTCTGCTGCGGCCGGATCAGCAGGAAGTAGAACACGACGAAGATCGCGACCATCGGCAGGAAGGTCAGCAGCGTGTTCTCTTGCGCCGCGCCTGCTGCCGCCTG
>DATJFI010000079.1:0-2575 GCA_035495715.1 Casimicrobiaceae bacterium
AGGTAGCCGCGGAAATCGCGCGCGACGCCCGACACGGCGTCGATGTTGACGATCGTGCTGCGGTGGATCTGCCAGAAACGGGCCGGGTCGACGGCTGACAGAAGATCCCCGATGCCGCGCCGGATCAGCGACTCGCGATCGACGGTCACGACCCGCGTGTACTTGTTGTCGGCCTGGAAATAGCAGATCTCGTCGACGGTGATGAGCCGGATCTCGTCGCCGTGCACCGCGGTGATGTAGCGCATCTATTCGCGTTCGGGCTCGAGCCGTGCGGTGAGAAGCCGCAGCAGGGACGCGAGGTCCGCCGGCTCTCGCGGACGCGCTCCTTGAGCCTGCGGACCGTCTGCTCAGCTCGTCGAGCATTCGGGCGCCGGTCGACGGATCGTCGTCGCACCGTTGGCCGACGTCGCGAAGCGTATCGAGCAGGAATGCGGGCTCGACCTGCGCCTGCATGCCCTGCAGATCCGCTTGCAGCGTCTTGCGCTGCAATTCGACGAGCAGGGACTGACCGGCTCGTGGTACGAAGCTTCCGAAGACCGCCAGGGTTTCGAGATCGAGGTCTATCCCGACCTCATCGCAGCCGGGACCGTGGGAACCGGCACGGTGTCGTTCGAGTCCTGAGATCGCGCAGGGCGATCGCCGTCGCGCAACCTGCGCGGCTCGCCGACGCGCGCCCGCGCTGCGGGTATCATTCTGGTGCCCAGAAGAGGACTCGAACCTCCACAGTGTTGCCACCGCCAGGACCTGAACCTGGTGCGTCTACCAATTCCGCCATCTGGGCAGGCGTGAAGAACCCTCGATTTTAAAAGCCGCGTCAATCCTTGTCAAAGTCGATTCCCCTGCGCCGCCGTACGGCCACGATGCCGCGCGACGATCGTCCGCGCAAGCGCACGCGTGACGGCAACGACGTCGAATCGAAACCGACCTGCGATGCGATCCTGCGCGAGCTGACCGACGCCGGCGTGCCGCTCGCGCCCGCCGAGGTCGCGTCGCGCCTCCCGTTCGGCCGCAAGCAGCAGCACCTGTTCGACGCGTGCGTCGCGACGCTCGAGCGCAACGGCGACATCCTCGTCAATCGCAAGGGCGAGCTTTGCATCGTCGCGAAGCTCGACCTCGTGCGCGGAACGGTGCAGGGCCATCCCGATGGTTACGGATTCCTCGTTCCCGACGAAGGCGGCGACGACCTGTTCCTGTCGCCGCGCGAGATGCACAAGGTGCTGCACGGCGACCGGGTCACGGCGAAGCGCATCGGCTTCGATCGCCGGGGCCGTCCGGAAGGCGAGATCGTCGACGTGCTCGCGCGCGCGAACCGGGAGATCGTCGGCCGCATTCACGAGGAGCGCGGCCTCTGGTTCGTCGAAGCCGAGAACCGGCGCATCAACCAGGATCTGCTCGTCGCCGACGCCGATCGCAAAGGTGCTGCGTCCGGCCAGGTCGTCGTCGTCGAGATCGTCGAGCAGCCGAGCGCGCACGGCGAAGCCGTCGTGCGCGTCAAGGAAGTGCTCGGCAGCGCGACCGATCCCGGCATCGAGATCGAGATCGCCCTGCGCAAGCACGACCTGCCGTTCGAGTGGAGCGCGGCGGCAAAGCGACAGGCGCAGCGACTGCCTGCCGAGGTCCGCGCGTCCGATCGCAAGGGCCGCACGGACCTGACGGACCTTCCGCTCGTCACGATCGACGGCGAAAGCGCGAAGGACTTCGACGATGCGGTGTACTGCGAGCCGGACGGCCGCGGTTTCCGGCTCGTCGTCGCAATCGCCGACGTCGCGCATTACGTCCGCGACGGCGACGCGCTCGACGCCGCGGCGCGCGAGCGCGGCACGTCGGTCTACTTTCCGCGCCGCGTGATTCCGATGCTGCCCGAGGCGCTATCGAACGAGCTCTGCTCGCTCAAGCCGGACGTCGACCGGCTGTGCATGGCGTGCGACATGACGATCGACGCGCGCGGCACGATCAAGTCGTACGCGTTCCATCCGGCGGTCATGCATTCGCGCGCGCGCCTCACCTACACGCAGGTTTACGCGTGGCTCCGCGATCCGCGGGCCGCGCGCGGCACGCCCGGCGAGACGCTGCTGCCGCATCTGACGCAGCTCCATACGCTGTTCAAGGTGCTGCTCGCGGCGCGCGAGCGGCGGGGCGCGATCGACTTCGACACGGCCGAGCTCGCGCTCACGTTCGACATGTACGGCAAGATCGCCGAGATCGTGCCGGCGCCGCGCAACGACGCGCATCGGCTGATCGAGGAATGCATGCTCGCGGCCAACGTCTGCGCGGCCAACTTTCTCGCCGAGCACGAGCAGCCGGCGCTCTACCGCATTCACGAAGGGCCGCCGCCGGACAAGCTCGCATCGCTGCGCGAGTTCCTCGCGAGCTCGGCGCTGACGCTGACAGGCGGCGACAACCCGACCGCGATGGATTATGCGGCGCTGATCGACCGCATCCGCGAGCGTCCCGATTTCGCGCTGCTGCAGACGGTGCTGCTGCGCTCGCTTTCGCGCGCGGAGTACAGCCCCGACAACGTCGGCCACTTCGGCCTCGCGTACGACGCGTATGCGCACTTCACCTCGCCGATCCG
>DATJFI010000080.1:0-33130 GCA_035495715.1 Casimicrobiaceae bacterium
AGGTTGGGCCCGACTCACCGAAACGCCGCGTCACACTGCAGAGTCGCCATCGCGAAGGATCAGTTCTCGTCGACCACCAAATGGCCGCTTAGCGCGTTCTACACCGCCTGCGCGCACCAAACCTGCTTTTGGGTTCCTATCCGCTTTACGCTTCGATTACCGAGGCAAGGACGGTATCCATTGAAGACAAGGCCGACAGCGGTGGTTCAGCATCGCCTCACAACTACACCCGCAGGTCTACGTAGAGGCGCCGTCGCGTCGCGGCTTCGAGTACGTACTGCCTTCCTTGGGGATTGTTTCAGGACCGGTGATGTGAGACAACGAATTGAGTTGCTTCAGCCGGACGATCAGACCATGCTCGCGCTTCTTCTGGTGACGCGCCATCCAGTAAACGACAATGATGGGGCCCATGATGCTGCCGAGGAAGATGCCTGTTATCAGACCGACCAAGTACCCGTTCACGGCGCAAGCTTCCGTGGTGCTACCCGACGGAGGCCAGTTTACGCCCTATCCTGTACGTTCAATCAAAACGGGCGGCACCGAGAGCGGATCAATTGTGGGCCCTAAATTACGGGCCGTCTGTGTGCCGGAAGGTATGCTCTATTGGCGTCCCCAAGGGGATTCGAACCCCTGTTACCGCCGTGAAAGGGCGATGTCCTAGGCCTCTAGACGATGGGGACTTTTTGAGGCAATCGCAGCCATCGGGCCGAACGCTGCGATCAAGTCGGTGGTGGAGGTAAGCGGGATCGAACCGCTGACCTCTTGCATGCCATGCAAGCGCTCTCCCAGCTGAGCTATACCCCCACGGCGAACGAAAGATTATAGCGGACGGCTCCTGCAGCCGCAAACCACGCGCGCCGGTTGCACCTCGCTCGCACGTTATGATCCGCGCGTGTCGCAACCGCTCACGCTTGCACCCGCCGAACAGCTTGCGCAGTCGCCGCTCGATGGACGCGTCGTACTGATCACCGGCGCAACCGGCGGCATCGGACAGCCACTGGCGCTCGCCTGCGCGCGCGCTGGCGCCACCGTCGTGCTGCACGCGCGCGTCGTGCGCAAGCTCGAGGCGCTCTACGATCAGATCGTCGCCGAGGGTTTGCCGGAGCCGGTGATTCTCCCGCTCGACCTTGCGCGCGCGGAAGCATCGGATTTCGCGAACGTCGGCAGCGCGCTCGAAGCGCAATTCGGCCGCCTCGACGCATTGATCCACACCGCGGCGATGCTCGGCTGGCTCGGCCCGCTCGAGCACCAGTCGTTCGACACGTGGCTTGCGCTTCTTCGCGTCAACGTCGCCGCGCCGATGGGCTTGACGCGGATCGTCGCCCCGCTTCTCACCTGCGCGCCCGATGCAAGCGTCGTCTTCACGCTCGACAGCCGCGGACAGGAGCCACGCGCGTACTGGGGCGGCTATGCCGTCACGAAGGCGGCGATCGCGGCCCTCGCACACGAGTTGGCGGACGAATGGGAGAACCGGGCGAACGTGCGTGTGAACGCAATCGTGCCGGGGCCGATCCGTTCGCCGCTGCGACTGCAAACGCATCCGGGCGAGGATCCGCGCGAGCTGCCCGACGCCGAAGCGCTGGTTCCGCTTTATCGCCACCTGATCGCCGGGCAGGGCAAGCAAGAAAGCGAGGCGCTGATCGACGCTCAGGCATGGCTCGCCGGCGCGCCTTGCGCCACGTCGCTGCGCCCATAGCGCAACAGCACGCGCAGACGTCGAAAGTCGGCGGCCGACAGCATGTCGGGCAGGATCAGGATCGTGCGCAGCCGCCTTCGCCCGAACGGCCGCCAGACGATCGTCGACAGTCGCGCCCCGACGTAGCTGTCGCGGTGCACGCGTCCCGCACACGCATGGCCCTCGCCGTTCACGACGATGACCGTGAGGTCACCGCGCAGCTCGAAGCTCGTGACCGCGCGCGGGCCGACGCGCAACGCGACGACACGCACGCGATCGGCCGCCCAGGCCACGATCGCGACGACTGCGAACGCCAGCAACGGCACGTCGAGCGGAAGCGTCGTGACGACGACGCAGGTGGCGCAACCGAGCACCGCGATCAGCGTCGACGCGACGAGCGACGGAGCGAGTGCGACACGGACGGGCGGCGGCCAGCGCATGCGAGCGATGACACCGCAAATTCGCGCAAAGCGCATTCGGCCAAACGGACGAATGCGCAAGCTTCGACTACTTCGGTGATCGATTCGCGAGCATCATCCACGTCGACACGACGGTGTCGGGATTGAGCGAGATGCTCTCGATGCCCTGCTCGACCAGCCATTGCGCGAGGTCGGGATGGTCCGACGGACCCTGTCCGCAGATCCCGACATAGCGTCCGCGCTCGCGGCAAGCGGTGATCGCCATCCGCAACATCGCTTTCACCGCATCGTCGCGCTCGTCGAACGTCGCCGCGAGCTCGCCGCTCGCGTCGCGGTCGACGCCGAGCGTCAACTGGGTCATGTCGTTCGAGCCGATCGAGAACCCGTCGAAGTATTCGAGGAACCGGTCGGCGAGTAGCGCGTTCGACGGAATCTCGCACATCATGATGAGCCGAAGGCCGTTCCTGCCGCGCGCCAGGCCATTCTTGTCGAGCAGCTTCAGAACGACCTCGGCCTCGCTCGTCGTACGCACGAACGGCACCATCAACTGTACGTTCGTGAACCCGAGCACGTCGCGCACGCGGCGCATCGCCTCGCACTCGAGCGCGAAGCAGCCGTAGAAGTCGGGCGCGACGTAACGCGATGCGCCGCGGAAGCCGAGCATCGGGTTCTCCTCGTGCGGCTCGTAGCGCGCGCCGCCGATCAGGTTCGAGTACTCGTTCGACTTGAAATCCGACAGCCGCACGATCACCGGCTTCGGATTGAAGGCCGCGGCGATGGTCGCCACGCCCTCGACGATCTTCGCTACGTAGAACTCCGTCGGGCTCGCGTAGCCGCCGATGCGCTCCTCGATCTCGCGCCGCACGTCGGGCGCCTGCTTGTCGAATTCGAGCAGAGCCTTCGGATGGATGCCGACGTTGCGGTTGATGATGAACTCGAGGCGCGCAAGGCCGACGCCCTCGTTCGGCAACTGCCGGAACTCGAACGCGAGCTCGGGGTTGCCGACGTTCATCATGATCTTCGTCGGGCACGGCGGCATGCGGTCGAGCGCGAGCTCGACGGTCTCCACCTCGAGCATGCCTTCGTAGACGTTCCCGGTATCGCCCTCGGCGCAGCTCACGGTCACCGGCGCGCCGTCCTTCAAGAGCTTCGTCGCGTCGCCGCAACCGACGACGGCGGGAATCCCGAGCTCGCGCGCGATGATCGCGGCGTGACAGGTGCGCCCGCCACGATTGGTGACGATCGCGCTCGCGCGCTTCATCACCGGCTCCCAGTCCGGGTCGGTGAGCTCGGTGACGAGAACATCACCGTCCTTTATGCGCTCCATCTCGCTTGTCGACTTGACGAGCCGAACCGGTCCCTGCCCGATCTTCTGGCCGATCGCGCGGCCGCTCACGAGCGACTTGCCATGCGACTTAAGCCGATAGCGGCGAAGGCCGCGCGCGTCGTCGCGGGACTTCACCGTCTCCGGACGTGCCTGGAGGATGTAGAGTCGCCCGTCGACGCCGTCGAGCGCCCACTCGATGTCCATCGGCCGTTCGTAATGGCGCTCGATTGCAACCGCGTAGCGCGCAAGCTCCTCGGCCTGTGCGTCGGTGATCGAGAAGCGGCGGCGCATCGACACGTCGGTCGCCACGACACGCGTCGAAGCGCCGGCCTGCGCCCGCTCGCCGAACACCATCCGCGAAGCCTTGCTGCCGAGCGTCTTGCGCAACACGGCGGGCCGCCCGGCCGCGAGGTTCGGCTTGTAAACGAGGATCTCGTCCGGATTCACCGAGCCTTGCACGACCGATTCGCCGAGGCCGTACGACGACGTGATCAACACGACGTCGGCGAAACCCGACTCGGTGTCGATCGTGAACATCACGCCCGCTGCGCCTTCGTCGCTTCGCACCATTCGCTGGACGCCGACGGAAAGCGCGACCTCGCGATGCGCGAAGCCATGATGGACGCGGTAGGCGATCGCCCGGTCGTTGTAGACCGATGCGAATACCTGAGGTATTGCTTGCAGAACATTTGCTAAGCCATTGATATTCAATATTGTATCCTGCTGGCCAGCGAACGACGCATCCGGCAGGTCCTCGGCCGTCGCGGACGAGCGGACCGCAAACGAAGCGGTCTCGTCGTCCGCCGAAAGCGCCTCGTACGCGCGCTCGATGTCGGAGAGGAGTGCGGCCGGCAACGGCTGGCCTGCGATCCAGCCGCGAATCGTTTCGCCGACGCGCGCGAGCGCGCGCACGTCGTCGACGTTGACCGGTTTGAGCGCGCTTTCGATGCGAGATGCGAGACTGTCCTGCGCGAGAAATTCGCGGAACGCATCGGCGGTCGTCGCGAATCCGCCCGGCACGCGGATGCCGGCGGCCGACAACTCACCGATCATTTCGCCAAGCGACGCGTTCTTGCCGCCGACTTGCCCGAGATCGCGCATGCGCACGCGCTCGAGAGGGATGACACGCACGGGACTGGTCATGCGAGGAAACCTCAGGTGTTGGCGATGCAAGCAAGCCACCGCGAGCGCGGTGACCCATCACGATTCTAGCAGCGGAGTCGCGCCGACCGCGGGTCAGCGCGCGATGGCAGCGGCGTCGATGGCCGCCACGGAAGCGTCAGTCCTTCCGGGCTTCGCCGCTCGGCACCGGCTGCGGTTGCGGCGTCTGCGTCCCAGGCGCGAATTCCTCGCCGGCCGGAAGCGCAAGATCGGCCGCACTGCCGGCATCATGACCGCCGGCGCGCGCGCGTGCGGCGCGGCGCAGACTGCGATACAGGTCGGGATGCGCTTCCTTCAAATAGCTGATGATCTCGAAGTCGATGCGCTTCACCTGCGAGAGATCGATCTGCTCGACGTGCACGAGGCGCAACAACTCCTTCACCGGCCGCGGCATCTCGCGACCGCTCTCGTAACGCGAACCGCCGCTTTGCGTGACGCCGATCTGCGTCCAGAACTGCTCCTGATTCATGCCGAGTCGGCGTCGAATCTCGCGAGGGTTCAGAACGCGATCGAAGAATTTCACGGAAACTCCGCGTTGGTCCAAAGGTTTGGACGACATTCTTACTATACCATTGGCATATCGTCGGCCGTACTAAACGCAAGCGCAACCGCAGCCGACCGGCGGTGTGGCTGTCGGCATGAATGCAACAAAGGACGCTCGCCGGGGGCCGCCTTGCGGCACAATCGGCCGGAAACACCTCGATGCTCCGTTACGACCTTCACTGTCATTCGACCCGCTCGGACGGCCTTCTATCCCCGGCGGACGTTGTTCGCCGCGCTGCCGGGCGAGGTGTCGACGTTGTCGCGCTGACGGACCACGACGAACTGGCGGGACTTGCCGAGGCGCGCGAGGCAGCGCGCGACGCCGGGATCGGTTTTGTCGAAGGCAGCGAGCTGTCGGTCACGTGGCGGGACACGACGATCCACGTCCTCGGGCTGCGCATCGACGGCCAGAACGCGGCGCTGAACGACGGCCTGCAAGCGGTCCGCACCGGCCGCGACGCCCGCGCACGTCGCATCGGCGAGTCGCTGGCGGAGGCCCGCATCGCGGATGCCTACGAAGGCGCCCGCGCCTACGTGACGAGCGAGCGGCTCATCTCGCGGACGCACTTCGCACGCCACCTGATCGACCAGGGCCACGCGCGCGACATGAAGGACGCGTTCAGCCGCTTTCTCACCGCCGGCAAGCCGGGTTACGTGCGGCACGCCTGGCCGACGCTCGCGCAGGCAGTGGGCTGGATACGCGGCGCGGGCGGGCAAGCCGTGATCGCCCATCCGGGCCGCTACAGGATCACCGACGCGGACCTGCGCGCGCTCGTGCACGAGTTTCGCGATTTGGGCGGCGAAGGTCTCGAAGTCGTCTCGCCGTCGCATACGAGCGCCCAATACGACGCGTTCGCGGCGCTGGTGCGCGCGTACGGGCTCAAGGCGTCGTGCGGGACGGACTTCCACGGCCCCGGGGAAAGCCGCTTCGATTTCGGTGAACTGCCCGCGCTGCCGGCCGGCGTCGATCCGATCTGGAGCGCCTGGCAGCGATGACCGAGCGGCGCACGGTGTTCTTCATTTCCGACCGGACCGGCATCACGGCGGAAATGCTCGGCAACAGCCTGCTCACGCAATTCGAGGATATCCACTTCCACCGCGTGACGATTCCGTTCGTCGACTCGATGGAGAAGGTCGCCGACGCGGTCCGCCAGGTCAACGCGACGGCGATCGCCGAGGGACGCCGGCCGATCGTCGTGAGCTCGGTCGTCGACGAGGCGATGAGCGAGACGATCCGCCGCGATGCGCAGGGGCTGACGCTCGACATGTTCCAGATATTCATCCAGCCGCTCGAAGCCGAGCTGGGACTCAAGAGCTCGCATACGGCCGGGCGCTCGCACGGCATCGCGAACAGCCACGAATACTTCGCGCGGATGGAAGCGATCAACTTCACGCAGGCGTACGACGACGGCGCGGCGACGCGCGATCTCGACAAGGCGCAGGTGATCCTCGTCGGCGTGTCGCGCTGCGGCAAGACGCCCACATCGCTTTATCTCGCGCTGCAGTTCGGCATTCGCGCCGCCAACTTCCCGCTGACGCCCGACGACTTCGCCGAACGCCGCCTGCCGGCTTCCGTGCTGCCGTTCCGCGAACGCCTCTTCGGGCTCACGATTCACCCCGAGCGCCTGCGCAAGATCCGCGAGGAACGCCGGCCGGGCAGCCATTACGCAGACCTCGAGAACTGCCGCTACGAGATCCGCGAGGCGGACTTCCTGATGCAGCAGCACGGTATCCCGATGCTCGACACGACGTCGAAGTCGATCGAGGAGATCGCGACGACGATCCTCCACCGCGCGAAGCTCGAGCGCCACATCTATTAGCGAGCGTCGCCTCCCCGCTGCCTCACCGCCTCGAACAGGACGACGGCCGCCGCGGCGGCGGCGTTCAGCGACTCGCTGCCGCTCGCCATCGGAATCGCGATCCGCGCGTCACAAGCCTGCGAAAGCGCCGGCGAAAGCCCGCTGCCTTCGCGACCGATCGCGATCGCGACGCGGCCGCGGAGATCCGCGCGGTAGACGGAAGTCGCGTCAGTGACGACCGTTGCGAAGGCGCGGCCACCCGCAGCGCGGAACGCATCGATCCAGTGGCCAAGGTCGACGCGTTCGATCACCGTCGTCAGGAAATGCGCGCCCTGTCCGGCGCGAAGCGCCTTCGGCGCCCACGCAAACGCGCAATCGCGCGACAGCAGAACCTGGTCGACGCCGGCAGCAGCCGCGGTGCGGATCATCGTGCCGACGTTGCCCGGATCCTGCACGTCTTCGAGCAGCAGGCAGAAGCGGCCGGGTTCCGACACGCGTGTCACGGGCGCCGGAACGACTGCCAGCGCCGAAACGTCCGCCGGCAGCGACGCAAGCTGGGAGAACAGCGCGCGGCGGACGACGATCGTGCGCGACGCCGGCACGCGCGCAACGAGATCGGCGACTTCGCGTCGCGCGAGCGCTTCGTCGAGCACGACCAGCGTCTGCGGCAGGCCGACCCGTTGGCAGTAAACATCGATCAGGTGGACGCCTTCGAGCACGCAGCGCCCGCTCTTGCGCCGCTCGTGCGACGAGGTCGCGAGACGCGCGACGTCGCGCAGGCGCTCGTTGTTTCGGCTTTCGACGCGCAAGTATAGGGACGACCAACCGAAAGTAGGGTCAGAGACGACTTTCGATCAGCATCGGCCTAGGCGGCACGTCCGCCTGCGAAAGCCGTGTCTGACCCTACTTTCGTTTTGCGGATTCCTTCACGCCCGCGCCGCCGCGCTCGATCTGGAAGAATACTTCGTCGTGGCGGATCATGCCGAGCTCGGCGCGCGCGCGCTCCTCGATCGCCTCGTAGCCCGCCTTGAGGTCGCGAACGTCCGCGTCGAGCGCGTCGTTGCGCGCCTTGAGCTTCGCGTTCGTGTCGCGCTGCGCGGCGAGTTCGCGGTCGTACTCGCGCACCTGCAGCCAGCCGCCCTTGCCGAGCCACATCGGGTACTGCAGCGCGACGATCAGCGCGACGAAGACGAGGGCGAGCCAACGCATGTCAGTTTGCTCAGATCCTCACCGAAGGTTGAAAAACGCCGCGCGTCCGGGATAGGTCGCCGCGTCGCCGAGATCCTCCTCGATGCGCAGCAACTGGTTGTACTTCGCGACCCGGTCGGAGCGCGACAGCGACCCGGTCTTGATCTGGCCCGCATTGGTGCCGACCGCGATGTCGGCGATGATCGAATCCTCGGTTTCGCCGGAGCGGTGCGACACGATCGCCGTGTAGCCTGCGCGGTTGGCCATCGTGATCGCCGCGAACGTTTCCGACAGCGTGCCGATCTGGTTGATCTTGATCAGGATCGAATTCGCGACGCCCTTTGCGATGCCTTTCTTCAGGATCTTCGTGTTCGTGACGAAGATGTCGTCGCCGACGAGCTGCACGCGCTTGCCGAGACGCTCGGTGAGGTAGCGCCAGCCGTCCCAGTCGTCCTCGGCCATGCCGTCCTCGATGCTGATGATCGGGTACTTGTCGCACCAGGTCGCGAGGACGTCGGCGAACTCCCGTGCGCTGAGCGCGCGGTTTTCGGATTCGAGCCGATACGCGCCGTCGCGGTGGAACTCGCTCGCCGCGCAATCCAGCGCGAGCGCGATGTCGGAGCCGGGCGCATATCCTGCTCTGCCGATCGCCTCGACCAGCAGCGCGAGCGCCGCTTCGTTCGAGTCCAGATTCGGCGCGAACCCGCCCTCGTCGCCGACGGTGGTCGGCATGCCACGCT
Source organism: Casimicrobiaceae bacterium (assembly GCA_035495715.1). GTDB lineage: Bacteria > Pseudomonadota > Gammaproteobacteria > Burkholderiales > Casimicrobiaceae > VBCG01. The sequence goes on from DATJFI010000080.1 coordinate 8,853, forward strand.
CGTCGATCATTTTCTTCAGCGTGTGGAAGACTTCCGCCCCATAGCGCACCGCCTCGCGGAACGTCGGCGCGCCGAGGGGCACCAGCATGAATTCCTGTAGGTCGATCCGGTTGTTCGCGTGCGCGCCGCCGTTGATCACGTTCATCAGCGGAACAGGAAGCTGCATCTCGCCCGCGCCGCCGAGATAGCGATAAAGCGGCAGCGAGCATTCCTCGGCACCCGCCTTCGCAACCGCGCACGAGACGGCGAGCAGCGCGTTCGCCCCGAGGCGCGACTTGTTGTCGGTGCCGTCGAGGTCGATCAGCGTGCGGTCGATCAGGCCCTGCTCCGTCGCGTCGAGACCGAGCACCGCTTCGCAGATCTCGGTGTTGACGTTCTCGACCGCCTTCGTGACGCCCTTGCCGAAGTAGCGCGCCTTGTCGCCGTCGCGCAGCTCGATCGCTTCCTGCGAGCCCGTCGACGCGCCGGAGGGCACCGCCGCGCGACCCGATACGCCGGACTCGAGCACGACGTCGGCCTCGATCGTGGGATTGCCGCGCGAGTCGAGGATTTCGCGGGCGATGACGTCGACGATGGCAGTCATGGTCAGGTATCGGGGATCGAACTTTCGGCGAATCCGCGCGCCTTCACGATCGCGTCGAGCTCCTTCAACGTCGCCAACAGTTCACGCATGCGCGCAAGCGGCCAGGCGTTCGGACCGTCGGACAGCGCGTCGTCGGGACGCGGATGCGTCTCCATGAACACGCCGGCGACACCGGTCGCAACTGCCGCGCGCGCGAGCACCGGCACGAATTGCCGCTCGCCACCCGACGACGCGCCCTTGCCGCCCGGCAATTGCACCGAATGCGTCGCATCGAACACGACCGGACAACCGGTGTCGCGCATGATGGCGAGCGCGCGCATGTCGGAAACGAGGTTGTGATAGCCGAACGACGCGCCGCGTTCGCACACGAGAACGTTGTCGCTGCCGCTCGCGGCCTTCGCCTTCGCGACGACCTGCTTCATGTCGTCGGGCGCGAGGAACTGGCCCTTCTTGATGTTGACCGGCTTGCCGGCCGACGCGACGGCCTGGATGAAGTCGGTCTGCCGGCACAGGAACGCCGGCGTCTGCAGCACGTCGACGACGGCGGCCGCGGCGCCGATTTCGTCTTCGGCGTGCACGTCCGTCAGCACCGGAACCGCGACGTGCTCGCGCACCTCACCCAGGATCCTCAGACCCTCGTCGATGCCCGGCCCGCGAAAGGATGCGTGCGAACTGCGATTGGCCTTGTCGTACGACGACTTGAAGATGAACGGAATCTCGAGATCGGCGCAGATCTGCTTCAACTCGCCGGCGACGTCCATCTGGAGCTGACGCGACTCGACGACGCAGGGACCGGCAATCAGGAAGAACGGGCGATGGAGACCGACGTCGTAGCCGCAAAGGTTCATAAGTCGCGACGGGCCGTCCCTCGGGAGGCAGCGAGCGCGTTCGCCCGACGGGCCGCCCCGAGGGCGAACACCCGAGTGCGCAGCACGAGCTTCGTCCAACCGAGCGTGGGGGGATGTTTCACGCCGAGGCAACGAGCCGCGGCATGGCGCCGGTGCTGCTGCTTTGTGTCGCCCGCTTCTGGTGCTCGATGGCGGCGCGCACGAAGCTCACGAACAGCGGATGTCCGCGTCGCGGATTCGACGTAAATTCAGGGTGAAACTGACAGCCGAAGAACCACGGATGGCGCGGCAGCTCGATCATCTCGCAGAGGTCGCCTGCCGTTGCGCTCTTCGTCCACGCACCCACCACGAGGCCCGCCGCCTCGATGCGCGGCAGGTAATGGTTGTTCACTTCGTAGCGATGCCGATGCCGCTCGGAAACGCTCGTCGATCCGTAGATCCGATGGGCGAGCGAGCCTTGCACCACGTCGCACGGCTGCGACCCGAGGCGCATTGTGCCGCCGAGATCGGAGCTCGCATCGCGCTTCTCGACGGTGCCGTCGCGGTTCTGCCACTCGGTGATGAGCGCGACGACCGGATGCGGCGTCGTCGCGTCGAACTCGGTGCTGTTCGCATCGGCAAGCCCCGCCATATGGCGCGCGTACTCGATGACCGCGAGCTGCATGCCGAGACAGATGCCGAGGTAGGGAATGCCGTGCTCGCGCGCGTAACGGATCGCCGCGATCTTGCCCTCGACGCCGCGCTTGCCGAAGCCGCCGGGCACGAGGATCGCGTCCATCGTGTCCAGCGTCTCGACGCCGTCGCGCCCGATGTTCTCCGAATCGACGTAATGGATCTGCACGCGCGAGCGCGTATGGATGCCCGCGTGCGTCAGCGCCTCGGAAAGCGATTTGTACGATTCGGTGAGATCGACGTACTTGCCGACCATTGCAATGTTGACGACGCGCTCCGGATGCTCGAGCGCGTCGACCAGCCGCTCCCACGTCGACAGGTTCGCCGGCGGCGGCTCGATCGCGAGCTTTTTGCAGACGATGACGTCGAGCCCTTCGCGATGCAGCGCAAGCGGAATCTTGTAGATCGAGTCGGTGTCGAGCGCCGGGATGACCGCGTCGGGTGCGACGTTGGTGAACAGCGCGATCTTGCGCCGGTCGCCGTCGGGAATCGGCCGGTCGGCGCGGCACAGCACGACATCGGGCTGGATACCGATTTCGCGCAGCTCCTTCACCGAGTGCTGCGTCGGCTTCGTTTTCATCTCGCCGGCCGTCGGGATGTACGGCACCAGCGTCAGATGGATGTAGCAGACGTTGTCGCGGCCGAGCGTGATGCCCATCTGCCGGATCGCTTCGAGGAACGGCAGCGATTCGATGTCGCCGACCGTGCCGCCGACCTCCACGACGGCGACCTCGGCATCGCCGGCGCCGCTCTGGATCCAGCCCTTGATCTCGTCGGTGATGTGCGGAATCACCTGTACCGTGCCGCCGAGGTAATCGCCGCGGCGCTCCTTGCGAATCACGCTTTCGTAGATCTGTCCGGTCGTGAAGTTGTTGCGCTTCGTCGTCCGCACGTCGGTGAAGCGCTCGTAATGACCGAGATCCAGGTCGGTTTCGGCGCCGTCGTCGGTGACGAACACTTCGCCGTGCTGGAACGGCGACATCGTCCCCGGATCGACGTTGATGTACGGATCGAGCTTGAGATTGGTGACGCGGACGCCGCGGGAGGTGAGGATCGCGGCGAGCGACGCGGCGGCGATGCCCTTCCCCAGCGAGGAAACGACGCCGCCCGTCACGAACACGAACTTGGTCATCGGCTGGCCAGTTCCGGAAATTGGTATTTTACCGGAACGACGTCGCGCCGTGAACGCGCGAGCGGATGAATCGGCGCGTCGTCGCTACCTGGCGACGCGCTTACAACGCGCTCGACGCGAGTTTCAGGCCGCGCGCCATCCGCTCGCGCGTCGCGTCCCGACCGACCAGTTCGAGCACCGCGTCGATCGGCGGGGTTTGCGGCTGGCCCGTCACCAGCGCGCGCAACGGCATCATCACCTGACCGGGCTTCAGTGCATGCTCGGTGGCCACGTCGCGGATCGCCTGCGTGATCGACGCTCGCGTCCATTCGGCCGTTGCGAAACGATCGTAGAGCGACTGCAACGCGGGACGCGCCTGCGGCGTAAGGCGCTCGGCGAGCGTCGCGGGCAACGTCGTCGACGGGGCGTACAGATGCTCCGCTGTCGCGTAGAAGTACTGCGCGGCCTCCGCCATCTGCGTCAGCGTCGCGGTCCGCTCCTTCAGAAGCGCCGCCACGGCGGCAGGCGGCGGACCCGCCGCGGCATCGAGCCCTTGAGCGGCGAGGAACGGCGCGAGGCGACGCCCAAGCTCGTCGTCCGGCAAGCGCTTGATGTGCTCGTGATTGAGCCACTCGAGCTTCTCGGGATCGAAGCGTGCCGGCGACGGGGTGAGGCCCGACAGGTCGAACCACGCGACGAGCTCGGCGACACCGAACACCTCGGCATCGCCGTGCGACCAGCCCAGGCGCGCGAGGTAATTGACCATGGCCTCGGGCAGATAGCCGTCGTCCCGGTACTGCAGCACGCCGCGCGCGCCGTGACGCTTCGACAGCTTGTCACCGTCCGGCGTGAGCACCGTCGGCAGGTGCGCGAAGACCGGCGGCGTCGCGCCGAGCGCGCGCATGATGTTGATCTGGCGCGGCGTGTTGTTGACGTGGTCGTCGCCGCGGATCACGTGCGTGATCCGCATGTCGATGTCGTCGACGACGACGCAGAAGTTGTACGTCGGCGTGAAATCGGCGCGCGCGATGACGAGATCGTCGAGCTCGCGGTTCGCGATCTCGATGCGGCCCTTGACCGCGTCGTCCCAGGCGACGACGCCGTCGTCGGGATTGCGAAAGCGATAGACCGGCGCGACGCCGGCCGGCGGCGTTTTCCCCTTCGCGTTCTCGGGTCGCCAGCGCCCGACGTAGCGCGGCTTTTCGCCGCGCGCCATCTGCTCGGCGCGCAATTGCCCGAGCTCGTCGGCCGACGTGTAGCAGCGGTACGCGAGGCCGCGCGCGAGCATGTCGCCGAGCACCTGCCGGTAGCGATCCGTCCGCTGCATCTGGTAGTACGGACCCTCGTCGTAGTCGAGCCCGAGCCAGGCCATTGCCTGCACGATCGCGTCGGTCGCCTCCGGCGTCGAGCGCTCCTGGTCGGTGTCCTCGATGCGCAGGATGAACGTGCCCCCGCAATGCCGCGCGTACGCCCATGGGAACAGCGCGGAGCGGATGTTGCCGAGGTGCAGGAAGCCGGTGGGGCTTGGCGCGAAGCGGGTTCTGACGGCGGTCACGATGAAAGAGGGGCGAACTACCGTTACCATTCTAAAGCGGACGCCTCGCGAGCGCTCTGCACCGCGCGCCCGACCGATCGATCCTTCGGAGACTTTGCCGTGATGGTCGCCACCTTCGCAACGCTCCTCGCCGCGCTCGTGGCGAGCCGGCTCGAGCGCACGCGCCTCGCGGCGTGGCTGATCGTGTCGACGTTCGCGCTTGCCGTCGGGCTCTTTCTCTACGAGATCTACAGCCCCGATTACGGCTTTCGGATGCCGTGGATCCAGACCGAGCTCGAGCGCAGCGGCGAGCCCGACGCGTCGCGCGGCTGAACGATCGCGATGCCCATCTCCGTCGGCAGGCAGCGCGCGCTGACCAGGCTCAACTATGCGTTCCTGCTCGCCGTCGTCGTTGCAGTCGCGGCGATCCTCACCGCCGCGATGACGCTGCAATACGCGAACCGGGAACTGCCGTGCCCGCTATGCCTGCTCGAGCGCGTTGCACTCTTCGGCATCTGCTTCGGCGCGCTGGCGAATTTCCGGCACGGTTTCTCGTATCGCAACACCGGCTACAGCCTGCTGTTCGCGGTGCTGCTGCTCGTCGTTTCGGTGCGGCAGACGCTGCTCGACATCTATCCGCGGCCCGGGCATGCGTACATCGGCAGCGCCATCTTCGGCATTCACATGCCGGTGTGGTCCATCATCATCGCAGTCGCCGTGCTGGCGGCGTACGCGGTGAAGCTCGCGATCCTCGGCGGCGACGCATTTCTTCGCGATGCGGACCTCGAGGCGTTTCCGCGGATCAAGCGCACCGCCGACGCAATCGGCCTCTACGTGATTGCGCTCGCCGCCGTGAACTTCGTTTCCGTGGTCCTGCAGTGCGGACTCGGCGAGTGCCACACGTTCGGCTACCGGTTGCTGGGCGGTTAGCCGCGAAACCCTGGAACCGTCTAGCCCGGATCTTCCACCGGGGCGGATCGGGGTGCAGCCGACGAAGCCAATAGCAGGTGCTATTGACGAGGAGAGCAAGCCCGAGCCGGGCGCAAAGCGGCCGCCAAAAACCGCGCAGGCGAAGTCCAAACTGCACCGATGCATGCCAAGGCCGCGTCGTTGAATCGACGAACCTCTGCATCGAAGCGCGGCCGACCCGGTGAAATATCCGGGCTAACGATTCCAGCGCAGGTCGAGCGTCGTCGGCGTTGCCGGATTCGGCGCCTCGTCGTGCACGGTAACCGGCCCCGGCGTATGGCCGTGCGCCCAGAAGCGTGCGCGGCGGCGCGCCTCGGCCTCGTTCGCGTTGACCGGGAACGTCTCGTAGTTGCGGCCTCCCGGATGCGCGACGTGATAGGTGCAGCCGCCGAGCGCGCGCTGCGACCAGCGGTCGACGAGGTCGAAGCGAAGCGGCGCCTGCACGTCGATCGTCGCGTGCAGCGACGACGGCGGATTCCACGCCTTGAAGCGCACGCCGGCGACGAATTCTCCGGGCACGCCGGTCGCCGTCATCGGCAGCGCACGTCCGTTGCAGGTGATCGCGTGCCGGCCCGCGACGAAGCCGGTCGCCTTCATCTGCAGCCGCTCCACCGACGAGTCGACGTAGCGCGCGGTGCCGGCGCGCGTGAGCTCTTCGCCCAGCACGTGCCAAGGCTCGATCGCCTGCCGCAACTCGAGCGTGATGCCGTCGTAGCTCGCATCGCCGAAGCGGGGGAAACGGAACTCGACGAACGCGTCGAACCATTCCGGCGCGAACGCGAGATCGTGGCGTGCGAGATCCGCGAGCACGTCGCGCAAGTCGCCGACGACGAAATGCGGCAGGAGCCAGCGATCGTGCAGCGCGGTCCCCCACGGCACGAGCGCCGCGCGGTATGGGACGCGCCAGAAGCGCGCGACGAGCGCGCGCAACAGCAGCATCTGCACCGCGGCCATCCGCGCGTGCGGCGGCATCTCGAACGCGCGGAATTCGAGGAGGCCGAGGCGGCCCGTCGGCGTGTCGCCCGAATGGAGCTTGTCGATCGAGAACTCGGCGCGATGCGTATTGCCGGTGAGATCGGTCAGCAGGTGTCGAAGCAGTGCATCGACGCTTTCCGGCGGAACGCCCGATCCGCTTTCCTGCTGCAGGCGCTCGAGCTCACTGAAGGCGATCGCGAGCTCGTACAGGCGGTCGTCGCGCGCTTCGTCGACGCGTGGCGCCTGGCTCGTCGGACCGACGAACTGGCCGGAGAAGAGATACGACAGTGCCGGATGGTTCTGCCAGTAGGTGACGAGGCTTGGCAAGAGATCGGGCCGCCGCAGCAACGGGCTGTCGGCGGGCGTCGTCCCGCCGAGCGTTACGTGATTCCCGCCACCGGTGCCGGCGTGGCGGCCGTCGAGCATGAACTTCTCGGTCGCGAGCCGCGCGAGACGCGCTTCGTCGTAAAGCGTCTGCGTGATGTCGACGAGCTCGTGCCACGACGACGCCGGATGCACGTTGACCTCGATGACGCCGGGGTCGGGCGTCACGAGCAACGCGCGCATCCGGGGATCGCGCGGCGGCGGGTAGCCTTCGATCAGCAGCGGCATCGCGAGCCGAGCGGCCGTCGCCTCCAGCACTGCGATCAGCGCCAGGTAATCGTCGAGCGCATCGATCGGCGGCACGAAGATCGCCACGTGACCGTCGCGCGCTTGTGCGGCGAGCGCCGTCCGGACCGGCACGTCGGGCGGCAGCGAACCCAGCGGGAGCCGCAAGCCAAGCGGTGAATCGCCGGCGACCGCGCGAAGCTGATTGTCCGCGAGCGACCACGCGGATGTCTGCCATCGCGGCGCGTCGCCGGACGCTTGTTCGCGCGGCGCAGCGCGAAGCGGCAGCACGAACCCGATCGGCGTGCCATCGCCGCCCGCTTCGTACGCCGTCATGACGCGCTCGCGCGGCAACTGCAGCGCATCGACGAGCACGTCGATCACATGCCGCGCATCGTCGCGCGTGTGCCGGCCCGGTTCCCGGGAGTCGGCGAGCAGCGTTTCGTCGCGCCAGACCGGAACGCCGTCGGCGCGCCAGAACACGCCGAGCGCCCAGCGCGGAAGCGGCTCTCCCGGGTACCACTTGCCTTGACCCTCGTGCAGCAAGCCGCCGGCCGCGAAGCGTGCCTTCAATCGTCGCCGCAGCGCGTGTGCGCGCTCGCGCTTCGCGGGCGACAACGCCGTCGTGTTCCATTCCGGCGCATCGGGCGCGTCGATCGACACGAACGTCGGCTCGCCGCCCTGCGTCAGCCGAACGTCGTCCGCCGCGAGCAGCTCGTCGACGCGTACGCCAAGCGCGTCGATCGCGGCCCACTGCGCATCGTCGTACGGCCGCGTCACACGAGGCGACTCGCCGAGGCGGGCCACGTGCATCGCGAAATCGAACGCGACGCCGGCCACGTCGGTTGCACCGCTGATCGGCGCTGCGCTGCCCGGACTTGCGCTGCACGCGAGCGGAATGTGGCCCTCGCCTGCAAGCAATCCCGACGTCGGATCGAGCCCGATCCAGCCGGCGCCCGGCACGTAGGCTTCGGCCCATGCATGCAGATCGGTGAAGTCGCGCTCGACGCCGGCCGGACCTTCGAGCGGCTTCACGTCGGGCGCGAGCTGGATCAGGTAGCCGGAGGCGAAACGCGCGGCGATTCCGAGCCGCCGCAGAACCTGCACGAGCAGCCACGCCGAATCGCGGCACGAACCGATCGCAAGCTCGAGCGTCCGGTCGGGCGTTTGCACGCCCGGCTCCATCCGCACAACGTAGCCGACGGCATCCTTGATGCGCTGATTCGCGCGCACGAGCAGGTCGACTGTCGAGATCGCGTCGGGCACGTCGCCGCGGAAGCGCTCGACCCACGCGGCAAGCCCGCTGCCCTCGTCCAGCTGCTCGAGAAACGGTGCCAGCTCCTTCGCAAGCGGCGGCGCATAGGCGAACGGAAACGTTTGCGCGTAGGCCTCGACGAAGAAATCGAACGGGTTGACGACGCCGAGCTCGGCGTGCAGATCGACGCTCACCTCGAGGCGCTCGGTCTTCGCCGGAAACACCACGCGCGCGACGAAATTGCCGTACGGGTCCTGTTGCCAGTTCAGGAAGTGTTCGGCGGGCTCGATCGCGAGCGAGTACGCGAGGATCGGCGTGCGGCAGTGCGGCGCCGGGCGCAGCCGGATCTCGTGCGGCGACAGCGCGACGGGCCGGTCGTACCGATAGCGGGTACGGTGCGTGAGCGCGACGCGTATCGGCATGCGCCGTCGCGACCCGTTGGTGCGGTCAGAGCCAGTCGGGGTCGGGCAACTGCGCGAACACGCGCCGCAGGCCTTCGCCCCACTGGTGGTGGACGAGCTGGAAGTACGGATCGTATTCCTGGATGCGCCGCTGCAGCGCGATCTTGAGACTCCCGGTCTCGTAGACGAGCAGGTCGATCGGCAGGCCGACCGAAATGTTCGAGCGCATCGTCGAGTCGAACGACACGATCGTGCACTTCGTCGCGTCGAGCAGCGACGTGCCCCGGTGGACGACGCGGTCGATCACCGGCTTGCCGTACTTCGACTCGCCGATCTGGAAGTAGCAGGTGTCGGGCGTCGCCTCGATGAAGTTGCCTTCGCTGTACACCTCGAAAAGCCTCGGCGCCTCGCCTTGCAACTGGCCGCCGACGATGAAGCTGGCCGACGAGTCGATGTTGTTCTGGACCATGTACGGGCCGTCGCGCGCGCGGACCTCGCGCAGCGCGTCGCCGAGCAGCCGCGCGACCTCGAACATCGACGTCACGTTCCAGACGTTGTGCTGCGAGTCGCCGGTGCGCGCCTGCTGCTCGAGGATGTTGATCGCGTTCTGCGTGACCGACAGGTTGCCGGACGACAGCATGACGACGACGCGGTCGGCGTCGCGCGCGAACACGCGCATCTTCGAGAAGCGCGCGATATGGTCGACGCCGGCGTTCGTCCGCGAATCGGACGCGAAGATCATGCCGGCGTCCAGCGACATGGCGACGCAGTATGTCATGCTAAAGCAGGTGATGATGTCATCGCAAGTACATGACTTTGCAAGTTATTATAACGGACAGAGCGAACGTCGCTAAGCCGGCACGAGGAACGTCCGGCTCACCTCGTTGCCGAGCTGCGAGATCCGTTCCAGGAAGTCGGTCAGGTACTCGTGCAGGCCGAAGCTCATGACGTCGTCGGTGCGCCCGTAATGCAGCCGCGCGTGCATCTCGCCGGCCATCCGCTCGATCTCGCGGCTCTGCTCGTCGCACAGAAGCTGCAGCGTGTCGTAGATCAGGTTCATGCAGCTATGCAGCGACCGCGGCATGTCGTCGCGGAGGATCAGCAGCTCGGCGATGCGGCGCGGCGAGATCACGTCCTTGTAGATCTTCCGGTACGCCTCGAATCCCGACAGCGACTGCAACAGCGACGCCCATTGATAGTAGTCGACGGCACCACCGACGTCGGCGAGCGACGGCAACAGGATGTGGTACTTGGTGTCGAGGATGCGCGCCGTGTTGTCCGCGCGCTCCATGTGCGTGCCGAGACGAATGAAGTGATAGGCCTCGTCGCGCAGCATCGTGCCGAACGTGACGCCGCGGAACAGGTGCGAGCGCATCTTCACCCAGTCGAGGAAGTCCGAAACGCCGCGCGCCTGGATCCGCTCGTAGTCGGTATCGCGCATCTCGATCCACGCCGAGTTCAGGTCCTCGTACATCTCCGAGGTGATCGCGCCGCGGACCGCGCGCGCCGACTCGCGCGCCGCGCGCAGGCACGCGTAGATCGACGACGTATTCGACGGGTCAAGGATCATGAAGCGCAGCGCGTTCTCGGCGGTCAGCACCGAGTAGCGCTGGTAGTAGGCGGACGCGAGGCCGGACGTGATCAGCGGCACCGACCACGGCGCGGCCCACGCGAGGCCGGGCTCCCCGGGGTGGTACGGCAGAAGCGACGTCCGATAGGTGACATCGAGCAGCCGCGCGGTGTTCTCGGTGCGCTCGATGTGACGGGCGATCCAGTACAGCTCGTTCGCGTGGCGGCTCAGCATGCCTCGTCGGGGGCGAGCACCCACGTGTCCTTGGTGCCGCCGCCCTGCGACGAATTGACGACGAGCGAGCCTTCGCGCAACGCGACGCGCGTGAGTCCGCCGGGGACGAGATTCGTGCCTTTGCCGGACAGCACGTACGGACGCAGGTCGATGTGCCGCGGCGCGAGTCCGGCTTCGGCGAACGTCGGGCACGTCGACAGCGCGAGCGTCGGCTGCGCGACATAGCGCTCGGGCGCAGCCCGAATCCTCTCGCGAAACGCCTCGCGCTCGGCGGCGGTCGCAAGCGGCCCGATCAGCATGCCGTAGCCGCCCGCGCCGTGTACTTCCTTGACGACCAGCTCGTCGAGCCGCGCAAGCGCCTGCGCAAGCTCGTCCTTCCGCGACAGGACCAGCGTCGGCACGTTGGCGAGCAGCGGCTCCTCGGACAGGTAGAACCGGATCATGTCCGGCACGTACGGGTACATCGACTTGTCGTCGGCGACGCCGGTGCCGATCGCGTTGGCGAGCGTCACGCGTCCCGCGCGATAGGCCGCGAAGAGCCCCGGGACGCCGAGCATCGAGTCGGGACGAAACGCAAGCGGATCGAGGAAGTCGTCGTCGACGCGCCGGTAGAGAACGTGGACGCGTTGGGGCCCGCGCGTTGTGCGCATATAGACCGTCTCGTTCTGCACGAACAGGTCCTGCCCCTCGACGAGCTCGACGCCCATCTGCTGCGCGAGGAACGCGTGCTCGAAGTACGCGGCATTGCGCGCGCCGGGCGTGAGGACCGCAACCGTCGGATGCTCGCGACCGGCCGGCGCCACCGCATGAAGATGCTCGAGCAGTGCGTTCGGATAGTGCTGGATCGGGCGGATCGACTGCGTCGCGAAGAGCTCCGGGAAGAGCCGCATCGTAATCTTGCGGTTTTCCATCATGTACGACACACCCGACGGAACGCGCAGGTTGTCCTCGAGCACGCAGTACTCGCCGCCCCCGCCGCGGACGACGTCGATGCCGGCGATGTGCGCGTAGACGCGGCCCGGTACGTCGACGCCGATCATTTCTCGACGGAACTGGGCGTTGCCGAGCACGTGCCCGGCCGGAACGACACCGGCGCGCAGGATCGCCTGGTCGTGGTAGACGTCGTGCAGAAAGAGATTCAGCGCGTGCGCGCGCTGCACGAGACCCGCCTCGAGCCGCTGCCATTCGTCCGCGGGAATGATGCGCGGCACGAGGTCGAACGGAATGAGGCGCTCCGTTCCGTCGTCGTCGCCGTACACCGCGAACGTGATGCCCACGCGATGAAACAGTCGCTCGGCCTCTTCGCGCTTTTGCGCGATCCGGGCGGACGGCACCCGATCGATCCAGTCGGCGAACGGTCGGTAGTGCGGCCGGATCGACCCGTCTGCGGCCCGCATTTCGTCGTAGTACGGGGCCGACATGGTGGAATCCGTCGTGGGAATGACGCTCAAGAGCAAGGCGCGGACCGGGCCGCCAAAGTCATTGCGAAACAACGTCCGGTGGCGCTGGCTGTGGAGTGGCCCGTCGTTGGTCCTGCGTGGGAGTCACTGTTTCGCACCGTTTTGGTGCTATTATGTCCATGACGCGGTACGACAAACGGCAAAACTGCGTTTGAGTTACCCCCTCCCCTATGGTTAAATCGCGGCTCCTGTCTGGGTTCGCGGGCGGTTAGCTCAGCGGGAGAGCACTGCCTTCACACGGCAGGGGTCACTGGTTCGATCCCAGTATCGCCCACCACATGAACCAAGGGGTTACGCGCGAGTGTAACCCCTCTTTTTTTGTCGCGACCCTTTCACAAATGCATTCGACTCCCCGCGCATTCGTCTTCGATGCCTACGGCACGCTGTTCGACGTGCATTCCGTCGTCACGCTCGCGGAAGAAATCGCACCGCGCCAGGGCGCGGTGCTGTCGCAACTCTGGCGCACGAAGCAGCTCGAGTACACCTGGCTCACGTCACTGATGCGCGAGCCGGGCGTCGAGCGCGCCGACTTCGCGGCGCTGACCGCGCTCGCGCTCGATTACGCGCTGGCGCAATTGATGATCCCGCTCGCGGCGGACGCGCGGCGGCGGCTGCTCGACGCTTACACGACGCTGTCGCCGTTCCCCGAGGCGGCCGATGCGCTCGCGCTGCTCGCGCCGATGCCGCGGATCATCCTGTCGAACGGCACGCTCGGAATGCTCCGCCCGCTCGTCGACGGCTCGCCGCTCGCCTCGCACATCGATGCGATCCTGTCCGTCGATGGGGCCGGCATCTACAAGCCGGCGCCAGCGGTCTACCAGCTCGCCGTCGACCACCTGCGTCTCGCGCGCGACGAGATCGGCTTCGTGTCGTCGAACGGTTGGGATGCCGCCGGCGCGAAAGCCTTCGGCTTCACGACGTTCTGGATCAACCGCCATGGCTTGCCCGTCGAGCGCCACGCACCCGAGCCCGACTACGTCGTCGGCTCGCTCGCGAACATTCCGCCGATGCTTGGCCGCTAAATCTTTTTGCGCGCCGGCGACTTCGCCCGGCAACGCGCGACGCTTTCACGGATCGCCGCGACCGCCGCCGGCCGCGGAAAGCTCCGCCGATGCGCAAGCGCGATGCGCCGCGACGGTACCGGCTGCGTGAAGGGGACGGGAACGACGAGCTGGCTGTGGTAGCGCGGCGTCAGCGCATCGCGCGGCAGGACCGACACGCCGAGGCCCGACGCGACCATGTTGCGCACCGTCTCGAGCGAATTGGTCCGCGTCACTTGCGCGTCCGACTGATTGAGCTCGGGGCACGCATCGAGCACCTGGTTGCGGAAGCAGTGGCCGACGTTCAGCAGGATCGTGTGCTCGGCCGCGAGCTCGTCCGGCGCCACCGACCGCCGCCGCGCCCACTTGTGACCCTGCGGCACGACGACCTGGAACGGCTCTTCGTACATGAACTCGGTGGCGACACCGGGCACGTCGAACGGCAGCGCGATGATCGCCGCGTCGACGCGGCCCGTCCGCAAGCCCGCTTCGAGATTCTCGGTGAGCGTCTCCTCGATGTCGAGCGGCATTTGCGGTGCCGCCTTGTGCAGCTCCGGAATGAGATCGGGCAGCAGATAGGGCGCGACGGTGTGGATGATGCCGAGCCGCAGCGTGCCGACGAGCTGGTTGCGCCCGCCGATCGCGATCTCGCGAATCCGCGCCGCCTCTTCGAGCACCTTCTGTGCCTGCTCGATGATCCGCTCGCCGAGCGGCGTAATCGTGATCTCCGTCTTCCCGCGCTCGAAGAGCGGCGCGCCGAGCTCGTCCTCGAGCTTCTGGATCGCGACCGACAGCGCGGGCTGGCTCACGAAGCACTTCGCCGCCGCGCGGCCGAAGCTTCGCTCCTGCGCGACGGCGACGATGTAGCGAAGCTCGTTTAACGTCATCCTGGATTGAGCGTCTTCAGGTATGCCGCGAAGCCCTCGGCGACTTCCGGATGCCGCAGCGCGAGGTCGACCGTCGCCTCGAGGTAACCCAGCTTGCTGCCGCAGTCGTAGCGGCGGCCCTCGAACGCATACGCGAGCACGCGCTCCTCGGCAAGAAGCCGCGCGATGCCATCGGTCAACTGGATCTCGCCGCCCGCTCCCGGCGGCATCGTGCGCAGGTGATGAAAGATCCGTGGCGACAGCACGTAGCGGCCGACGACGGCAAGCGTCGACGTCGTGGTCCCCGGCTTCGGCTTCTCGATCATCCGCGTGATCCGGCTCACGCGCTCGCCCGCCGGCTCCGGTTCGGATTCGACGATGCCGTAGCTGCCGGTCGCTTCCTGCGGCACCTGCATCACGCCGATCACCGACGCGTTCTCGCGCCCGGCAAGCTCGACCATCTGCTGCATCACAGGCGTCTCGGCGTAGATCAGGTCGTCGGCGAGCAACACCGCGAACGGCTCATCGACGACGACGGGCTCGGCGCACAGCACCGCATGGCCAAGACCGAGCGCCTCGGCCTGGCGGATGTAGACGCAATTGATTCCCGGCGGCGTCGCCGCCTGGACCTGCTCGAGCAGCGCGTCCTTCTTGCGCAGCACGAGCTCGGTCTCGAGCTCGTAGGCCTTGTCGAAATGGTCCTCGATCGCACGCTTGTTGCGGCCGGTGATGAAGATCATGTCGGTCACGCCGGCCCCGGCCGCCTCCTCCACCGCATATTGAATGAGGGGCTTGTCGACGACCGGCAGCATTTCCTTCGGACTCGCCTTCGTCGCCGGAAGGAAACGCGTACCGAGTCCGGCGACGGGGAACACGGCCTTCGTGATCTTCTTCATTGTCATGCCTCTGGTGATTCGAGCAAGGCGCGCATCTGCGCCTCGTCGAGTATGACGACGCCGAGCGCTTGCGCCTTCGCGAGCTTGCTGCCGGCGTCCGCGCCGGCGACGACGTAGTCGGTTTTCTTCGACACGCTGCCGGCGACCGTTGCGCCCGCAGCCTCGAGGAGCGCCTTCGCGTCATCGCGCGAAAGCGTCGGCAACGTGCCCGTCAGCACGAACGTCTTGCCGGCGAGCGGCCCGTCGGCGGCGCGCGGCGGCGGACCCTCCGGGAAGTGCACGCGCGCCTTGCGGAGCGCCGTGATCACGTCGCGATTGTGCGGCTCGTCCAGGAAGTCGCGGATCGATTCGGCGAGGACCGGACCGACATCGCGCACGTCGAGCAGCGCTTCGCGACTCGCGGCGAGGATCGGATCGAGCGCGCCGAAATGCGCGGCGAGGTCGCGCGCCGTCGCTTCGCCGACGTGACGGATGCCGAGCGCGTAGATGAACCGCGCAAGCGTCGTCGTTCGGCTTTTATCGATCGCGGCGACCACGTTCTGCGCGCTCTTGTCGGCCATCCGTTCCATCTCGGCCAGCTCCTCCGCACGCAGGCGATAGAGATCGGCGGGGGTTCGCACGCGTCCGGAATCGACGAGCTGGTCGATCAGCTTCTCTCCGAGTCCCTCGATGTCCATCGCGTGCCGGCTCGCGAAATGGCGCAGCGCCTGTTTTCGCTGCGCGGGACAGACCAGGCCGCCGGTGCAGCGGGCGATCGCCTCGTCCGGCAGCCGCTCGACCGCAGAGCCGCACTCGGGGCATTTCTTCGGCATCACGAACTCGCGCGCATCCTGCGGCCGCCGTTCGACGAGCACCCGCACCACTTCGGGAATCACGTCGCCGGCGCGTCGAACCACCACGGTGTCGCCGATCCGCACGTCCTTGCGCCGCACCTCGTCCTCGTTGTGCAGTGTCGCGTTGGTGACGGTGACGCCGCCGACGAAGACCGGCTCGAGCCGGGCGATCGGCGTGATCGCGCCGGTGCGACCGACCTGCACGCCGATGTCGATGAGCCGCGTCGGCTGCTCCTCGGCCGGAAACTTGTGCGCGACGGCCCAGCGCGGCTCGCGCGTCACGAAGCCCAGCTCGCGCTGCAACGCGAGGCTGTCGACCTTGTAGACGACCCCGTCGATGTCGAACGGCAGCCTGTCGCGGATCGCCGTGACGCGCTCGTAGAACGCGACCAGGTCGCCGGCGCCGTGTGCGACGCGCCGGTGATCGTCGACCGGCAGCCCGAACCCGGCGAGCGTGTCGAGGAGCTCGTGGTGCGTCGCCGGCAGCGCGAAGCCGCGCGCTTCGCCGATCCCGTACGCGAAGAACGCGAGCGGCCGCGCCGCCGTCGTCGCCGGATCGAGTTGCCGGACCGCGCCCGCTGCCGTGTTGCGCGGATTGATGTAGAGGCGCAAACCGGCGTCCCGCTGGCGTGCGTTGAGCGCCGCGAAATCGGCGCGCGTCATGTAGACCTCGCCGCGCACGTCGAGCACTTCCGGCGGCTTCTTCGTCGCGAGCGTGCGCGGGATCGCGCGGATCGTCAGGATGTTGCGCGTGACGTCCTCGCCGACTTCGCCGTCGCCGCGTGTCGCCGCGACCGCGAGACGTCCGCGTTCGTAGCGCAGGCTGATCGCGAGCCCATCGAACTTGAGCTCGGCGATGTATTGAACCGGTGGCGCGTCGGCCGCGAGGCCCAGGTCGCGGCGAATGCGCGCATCGAACTCCGCCGCGCCGGCGGGCGTGGTATCGGTTTCGGTGCGGATCGAGAGCATCCGCACGCTGTGCCGTACCGGCGCGAACTCGCCTTGCGGTGCGCCGCCGACGCGTTGCGTCGGCGAATCGGGCGTGACGAGCTCCGGATGCTCCGCCTCGATCGCCGCAAGCTCGCGATAAAGCGCGTCGTACTCGGCGTCGCTTACCGTCGGACGGTCGAGGACGTAGTAGTCGTCGTTGTGCCGCGCGATCGTGTCGCGCAGCGTAGCGGCGCGTTCGGCGACGCTCGCCGGTACCGCGGAGGATCGCCTGGGCGCGGCCACTCGCGCGGGCTTTGAAGTCAGGCGCTGAAGAGCGCCAGCGCGCGTGAGCTGCCCGGCTCGATGTGGACCGCGCGCAACGCGTCGGCGGCGGCCTGCACCTGCTCGCGGATCGTCGCGAGCGCGGCATCGTCGAGCGGACGCCGATTGTCGTCGACGAGGTCGGCACCGAGCGTGTGCGCCATTCGCTTCGCGGCCATCTTCATCTGGTCGAAGGCACGGACGGGATCGGCGAGGCGCGCGACGTCAAGCAGGAACACGACGCCGTTCGTCGCGGTGAGGCGCAGCATCTCGGCGCTGAACGCGTCGGGGCGCAGGTTCTGCAACGTGTAGAGCACCGCACCCGTATCCTCGTTCACGAACTCGAAGCGGCCGGCAGGCGAGAGCCGGAAGCCGGCGGCTTCCGCGACGCCGCGCAGCCGCGTGCCGGCAATGGAGGCTGGCTCAGGCATCTGCACGGTGAGCCCGATCTGCACGTCGAGCTCGGCGCACAGTCGGTCGAGCGAGTCGGCGCGCGTGGCTTCGTGCGCGAGATCGGGCGACGTGAACGAGGACTGGAGCGCCGCGGCCACGTCGCGGACGACGCGCGCGAACGACTCGAGCTGCGCGCGCGACGCGGCGCCGTTGCGATCGGCGAGCAGCATGCAGGCGACGATTTCGGCGAAGCGACCCGGTGTATCGGCGGCGATCGGCTGCCAATCAGAACGCGCATCCGCGCGGCCGAACCAGCGCAGCGGCTTGCCGATGCGCGCGTGCAGCCCGGACGCGAGCGCACCGGCTGCGACGGGGGCCGCGGGCGACAACGGAATCAGCGCTTCGATCTCGTGGTCGGGCTGCGGAGCGTTGCGCGCGTCCTGTGATTGCGCAGCGCTTCGCGCAAGGACGCTCGGCGCCGGCTCCCCGCTGTCGGCGAGCACTTCGCCGGTCTCGATGCGCGGCATCGCCGCCGCGGCCGATTCGTCGACGATGCCTTCCGACGCGGGTGGCGCTATCACGTCGAGCGGCGGCTCGAACGCGGTTTCGCTCTGCGTTGCCGCTCGGTGCGCCGGTTGTCCGCGGCTCGCCGGTACGCGCTGCGTGCCGAGCGTCGGCTCGACGCGCTCGGCGCTTCGTCGCGACGCTTCCGCGGCCGAGCGTTCGGCGGCGCGACGCGACTCGGCGAGCCGGCGGCGCAGGCGCCGTTCCTGCCAGACGTTGTAGACGATCACCAGGACGACGAGCGCAACGCCGGCGGCGATCAGGCCGATCTGAAGGGGACTCATCGCAACGGTCCGCTCACGGCTTCAGCCATGTGCGACGAACGGCGTGCAAAACGCGATGGCGTGCGAGGGCTGCATCGGCGCCCGAAGTATAGCGCCGGCCATGCGCAACGACTATGTCGCAAGCTGCGGCTCCGCCGCGAGCTCGAGCGCTTCGGCGATGTCGACGCTGACCACACGCGAGATGCCGGGATCGGGCATCGTGATGCCGACGAGCTGGTTCGCCATCTCCATCGTGATCTTGTTGTGCGAGATGAAAAGGAATTGCGACTCGGCCGACATTTCCTGAACCATTTGGCAGAAGCGATGCGTGTTCGAATCGTCGAGCGGGGCGTCGACCTCGTCGAGCAGGCAGAACGGCGCCGGATTGAGCTGGAACAGCGCGAACACGAGCGCGATGGCGGTCAGCGCCTTTTCGCCGCCGGAAAGCTGATGAATCGTCGAGTTGCGCTTGCCGGGCGGGTGCGCGATGACCTGCACGCCCGAGTCGAGGATCTCTTCGCCGGTCAGCACGAGCCTCGCCTGGCCGCCGCCGAAGAGCGCCGGAAACAGCTTGGCGAAATTCGTGTTGACGATCGCGAACGTCTGCTGCAGGAGCTCGCGCGATTCGCGGTCGATCTGGCGAATCGCCGCCTCGAGCGTCGTCATCGCTTCGGTCAGATCGGCCGCCTGCCGGTCCAGGTAGTTCTTGCGTTCCGATGCTTGCGTCAATTCGTCGAGCGCGGCGAGATTCACGGCGCCGAGTTCGGCGATCGCGCTGGTGAGCCGCTCGATTTCTCCCGGCAGCGTGCGCGGATGGCCCCACGCCTTCAACGCGTCCGGCAGCGTACCGACATCGGCCTTCGCTTCGGCGAGCTGATCCGCGAATTGCTGCTCGGCCAGCGCCGCCGCCTGCTCCTTGAGCTGCATCTCTTGGATCTTCGCGCGCGCCGGATCGAGCTTCTGCTCGGCGGCGATCCGCGCTTCGTCGGCGCTGCGCACCTCGGCGGTCAACGACTCCTGCTGGTTTCGCGCGTCGGCGAGCGCCTGCTCGGCTTCGCCGCGTGCGGCGAGTTGCCGTTGCAGCGCTTCCTCGACGGGCGTCCAGTCGATCGACTGCCGCTCGCTCGTGAGTTGCGACAGCAGCGACTGCTGCTGCGCAACCTGCGCCGTCAGCGACTCGCGGCGGCGGCCGATGTCGGCGAGCCGCTCGCCGCAGCTTCGTTCGGCGAAATTCGCCTCCTGCGCCGCGCGTTCGGCGAGGCGGAGCTGCTCGCGGCTTCGCGCGAGCGCCACTTCGGCCTCGTTTCGCGCATGCCGCGCCGCTTCCCGCTTCGTCATCTGATCGTGCAGCTCCGATTGGCGATCCGCGATCTCGCGGACGATCGCCGCGTGCTCGTCGGAACCCTGCGCATGCTGGGCCGCGAGGTCGTCGTATTCCTGCGCAACCTGCGCGCGGCGGTGCGCCGCCGCTTCCGCCGCCTGGCGCAACTGGACGAGCTCGAGCTCGAGCGCATGGCAGCGCCGCTGCTGCGACGCGAGCGCCCCGTTCTCCTGATGCCAGCGCGCCTGCTTCTCTTCGAACTCGCGCTCGACGGCATCGAGCGCGCGCTTCGCGGCCTGCGCCGCCGCCGTGGCCCGTTCGATCCCACCGGCGAGCTCGGTCAACTCGCGCTGGCGCGCGAGAACGCCGTGCACCTCGTTGTCGGGCGCGAACAGCGCGAGGCCCTGGCCGCTCACGCGGTGGCCCTCGGGTGTCACGAAGATCTCGCCGCGCTCCAGGCTGCCTCGTGCGGCAAGCGCGGCGGCGAGCGTCGGCTGACAGCGCACGCCGTGCAACCCCTCGGCGAGCGCGGCTCGCACGTTCGCATTGCTCGCTCGCACCTTCGCCAGCAGCGCATCGTCCGAAGCGCCCATTGCCGCGTCGGATGCG
The DNA here is from genome assembly GCA_035495715.1 of Casimicrobiaceae bacterium. Taxonomy (GTDB): domain Bacteria; phylum Pseudomonadota; class Gammaproteobacteria; order Burkholderiales; family Casimicrobiaceae; genus VBCG01. The sequence continues at coordinate 29,110 of DATJFI010000080.1, forward strand.
CCCGGCGCGTAGGCGGCCAGGCGCGCCGGCGGCGCCGCATCCGCGATCCAATCGAGCGCGTCGTCGAGCCGTGGAAGCTCGAGCGCCGCGAGCCGCTCGCGCAGCACGGCTTCGAGCGCATCCTCGTAGCCCGGCTCGATCTCGATGCCCTGCCAGAGACGCCGCGCGTTCGCGAGGCCGCGCGCCTCGAGCCAGCCGTCGATGTCGTCTCCGTGACCGATCTTCGCCTGCAGCGCCGACAGCGCGTCGGCGCGCGCCGTGAGATCGGCGAGGCTGCGGCTGTCGCGCTGCCAGGCGTCGGCCGCGCCGCGTTGCTGCTCCTGCAAGGTCTGCACCGCGGTTTGCAGCTCCTGCGTCAGCGTTTGCTTGCCCGCAAGCTCCACGGTTTCCTGCGCGAGCTGCTCTTCGACCTCGTGCACCGGGTCGGTATCGGGAACGGCGAGCGCTTCGAGCTCGGCAGCAAGTCGCGCCCGACGCTCGGCGATTCGCGTCAACGCCTGCGCAGCGCTGTCGCGACGCGCTTCGCCGACGCGAATGCCCTGCTCGGTCATCGCGATCTGCTGCTGCAACTCGTTCAGGACGCGTGATGCTTCGGCGACAGCCGCCTCGCGTTCCGGCAGGCCCGATTGCGCCTGTTTCTCCTCGGCTTGCGTGCGCTCGCGCGCCGCGATCGCGTCGGCGAGCGCGCGTTCCGCGTTCGCCTGCTCGTCATCGAGCCCCGCCTGCTGCGCGCCCAGCGCGCCGATCGCTTCGGTGAGCTGCGCAAGCTGATCGGTGATGCGCGTCTCGTTCTCGCGGGCGAACGCGAGTTGCTGCTCGAGGCGCGTCACTTCGGCGTTCGCGGCGTAGAACGCGCCCTGCCGCTCGTGCAGCGCGTCGCCGGCGGCGAAATGCCGGTCGCGCAATTGCACGAGCCTCGCTTCCGCCTGGCGCACGTCGGCTTGCAGTGCCTCGAGATTGACCGTCAGCGCCGCGATGTCGGCCGCGCACCGCTCGCGTGCGCGGAGCGCCTCCTGGCTCTTCGCGTGCCACAGCAGATGCTGCGCCAGCCGATACCGCGCTTCGAGCTCGTGGTATTGCGCGGCAACCTTTGCCTGCTCCTCGAGCCTCGCGAGCTGGTTGCCGAGCTCCTGGCGGATGTCCTCGACACGGGACAGGTTCTCGCGCGTGTCGGCAAGCCGTCCCTCGGTCTCGCGGCGGCGCTCCTTGTACTTCGAGACGCCGGCCGCTTCCTCCAGGAAGATCCGCAGTTCCTCCGGCTTCGCCTCGATCACGCGCGAGATCATTCCCTGCTCGATGATCGCGTACGCCCGCGGCCCGAGGCCAGTGCCGAGGAACAGATCGTGGATGTCGCGGCGGCGGACCGGAATGTTGTTGATGTAGTAGGTCGAGTCGCCGTCGCGCGTCAGCATCCGCTTGATCGAAAGCTCAGCGTACTGGCCCCACTGCCCGCCGATGCGCCCCTGGCTGTTGTCGAAGTGCAACTCGACCGACGCGCGTCCGACCGGCTTGCGGTCGCCTGCGCCGTTGAAGATCACGTCCTGCATCGATTCGCCGCGCAGCGCCGACGCCTTCGATTCGCCGAGCACCCAGCGCACCGCGTCGATGACGTTCGACTTGCCGCAGCCGTTAGGGCCGACGATGCCGACGAGTTGACCCGGCGTGCCGATCGACGTCGGATCGACGAACGACTTGAAGCCAGCAAGCTTGATCTGCGTGAGGCGCAAGGGTGCTTTGGGAATCGAGGCGACGAACGCGCGACGGCGCGTTCGTCAGGGGGCGAAGGCGGCGGAAAAAAGACGCGGAATTATACGGGCTCGGGCGGCCCTAACCGGCGTTCGCTCGACAACCGGGGATGGTTTCGACGTAGTCGACGACCGGCTTCCACTCGGGCCGCACGGGATCCTCGAACTGCGCGTTGATGTAATAGCGGCGGCAGGGCTCGAGGGTCAGCCGCATCGTCTGGATCGTACCGCGAAAGCGGTTGTGCACCGGCGACTGCACCTCGATGTTGTAGGTGCCCGGCGCGAATTTGAACGGCGGAACATTGCCGATCGATTCGTCGCCGGCGCGAATCAGGATCGCCTCCCGGCGATTCGGGTCGATCGTCGTGTAGCGGTAGCCGCTCAACTCGCTCCACGCCGGCCCCCACGTCTGGCATCCCGCCAGTGCCACCGCCGCAATCATCGCAAAGCGTTTCACGCCATCGTTCATCGCGCCTCCTCTGCCCATCGTGGTCATCGCAACGCGTGGATGGCCTGGAGCACCGCCACACGCGCCTGTCCATGCACCATGCCCTTCCAGGCGTGCGAACCGTCATGAAAGGCGGCGCGCATTGCGCGCGCGATCGCCGGTCGCATCGCCGCGCCTTCGGACGGGTGATTGGCGAGCCACTGATCGGCACGCAGCGCCTGGAACACGTCGTTGAACGGCTGCGTGCCGAATTCGAGACCGATCCCCGTGTACTGCGCATGCGGACACGCGTCGAGCGGCGCATGAAACGACACGCCGGTGATCTCGGCGGACGTCGAGGAACCATCGTAAAACGACGTCACGTCGTTGCCGAACCACGCTCTCGCACGGGCGATCATCGCCGGGTCGTCCGGTCCGGAATGGATCTTTTCGCCGTGTCCCCAAGGCCCGAGCCCCGTATGGATGTCGATCCAGCCGAGCCGCTCGCGCTGCCCGCCGAATTCGCGCAACGCCTGCCGGAGCGTCGTGTTGCTCCATGCCGGCGCGCGGCCGCCATAGAACAGGCCGTCCGGAAAATCGCATTGGCCGCTGCTCACCATCGCCTGCAACCGCGATTCACCGTGCTTCGCGACGCAGGCGAGGAGCGCCGCGTTGTTCTCGCTGTCGGGCGGCCACGTCGGCGGCATGACGATCGAATGGACCTCCGCGTACGCTGTGCCCGGCGGCTGCGGCCGCGAGAAGTCGCGAAAGTTCCGATTGAGGTCGACGTTGTCTTCGTTGGTTCGCCGCAGGTGCGAAAAGCCGTACGGATTCACCGCGTGATAGAGCAGCACGGCGACGCCGCCGCGCTCGACGGCCGCGAGCACCGTTTCGTCGCGAAGCAGCGCGATCTGGCAACCGGACCCGCAGAAGCCTTCGACGCCGTGCATCCCCGACAGCACGACGAGCAGTGAGCGCGCGTGCGGATCGCCGAGCAGCGCGACGTCCACGGACAATTCCTCGCCTTCGGCGCCGGTGGCGGTCGGATGCATGTAGCGCGTGACACCGAGGCCGCGCGATCGCGCGGCCTCATGGAACTTGTCGCGCGCTTCGGCGTAAGTCGACGAAAAGCTCGCGAGCAGTTCATCCGCGCGCAGCGAGCGTGCCGTCATGCCGCGACCGGCATCGCCTGCTCGGCCAGCGCGGCGAGATAGCCGGCGCCGAGCGCAATCACGCTGTCGTTGAAATCGTAGCGGCTACTGTGCAGGAAAGCGCCGCTTTCGACGCCGCCCTGGCCGAGTCGCGCGAACGCACCGGGCTTCGCCTGCAGCATGAACGAAAAGTCCTCGGCGCCCATCGACGGATCGAGGTTGCGCACGACGTTCTCGCGGCCGATCAGCGTCTCCGCGACGTCGGCCGCGAAGTGCGCGTCGGCGTCGTGATTGATCGTCGGCGGATAGACGCGCTCGTAGGTGAGCGTCGCGCGGGCGCCGAACGCCGCGGCGATCGACGCGACGAGCTCGCGCAGCCGCGCCTCGATCATGTCCTGCGTCTTCGGGCGAAACGTGCGCACGGTGCCGACGAGCCGCGCATGCGCCGGAATGACGCTCATCGCACCGGGGTTGCCGGCCTGCATCGCGCAAAGGCTGATGACCGCGGTGTCGAGCGGGCTCACGTTGCGGCTGACGATCGACTGCACCGCGGTGATCAAATGCCCGGCGACGAGCACCGGGTCGACGGCGATGTGCGGATGCGCGCCGTGACCGCCACGACCGTCGATGACGATCTCGATGCGGTCGGCCGCCGCCATTGCGGGTCCCGGCGTGATGCCGATGCGTCCGGCCGGGAG
>DATJFI010000081.1:0-4338 GCA_035495715.1 Casimicrobiaceae bacterium
GGTGCCGCTCGCTCGCTATGCCGAATACGCGACGCTTCCGGCCGGTATGAAAGTGATCGACGGCAGGCTTACCACGCGGTTGCGCCTCGTCTTCGCGATGGAGAACCACGTTGCGCGCAGCGTCGTGTTGTCGGGCACCGCACGTGTCGACAGCCCGGCGCTTGCCCGCAAGGACGGGTCGCGGTTGGCCGCTGCACAGGCGATCGACGTCACGGTGGCGAAGGTGGAGTGGCCGCGCCAGTCGATCGCGCTCGACCGCATGGTCGTCGACAAGCCGCAGGTCGACGTGCGACGCGGAACCGACGGCGCGTTCGAGTTCGCCATGTGGTCGAGCACGCCAGCGAAGCCGCCAGCGCAGGCACGGCCGTGGACATACGGCGTCGCGGACCTTCGCATCGTCGACGGCACCGCGCACGTCGCCGACGCGTCGGTGAGCCCGTCGTTCGAGGCGGTGCTGTCGAAGGTCGGCGTCGAGGCGCGTCGCATCGACTCGACCGGTGGCCCGGGCAGTGTCGAAACGCACTTCGACGCCGACGACGGCACCCACGTCGACCTGCAGGGCGACGTCGATCTCGCCGCTCAGGCGCTGCGCGGGCGTATCGCGAGCAAGGGGCTGCATGTCGCCAAGCTTTATCCGTATTACGCGTCGGCGCTCAACGTCGAGTTGCCCAAGGGCACGCTCGACGTGTCCGGCGACTACAGCGTCAGCTGGCGGGAAGCAACGCCGGGTTTCACGCTCGAGAAAGGCAGCGTGCAACTCGCCGACGTCGAAACCGCGATCCGCGGCGAGCGCAATCCGCTCTGGCGAGTGGCAAGTGCCCGTGTCGACGGCGTCGCGTTCGATCTCCAGAAACAGCAGGTGACGATCGATCGAGTCGCGCTCGGGAACAGTTCCATCGATGTCGTGCGCGATGCGGGCGGCAAGCTCAATTTCGAGCGACTCGTGCGCGTGCCCGAAAGGACCGTCGCGCCGGTGCCCGAAGACGGCAGGCGTGCTGCGGCTGGCGGCGGCTGGAACGTCCTCGTGCGCAACCTCGAGGGCGAGCGGATCAGCGCGACGCTCGAGGACCGCAGCGCGGCTTCGCCGGTCAAGTTGCGCGTCACCGATGCGCGCGTTCGCATCGCAAACGTCGGCACCGACGGGACACGGAAGTCGCCGATGGAGGTGACGGCGCGCATTGGTCCGAAAGGCCGCCTGCGGCTCGACGGAACGCTCGTACGCGATCCGCTCGCAGCCGACTGGCGCGTGCAGGCGAATGGTATTGATGTCGTGCCGTTGCGGCCTTATTTCGAGCCGCGCACCAACGTCATCGTCACCAGCGGATCGGCCGATGCGAAGGGACGGCTGGTGCTGGCCGTGCGCTCCGACGGGCCGCGCGTCACGTATGCCGGTGACGTCGTGATCGGGAGCTTCGCGTCGCTCGATCGTCCCACGTCGCAGGAGCTCGTGCGCTGGAAGACGCTGAGGCTCACGCGTGTCGATTTCGCGACGCAGCCGTTCCGGCTCGGCATCGGCACGGTAGGCATGGACCGCTTCTACGCGCGCGTCATTCTGAACGACGACGCGACGCTCAACCTCACGCGGCTGCTCGCGCCGGAAGCGGCTGCGACGCAGGCCGCGGCGGCGGGTCCGGCGACGACGCGCGCCGGCGTGACGACGAAGGAGCTTGCTCCGCCGCCCGAGCGAGCCGGGCTACCCGTGTCGATCGGACGCATCGAAGTGTCGGACGGAGAGTTGCAATACTCCGATTTCTTCGTCAAGCCCAATTACACCGCGCATCTCACCGACGTTGCCGGCAGCGTTTCGGCGCTCTCCGCCACGCAGGCGGGCACGGTGGAGTTCTCGGGCCGCGTCGAAGCCACCGCGCCCGTGGACGTGCGTGGCACGGTGAATCCGTTCGCACGCGAATTGCAGCTCGATCTCGTCGGCAAGGCGACCGACGTCGACCTGCCGCCGCTCACGCCGTATTCGGTCAAGTACGCCGGCTATGGCATCCAGAAGGGCAAGCTGTCGTTCGAGGTGCGTTATCGCATCGAAGATCGCAAGCTCGCCGCGACGAACAAGCTGAAGCTCGACCAGCTGACGTTCGGTGAGCGCGTCGACAGCCCGACCGCGACGAAGCTGCCGGTTCTCCTCGCGGTGTCGCTGCTGAAGGATCGCAACGGCGTGATCAATCTCGACCTGCCGATCGCGGGCACGCTCGACGACCCGAAGTTCTCGATCTGGGGCGTGCTCGTGCAGATCTTCGTGAACCTCGTGACGAAGGCGGTCACGGCGCCGTTCGCGCTGCTCGCGTCGATCGGCGGCGGCGGGGGCGAGCAACTGGCCTACGTCGAGTTCGCGCCGGGGCGCGCGGAGTTGCGGGAGCCCGCGCTCGCGAAGCTCGACACGCTCGCGAAGGCGCTCGCCGACCGTCCTGGGATCCACGTCGACGCGGCAGGACGTGCGATTCCCGACGTCGACCGCGACGGCTTGAAGCACGCATCGCTCGATCGGGCGCTTCGCGTGCAAAAGCAGAAGACGATGGCGGAGCAGGGGGAATCGGCGCCTCCGCTCGAGACGCTGACAATCGGCGACGACGAGTATCCGAAGCTGCTCGCGGCCGTCTATCGCGATACCGATCTGCCGAACAAGCCGCGCAACGTGCTTGGGATCGCGAAGTCTATCCCGCCCGCGGAGATGGAATCGCTGCTGCTCGCGAGCTATCCCGTCGACGACGAAGCGCTCGCCACGCTCGCGAATCGCCGTGCGCAGGCCGTGAAGGAATGGTTCGCGCGCAAGGGCAACCTGCCGCCCGACCGCGTATTCGTCGTTGCGCCGAAGCTCAGCGCCGCCGGAATCGACGACAAGGGCGCGCCGACGCGCGTCGATTTCGCGATTCGGTAGCGGCGGCTCAACGCGGCGCCGGCGCGACGCGGTCGAGGATCGCTTCGCCGCTCACCGTGACGGTGACTTCGCTCGTGCCCCCCTCGACGGTGACAGGCGCTGCACTCGCGGCGGCCATGCCCGACTTGAGCATCGGCTGCGGTCGTCCGTAGTCGTTCGTCTGAATGGTGACCCGGCCGGTGCGATAGCCGGCGGTGCCGAATCCGCGCGCCGCGTTCTCCGCGCGCTGCTGCCAGCGGCGGATCGCCTGCTGCATGAGCGCGTCCTCGGCCGAGCGACGTGTCGCCGTGCTCACGGAGAACGTGAGCCCCGACAGCACGAGTCCGTCGGTGCCCTGCAGCTTGGTCACGAGCGCCGAAAGCGCGGCGAAATCGGAGCTTTCGAGTGCGAGCGACTGCGACACGCGCCAGCGCACCGGCCGGTTCGGCTCGGAGATCTGGTACGACGTGTATGCGGTGGTCGACGCGTCGACGCCGGTTACGGCCTTCGCACGTGCGAGCGCACGCGCCATGCGGGCATTGACGTCGTTCGCAGCCTGCACGGCATCGGGATTGTCGGCTTCGGCATGCAGCAACGCATGCATGCGGTCGTTCGCGACGTCGCTCGTCGCCGACGCCGTGATCGTGACGATCGGCTGCGACGTCGGCAGCGTTTCCAGCAGCGCCTGCGCGTCCGCGGTCGTCACTATTGCGCTCGCGAAGAGCACCACCGCCAGCATGGCAATGCGGCGGCTCATCGGGGCGCGCGTTCTACCGCCGCCACGTGGGCGGGCAGCGCGAGGATCGCATCGCGGTTGGACCAGGAGAAACAGCGCTCCGCTGCTGCGCGCCAGGGCAGCCAGACGTGCCGCAGGTGCTCGCGCGGCGCGACGCGCACGGGCACCGTCGTGCGCACGTCGAGCGAGAACACGTGCTCGATGTTGTGCGTCGTGCCGGGTGCGTACCGGTGGCGCCACTGTGGAAAGATCTCGTAGGGTTGCGAGAAGTTCCAGTCCACCGGCCCGCCGTAGGCATCTGCATCGATACCGGTTTCCTCTAACAGCTCGCGGCGCGCCGTATCCGGCAGTTCCTCATCCGCGTCGCGGCTGCCGGTAACGGATTGCCAGTGGTCCGGGAAGTCGGCGCGCTCGAGCAGCAACACGTGCAGGTCCGTCGTGTGCACGATCACGAGCACGGAGATCGGCTGCTTGTAGGGCACGCGACCGCCGTTGTCTCGTCGCGCTAGCCGACCAGCACCCAGAACGGCACGTGTCGCTCGCGCCAGAAACTCGACGCCTCGGTCAGGATTTCCTCGAGCGTGCCCCAGTCGTTCGGATGCGTTTTGCGGTAGTGCGTCGCATGGCCGAGGCGGATTGCACAGCCGCGCTTGCCGAGCCAGTCGCGGTCCTCGAGCGAGTCGGCGAGTGCGTCGAAATTGTTGCCGAAATGCTCCGGCAGCTGAAGGCCCTTCGC
>DATJFI010000082.1:0-16700 GCA_035495715.1 Casimicrobiaceae bacterium
CCGATCGCGTGGGTGATCTGGGTCGCGACGGCGATCTGGGTGATCTATCGCGTCGTGCGCGGCTTCCTGCTGTTCAACGACCGCAAGCCGATTCCGGCAATGTGACCGACGACGGGCTGACGGCGGCGATCTGGAGGCGCGCGCGCGAAGGCGATCTTCGCGGCGGTGCCGAAGCCGCCAGGATTGCGCTGAGCGAGTCGCCGAATGCGCACGAGCCCGGGACCGTCATCGATCTTCGGCTGATCGCCGCGTTCTGCGCGATGCGCGGGGGTGATCTGTCCCTCGCTTTGCGCGAGCTCGATGCCGCCGCTTTGGCCTCGTCGACGCCGCACCTCAATCCGATGCTCGGCTTTCGTGTCGAGATCTGGCGTGCCGAGCTCGCGTATTTCCAGGGCCGCTACTCGGCCGCAAACGAGATCATCGATCGCCTGGTCGATCGGCTCGAAAACAGCGGCGACTTCGGATACGCCGCGTTTGCGCTGCGCATCCGCATCGCGATACTGCTCGCGCGGGCCGACCACTCCGGTGCGATCGCACATGCCGAGCGGGCCCTTCGCAACGCGAAGGCGAGTGGCGACGATTACGTTCTCGTCCAGATTCTGAACATTCTCGGCACGGTGCATTTCGATGCTGCGACCTCGAAGCTTGCCGAGCCGCACGCCCGCGCCCACCTCTCGTCGCTCGATCTGCGCGATACGGCGGCGATGACCCAAGACGCGCGCGAGGCGCTGCGGCTGTTCGAGGAGGCGCGCGTGGTGGCGGAGCGCGCTCGCTACGAGTTCGCGGCCTGGTACGTTGCGGGCAACATCGAGCGCCTCGAGATCGTGCTCGGACATGCGGAGCGTGTCGTGCGCGCGATACGCAAGCGCCTCTCGCTGTTGCAACAGAGAGGCGCACGGTACGACGAGATCGTCACCCGCTCCAACCTGGCGTGGGCGCTGCGCACCCTCGGGCACTACCGTGAGGCGCTTCGCGAACTCGATGCCGCGCTGTCCCTCGCGCGCACGACCGGCACGTTCAACGTGTTGCTGGAATTTCTCGAATACGACCGGTCGATCGTGCTCGATGCGCTCGGCGACGGAGCGGGCGCGCAAACGAGCTATCGGCGCTACCTGCGCCTCGTTGCCGGACACTGCGGCGAGCCGATGGCGGCGCGCGGAAGGCTGCCCAAAGGGGCATCGAGGCGACCCCTCGAACCCTACTTCATGAAGCGTGCCGATCGGTACGTCGTCGACTGCGTGCTCGAACCTCTGCCAATCGAGCGGCTCGCCGGCCATTGCGGCGTCAGCGCGCGGACTCTGGAGAAGGCGTTCAGCCGCTTCCGCGGACTTACACCGGTCGCCTACGTTCGAAACGTGCGCCTCGATCATGCGCGCCGCGCCCTCGAGGCCAGCGATGCGAGCGTTCGCGAGGTGGCCGAGCGCTTCGGTTTTCGCAGCCCCACGACGTTTGCGATCGAATACCGCAAGCGCTTCGGTATCGCACCCAGGCAAACGAAGCGCGGCGACCCCTCAAGGCGAGAGTAGGCAACTGAGGATATAGTGGTTCTTGTCGTCGTCGCACGGCTTCGTTGACGATTCGCCCGGGTCGTAGATTTCGGCGCTGCGCAGCGGCGTTGCCGCGAAAGGCGGCCCGGTGTCCAGGATCCTTCCCCCCACGACGAGCACGCGTCCGTCAGCGAGGAGCGTCGCGGTGTGCCCGGATCGGGCCACGTTGAGTGTCGGCGCGACGGTCCACGTCGTCGAGCCCGCCGCGAGGCGCTCGACGGAATCGATGTTGCGATACTGCACCGCAGGCCAATACGAAGTTGTCGCCTGGCCGCCCACGACGAGCACGTCGCCATTGCGCAGCAGCGTCGCCGTATGCTCGTAGCGCGGAATTGCGAGATCGCCGATGCGTGTCGACGTCAGCGTGGCAGGATCGAACAGCATGGACGCTGCGAGCGTGCAGCAGCCGCCCAGGCCTCCGCTCGCATAACCGCCCGCGAACAGCACCTTGCCGTCGTTCAGGAGCGTGGCCGTGTGAAATACCGTCGGCGCTCCGGTTCCCCCGCTTTCGAACGACGAGTCCGTAGCAAGAGCCGCCGGGACCTCGAAGGGCGCTGTCTCGTCTGCACCGGCCAGTGTCCAGGTGCCGGCAACCGGGTCGTAGATCTCCGCGCTTGAAAGCGAGTACAGCAGGTCGCCTTGATCCGAACCCCGGGCGACCAGAACGCGGCCGTCGAGCAGGCGCGTGGCGCTGCTCCAGTATCGTGGCACGTTCAGGCTTTCGGTGCCGCTCCATGTGTTCGTCGCCGGGTCGTACACCGACGCCGCCTTGACGACGTCGCCGTCTTCCGAATCGCTGCCATCAGCGCTTCCCCAGCCACCAGCGACGAGCACTCGTCCGTCGGGGAGCGGCGTCGCGTTGCTCGATTCCCCGATCACGCGTCCGGCGAACGACCACGTTCCACTCCCCGGATCATAGCGATCGGAGACGCCTCCTCCGACGAGCAGTACGCTTCCATCCGGCAATCGCTGCGCCGTTAGAGCCCCTGACGGCAGGAACGCGAGAGATCCGGTGAAGCTCCACGTCCCGTTGACCGGGTCGTACAGCTCTGCTGTGCCGGCCTCGTCGCCGCCGACGACGAGGACTTTCCCGTTCTGCAACAGCGTGGCGGTGTGCCCGTGACGGGGAACGTTGAGCTCGCCGGTCAGCGTCCAGCCCGAGACCGATTGGGGGGCGTCCACGGTCTGGGCGCTTGCCGATTCAAGCGATGCCACCACCGCGACGAGGACAACGAAGCTCGACGCCTTCCAGGACCAGAGACGATTGGGCCGTGCCATGTGACCTCCTTCGAGAACGCGGGAACGCGCCGGCTGCGCTTGGTCGGTAGAGTCGCCAGCTACCCGTGCAACGCGTTCGGCTCGCTGGCTATATTAGGGTTCGTCGTCGCCAAAGTCGGCCCTTCGCACGGCCGACCTATCGAAATCCGCACAATGCCAGCTCCGTCAGAGGAGTTGGCGGCAACGACCAGACCCCGCACCCGGCGAAGCTGCGCGACGACTTATCGCTGCTGCGCCGGATCCCACGTCGCGCCGTTGCGATACACCCACTCGACGAGGTCGTCGAGCGCCGGCCGCGCGCGCGCCGCGTTGCGATCGTTGACGATCGCGACGACGCTGAAGCGGTGACCGTTCGCGTCGAGCACGTAGCCCGCGATTGCGCGCACGCCTTCGAGGGAGCCGGTCTTGAGCAGCGCAGATCCCGCGACATCGTCGTTGCGGAAGCGCCGCTCGACGGTGCCGTCGATTGCCGCAACGGCGAGCGAGCGCTCGAACTCCTCCCGTACGCGGCTCGCGTCGGCCGCGATCAGGAGACGATTGAGGCCGATCGCCGTGCTGCGCTCCGCGCGCGAGAGTCCCGATCCGTTCTCGAGCACGAGTCCCGGCATCGCGAGCTTGCGTGCCTTGAGCCAGCCGCGCACCGCGGCGATCGCCTTCCCGGGTGTCGCGGGCGGCGGCGACGCCGTCGTGGCGAGCGTCAGGAAGAGCTGGCGCGCCATCACGTTGTTCGACAGCTTGTTGACGTCGCGAACGATGTCGCCGAGCGGCGGCGATTCGAGCACGGCGAACGGTATCGCGCCCACGGGGGCTCGCCGCTCCTCGAGCTTGCCGTCGAAGCGCCCGCCCGCGGCGCGGAAATACGTCTCGAACATCGCGCGCACGTAATGCGGATGGTCGAGCATCGCGAGCCACCAGTCGCGCTCCCCGCAGGTGAGCGAAAACGTGCCGCGAAACGCGACCACCGCGCGATCGCCGCGGTCGTCGATTGCCGGGCTCACGCGCGCTTCGGCGCAATCGCCGTTCGATGCAACCGGTGGCGCGCCGAGCGTCACGACATCGAGCGGAGGATCGGCGCGAACCGTCACGCCGGTTTCCGATGCATCGGGCGCGAGCGTCAGCTTGACCGACTTGAAGTTCACGAGCAGCGCATCGGGCCCGACGTTGTACGGCTTCCACGGCTCGCGGTCGAAAGCGGCCGGATCGTGCGGCGGCAACGCGAACTGGCTGCGATCGAGCACCAGATTGCCGTCGACGGCCGCGAGTCCCTTCGCGCGCAGAGCGTCGATGAACGACTGCCATTGCTCGACCGTGATCTTCGGATCGCCGTAGCCCTTGAGGATCAGGTCGCCGTGCAACTCGCCGTCGACGAGCGGCCCGCCCAGATACGCCTCGGTCTTCCACCGATAGTCGGGGCCGAGCAGTTCGAGCGCCGCGAATGTCGTGACGAGCTTCATCACCGACGCGGGGCTCCGCGAGCGGTACGCATCGTAGGCGAACAATGGCCTGGGCTTCGCGGTGTCCTGCACGACGATGCCGACATGGTTCAACGGAATGCCGGCATCGAGGAACGCGCGGCCGACGGCGCGCGGCAGCACCGCGTGAGCGTCGACGGCAACGACGACGGCGAAAAGCGCCGCCCAATGCCACCCGCGGACGCTACGCGGCATCGACCACCTCGAGCGTCCGCTCGACGAGGAACGCGAATTCGTCGTCGGTCAGCGTGTACGGCGGCATGAAATAGACGGTGCTTCCGATCGGGCGCAGGACGATCTCGCGCCGCAGCGCCTCCGCTGCGAACCGGTTCGCGAGGCCGTCGCGTGCCTCGTCGACGTCGAACGCAACGATCATGCCGCGCTGCCGGATGCCGCGCACGCGCGGGTGCGCGGCGAGCGGCTCCGCCAGCGTGCTCCAGCGCTGCGATTTCGCTCGATTGACGGCGATGACATCGTCGTCGCGGATGATGTCGAGCACCGCGAGCGCGGCGCGGCAGGCGAGCGCGTTGCCCGTGTACGAATGCGAATGCAGGAAGCCGCGCGTGACGTCGTCGTCGTAGAACGCCGCGTACACGTCGTCGGTCGCGAGCACGCACGACAGCGGCAGGTAGCCGCCGGTGATGCCCTTCGACAGGCACAGGAGATCCGGCACGATCGGAGCCTGTTCGCAGGCGAAGAGCGTTCCGGTTCGTCCGAACCCGGTCATGATCTCGTCGGCGATCAGGTGGACGCCGTGACGCGCCGTGAGCGCGCGCGCGGCGGAGAGGTAGCGCGGCGGATACATCGCCATGCCGCACGCGCCCTGCACGAGCGGCTCGACGATCAGCGCCGCGGTCGTCGCCGCGTGCGATTCGAGGAACGTCCCGAGCGCGACGATCGCCTCGTCGGTTGCGCGCTTCGATCCGGGACTGTCGATCGCGTCGTGCACGCCCGGCGACGGCAGCACCGGATGCGCGCGCAGCAGGGGCCCGTACGCATCGCGAAAGAGCGCGACGTCGGTGACCGACAGCGCGCCGACCGTCTCGCCGTGATAGCCGCCGGCGAGCCGCGCGTAATGGTCCTTGCCGGCGACGCCGCGTTGCCGCCAGTAGTGAAAGCTCATCTTCAGCGCGATCTCGGTCGCCGATGCGCCGTCCGAGCCGTAGAACGCGTGCGAAAGCCCGCCCGGCGCCAGCGAGGCGAGGCGCTCCGAAAGCTCGATCACCGGCCGATGCGTGAACCCGGCGAGCATCACGTGCTCGAGCTCCGCGAGCTGCGTCGCGATCGCCGCGCTGATCCGCGGGTTCGCGTGCCCGAACAGGTTGACCCACCACGAGCCGACCGCGTCGAGATAGCGACGTCCGTCGCAGTCGTAGAGCCAGGCGCCCGACGCGCGTGCGATCGGCACGAGCGGCGTGCGCTCGTGCTGCTTCATCTGCGTGCACGGATGCCAGACGGCGGCGCGGCTTCGCGCCGCCCACTCGCCGGAGCTTCCGGACCTCATCGCACCTTCGCCTGCATCCGCCGGACGGCCGCGACGAGCTCGCGCGTCGTGCCGGGCTCGCGGACCGAGTGCCCGGCGTCCGGAACGACGACGAATTCCGCCTCCGGCCATGCGCGCGCAAGCGCATCGGCCGACACGGGCGGGCAGATGACGTCGTAGCGTCCCTGCACGATCGTGCACGGTACGTGTTGCAGCCGCGCGGCATTGTCGAGGATCTGGTTCGGCACCAGGAACGAGTCGTGCATGAAGTAGTGCGCCTCGATCCGCGCGATCGCGAGCGCACCCGCGTCGCCTCCGGGACGAGCGGCATTCGCAGCTTTCGGCAACAGCGTGGAGCACGCCGTCTCGTAGCGATCCCAGGCGAGCGCCGCCGGGGCGTTGATTCGCGGATCGGGACTCGTCAGCCGCCGATAGTAGGCGCGGAGCAGGTCGCCGCGCTCGGCGGCGGAAACGAAGTCCGCGAACTCGCGCCACGCGTCAGGGAAGAAGCGCCGCATTCCGTCGATGAACCAGTCGACTTCGCCGCGGCTTGCCAGGAACACGCCGCGCAGGACGAGGCCGAGTACGCGCGTCGGATGCGTTTGTGCATAGACGAGCGCGAGCGTCGAGCCCCACGATCCGCCGAACAGCAGCCAGCGATCGATGCCGAGATGCGCGCGCAACCGCTCGATATCGTCGACCAGGTGCTGTGTCGTGTTGTCGGTCAGATCGGCAATCGGCGTCGAGCGTCCCGCGCCGCGCTGGTCGTAGAGGACGATGCGCCAGAACGACGGGTCGTAGAAGCGCCGATGATGCGGCAGGCTGCCGCCGCCCGGCCCGCCGTGGACGAAGAGCAGCGGCACGCCGTCCGGGTTGCCGCATTCCTCCCAATGCATCGTGTGCCGGCCGTCGAGCGCCAGCATGCCGCTCGCGTGCGGCGCGCATTCGGGATAAAGCGCGGCCTCGGTTGCGTGGCTCGGGGTCGAATCGATCATCGGCGTGTCGTCGGACGTTCGCGGGTACGCGCGAAGGTGCTGACGCCGCTCCTGTCCGCCCCGTATGATCGCACCTCATGACAGCCGACATTCGTTCATGCCTCACTTCCGCCCGTGCGCTGCCGGCCGACGCGTCGCGGGCGCTTCTGATCGGTCGCGCATGGGTGCCGGCGGTCAAGGGTCCGGTACTCGTGCGCATCGACGGCGACGGGCTCTTCGACCTGTCCGCGATGGCGCCCACCGCGAGCGAGCTTCTGAATCGCCCCGACGTCGCGCGCGAGATCCACGCTGCGGATGCGCTGCCGCGCATCGGCTCGCTCGCGGAGACGCTTGCGAATTCCGCCGACAACTCGCGCGACGTTTCGCGGCCCTGGCTTCTTGCGCCGTGCGACCTGCAGGCGGTGAAGGCATCCGGCGTCACGTTCGTCGCGAGCATGCTCGAGCGCGTGATCGAGGAGCAGGCGCGCGGCGATCCGGCGCGCGCCGAGGACGTGCGGCGCAAGATTGCCGGCGTCATCGGCGATAACCTGCGCAGCGTCCGGCCGGGCTCGCGCGAGGCGATGCGCGTAAAGGACGTGCTGATCGGGGAGGGCCTTTGGTCGCAGTACCTCGAAGTCGGTATCGGTCCCGATGCGGAACTCTTCACGAAGGCGCAGCCGATGTCGTCGGTCGGCACCGGCGCCGACATCGGAATCCACCGCCGATCGACGTGGAACAATCCCGAGCCGGAGATCGTGCTCGTCGTCAACGCGCGCGGCGAGACCGTCGGCGCATCGCTCGGCAACGACGTCAACCTGCGCGACTTCGAGGGTCGCAGCGCGCTTCTGCTCGGCCGCGCCAAGGACAACAATGCGTCGTGCGCGATCGGGCCCTTCATCCGCGTCTTCGACCGCGCATTCACGATCGACACGATCCGCGACGCCGACCTCGCGCTGAACGTCGAAGGCGCCGACGGCTTCGTGCTCGACGGAGCGAGCTCGCTCGCCGAGATCAGCCGCGATCCGCTCGACCTCGTCCGCGAAGCGATCGGCGCCGATCATCAGTATCCGGACGGCCTGATGCTGTTCCTCGGCACGATGTTCGCGCCGATCCAGGACCGCCATGCGCCGGGGCAGGGCTTCACGCACGACGTCGGCGACGTCGTGTCGATCGCGACGCCGTCGCTCGGCACGCTGGTCAATCGCGTGAACTACGCGGACGCGATCGCCCCGTGGACGTTCGGCGCGGTGGCGTTGATGCGGAATCTGGCGGAGCGGGGAATCCTGGGCGCCACGGTCGCCGATCGCGCTACGCGGCCATCCGCCGTCCCTTGAACGGCACGATCCGCTGCCGCTGCTCGCCCAAGCCCTCGATGCCGAGCGTCACCACGTCGCCCGCCTTCAGCCACTGGGGCGGCTTCATGCCGAGCGCAACGCCGGGCGGCGTGCCGGTCGTGATCAGGTCGCCGGGCAGGAGCGTCATGTAGCGCGACACGTCGGCGACGAGCTGCGCGACGCTGAAGATCATCGTGCGGGTGTTGCCGGTCTGGCGCCGCTCGCCGTTGACGTCGAGCCACATGTCGAGGTTCTGCGGGTCCTTGATCTCGTCGCTCGTCACGAGCCACGGTCCGGTCGGCCCGAACGTGTCGCAGCCCTTGCCCTTGCCCCACTGCGTGCCGCTGCGCTTCAACTGGAAGTCGCGTTCGGACACGTCGTTGACGATGCAATAACCGGCGACGTAACGCAGCGCGTCCTTCTCGGCGACGTAACGCGCCGTGCGGCCGATCACGACGCCGAGTTCGACCTCCCAGTCGAGCTGCGTCGAATCGGCGGGGACCATCACGTTGTCGTTCGCGCCGACGATGCACGTCGGCGTTTTGAAGAAGACGACCGGTGCCTCGGGAATCGGCGCGCCGGTCTCCTTCGCGTGGTCGGTGTAGTTGAGCCCGATCGCGACGAACTTCGACGGCGTCGCGACGCACGCCCCGAGGCGCGGGCGGCCCTTTACGACGGGAAGCCGCCGAACGTCGAGCTTGCGCAGGCCCGACAGCGACATCGGCGACAGCGCCTCGGCGTCGATGTCGTCGACCTTGCGCGAAAGGTCGCGCAACACGCCGTCGGCGTCGATCAGTCCGGGCTTCTCACGCCCCGCGGGGCCGTAGCGTACGAGCTTCATCGGTTCTGTCCTCCTTGTCGTTCTTCAGATCGTCATGCCGCCGTCGCATGAATAAACGTTCCCGGTGACGAACGCCGCCTCGTCGGATGCGAGAAACACGACGAGCGGTGCGATCTCCTCGGCAGTCGCGAGGCGCCCCATCGGCTGGCGCGCGATGAACATCCTGCGCGCCTCCGCTGGATCGGGATACGCGTTGATGCGCTCGGCGAGCGACGGCGTGTCGACGGTGCCGGGCGCGATCGCGTTGCAGCGGACGCCGCGCTGAACGTAATCGGCAGCGACGGACTTGGTGAGGCCGATTACCGCCGCCTTCGATGCGCCGTAGGCGAATCGATTGGGCAGTCCCCTGATCGATCCGGCGATCGAGGCCATGTTGACGATGCTCGCCGTCCGGCGTGTCGATTCGTAGTGCGCGAGCATCGCGGGAAGCGCAGCGCGGATCGCGACGTACATCGCGCGCACGTTCAGGTCGAAGCTCCGCGCCCAGTCCTGCGGCGTGCAGTCGAGGATCGTCCCGTTGTGCACGTACCCTGCGCAGTTGAACAGGATCTGCAACGGCGGCAGCCCCGCGAGCGTGCGCGTCAGCGCATCGTCGTTCATTACGTCGAGCGCGCGCGCCGTCAGGTTCGCGATGCCCTGCATCCGCTCGAGCAGCGCCGGATTCACGTCGGGCGCGACGACGCTCGCGCCCTCGCGCGCCATCGCAAGCGCCGTCGCGTGACCGATGCCCTGGCCGGCGGCGGTGATGAAGGCGGTCTTGCCTGCGAGTCTTCCGTTCATGGCACGTGCGCGAAACGGGCGATTTTACGCCAAGCGCATGTCGATGCGCGCAGCCGATCGCGCGCGCAGCAAAGGACCGTTCGTCGCCGGCGTTACGCGTAGGCGACGCCGGAACCCTGCATGAACGTGTCGACGAAGAAGGCGAACGCGATCCGCCACGCGGCTTCCGCCGCCACCGGGTGATACGTCTCGCGGTCGACCGTCGCGAATGCATGCGGTGCGTCGGGCAGCACCGCGAGCGTGTAGCGCTTGTTCGCGTCGGAGAGCGCTTTCGCGATGCGCGCATGCTCGTCGCTGGCGATGGAAGCATCGCGCGCCCCGTAAATCAGGAGCTGCGGTGCCGCAAGCTGATCGACGCGGTCGAGCAGAGGTTTGCGCTTGCCGCGCGGAACGGCCGGCGCGATGCCGCCGCCGTAGAACGACACGGACGCGGCGAGACGCTCGCCGTGCACGGCGTTAGCAAGGAACGCGAGACGGCCGCCCATGCAAAAGCCGATGATCGCGAGCCGGCCGACGCGCGCGCCCTGCGACGTCAGCATGTCGAGCGAAGCGCCGACTTCCCTCATCACGACGTCGTCGTCGACTTCGTTCAGGCGTGCGATCGCGCCCTCGCGATCCGCGTAGTCGAACGTGTCGCCGTGATAGATGTCGGGCGCGAGCGCCATGTAGCCCGCGCGCGCGAAGCGCTCGCAGACGCCCTTGACGAATGCGTTGAGCCCGTAAGCTTCCATCATCACGACGACGCCGATGCCGGGAACGCCGGTCGGCTTTGCGAGATATCCCGAGACGCCGCGTGCGATCGAGAGGGACTCGGTGTGCAGCGCTGGCGCAGCCATGGGGGACTCGCGGGGGTGGGTCGGTTCGCAACGCGAAGGATGCGACGGCGAATCGGCTCGCGCAAGCACCTTTGTCGGCGCGGTCGGGCTGCGGCAGCGCGTGTTGCAGCCGCGCCATGCGAACTGGTCATGCCACTTGACCACTGCGGGTGGCGAAGGTAGCCTTCGACGAACATCGGGCGCGCCGACGTCCGCCGTGAGCGCCATGCCGCTTTGCAGCATCGAACCCCGCCGGCTCTATCGCCAGATCGCCGATCAGATCCGCACGCTGATCCGCAGCGGCGAGTTCGTGCCCGGTGCGCGGCTGCCGCCGGAGCGCGATCTCGCGCGCGAGCTCGGCGTCTCGCGTCCTTCGGTCCGCGAGGCGCTGATCGCGCTCGAAGTGGAAGGGCTCGTCGAGGTTCGAATCGGATCCGGCATCTACGTGCGCAAGCTGCCGAACGGCGACGCGCGCGAGGCGGACGCGCTCGCCGGTCCGTTCGAGCTCTTGCGTGCCCGCTACGTGATCGAATCCGAATGCGCGGCGCTCGCCGCGAAGTCGGCGAAGCGTTCGCAGTTGCGCTCGCTCGAAGCGACGCTCGACGAAATGCACGCCGAGCTCGACGCCGGACGCTCGCCATTGCCGGCCGACCGGCAGTTCCACCTGAGCATTGCCGAGGCGACCGGCAACGGCGCGCTCGTGCATGTAACCCGGCTTCTCTGGGACGAGCGCAGCGGCGAGCTCTACAAGAAGCTCGAGGACCATTACGATTCGCCGCGGCTATGGCGCGCGGCCATCGGCGAGCACCGCGCGATCCTGAATGCGGTGGTCGACCGCGACGCTGACGCCGCGCGCGCGGCGATGCAACGCCATCTCGATCAGGCGTACAAGCGCTTCAGCAAGGGCTGGAACGCCCAGCGATAGCGTAGGGAGCGAATTCATGCTGGCGTGCCGCATTCATGCGAAGCAGGATCTGCGCATCGAGTCGCAGGACGATCCCGCGCCGGCTCGAGGCGAGGTGCTGCTTGCGCTCGGCGCAGGCGGCATCTGCGGCTCGGATCTCCACTATTTCCACGAGGGACGCAACGGCAGCTTCGTCGTGCGCGAGCCGCTCGTTCCCGGCCACGAGGCGTCGGCCGTCGTCGTCGCGATCGGCGACGCCGTGACGCGCGTCAAGGTCGGCGACAAGGTTGCGGTCAGCCCGTCGCATGCCTGCGGACGCTGCGAACACTGCCGCGACGGACGCGAGCAGCTCTGCGAAAGCATGCGCTTCCTCGGCAGCGCGAGCGTGTTTCCGCACACGCAGGGAATGTTCCGCGAGCGCTTCGTGATCGGCGAGCGGCAGTGCTACCCCGTCGAAGCCGACATCTCGCTCGGCGAGCTCGCGTTCGCCGAGCCGCTCGCCGTCGCGTTGCACGCGGTGAACCGCGGCGGTCATCTCGTCGGCAAATCGGTGCTCGTCACCGGCGCGGGAACGATCGGCTGCCTGACTGTGCTCGCGGCGCGACTCGCCGGCGCGACACGGGTCGCCGTCAGCGACGTTCTCGACCGTCCGCTCGCGCAGGCCGTGCGTGTCGGAGCCGACGTCGCGCTGCATGCGGCGCGCGATGCCGGGGCCTTGTCGCGGCCGCAGTTCGACGTCACTTACGAAGCGTCCGGCAGCCTGAAGGCGCTCGCCACGTGCGTCGCCGCGACGAAGCGCGGCGGAACGATCGTTCAGGTCGGCACGCTGCCGCATGAGCCGCTGCCGTTTCGGGTGAGCGACGTGATGACGAAGGAGCTCGACCTGCGCGGCGCGTTCCGCTGGGGGATCGAGTTCGACTGGGCGGTGTCGTACCTCGCGTCGCGGCGCGTCGATGTGCGGCCGCTCTTGTCGGGCCAGTATCCGCTCGCCGAGGCGGTCGACGCGTTTCGCGTGGCGGCGGACAAGAATCGGAGCACGAAGGTGCAGCTCGTCGCATAGGTCGGAGACGAGTTTTCGCGAAGCGGAAAGTCGTCTCCGACCCCACTTCCAGGGAAACGGCATGCTCAAGCAATCCTCGCTGACGATCCGCCTGCATCCCGCCGACGACGTCGTGATCGCGCGGCAGCAGCTCGTCGGCGGCACGACCTTGATCGACGAGCGCGTGACGATCGCCGGTCTGGTTCCACCCGGGCACAAGGTCGCGACGCATGCGATCGCCGCCGGTGCGCCGGTGCGGCGCTACAACCAGGTGATCGGCTTCGCGAGCCGCGACATCAAGGCCGGCGAGCACGTCCATCTGCACAACCTCGCGATGGGCGCGTTCGATCGCGACTACGCGTTCGGCGCCGACGCGAAGCCGACGCGATACGTCGATCCGCCGGCGACGTTCATGGGCATCGTCCGCCGGGAAGGTCCGAATGCGGGCAAGGTCGGTACGCGCAACTACGTCGGCATCCTGTCGACGGTGAATTGCTCGGCAACGGTCGCGCGCGGCATCGCGAACCACTTCACGCGCGAGCGGCTCGCCGATTTCCCGAACGTCGACGGCGTTGTCGCGCTGACGCACGGCTCGGGCTGCGGCATGGACACGCAGGGCGAGGGCATGCGGATCCTGCGCCGCACGCTGGGTGGCTACGCGAAGCATGCGAATTTCGCCGGCGTGCTCATCGTCGGCCTCGGCTGCGAGGCGAACCAGATCAGCGCGCTGCTCGGCGCCGAGCAGCTCGAGGAAGGTCCGCTGCTGCGCACGTTCTCGATCCAGGACACGGGCGGCACGGCGAAGACGATCGCGCTCGGCGTGTCGATGATCGAGTCGATGCTGCCGCACGCGAACGCGACCGTACGCGAGCGCGTTGACGCATCGAACCTGATCGTCGGCCTGCAATGCGGCGGTTCGGACGGCTACTCGGGCATCACCGCCAACCCCGCGCTCGGCGCGGCCGTCGACCTGCTCGTGAAAAACGGCGGCACGGCGATCCTGTCGGAGACGCCCGAGATCTACGGTGCCGAGCATCTGCTGACGCGGCGCGCGGTCTCGCGCGACGTCGGCGAGAAACTCGTCGCGCGCTTGCACTGGTGGGAGGACTACACGGCGCGCGAGCGCGGCGAGATGAACAACAATCCTTCGCCGGGCAACAAGGCCGGCGGCCTGACGACGATCCTCGAAAAGTCGCTCGGCGCCGTCGCGAAGGGCGGCACGACGAACCTCGTCGACGTCTACGAATACGCCGAGCCGGTGGCCGCGAAGGGCTTCGTGTTCATGGACACGCCAGGCTACGACCCGGTATCGGCAACGGGCCAGGTCGCCGGCGGCGCGAACATGATCGTCTTCACGACCGGCCGCGGATCGGCCTACGGTTGCGCGCCCGCGCCGTCGCTCAAGCTTGCGACGAACACGCAACTCTGGCAGCGGCAGGAAGAGGACATCGACCTCAATTGCGGCGAGATCGTCGACGGCAACGCGAGCGTCGCCGAGCTCGGCGAGCGGCTGTTCGCGATGATGCTCGCCGCGGCGTCCGGAGAAAAAACGAAGAGCGAGCTGCACGGCTACGGCCAGAACGAATTCGTGCCGTGGTACGTGGGGGCAGTGATGTAGGGCGCGCGGCCGGGCCCTTCGGTTGACACTCGCGAGGGCCGCCCGTACGCTGCAACGCGTTGCATGGTCGCGCACGTCGTCGCAGGGCATTCACACACATCAAGGGAGGAGTCGATGAAGTTCGTCGTCAAATGCGTCAGCGCGCTGCTGGCGCTCGGCATCCTGTGCGCCGCCGCGCCTGCCGCGGCGCAGGAAAAGCTCGTCGTCTGGTGGGTCAAGGGTTTCTACAAGTCCGAGGACGACGCGCTTTACGAAATGATCAAGAAGTACGAGCAGAAGAGCGGCGTCAAGGTCGAGCTGTCGCAGTACGCCGTGCAGGACATGATTCCGAAGACGGTTTCCGCGCTCGACGCCGGTACCGTACCGGACGTCGCCTACGTCGACGTCTACGACTTCCAGACGACCGGCAAGTGGGCCTACGACGGCAGGCTCGAGGATCTTTCCGACATCCTCGCCCCGATGAAGGACAAGTTCCTGCCGAACACGCTCGAGACGACGTACCTGCTCAACTCGAAGACCGGCAAGCGCGCGTACTACGCGTTTCCGCTCAAGCAGCAGACGATGCACATCGAGTACTGGAAGGACATGATCGAGGAGGCCGGCTTCAAGGAATCCGACATTCCGCAGACCTGGAAGGAATACTGGAGCTTCTGGTGCGACAAGGTCCAGCCGGCGTATCGTAAAAAGACCGGGAAGCGCATCTACGGCACCGGCTTTCCGATGGGCGTCGACTCGAGCGACTCGTACTACTCGTTCCTGACGTTCATGGACGGCTACAACGTCAAGCTGGTCGACGACAACGGCAAGGTGACCGTGGGCGATCCGAAGGTGCGCGCCGGCCTGATCAACGCGCTGCGCGACTACACGACGCCGTACGTGAAGGGCTGCACGCCGCCGTCGTCGACGAACTGGAAGGACCCCGACAACAACGTCGCGTTCCACAACAAGACGACGGTGATGACGCACAACGCGACGATCTCGATCGCCGCGAAGTGGTTCGACGACATGAACAACCCGTCGCTCAAGCCCGAGGAGCGCGAGCAGGCGAAGAAGAACTACTACGACAACATCCGCACGGCGGCCTTCCCGAAGAAGCCCGATGGCAGCACGTTCACGTACCGTGCGGCGGTCAAGACCGGGCTGATCTTCGCCGACTCGAAGAACAAGAAGCGCGCGAAGGAGTTCGTCGCGTTCCTGCTGCAGGACGAGAACCTGACGCCCTATGTCGAAGGGGCGCTCGGGCGCTGGTACCCGGTGACGAAGTCGGGCGCCGCACGGCTGTCGTTCTGGCTCGCCGATCCGCACCGCTCGTCGGTGCAGCGGCAGTTCGCGGCCGGCACGGTGCCGTTCGAATTCACGAAGAACTACAGGTTCACGATCCTGAACAACGAGAACGTGTGGGCGAAGGCGATGAACCGCGTCGTCAGCGAGCACTGGCCGGTCGAGAAAGCCGTCGACGAGATGCTCGCGCGGATCAAGGAAGTGGCGGGGGGATAGGGGTCAAAGGTTGGAACGGGGTGGCGCGGCCGCCCCGTCTTTGGACATGAGCACGCTGGCGCTCCCTGAAGTCTCCGCGGTCGAGCCGATAAGGCCCAAGCGGCGACACCTGTCGCCCTGGCAGGTCTGGGGCATCGTGCTGCTCGCGCCGTACGCGCTGGTTTTCCTCGTGTTCGTGCTGTACCCGGTGCTGTACGGATTCTGGCTCGCGAGGAGCCCGCAGAGCTATGTGCAGTTGTTCGACGACCCGGTGTTCTCCGGCGCCGTCGTCAACACGCTGCTGTTCCTGATCGTCGGCATCAACCTGAAGATGCTGGTCGCGCTGTTCCTGTCGGGATTCTTCGCGACGGCGCGGCCGTGGATCAAATGGCTATCGATCCTCTTCATCCTGCCGTGGGCGGTGCCGTCGATCCCGACGATCCTGTCGGTGCGCTTCATGCTGAACCCCGAATGGGGCGTGATCAACCAGCTCATCTTCAAGCTGACCGCCGAGGACGGACCGAACTGGCTGAACGACCGCTGGCTCGCGCTTTCGATGGCGATCCTCGTGCACATCTGGAAGAGCCTGCCGTTCTGGACGATGATCCTGATCGCCGGGCGGCTCGCGATTCCCGGCGAGTTGTACGAGGCGGCGAGCGTCGACGGCGCGTCGCGCTGGCAGAAGTTCCGCTACGTCACGTGGCCGTCGCTTTCGACGCTCTACCTGACGTCGACGATCCTGTCGATGATCTGGACGCTCGGCGATTTCAACAGCGTCTACCTGCTGACCGGCGGCGGTCCCGCCGACTTGACGCACGTTCTGGCGACGCTCGGCATCCGCTATCTGAGGCTCGATCAGGTCGACCTCTCGATGGCGACGATCGTCATCGCCATGCCGCTCGTCCTGCCGCTCGTCTACTTCATGATGAAGCGGCTCTCCCGATGACCCTTCCGTCGCTCCGTGGCGTCGCCGACGAGGCCAAGCTGCTGCTGGTCGGCATCCCTGTCCTGATCTGGACGCTGCTGCCGATCTACCACCTCTGCCTGTTCGCCTTCTCGGACAAGGCGTCGGCGTTTTCGGGCAACCTGTTCCCGACCAATCCGACGCTGCGCAATTTCGAGATCGTGTTCGGGCAGAA
>DATJFI010000083.1:0-2460 GCA_035495715.1 Casimicrobiaceae bacterium
CCCTTGATCCGCGGGTGCGTCAGGATATAGAAGCGGTTCGCCTTGACGCCCGAAACGAGGATCTGCGCGACCTGGTCCTCGGAGATTCTTCCCGACTGCGCCGCCTTGCGCAGCATGGCGTGCTTGGCGCGCTGCAGCGGCGAGATCTCACGCGGCGGGTTGGCGAATTCCTGCGGGCGTTTCGCCTCCGATTCCGGGCTGCCGACGGGAATGTGGGCGGGACACAGCACCGACACGCCGACGCTCGAGCCGATTTCCTTCAGGTCGTGGTGCAGGGTTTCGGACAGGCTGACCACCGCATGCATGCCCGCCGCGTAGGCGCCGGACCCCGGCGGGGAAATCAGCCCGGCGATCGAGGTCGCGTTGACGACGTGGCCCGCGTCCTGCGCGATGAATCGCGGCACGAACGCGCGCACCGCGTGTATCACGCCCCAGAGGTTGACGCCGAGCGTCCACTGCCAGTCGCCGACGGTCGTTTCCCACACGGGAGCCGACAGCGAGACGCCGGCGCAATTGCATAGCAGGTGCACGCCGCCGAGCTCGTCGAGCACGCGCTCGGCGAGGGCTTCCATCTCGTCCCCGCGCGTAACGTCGGTGCGCTGCTTGAGCGGCTTTGCGCCGGTCTGGCTCAACTCCTGCTCGAGCTTGGCCAGGCCGTCGACGTCGACGTCGACGATCGCGACCCGCATGCCCTCGCGCGCAAGCGCCTGCGCCGTCGCGCGGCCCAGGCCGCTCGCGGCCCCGGTCACCACCGCCACTTTCCCGTTGAGCTCTTTCATTTCCTGGACCTTTCCTGCGGAATCGGGCGCGGTCGCCCTTCGCCGTCGATCGCGACGAACGTCAGCGTCGCTTCAGTCACCTTGACGACCTGGGTATCGGCGCGACCTCGCTCGGCATAGACGCCGACGTTGATCCTGACCGAGGTATTGCCGATTTTCACGACGTCGGCATAGAAGGAAAGTACGTCGCCGACCTGTACCGGTTGCTTGAAGACGAATGCGTTCACCGCGACGGTCGCGACCCGGCCGCGCGCGACGCGGCTTGCCACGGTGCCGCCGGCAATGTCGACGTGCGACATGATCCAGCCGCCGAAGATGTCGCCGTTCTGATTGGCGTCGGCCGGCATCGGCACGACGCGTAGCGCCGGGACGCGGTTGCGCGGCAGCCGCAGGCCGCGCGGCTGGTGCGACGCTTTGCCCATGGGGCGGAAGATTACTTCGTTTGGCCGAGGTAGTGCAGCGGGCCGCCGCGGAACGGCGCAAAACCGGTGCCGAAAATGAGCCCCGCGTCGATCAGGTCGGCATCGGCGACGATTCCTTCCTTGAGCACGGCCTGCGCCTCGTCGAGGTACGGCGCGATCAGCGTCTGCGTCAGTTCCGGCGTGACCGGGTCGGCCGCGCCTTTCACCGCCCTGCCGTTCTCGTAGCGGTAGATGCCCTGGCCGGTCTTCTTGCCGAGTTGCGTCGCCGCGACTTTTTCGACGAGGATGCGCGGCGCCTCGGCGCCGGGCTTCGCGAGTTCCTTGCCCGCGGCGAGGCAGATGTCGAGGCCGACCGTATCGGCGAGCTCCATCGGGCCCATCGGCATGCCGAACGCCTCCATCGCGGCATCGATCGTCTCCGCCTTCGTGCCCTGGTCGAGCAGGCGGAAGGCGTTCTGCAGGTACGGGCCGAGCACGCGGTTGACGAGGAAACCGGGCGAGTCCTTGACCGGCAGCGGCAGCTTGTCGACCTGGCGCACGAACGCAGCAGCATTCTTCGCGAGCGCCACATCGGTACGCGCGCCCGAGACCACCTCGACCAGCATCATTTGCGGCACGGGATTGAAGAAGTGAATGCCGACCAGCCGCGACGGTTCCTTCAATGCGGTCGCGATGTCGGCAAGCTTGAGGCTGGAAGTGTTCGAAGCGAGGATCGCACCGGGCTTCGCGGCCGTTTCCAGTTTCGCGAAAAGCTGACGCTTCGCTTCGAGGTTCTCGAAAATCGCCTCGATGATCACGTCGGCGCGCGCAGCCCCCGAGCCCGAGACGTCCGGGATCAGCCGATCGAGCGCGTCGCGCACCCTGAGCGGCTCGCGCAACCGCTTCTCAAAGAGTTCCGCGGCGCGTTTCATCGCCGGCGCGAGGCGCTCCGCCGAAGTGTCCTGCAGCGTTACCGTGAGCCCGCGCATCGCGCAAACCGCCGCGATGTCGCCGCCCATGACGCCTGCGCCGACGACGTGCACGTGCTTCGCTTCGAGATCCGACGCCTTTCCCTGCTGCTTGAGGCGCTCCTGCAGAAAGAACACGCGGATCAGGTTGCGCGTCGTCGGATGCTCGAACAGCGCCTGCGCCGAGCACGACGGATCGTTTGCCGCCTTGAACGGGTCGCCGTCGTACTTCACCCAGGCGTCGAGGATCGCGTACGGCGCGGGGTAGTGCTCGCGCCCGGCGCGCTTCGCGACCTGCTTGCGGGCCTGCGA
>DATJFI010000084.1:0-11223 GCA_035495715.1 Casimicrobiaceae bacterium
GCGACGACCTGACCGCCGTTCGACGACCCGACAAAAAAGCCCCGCAAACGTCGCGGGGCTTTTCGGGGCGAGGACTGCGGCGCTCAGCGCGCGACGCCTTCGCCCTTCACTTCGATTTCGACGCGGCGATTCGGCGCGAGACACGCGATCAGCGCCTTCAACGCCTTCTGGTTGCAGACGACGCCCGGAACCGGCTGCGTCTTGCCCATGCCGAGCGTCTCGATCTTGTCGCGCGGCACGCCACGGCTCACGAGGTAGTCGCGGACCGCGTCGGCACGGCGCTCGGACAGGCGCTGGTTATAGCGCTGCGTGCCGATCCGGTCGGTGTGGCCGGTGACGAGCACGAGCTCGAGCTTTTGCACGTTGCGCAGCTTGGAGATGATCTCGCTGTCGATCGCGGCCTTGCCTTCAGGCTTCAGCACGGCCTTGTCGAAGTCGAACAGCGCCTTCGCAGCGAGCGTGACCTTCTGGACCTGCGGCGCCGGTGCCGGAGCAGGCGCGGGTGCCGGAGCGGGCGCCGGCGCGGGCGGAGGCGGCGCTGCAACGGGCGGTGCGGGCTTCGGAACCAGCTCGGGCTCGCATTGCGCGATCGCCATCGCCGGCGTCCAGTACCCTTGGCGCCAGCACAGATTGCCGGCGATGCCCGCTGCGCCGTTGTAGGTGCCGCTCCGCAGGACGTTGTTGTCCGGCGGTGCGTTGAAGGTTGTTATGACGTACCCCGGGCAGTTGTTCGGGTCGCAAAAAGCCGGCCCGGAAACGTATCCACGCGGGTCGGCCTTCATCCAGGTTGGCCCAAACTGCGCTTGCCCGCTGCCTGCAAACGCCATTGCCAGCAGGCCGGCCGCGACACCGGACACGAGACGTCGAGTCATTTCTTTTACCCCTTTGACTTGGTTTTCAACAGGTTTTGTTCGGACGATGCGACTTCGCGCGATGGCACACCGACCAGCCGGCGCGCAATGAATCGAATGCTCCGTCTCAATATACACGCGCGTTTTTGGCCCAGCAACGAAAACGCCCCTCGCTCCGGCGGACGGCGCGCGACTGTCGCGGCGATGCAACGCCGTGGTAAAATCCAGCATTTTCAAGGACCTCTGACCGGGCCTTCACGGCGCATCGACCGTGTCCGCGGCCCGGTCCGGCGTCCCGGCAAGCCGGCAAACTGCGCGAAAGCGCGGACTTCCGTCGTTTTTTCAATTCGCTCGACGCAGCTTAAAAGGATTCGCCTTCCCCATGGAGCAGTTCGCCAAAGAAACGCTGCCGGTCAGTCTCGAAGCCGAAATGCGCCACTCGTACCTCGACTACGCAATGAGCGTGATCGTCGGGCGGGCGCTCCCCGATGCCCGTGACGGGTTGAAGCCGGTTCACCGGCGGGTGCTGTTCTCGATGCACGAGTCGAACATCGTCTACAACCGGCCGTACGTGAAGTGCGCGCGCGTCGTCGGCGACGTGATGGGGAAGTACCACCCGCACGGCGACATGGCGATCTACGACGCGCTCGTCCGGATGGCGCAGGACTTCTCGCTGCGCTATCCGCTCGTCGACGGCCAAGGCAACTTCGGCTCGGTCGACGGCGACAACCCGGCGGCGATGCGCTACACCGAGTGCCGGCTCGAGCGGATCGCGAACGAGCTGCTTGCCGACATCGACAAGGAAACCGTCGATTTCGTCCCGAACTACGACGGCAAGGAGCAGGAACCGGCCGTGATGCCGTCGCGGCTGCCGAACCTGCTCGTCAACGGCTCGTCCGGCATCGCAGTCGGCATGGCGACGAACATCCCGCCGCATAACCTGACCGAGACGATCAACGGCTGCCTCGCGCTGCTCGCAAGCCCCGATCTCGCGGTCGACGAGCTGATGGAGATCATCCCGGCGCCCGATTTTCCGACGGCCGGGATCATCTACGGCCTCGAAGGGGTTCGCGAGGGCTATCGGACCGGCCGCGGGCGTGTCGTCATTCGCGCGCGCACCCATTTCGAGGACCTCGACAAGGGCAATCGGCAGGCGATCATCGTCGACGAGATCCCGTACCAGGTGAACAAGGCGAACCTGCTTGCGCGGATCGGCGAGCTCGTACGCGACAAGAAGCTCGACGGCATCTCCGATCTGCGCGACGAGTCCGACAAGTCGGGCATGCGCGTCGTGATCGAGCTCAAGCGCGGCGAAGTGCCGGAGATAGTCCAGAACAATCTCTTCAAGCTCACGCAGCTCCAGGACAGCTTCGGCATGAACATGGTCGCGCTCGTCGACGGCCAGCCGCGGCTCCTGAATCTCAAGCAGTTCCTCGAGCATTTCATCACGCATCGCCGCGAAGTCGTCGTGCGCCGCACGCGCTTCGACCTGCGCAAGGCACGCGAGCGCGGGCACGTGCTCGAGGGCCTCGCGGTCGCGCTTTCGAACGTCGACGCGATCATCGCGATGATCAAGGCGTCCGCGACGCCGGCCGACGCGAAGGCCGCGCTGATGGCGCGCGCCTGGCGCTCGTCGCTCGTCGAGGACATGCTGCGGCGCGCGTCTGCCGATGTCGCGCGGCCCGAAGGCCTCGCGCCGGAGTTCGGCTGGCACGGGCCGAAGGCCGGCTACAGGCTCTCCGACGTGCAGGCGCAGGCGATTCTGGATCTGCGGCTGCAACGGCTGACGGGCCTCGAGCAGGACAAGATCACGAGCGACTATCGCGAAGTGATGGATCTCATCAGCGACCTGCTCGACATCCTCGCGAAGCCGGCGCGCGTCACACAGATCATTCGCGACGAATTGACCGCGATTCGCGACCAGTTCGGCGATGCGCGCAAGAGCGAGATCGTCGCGCAGGGCGTCGACCTCGCGATCGAGGACCTGATCGCGCCCGAGGACATGGTCGTCACGCTGTCGCACGGCGGCTACATGAAGGCGCAGCCGGTCGCCGAATATCGTGCGCAGCGCCGTGGCGGCCGCGGCAAGCAGGCGACGACGACGAAGGAAGACGATTTCGTCGACCGGATGTTCATCGCGAACACGCACGACTACATCCTCTGCTTTTCCAATCGTGGCCGCGTCTACTGGCTCAAGGTCTACAACGTCCCGCAGGGGCAGCGCAACGCGCGCGGCAAGCCGATCGTCAACCTCGTGCCGCTCGTCGACAACGAGAAGGTCACGGCGATCCTGCCCGTCAAGGAATTCTCCGAGGGGCGCTACGTGTTCATGGCGACCGCGATGGGCACCGTCAAGAAGACGCCGCTTGCGGATTTCTCGCGCCCGAGACCGTCGGGCATCATCGCCGTGGATCTCGCGGATGGCGATCGGCTGATCGGCGTGGCGCTCACCGACGGCAAGCACGACGTGATGCTGTTCAGCTCGGGCGGCAAGGCCGTGCGCTTCGACGAAAACGACGTGCGCCCGATGGGACGCAACGCCCACGGCGTGCGCGGCATGATGCTCGACAAGGGGCAGAAGGTGATCGCGATGCTCGTCGCCGAGGACGAGGAGCAGTCGGTGCTGACGGCGACCGAGAACGGCTACGGCAAGCGCACGCCGATCGTCGAATACACGCGGCACGGCCGCGGCACGAAGGGGATGATCGCGATCCAGCAGTCGAGCCGCAACGGGCAGGTCGTCGGCGCCGCGCTCGTGCATCCCGACGACGAGGTCGTGCTGATCTCGACCGGCGGCGTGCTGATCCGGATGGGCGTCAAGTCGATCCGCGAGATGAGCCGCTCGACGCAGGGCGTCACGCTGATCCATCTCGACAAGGGCGAGAAGCTGGCGGGATTGGAGCGCGTCGTCGAACGTGACGACGACGTCGAATGACAAGCGCCGCAGGGCCGTCCCAAGGCGCTGATTCTCCCCCCTCGGGGGGCAGCGCAGCGCGTGAGCCCGATGGGCCGCCCCGAGGGCGAACAGCCGCGGGCGAAGCACGCGCATCGTTTCATCTGCCGCAACCGTGGGGGGGTCACATCCCCCACCGCGTCTTCAACTTCAGCGCCGGTCCCGCGGCGATGCCCGAGCCGGTGCTCGAGCGCGCGCAAGCGGAGCTTCTCGACTGGCACGCCCGCGGCATGTCGGTGATGGAGATGAGCCATCGCGGCGCCGACTTCGGCTCGATTCTCGAGAAGACCGAAGCCGACCTGCGCACGCTGCTCGCCATTCCGTCGCGCTATCGCGTGCTGTTCCTGCAGGGGGGCGCGCTCGCGCAGAACGCTGCCGTGCCGCTCAACCTGCTGCCTGCCGACGGCGTCGCCGATTACGTCGACACCGGCCACTGGTCGCAGAAATCGATCGCGGAGGCGCGCAAGTACGGCCGCGTCAACGTCGCCGCGTCGAGCGCCGATGCGGGCTACACGTACATTCCGGCGCAATCGGCGTGGCAAACGTCGCCGGATGCGAGCTACGTGCACGTGACGACGAACGAGACGATCGGCGGCGTCGAATACTTCTGGATTCCGGACACGGGCGACGTGCCGCTCGTCGCTGACGCGTCGTCGCACATCCTGTCGCGACCGCTCGACGTCACGCGCTTCGGCGTGATCTACGCCGGTGCGCAGAAGAATGTCGGCCCCGCGGGCCTCACGCTCGTCGTCGTTCGCGACGATCTCCTCGGCCGCGCCCGTCGCGAGTGTCCGAGCGTCTTCGACTACGGCGTGCAGGCGAAGGCCGCCTCGATGTTCAACACACCGACGACGTTCGCGATTTACCTCGCCGGGCTGACGTTCGAATGGCTGATCGCGCAAGGTGGCCTCGCGGCGATCGAGCGCGCGAACCGCGCCAAGGCGGACGCGCTTTATGCCGAGATCGATCGCACCGGGTTCTATCGCAATGACGTGCGCCGCGAAGACCGCTCGCGCATGAACGTGCCGTTCTTCCTTCGCGACGAGCGGCTGAACGATCGGTTCCTGGCAGGCGCGAACGAGCGCGGCCTGATGCAGCTCAAGGGTCACCGCGCGGTCGGCGGCATGCGGGCGTCGATCTACAATGCGATGCCGATCGAAGGCGTGACGGCGCTGGTCGACTGGATGCACGAGTTCGAACGCGAACATGGCTGATGACGCCGCTGCGGGCGAGGACACGCTGCGGCTGCATCGCGACGCGATCGACGCGCTCGACCGCGAGATCCTAGCCCGCCTTTCCGAGCGTGCGACGCACGCGAAGGCGATCGGCGCGCTGAAGGCGGACCGCGGCGCGCCGGCGTGGCGGCCGGATCGCGAGGCGCAGGTGCTGGCGCGGCTCACCGCGCAGAACCCCGGCCCGCTCTCCGACGAGGCCGTCATCGGCGTGTTCCGGCAGGTGATGTCGGCATGCCTCGCGCTCGAGCAGAAGGTGCGCGTCGCCTACCTCGGTCCTGCCGGAACGTTCAGCCACGCGGCGGTCGCGCGGCAATTCGGCGCGTTCGTCGATGCCGTGCCGTGCGCGACGATCGACGAGATCTTCCGCGCCGGCGAAAGCGGCCAGGCCGATTACGCCGTCGTTCCCGTCGAGAACTCCACCGAGGGGACGGTCGGGCGCACGCTCGATTTGATGTACACGACCGAGCTCGCGATCTGCGGCGAGATCAAGCTGCGCGTGCAGCAGAACCTCCTGTCGAACGCGCCGGGACTCGACCGGATCCTGAAGGTCTATTCGCACGCGCAATCGCTCGCGCAATGCGCGCTGTGGCTTGCGCGACAGCTTCCCGGCGTCGAGCGCATACCGGTGTCGAGCAATGCGGAAGCCGCGCGCCTCGCGTCGCTCGAGGCCGGCGCCGCCGCGATTGCCGGCGAGAACGCCGCGACGATCTACGGTGTCGCCATCCTCGCCCGGCACATCGAGGACGAGCCGAACAACACGACGCGCTTCTGGGTGCTCGGACACCAGGCGCCCGGTCCTTCGGGACGCGACGAAACGTCGCTCGTGATGTCGGCGCCGAACCGGCCCGGCGCGATGCACGCGCTCCTCGAGCCGCTCGCGAAACACGGCGTTTCGATGTCGCGTATCGAATCGCGGCCTGCGCGCACGGGCCTGTGGGAATATCTGTTCTTCGTCGATCTCGTCGGACACTGCGACGATCCACCGGTCAAGGCAGCGCTCGACGAGCTCGCGCAGAAGGCGTCGTTCGTCAAGCTTCTCGGCTCCTACCCCGCAGACCTGGCATGAGCGTTTCCACTCCGACCGGCGGTGAAGGGCAGGCGTGCAACCATCCCGTCGATCGCGCGCCCGAGCACGTGCGCGCGATCGCGCCTTACGTCGGCGGCAAGCCGATCGAGGAAGTGGCGCGCGAGCTCGACCTCGATCCGGCGACGATCGTGAAGCTCGCATCGAACGAGAATCCGCGCGGCCCGAGCCCGAAAGCGCAGGCGGCGATCGCGAGCGCCGTCGCCGACCTGACGCGCTACCCCGACGGCAACGGTTTCGCGCTGAAGGCCGCGTTGTCGCGCCACCTGGGCGTCGCGCCGGAACAGATCGTGCTCGGCAACGGCAGCAACGACGTGCTCGAGCTCGCAACGCACGCGTTCCTGCGACCCGGGGACCACGCCGTCTACTCGCAATACGCGTTCATCGTCTATCCGCTCGCGACGAAAGCGCGCGGGGCGATCGGCATCGAGGTTCCCGCCGCCGATTTCGGCCACGACCTCGATGCGATGCAGCAAGCGATTTCGCCGAGCACGCGCATCGTCTTCGTCGCGAATCCGAACAATCCGACGGGAACCTGGATTCCCGGTGACGTTGTCGAACGCTTCGTCGCGGCCGTGCCGCGGGACGTGATCGTCGTTCTCGATGAGGCTTACAACGAATTCCTGGACCCGGCGGAGCAGACGCATTCGACCGCATGGATTTCGCGGTATCCGAATCTCGTCGTCTCGCGCACGTTCTCGAAGGCGCACGGCCTGGCTGCGCTGCGCATCGGATACGGCGTGATGGATGCGGCGACCGCCGACCTCATGAATCGCGTGCGCCAGCCGTTCAACGTGAACTCGCTCGCGCAGGCCGCGGCGCTTGCCGCGCTCGAGGACGCCGAATACGTCGAGGAGAGCCGCGCGCTGAACCGTCGCGGGATGAAGCAGGTCGAGGCCGGCCTGCGCGCGCTGGCCTTGCGCGCCCTGCCTTCGCGGGGGAACTTCGTTCTCTTCGAGGTCCGCGACGCCGACGACGTGTTTCGCGCGCTGCTGCGGCACGGCGTCATCGTCCGTCCTGTCGCCAACTACGGCCTGCCGGGCTGGCTGCGCGTGACGATCGGCACCGAGGCCGAGAACGACCGCTTTCTCGCCGCGCTTGCGCGCGCGATCGACGCCGTGAGCCCGTCCACCCATGCGCATTGAGAAGCTCGTCGTCGTCGGCGTCGGATTGATCGGCGCGTCCTGCGCGCTTGCGATCCGGCATGCGAGCGCCGTCGGCGAGATCGTCGGCGTCGGCCGCTCGCGGTCGAATCTCGACCGCGCGCTCGCGCGCGGCATCGTCGACCGCGCGATCATGCTCGGCGACGACTGGGCGCGCGAAGTGCGCAGTGCCGACTTCGTGCTGATCGCGATACCGGTCGCGCAATATCGCGAGACGTTCGCGGCGCTGGCGCCGGCGCTGCCACGCAACGCGGTCCTCGCCGATGCCGGGAGCACGAAACAGGACGTCGTGCTTGCCGCGCGCGAGATGCTCGCCGATCGGCTGCCGCAATTCGTTCCCGGGCATCCGATCGCGGGCAGCGAGCGTTCCGGCGCCGAGGCCGGCGACGCGTCGCTGTTCGTGGGACGCCAGGTGATCCTGACGCCGCTTCCGGAGACGTCCGCGAATGCGCTTGCACGCGTCGAGGAGTTCTGGACGACCTGCGGCGCGCGCGTCGAGCGCCTCGATCCGGCGCGCCACGATCGCGTGCTCGCGGCGGTATCGCACCTGCCGCATCTGCTTGCCTACGCGCTCGTCGACGAGCTCGCGTCGCGCAGGGACAGCGCGGAATACTTCAGCAACGCGGGCAGCGGCTTTCGCGATTTCACGCGCATCGCCGGCAGCTCGCCGGAGATGTGGCGCGACGTCGCGCTCGCGAATCGTGACGCGCTTCTGACCGAGCTCGCCGCCTATCGCAGCGCGCTCGACAGGCTGATGCTGTCGATCGAGCACGGCGATCGCGCCGCGCTCGACACGATGCTCGACCGCGCGGCCCAGGCTCGCCGGGAATGGGGTGCCACGGCTGCCGGCGTCGGGTCGAGTGGCGACGCCTGAGCGCAATCGCGATACGCGCGCGGACCGCGATGCGATGCCGGCGTCGACGAGCGTCCCGGCGGTGAGCGTGGGCGAGGTGACGCAGCTCGACATCGCGCCGATCGCGCGGATGGAAGGAAGGGTGTCGCTGCCGGGCTCGAAGAGCATCTCGAACCGGATGCTGCTTCTCGCGGCGCTCGCACGCGGCACGACGACGCTGACCGGATTGCTTCGCGCCGACGACACGATGCGAATGCTGGAAGCGCTGCAGGCGCTCGGCGTGCGCATCGACGTCGACGACGAGGCGTGTCGCGTCGCCGGCGTCGACCATGCGTTTGCGCAGCGCTCCGCCGCGCTCTTTCTCGGCAACGCGGGGACCGCGGTGCGGCCGCTCACCGCCGTGCTCGCCGTGCAGGGCGGCGATTACCGGATCGCGGGCGTTCCGCGGATGCACGAGCGTCCGATCGGCGATCTCGTCGACGCGCTGCGTCGTCTCGGCTGCGCCGTCGAATACGTCGCCAATCCAGGCTATCCGCCACTTCGCATCGGTGACGCGGGCGGTCGCGCCGGCGGTGTCGTTCCGATTCGCGGCGACGTGTCGAGCCAGTTCCTGTCCGCGCTGTTGATGGCGTTGCCGCTCGCGCGCGGCGCCGCGACGAGCGCGACGCGCATCGAGCTCACGACGGCGCTGATCTCGCGACCCTATGTCGAGATCACGCTGCGGCTGATGCGTCGCTTCGGCGTGGACGTGCGCGCGCCCGACGCGTCGTCGTTCGTCGTCGCCGCCGGCCAGCGTTACCGGGCACCGGGTCGCATTCACGTCGAAGGCGACGCATCGGCCGCGTCCTATTTTCTGGCCGCGGGCGTCATCGGCGGCGGCCCGGTCCGCGTCGAAGGCGTCGGCCGAGAGTCGATCCAGGGCGACGTCGCATTCGCCACCATGCTCGCGACGCAGGGCGCCGACATCCGTTTCGGCGACGACTGGATCGAGGCCCGCCGCGGCGAGCCGCTTGCCGGCGGCACCGTCGATTGCGTCGCGATTCCCGACGCCGCGATGACGCTCGCGATCGTCGCGCTGTTCGCACGCGCGCCGACGCGACTCGTCAATATCGGAAGCTGGCGCGTCAAGGAAACCGACCGGATCGCCGCGATGGCGACGGAGCTCGCGAAGCTCGGCGCAACGCTCGCCGCAGGCAGCGACTGGCTCGAGGTCGCGCCGCTTGCGACGTTCCGCCACGCGACGATCGACACCTACGACGATCATCGGATGGCGATGTGCTTCGCACTGGCCGCGCTCGGCGGCGCGGGCGTCACGATCAACGACCCCGGCTGCGTGCGCAAGACGTTCCCGGGCTACTTCGACGCGCTGCGATCGATCGCACGATCGTGACTGGCGATTGCGATTCCCCTCACCCGCCTCGCTCGCGCTCGGCTCCCTCTCCCCAGGGGGGAGAGGGCAGCGGTGAGGGGCCGCGAGAGAACGTCCCTGTCATCGCCATCGACGGTCCCGCCGCATCGGGCAAGGGGACGATCGCCTACGACGTCGCGAGACGGCTTGGATTCCACTATCTCGACAGCGGCGCGCTCTATCGCATCGTCGCCTTGCGCGCGCTCGAGCAGCACGTCTTGGCCGACGATGCCGACGCACTCGCGCTGCTGGCGCGCGACGTCGACGTCGCGTTCGAGGCCGAGCGCGCGGTGCTGCACGGCCGCGACGTCACCGATGCGCTGCGCGCAGAGGACGTATCGTCCGCCGCTTCGCGGATCGCCGTGCATTCGGCCGTCCGCAGCGCGCTCCTCGCGCGCCAGCGGGCGTTCCGCAGGCGGCCCGGCCTGGTGGCCGAAGGCCGGGATATGGGCAGCGTCGTGTTCGTCGACGCGCGTCTCAAGGTGTTCCTGACGGCGAGCGCGGAGGCGCGAGCGGAGCGGCGGTATAAGCAGTTGATCGCAAAAGGAATCTCCGTTAACATTGACGGTCTTTTGCGCGACATCCGGGAGCGCGACATCCGGGATACGACCCGAGCGGCGGCGCCGCTTCGGGCCGCGCCCGATGCGGTGACCCTGGACACGACCAATCTGTCGATCGCCGAAGTGACCGCGGCCGTCCTCGCCTTCTATGGCGAGCGCCGGAGCCCGTGACGACGCGATCGACATGGCTTGCCCGCGAACGGCCGGCGCCGCGAGGCCCGGCGGTTCGACGAACAGGAATCACGCAAAGGGCCGCGGGCGCGCGCTATCCCTAGCCGGTGCGCGCTTGACGCGGATTCGACCAACCTGCCCGCCGCGCACGAGATGACGGGTTCTCGCACGACGGCGGCAACGACAAAGGAACCAACCCTCATGGCTACCGCCACGCAGGCTGCAACACCGAGTACCGGTGCCGAGAATTTCGCGGCACTCTTCGAAGAATCGCTCGCGCGCCAGGAAATGCGCCAGGGCGAGCTGATCACCGCGGAAGTGATCCGCGTCGATTACAACGTCGTCGTCGTGAACGCCGGACTCAAGTCCGAGAGCTTCATTCCGATCGAGGAATTCCGCGACGACAAGGGCGAAGTCGAGGTCAAGCCCGGCGACTTCGTCACCGTCGCCATCGAAAGCCTCGAGAACGGCTACGGCGAAACGCGCCTGTCGCGCGACAAGGCCAAGCGGCTCAAGGCCTGGCACGACCTCGAGGCGTCGATGGAGCAGGGCTCCGTCGTGCAGGGGCTCGTCACGAGCAAGGTCAAGGGTGGGCTCACCGTGATGATCAACGGCATCCGCGCATTCCTGCCCGGCTCGCTCGTCGACATCCGCCCGGTCAAGGACACGTCGCCGTACGAAGGCAAGCAGCTCGAGTTCAAGGTCATCAAGCTCGACCGCAAGCGCAACAACGTCGTCGTCTCGCGGCGCGCGGTGCTGGAGGAGAGCCTGGGCGAGGAGCGCGAGAAGCTGCTGGCGACGCTTTCCGAAGGCGCGACCGTCAAGGGCATCGTCAAGAACATCACCGATTACGGCGCGTTCGTCGACCTGGGCGGCATCGACGGTCTGCTGCACATCACCGATCTCGCCTGGCGGCGCGTCAAGCATCCGTCGGAGGTGCTGTCG
>DATJFI010000085.1:0-25492 GCA_035495715.1 Casimicrobiaceae bacterium
TCGTTTTCGCCTTCCTTGAGCGAGATCGAGTTGACGACGGGCTTCCCCTGCACGCATTTGAGGCCCGCCTCGATCACGTCCCATTTCGACGAATCGATCATGACCGGCACGCGCGCGACGTCGGGCTCGGCGGCGATCAGACTCAGAAAGCGGACCATCGCCGCCTTCGAATCGAGCATCGCCTCGTCCATGTTGACGTCGATCATCTGCGCGCCGTTTTGCACCTGCTGGCGCGCAACCTCGACAGCCGCGGCGTAATCGCCGGCGAGGATCAGCTTCGCGAACGCGCGCGAGCCGGTGACGTTCGTGCGCTCGCCGACGTTGACGAAGAGCGAGTCGTCACCGATTTCGAGCGGCTCGAGGCCCGCGAGCCGCAACAGCTTGCGGTGCCGTTCAGGCAACCGCCAGCTCCGCCTCGGACGGAAGCTTGCGCGGCGGAATGTCGCGCACGGAATCGGCGATCGCGCGGATGTGCGCCGGCGTCGTGCCGCAGCAGCCGCCGACCAAGTTGACGAAGCCGCTGCGCGCAAACTCGGCGAGCATCCGCGACGTCTCCTCCGGCGACTCGTCGTACCCGGTATCGGACATCGGGTTCGGCAGACCGGCGTTCGGGTAGCACGAGACGAACGTATCGGCGATCCGCGCGAGCTCCGCGATGTACGGACGCATCAGTGCCGCGCCGAGCGCGCAGTTGAGGCCGACGGCGAGCGGGCTCACGTGACGCACCGAACTCCAGAATGCCGCCGGCGTCTGGCCCGAAAGCGTGCGGCCCGACGCGTCGGTGATCGTGCCGGACACGATGATCGGCAGCCGCGCGCCGCGGCGCTCGAACGCGCCCTCGACTGCGAACAGCGCCGCCTTCGCGTTCAGCGTGTCGAACACCGTTTCGACGAGCAGGATGTCGGCGCCGCCGTCGATGAGACCGTCGACCGCTTCCGCATACGCAGCGGCGAGATCGTCGAAGCGGACGTTGCGCGCGCCGGGATCGTCCACGTCCGGCGAGATCGACGCGGTACGGTTCGTCGGGCCCAGTGCGCCGGCGACGAAGCGCGGCCGGTCCGGCGTGCGCGCCGTCCAGCGGTCGGCGGCCTCGCGCGCGATGCGGGCGGCGGCCTCGTTGATCGCGCGCGCCTCGTCCTGCATCCGGTAATCGGCCTGCGCGATCCGCGTCGCGCTGAACGTGTTCGTCTCGACGATGTCCGCGCCGGCCTCGAAATACGCGTCGTGGATCGACTGCACCGTCGCCGGTTGCGTCAGCGAGAGCAGATCGTTGTCGCCCGCGAGATCGTGCGGATGATCGTGGAAGCGGCCGCGAAAATCGCGCTCCGAGAGCCGGCACTGCTGGATCATCGTGCCCATTGCGCCGTCGAGGATCAGGATGCGCTCGCGAAGCAGCCGGGACAGTTCGTCGGTTCGATCGCTTTGCATCCGGCTACTTTAGCAAACCGGCCCATGCCGCCGCGCGGCCCGCGAAGCGAGCACATTGGGGAAGAACGACAATCGCGACAGAGCGCCTAAAGCCGCAACGACATGTACGTCACGCCCGGCAGCGGATTGTCGTAGTACGGCGCGCACTCGCGAAAGCCGAGCGACGCATAGAGCACACGCGCGCTCGTCATCGTCGCGAGCGTGTCGAGCTTCAGCGTGTCGTAGCCGAGCCTGCGCGCACGCTCGAGCAGCGCCTCCATCAGCGCGCGACCGGCACGCGCACCGCGCGCGTGCGGCACGACGTAGAGGCGCTTCACTTCGCCGAGCGTGCGTCCGCCTTCCTCGCCGAGCGGGCGTAGCGCCACGCACCCAATCGCTTCGCCGTCCTGCGATGCGAGCAGCAATATGCCGTGCGGCGGCGCGTACGCACCGGGCAGCCCGGCAAGCTCGCCGGCGAAGCCCTGGAAGCAGAGGTCGACGCCGAGCGACGACGCATAGGCTTCGAACAGGCGCTTGACGGCGACGAGGTCGGACGCGCCGGCATCGCGTATCGCGACGCGCGTCACGACGCCGGGCACGCCGCGACCCTGACGTCGGTGCCCGCGTACTGCGTCGACAGATCCTTGACGCGCGCGGCGACCGGCTCCGGCGCATCGCGCACGACGATCATCGACTGCGCCGGGGCGCCTTGCGGCCGCGGCTCGACGCGCGTACCGAGAACGCCGCGCGCTGCGAGCGTTTCGGCACGCGCGGTGGCGGCCGACTCGCTCCGGAACATCCCGAGCGAAACCGTGAACTGTCCATGCGCGTAGTCGACGACCGACAGGTCGCCGATCGACTGCGCGCGCAGGTCCGCGGCGCGGCGATCGGCGGCGGCACGGTTCGGCATCGCCCCGAGGTTGACCCAGTACAGCGCATCGGAAGGAAGCGTTCGCTGCGAAAGCTGACGCGCGCTCACCAGCGCTTCGAGCTCGCCTTCCGCGCGGGCGCGATCGGCGTCGGCGAACGGACCCCACTCGATGCAGACGAGCTTCGCCGGCGCGAGCGCCGCGAGCTCTTTCGGCGTCACCCGCTTGATCCGATCGGGCACGACCTGCTCGCGAAGTCGACCCGCCTCGCTTTGCGCCGCGCGGTCGAGTCGCGCGTAGGCGAAAACCGCGAGGTTGAGAAGGAGCAGAAGTACGACGGCCGCGCGCATCCGGAACGGTTTCCTGGCGCCGCGCGCGAGCGCCGGCTACGGCCGAGCGGTCAGGCGCGCGGCAGGAGGGCGAGCACGAGCACGCCTTCGAGCACGAGATTATCCACGACCTCGACGGGTGGCTCCAACCGCGGCGCGATGTCGCCGAGCGCACCGCCGGCGACGTAGCACGTGATGTCGGCGCCGTCGCCGCGCAACCGGCGGCGCACTTCACCGATCGCGCCGCAAATGGCCTGTACGGCGCCTGAATACAGGGCATCCGGCGTGTTGGTCGGGAAGCCGCAATACTCGCCGGCGGGTGTGCGCAACGCCGCGGTGTTGTCGGCGAGCGCGCGCAGCATGAGCCGGACGCCCGGAAGGATCAGTCCCCCGCGGAACGCGCCGTCGGCATCGAGTGCGTCGATCGTGACGGCAGTACCCGCGTTCACGACGACGCAGGGTGCCGGCGACGCTTCGTTCGCCGCAACCGCGCGGCGGCGTGCCGCGACGAGCGAGGCCCAGCGATCGGCGCCGAGCTGCGACGGGGTCTCATAACGGTTGATGACGCCGCCGGCGTTCGCCGTGGCGGTCAGCCATTCGATCGGCAGCCGCCAGCGCGCGAGCTGTCCTTCGACGCGAACGCGCGCCGCTTCCCCCGCGACGTTGACGCCAACGGCGCGCATCGGGCGCTCGAGATTCTGCCAGTCGCGCACGGCAAGCGAGCCGATGTCCTGATTGGCGACGGCGCCGCGCGCCGTCCAGCCGC
Organism: Casimicrobiaceae bacterium; assembly: GCA_035495715.1. GTDB lineage: Bacteria > Pseudomonadota > Gammaproteobacteria > Burkholderiales > Casimicrobiaceae > VBCG01. Next base: position 3,372 of record DATJFI010000085.1, read on the forward strand.
GCGACCCGCGCAGGGCCCATTTGAGCCGGCTGTTGCCGACGTCGATGACGAGAATCTGGCTCAAGGCGGAGAACATCCCCCCACGCTTGCGGCTCCGCCGCTGCGCTGCCCCCGAAGGGGGCGGATTTCGCGCCTCGGGGCGGCCCTTCGGCGCGAAAGCACGTCAGAGCGATCAGGCGCGGCGGAGCGAGATCTCCCCGGCCAGGAAGCGCGCGCGGCGCGGCCCGTCGGCCAGCACCAGCGCGCCGGTGCTGTCGACGCCGGCGACCGTGCCCTTCACCTGTTCGCCGTCGGGCAGCAGCAGCTTGACCGGCTTGCCCTGGTACGCATGGCGCCGCTGCCATTCGGCAGCGAACGGCATGAAGCCCTGCGCCGCGTATTGCGACAGGCTCGCCGCGAGCTCGCACACGAGGCGCGCCAGCAGCCTGTTGCGGTCGATCGGCGGCGCGCCACGCCCCGCGACGGTCGCCAAGTCGCTGACCGGCTGCGCGATGTCGCGCTTCACGTTCTGCGGCAGGCGGATGTTGAGGCCGACGCCGACGACGACGGTCGACGGTCCGAGCGCATCGCCGTTCAGCTCGACCAGGATGCCACCGACCTTCAGATGCCGGTGCACGAGATCGTTCGGCCACTTGAGCTCGACGCCCGCCAGCCCTTCGGCCTCGAGCGCGCGCACGACCGCGACTCCGACCGCGAGCGAGAGACCGGCGACGAAGCCGGCACCCTGCTCGAAACGCCAGCCGAGCGAGAACGTGAGACTGCCGCCCGCGACCGCCGTCCAGACGCGGCCGCGGCGTCCGCGCCCGGCCGTCTGCCATTCGGCGGCGAGCAGCGCGCCGTGGATGTCGCGGCGCGCCGCACGACGCAGCAGCTCGGTCGACGTCGAGTCGACCTGATCGGTGACCTCGACGGCGATCGCCGGATGCAGCGGGATCGACGATGCCCCCGGCATGACGAGATCGTCGTCGTTCGCGGCCGGCAGCAGCGGTGCCTTCGCATCGGGCGGCGCCACTTCGGCGCCGAGCGCCTCGAGCGCCGCGCGGATCTCCTTCACGTCCAGGAAGTCGGGCGTCGCGAGCAGACGGTAGCCGCGGCCGCGGACGCGCTCCAGCGCAAGTCCGGCCGTTTCGGCCTGCTTGAGGAGTTGCGAAACCCGGGCGCGCGTCAATCCCACCGTCGCGGCAAGATCTTCGCCCGAGTGGAAGGCGCCGTCGGAAAGCTGGCGCAGAAGCGAGAAACCAAGAGGAGTAAGCACTAACCTACACGCCCGTCGGAAGCTTCCGATTCTAGCAGACTCGACGTGCATTTGCACGAATTTTGTCTGCGCGTGAAACGTCTACGAATCGCATGTGCGGCCGCAGCAATCCCTTTCAAGCCTGCTTCAGGACGCCGCGGCGGATCTGGTCCTGTTCGATCGATTCGAAAAGCGCCCGGAAGTTGCCTTCGCCGAAGCCTTCGTTGCCCTTGCGCTGGATGATCTCGAAGAAGATCGGGCCGATGACCGTCGACGTGAAGATCTGTAGCAGCATCTCGTCCTTGGCCGGTGCGCCGTCGATGAGTATCCGGTTTCGCGCGAGACGGGCCGTGTCCTCGCGGTGGCCCGGCAGCCGCTTCGCGAGCGCTTCGTAGTACGTCTGCGGCGTGTCCTGGAACGCGACGCCCTCGTCACGCAGCGTCTCGACCGTCGCGTAGATGTCGCCGGTGCCGAGGGCGACGTGCTGGATGCCTTCGCCGCGATAGTCGACCAGGTATTCCTGGATCTGGCTCTTGTCGTCGGAGCTTTCGTTGATCGGAATGCGAATGCCGCCGTCGGGGCTCGTCATCGCCTTGCTCTTGAGCCCCGTCAAGCGGCCCTCGATGTCGAAATAGCGGATCTCGCGGAAGTTGAAGAGTCGCTCGTAGAAACCCGCCCACTCGATCATCCGTCCGCGGTGCACGTTGTGCGTCAGATGGTCGATGTACGTGAGACCGGCGCCGGCCGGATGCTGGTCGACGTTCGGGAACGGAACGAAGTCGATGTCGTAGATCGACACGCCGGTGCGGTCGTGCGTCGGATAGCGGTCGACGAGATAAATCAGCGAGTCGCCGATGCCCTTGATCGCCGGAATGTTGAGCTCCATCGGTCCCGGGTGCGCCTCGACGCCCCATGCGCCGTTGGCGACGCAGTGCGCGTACGCCTTCGCGGCATCCTTCACGCGAAACGCGATCGCGCAGATGCTCGGCCCGTGCACGCGCGCGAACGACTGCGCGAACGAGTGCGGTTCGGCGTTGACGATGAAGTTGATCGTGCCCTGACGGTAGAGGAGCACGTCCTTCGAGCGGTGCTTCGCGATCGCCGTGAAGCCCAGATGCTCGAACAGGCGCCCGAGCGCCTGCGGATCGGGGGCCGCGTATTCGACGAACTCGAAGCCGTCGGTGCCGGCCGGGTTGTCCCAGAGATCGGCTTTCGTCTCGGATGCCATGAGGCGACCTCGTTCGTGTCGATCGTCGATGTTAGCCCGGATATCGTCCGGTGCGACACCCTCCGGCCGTCAGCCCGGCTTCCCGGCGATCGCGCGCACGAGCTCTTGATGCAGCGCGCGGTCGCCGCAGGCGAGGACGTCGCCACCGCGATCGCACGGTCCGCCGTCCCACGCCGTGACGACGCCGCCGGCGTTGTCGATCAGCGGAATCAGCGACTGGATGTCCCAGGCGTTGAGGCCGGTCTCGATGACGACGTCGACGAGTCCCATCGCGACCTGCGTATAGCAGTAGCAGTCCCCGCCGAAACGTACGAGCCGCGCGCGTGCGCTCGCCTGTTCGTAGGCGTGGCGCTGCCTTGGTGAAACGAATAGCCGCGGGTCGGTCGTCGCGACGATCGCATCCTCGATGCGCGAGCAGCGCCGCGTGCGAAGGCGTTTGCGCACATCGCCGCGAATCCATTCGGCGCGGCCGTCGACGCCGACGAACGATTCGCCGACGTACGGCTGATGCGTGACGCCGACGACCGGCCGCTCGCCATCGTGAAGCGCGATCAGCGTCGCCCAGTGCAGGTGGCCGACGATGAAGCTGCGCGTGCCGTCGATCGGATCGATCATCCACGTGTAGCGGGATGTGCCGGCCTTGCGGCCGTGCTCCTCGCCTTCGATGCCGTGATCGGGATAGCGCGCGGCGATCGCGTCGCGAATCGTTTTCTCCGCCGCGCGGTCGGCTTCCGTGACCGGGTCGTAGCCGCGCGTGCCGCCCTTGTCGCCGACGTCGATCGTCTCGCGGAAATGCGGCAGGATCGCGCGGCCGGCATCGCGCGCGGCCTGCAGCGCGAACGCCGCGAACGCCTCGTCAGCGTTCGCCATCGCGAGGAACGATCGTGATGCCGGCGAGCTTCTCCTGCGCTTCGACCAGTGACGCAACGTACTTGTCGCCGAAGCCCAGCGCGTTCGCAGTGACGAGGCTCTGGTGCACGGCTTCGCCGACGATCGACGGCAGCATCATCGACTCGGTGAAATGCGTGTAGTAGCGCAGATCCTTCGCGGCGTTCGACAGCGTGAACCGGAGTCCCGTCAGGTCGCCGCCTTCGAGCATGCGGCCGACGATCATCTGGAACAGTCCCGAATTGACGGCGCCGGCCGAGACGACCTGGTGCAGCTTGCGGATCGACAACCCCGACTTCGCGGCGGCCGCGCAAGCCTCGGCGCTCGCCGTGCAGATCGCCTGCGCGAGGAAATTGTTGATGAGCTTCAGCACGATGCCGTGTCCGGGCGGACCGGCGTGGACGATATTTTCGCAGAATGCCGCAAGCGTCGGCCGAAGCTCGGCGAACGTCGCGTCGTCGGCGCCGACCATGATGTTGAGGCGGCCCTGCTCGGCCTCGACCGGCGTGCGCGCAAGCGGCGCATCGACGAAGCGCACGTTCTGCTCGGCCAGCACCTTGCGCATCCGCGTCGTCGTCGCCGGCTCGCTCGTCGACGTGTCGACGACGATCAACCCCTGCGGCGCCGCGCCCGCGATGCCGTCGGCACCGAGCACGACCTCCTCGACCTCCGGGGCTCCGGTCACGCAGAGGATGACGACGTCGGCATCGCGGGCGAGCATCGCGTGGCTCGCCGCCTCGGTGGCGCCCGCCGCCAGCAGATCCTCTGCGGCCTTGCGGTTGCGATGCACGCGCAGCGCGAGCGGGAAGCCTTTGGCCAGAAGATTCTTCGCGATGCCGTGGCCCATGAGCCCGACGCCGACGAAGCCGATCCGCGGTTTTTCCATTTCGAATGCTCCTACTGGACGGTGACGGGGTCGAGCGCGACGAGCCGCGCGCGGCGCCGCTCGTGCAGCGTCATCAGAAGTCCGCTGCCGGCGATCACCACCATGCCCGCGATCCGGTAACTGTTCGGGAAATCGCCGTAAAGCAGCCAGCCGAGCAGCATCGCCCAGACGAGCTGCATGTAGGTGAACGGCGTCAGCGCGGACACGGGTGCGAGCCGGAACGCGAGGATGAACAGGAAGTGGCCGGCGGTGCCGAAAAGACCGCCGCAGATGATCAGCAGCATGTGTGTCCATGGCATCGACGACGGCCAGCCGAAGCCGGGCGCGAGCGCCGACATGACGACGGTGCCGATCAGCGCCGGGTAGAAAAGCAGCACGCGCGGATCATCTTCGCCGGCGAGCATTCGCGTCGTCACCTGGTAGCACGCGTAGAACGCCGCCGCGGCGAGCCCGAAGAGCGCGGCCCCGTGGAAGACGTCGGTGCCCGGCTGGACGATCATCAGCATGCCGGCGATGCCGACGACGACGAACGCGATGCGCGCTTGCGTGAGGCGCTCGTCGAGCACCAGCCGGCCGAGCAGCACGACGATGATCGGCGTCGAGTAGTTGAGCGCCGTCGCTTCCGCGAGCGGCAGCGAGCGCAGCGAGTTCGTGAAGAACAGCGACGAGGCGAGAAGGAGGATGCCGCGAAACGCCTGGATGCGCAGCCGCTTCGTTCGCACGAGCGAAAGACGCATGCGGGGACCGAGCCATACCAGCATCGCGACGAACTGCACGGCATAACGCGCGAAGACGAGCACCGGGACCGGGTAGCGCTGCGTCATGAACTTCGTGATCGCATCGAGCGCCGTGAAGCAGAGAACCGCGCTCGTGATGAGAAGGATCGCCCGCGGCGGCACGTGATGATGACGCACCGCGCGATTATCGCCGATCCCGCGCTCGCCGCTTCCGGCATAATCGTCGCTCAGGCGCGACGCTCGCCCTTTTGCGGAGGTTACTTCGATGCCAAACGTCTCGCTCGCCCGGCTGCTGTCGATCGCAAGCCTGGTGGTGTTGGTTGCGCTTACCGCGCTGACTGGCCCCGACGCGCGCGCCCAGACGATGCCGGCCGCGAAGCCAAACCGCGTCGTCATGCAGGTGAGCGACAACGATCCCGGCAAGTGGAACCTCGCGCTCAACAATGCGAAGAACCTGCAGGCCGACCTCGGAGCCGGCAACGTCGAGATCGAGATCGTCGCCTACGGTCCCGGCATCGGGATGCTCAAGGCCGATTCGATCGTCGGCAACCGGATCGGCGACGCCCTCGGTCAGGGCGTCAAGGTGAGCGCCTGCGAGAACACGATGCATGGCCAGAAGCTCGTCAAGGCGGACATGCTCGACGGCATCGGTTACGTGCCGGCGGGCGTCGTCGAGATCATGCGCAAGCAGCAGGAGGGGTGGGCATACCTGCGGCCGTGAGGTCGAAGCCTGCCGGCGCTACAATCGGCGGCGCACGCGGGTGTAGTTCAATGGCAGAACGGCAGCTTCCCAAGCTGCATACGAGGGTTCGATTCCCTTCACCCGCTCACGAACGACTCGCCGACCTCCCGTCGGGTCACCTGTTTCCGAATATGTCGGCCGCAGGCGGAGCGCCGGATAACCGCTTAAACTAGCGGATTTGATCGGCCAACCGGTTGGGCCGCCGGGAATCAACATTCCCACCCCAATGTCCTAGCACGATGTCTGCACCGCGCCGCTTGTTCGTCGCGATCGCCTGCCTGCTGATCATCGCGGGCATCGCCATTGCCGCGTTCCGGTACGTGCCGGGTTCGCGCGCCGCGCAGACGAAGAGCGCGCCCGCCGTACCCGTCAGCGTGACGGCGGTCGTGCGGAAAGACGTGCCGGTGCGCATCCACGCGATCGGCAATGTCGAGCCGCTCACGACCGTTGCGATCAAGGCGCGCGTCGACGGGCAGATCGATGCCGTGCATTTCAAGGAAGGCGACGAAGTGCGGCAGGGTGCCGTGCTGTTCGAGATCGATCGGCGGCCGTTCGAGGCGCAACTCGCGCAGGCCAAGGCCAACCTGCTGAAGGATCAGGCGGTCCTCGACCACGCGCGCGAGGTGGAAAAGCGGAACAAGGAACTGCTCGCGCAGAAATTCATCTCGCCCGACGCTTTCGAGCAGGTCAAGACGAACGTGGCGACCGCAGCCGCGACGGTGGTCGCCGACGAGGCCGCCGTGCGGAGCGTGCAGCTCTCGCTCGACTACTGCACGATCCGCTCGCCGCTTACCGGCTACGCGGGCCGCGTGATGATCCAGCAGGGCAACCTTGTCAAGGCTAACGACACGACGCCGCTCGTCGTCATCAACCAGGTCGTGCCGATCAACGTGTCGTTCTCCGTTCCCGAATCCGAGCTCGGCGCCGTGCGCAAGCATCTCACGGCCGGCGATCTCGAGGTCGGCGCCGAGGTGCCGAACGGCGTGGCGCCGGCGTCCGGCAAGCTGTCGTTCATCGACAACTCGACGGACATCTCGACGGGAACGATCAAGCTCAAGGCTGAATTCCCGAACACCGACAAGGCGCTGTGGCCCGGTCAGTTCGTCAACGTCGTGCTGACGCTCACCACGCAGAAGGATGCGCTCGTCGTGCCGACGACCGCCGTTCAGAATGGCCCGAACGGGCAGTACGTGTTCGTCGTCGCGTCCGATCAGACCGTTGCGTTGCGCGACGTCAAGGTCGCGCGCGCGGAAGGCGACGATTCCGTGATCGCGTCGGGGCTCGCGGCTGGCGATCTCGTGGTCACTGCGGGGCAGCTTCGCCTCGCGCCCGGGACGCGCGTGACGACTGCCGGCCCGCGCAACGCGTGACGATCATCGCAGCGCTGCTCGCGCCGCGGACGACGCCATGAACATCGCTGCGCTTTTCGTCCGCCGCCCCGTCATGACGCTGCTGCTCATGCTCGGCATCGTCATTTTCGGCATTGTCGGCTACCGCCTGCTGCCGGTGAACGCGTTGCCGAACGTCGACTTCCCGACGATCCAGGTGTCCGCGCAGCTTCCCGGCGCAAGCCCCGACACGATGGCGTCGGCGGTTGCCACGCCGCTCGAGAAGCAGTTCTCGACGATCGCCGGCATCGACTCGATGACGTCGACGTCCACAAGCGGCAGCACGTCGATCACGATGCAGTTTTCGCTCGATCGCAACATCGACGCGGCCGCGCAGGACGTGCAATCGGCCATCGCCGCGGCGGCGCGTCAGCTTCCCTCGTCGTTGCCGACGCCGCCGACGCTTCGCAAGGTGAACCCGGCCGACTTCTCGATCCTGCTGATGGCGCTCACGTCGGAGACGCAGCCGCTGTCGACGGTCGACGAGTACGCCGAAAACAATCTGGCGACGCGAATTTCGACGATCAACGGCGTCGCGCAAGTGCAGGTATTCGGCTCGCAGCAATACGCGGTGCGCGCGCAGCTCGATCCGAATGCGCTGGCAAGCCGCGGCATTGCATTGACCGACGTCGAGCAGGTGATCGCCAACGCGAACGTGAACCTGCCGACCGGCACGCTGAACGGTCGCGAGCGCGCGACGTCGGTGATGGCCACCGGCCAGCTCACCGACGCGGCGGCGTTCGCTCCCCTGATCGTCGCGTACCGCAACGGGGCGCCGGTCCGGCTCGACCAGATCGGCCGCGTGATCGACAGCGTGCAGAACGACAAGGTCGCGGCCTGGTACAACGGCACGCGCGGCGTCGTACTCGCCGTGCAGCGCCAGCCTGGCACGAACACGATCGAGGTCGTCGACGCGATCAAGGCCGTCATTCCGGCGTTCCAGGCGCAGCTTCCACCGTCGATCAAGCTGTCGATCCTCTACGACCGCTCGCAGTCGATTCGCGAGTCCGTGCGGGACGTGCAGTTCTCGCTGCTGCTCGCGTTGTGCCTGGTCGTCTTCGTGATCTTCGTGTTCCTGCGCAGTCCGCGCGCGACACTGATCCCGAGTCTCGCGCTCCCGATATCGATCATCGGCACGTTCGCGCTGATGTACGCGTTCGGCTTCAACATCGACAACCTGTCGCTGATGGCGCTGACGCTTTGCGTCGGCTTCGTCGTCGACGACGCGATCGTGATGCTCGAGAACGTCACGCGGCACATGGAAATGGGCAAGTCGCGGATGCAGGCGACGCTCGACGGCTCGGAGGAGATCGGGTTCACGATCGTGTCGATGACGCTGTCCCTCGCCGCGGTGTTCATCCCGGTGCTGTTCATGGGCGGCATCCTCGGGCGGCTGCTCCACGAGTTCGCCGTGACGATCATCGTCGCCGTGCTGCTGTCGGGATTCGTGTCCCTGACGCTGACGCCGCTCCTCTGCAGTCGCTGGCTCGTGCGTGAAAACGAGGAAAAGCATGGCCGCGTCTACAGGTTCGCCGGTGCGGTGTTCGACAAGCTGCTCGCGGTATACCGGGCGGCGCTTTCGCGCGTGCTCCATCATCGACTGCTCACGGTTGTCGCGTTCTTCGTGCTGTTCGTGTCGACCTTCGTCCTTGGCTGGTTCATCCCGAAGGGCTTCCTGCCGAGCGACGACGTCGGCCAGCTCTTCCTCTTCACCGAGGCCGCGCAGGACATCTCGTTCAACGCGATGTCGAACCTGCAGCAGCAGGTCGCGGCGATCGTGCGGCGCAATCCGCACGTCGACAGCGTCATGTCGTTCGTCGGCGGCGGCGGCTCGGCATCGTCACTCAACAACGGGCGGATGTTCATCACGCTGAAGGACCGCAGCGAGCGACCGCCGGCCGATCAGGTCGTGCGCGAGCTCCGGCCGACGCTCGCTCAGGTGCCGGGCATCAAGGCGTTCGTGCAGAACGTGCCGGTGATCCGCCTCGGGCAGCTCACGAAGAGCCTCTACCAGTTCACGCTTCAGGGGCCGGACACGACGGAGCTCTTCGAGTGGGCGCCGAAGGTCGAAGACAAGCTCAAGTCGCTGCCGGGGCTCGTCGACGTCACGAGCGACCTGCAGATCACGCAGCCGCAGGTGACGGTTCAGATCGATCGCAATCGCGCGTCGGCGCTCGGCGTGTCGGCGCAATCGATCGAGAACACGCTCTACGACGCGTACGGTTCGCGGCAAGTGTCGACGATCTATGCGCCGACGGACCAGTACTGGGTGATCATGGAGCTCTTGCCGCAGTACCAGCTCAACCCGGCCGCGCTGTCGATGCTCTACGTGCGCTCGAACAGCGGCAGCCTCGTTCCGCTCAACTCGGTCGCGACACTGAAGCCGACGATCGGGCCGCTCGCGATCACGCACCTCGGCCAGCTTCCATCGGTGACGATCTCGTTCGATCTGGCGCCCGGCGTCTCGCTGTCGCAGGCGATCGACGAAATCCAGAGGGCGACGCGCGAGATGGGATTGCCGCAGACGATCAACGGTCTGTTCCAGGGCAATGCGCAGGCGTTCAAATCCTCGTTCGCCGGAATGGGCGCGCTGCTCGCGCTCGCGATCTTCGTCATCTACCTCGTGCTGGGCATTCTTTACGAGAGCTTCATCCATCCGGTCACGATTCTCTCGGGGCTCGTGCCCGCTGCGTTCGGCGCGTTGCTGACGCTGTGGATCTTCGGCATCGACCTCAACATGTACGGGTTCGTCGGCATGGTGATGCTGGTCGGCATCGTCAAGAAGAACGCGATCATGATGATCGACTTCGCGATCGAGGCGCAGCGCAACGGGGGCAAGGCGCCGCAGGACGCGATCTTCCAGGCGTGCATCACGCGCTTCCGGCCGATCATGATGACGACGATGGCCGCGCTGATGGGAAGCCTGCCGATCGCGCTCGCCTTCGGCGCCGGCGGCGCCCGGCGGCCGCTCGGCCTTGCGGTCGTCGGCGGTCTTCTCGTGTCGCAGCTGCTGACGCTTTTCATCACGCCGGTCGTCTACATCTACTTCGAGCGGTTCCGGCAGTGGGTCGCAGGCAAGCGTCGCCATGGCGAGCCGCAGCCGTCGGCGGCCGCGGCCGACTGAACCGGTTCGCCTGCGCGACGTTTTTGGATTCGAGGGGGAGCCTCATGCGAGACGCATCGCTGCCGGTAACGCTGATCATCGTCGGGCTGGGATGGCTGCTGTGGGAATTCCGGCTCTTTCCCGACGTCGACTGGATCATCTCGCTCGGCTTCATCGTCGGCGGCATCGCCGTGCTCGTGCTCGACGGCGTCAACAAGAATTCGATCGTCGTCGGTCCGTTCCTCGTCGCGATCGGCATCGCGTGGTTCATGCACGACCGCTACGCGACCACGTGGCGCGTGATCCTGCCGTTGATGCTCGTCGTGCTGGGCGCGCTGATGCTGATCGCGCGCAGTCACCGCGTGCCCGAGCGGCGCGCGGAGCGCGGCACCTCGCAATCCGAGCTCTGATCGGCGATCCCGATCGCGGTTGGCGTAAACTGCGATCGACGCTAGGGGTCCTTCCCGCCATTTCACCATCGCGGGTCGGTGAGAAAACACCCTTGGAACCTGTTCGGATAATGCCGGCGCAGGGAAGCGTGGACACCTCCACCGCTCCTCGCCCGGCCGATCGACGAGGATGGAAATGAACGCCAACGACAAGTTCTTCGCGCGCGACGCCAAAGTCGACGCCGCGGCGGTTGCGCCGCTGCCCGCGTCACGCAAGATTTATGTGGAAGGCACGCGGTCCGGCGTGCGCGTGCCGATGCGCGAGATCGCGCAGACCGACACGCCGGCGTCGTTCGGCGCCGAGAAGAATCCCCCGCTCGCCGTCTACGACACGTCCGGTCCGTACACCGACCCGCAAGCGCGAATCGACGTTCGCAAGGGACTGCCCGCGCTTCGCGCGCGCTGGATCGACGAGCGCAACGACACCGCGACGCTCGACGCGCCGACGTCGGCATACGGTCGTGCGCGGCTTGCCGACGTCGCGCTCGCGGGCATGCGCTTCGATCTGCAGCGGCCGCCTCGCCGTGCGAAGGCAGGCGCCAACGTGACGCAGATGCACTACGCGCGGCGCGGCATCGTCACGCCCGAGATGGAATTCATCGCGATCCGCGAGAACCAGCGCCGCGACGAAACGCTCGCGCAGATGCCCGAGGCGCTGCGGCGGCAACATGCGGGACAGAGCTTCGGCGCCAGCATTCCGCCGGCGATCACGCCCGAATTCGTCCGTGACGAGGTCGCCCGCGGGCGGGCGATCATCCCGAGCAACGTCAACCATCCGGAAAGCGAGCCGATGATCATCGGCCGCAACTTCCTCGTGAAGATCAACGCGAACATCGGCAACTCGGCGGTGTCGTCGTCGATCGGCGAGGAAGTCGAGAAGATGACGTGGGCGATCCGCTGGGGCGCCGACACGGTGATGGACCTGTCGACCGGCAGGAACATCCACGAGACGCGCGAGTGGATCATCCGCAACTCGCCGGTGCCGATCGGCACCGTGCCGATCTACCAGGCGCTCGAGAAGGTCGACGGCAAGGCCGAGGACCTCACCTGGGAGATCTACCGCGACACGCTGGTCGAGCAGGCCGAGCAGGGCGTCGACTACTTCACGATCCACGCCGGTGTGCTGCTCCGCTACATTCCGCTCACGGCGAAGCGCATGACCGGCATCGTCTCGCGCGGCGGCTCGATCATGGCGAAATGGTGCCTCGCGCATCATCGCGAAAGCTTCCTCTACACGCGCTTCGAGGAGATCTGCGAGATCATGAAGGCGTACGACGTCGCGTTCTCGCTCGGCGACGGCCTGCGCCCCGGCTCGATCCACGACGCGAACGACGACGCGCAGATGAGCGAGCTCGCGACGCTCGGCGAGTTGACGCAGGTGGCGTGGAAGCACGACGTGCAGGTGATGATCGAGGGCCCCGGCCACGTGCCGATGCACCTGATCAAGCACAACATGGACGAGCAGCTTCGGCTGTGCGGCGAGGCGCCGTTCTATACGCTAGGGCCCCTCACGACCGACATCGCTCCCGGCTACGATCACATCACGAGCGCGATCGGCGCCGCGATGATCGGCTGGTACGGCACGGCGATGCTCTGCTATGTGACGCCGAAGGAGCACCTGGGCCTGCCGAACAAGACCGACGTCAAGGACGGGATCATCGCGTACAAGATCTCCGCGCACGCGGCCGACCTCGCCAAGGGGCATCCGGGCGCGCAGCTCCGTGACAACGCGCTCTCCAAGGCGCGTTTCGAGTTCCGCTGGGAGGATCAGTTCAACCTCGGCCTCGATCCCGACAAGGCGCGCGAGTTCCACGACGAGACGCTGCCGCAGCACGGCGCGAAGCTCGCCCACTTCTGCTCGATGTGCGGGCCGCACTTCTGCTCGATGAAGATCACGCAGGACGTGCGCGACTACGCGGCGAAGCAGGGCATGAGCGAGGACGACGCGCTCGCGAAGGGGATGGAAGCGAAGGCGGTCGAGTTCGTTCGCCGCGGCGCGGAAATCTATTCGAAGGCCTGAGCGCGGCGATGCGCTCGAAGGGGGGCGCGATCCGTATCGGCCTCTCCGGCTGGCGCTATCCGCCATGGCGCGGCACGTTCTATCCGCGCGGACTGCCGCAGCGGCGCGAGCTCGAGTACGCGTCGCGGCGCGTGTCGACGATCGAGATCAACGGCTCTTTCTATTCGCTGCAGCGGCCGGAGTTCTACGCACGCTGGCGCGACGAAACGCCCGACGGCTTCCTCTTCAGCGTCAAGGGCCCGCGCTTCGTCACGCACATGCTGAAGCTTCGCAACTGCGAGCAGGCGCTTGCGAACTTCTTCGCGTCGGGAATCGCCAATCTCGGCGCGAAGCTCGGCCCGATCCTGTGGCAGCTTCCTCCCGTTTTGCGCTTCCGGCCCGAGGTGCTCGAGCCGTTCCTCGCGATGCTGCCGCGCGACACCGATCAGGCGGCGGCACTTGCGCGGCGTCGCAACGAGAAGGTGAAGGGCCGGGCGCGACTGGCATTCGGACCCTGCCGGCCGCTTCGACATGCGTTGGAGGTCCGCCACGAATCGTTCGTCGACGAGGCGTTCGTGGATCTCTTGCGGCGACAGCGCGTCGCGCTGGTCGTTGCCGACACCGCGGGGAAGTGGCCGCTCGCCTTCGATCTGACGGCCGACTTCGTCTACATCCGCCTGCACGGCGACAAAGTGCTCTACGTGAGCGGCTACAGCGACGTCGCGCTCGGCCGCTGGGCCAGGCGGATCGTCGCGTGGAGCGAAGGCCGTGCGCCGGCCGACGCCCGCCGCGTCGCGCGCAGTCCGTCGGCACGACGCGCCGGCCGCGACATTTTCTGCTACTTTGACAACGACGCGAAGGTGATGGCGCCGCGCGATGCGCAGGCGCTCGCGCGCATTCTCGAATCCGCCGGCGCGCGCATCGTCGACGCCGGCATGCAACGGGAGACGAACGAATGGATCGACAACGACGCAAGTGGCTGAAGACATCGGTGGCGGCCGGCGCCGGCGCGCTTGCCGGCCCATCGCTTTGCGCAGCGGCCGACGCGCACGCCGACGTCCTTTTCGCGCATTCGGCGAGCTTCATTCCGGTCATGGGCACGTCGCAGCGGTTCCAGGTCCGCCGCATCTACTGCGTCGGGCGCAATTACGCGGCGCACTCGCGCGAGATGGGATCGGATCCCAATCGCGAGCCGCCTTTCTTCTTCCAGAAGCCGACCGACGCGATTCAGCTCGTGCCGAAGGGCGTCACGGTCGATCACCCGTACCCGCCCGTCACGAAGAACTACCATCACGAAGTCGAGCTCGTCGCCGCGATCGGCAAGGGCGGCCGCGATATTCCGGCCGAAAGCGCGGACGATCACGTGTTCGCATACGCGATAGGCCTCGACATGACGCGGCGCGACCTGCAGCAGGCGATGGGCAACGAGAAGAAGCCGTGGGAGATCGGCAAGTCGTTCGATCACTCGGCCGTCGTCAGCCATCTGCATCCGGCCAGCGCAACGGGTCACTTCACGAAGGGTGCGATCACGCTCGCCGTGAACGGGAAGGTGCGCCAGTCGAGCGATCTTTCGAACATGATCTGGAGCGTCGCCGAGCAGGTGTCGCACCTGTCGAAGTACTACGAGCTTTTTGCCGGCGACATCATCTACTGCGGAACGCCCGAGAACGTCGGCCCGGTCGTGGCGGGCGACGTGATGCACGGGCACATCGACGGGCTCTACGACATCGACGTCAAGGTGGTCTGACTTTTCATTCCGCCGGCGCGAGGCGCACCCGGTAGCCGCCCGACTTGTCGTCGCGCTCGAGCATCAACATGCCGTGGTGGGCGGCGTCCTCGAGCAGCTCGTTGAACGAGCGATAACCGTAGAACGCCTCGTTGAACCCCGGCTTGCGGCGGCGCAGCGCCTGTTTGACCATCGAGCCCCAGATGGTCTCCTCGTCTCCGCGCTCGGCGACCAAAGCTTCGATCGTCTCGATCGCGAGCTCGAGCGCCTCCATCCGCCGATCCTCGTCGGCCGACGGCTTCGGCGCCTCGGCCGTCGCAGTGGCAGCCTTGCTCGCGCGCTTCTTCGCCGGCGCCTTGCGCTTCGCGCGCACGAGGTCGTCGTAGTAGATGAACTCGTCGCAATTGGCGATCAAAAGGTCCGACGTCGAGTTCTTGACGCCGACGCCGATCACGGCCTTCGCGTTCTCGCGCAGCTTCGACACCAGCGGGGAGAAGTCCGAATCGCCGCTGATGATCACGAACGTGTCGACGTGCGCCTTCGTGTAGCAGAGGTCGAGCGCGTCGACGACCATGCGGATGTCGGCGGAATTCTTTCCGGACTGCCGCACGTGCGGGATCTCGATCAGCTCGAACGACGCCTCGTGCATCGGCGCCTTGAACGCCTTGTAACGCTCCCAGTCGCAGTACGCCTTCTTGACGACGATGCTGCCCTTGAGAAGGAGCCGCTCGAGCACCTTGCCGATGTCGAACTTCTCGTAGTTGGCGTCGCGGACGCCGAGCGCGATGTTCTCGAAGTCGCAGAACAGCGCCATGCTGGTCACTTCGGGCGGATTCGCCATTTCGCTTTCGTCCGGCCCGGTCGATCCGGGCCTCCTCCGGGCTTTTTACCAGAAGTAACATTGAACCATGACGCCACCCCTCCTTTCGGCCGGCGAGGGCCGCGTGCTCGGCGTGCTGATCGAAAAGCAGCGAACCGTGCCCGACGCCTATCCGCTGACGCTCAATGCCCTCGTCGCCGGCTGCAATCAGAAGTCGAGCCGCGATCCCTTGCTCGACCTTTCGTACAGCGACGTCCAGCGGGCGCTCGACGCCCTTCGCGACCGCGCGCTCGTGATCGAAACGAGCGGCGGGCGCGTGATGCGCTATGCGCACAATGCCGAACGCGTGCTCGCCGTGCCGTCGCAGTCGGTCGCGCTGCTCGCCGTGCTGCTGCTGCGCGGCCCGCAAACCGCGGGCGAGCTTCGCATCAACACCGAGCGGATGCACCGCTTCGCCGACATCTCGACCGTCGACGCGTTTCTGCGCGAGCTCGCCGAACGCCAGGCTGGCGCACTCGTCGCCGAGCTCCCGCGCACACCGGGAACACGCGAAACGCGCTGGACGCAGCTCTTGACGCAGACTGCGCCGGAAGCGGCGCCCGCAGGTGCAACGACGCAAGCAGCTACCGCGTCGCTCGGCGACGAAGTCGCGGCGCTGCGAGCGGAAGTCGCCGCGCTTCGCGACGAGATCGCGTCGATGCGCGAGCGCCTGGCGACACTCGGCGACGCGCGCCCCACCTGACGCGACGTTGCCGACTGCCGCTCAGGCGGCGTGCGTCAAGCCGAGGTTGCGGTTCGCCGGCACCGCAATGTCGATCATCTTCGGCTTCGGCAGCTGCAGGTTGCTCATCAGCTCGATGAACGAGGCGCGGTCGCGATCGGCGAGCCGCGGATTGTTGCGCTTCTCGTGGCCGATGGTGGAGACCGTGTTTCCGCGATAGTCGTGCGCGGGCCAGACGCGCGTGTCGTCGGGCAGCGTGAAGAGACGCTCGTGCACGCTGTCGAACAGCGAGCCCGCGTCGCCGCTCTGGAAATCGGTGCGGCCGCAGCCTTCGATCAGCAGCGTGTCGCCGGTCAGCACGTTGCCGCGCCACAGATAGCTCGTGCTCCCGGACGTGTGTCCCGGCGTGTGGATCGCGTGCAGGACCTCGCCGTGCCCGAACGTCAGCGTATCGCCGTGCGCAAGCTGCAGGTCCGCCGGCGAGATACCGCACTTGAACGGCGCGACGGTCGCAGCGCCGGTCGCGTCCCGAATCCGGCCCGCCGCCGTCACGTGGTCGGCGTGGGTGTGCGTCTCGACGACGTAGCGCAGCGTGACGCCGAGCCTGCGCAGCGTCGCCATGTCGCGGTCGAAGCGCTGCTCGACGGTGTCGACGAGGATCGCCTCGGCCGCCGCGCGATCGACGAGCAGATACGTGAACGTCGACGAATCGGGATCGAAAAGCTGCAGCAATTCGTGGTTCATCGCGTCTCCGCGGATCGAGCCAACCCGGACGATACGCCAACGGGTGCCGGCACGCGAGGCCGAACGGCTATGCGACAATCGCGCTCCGTATCGGCGCCCGCAGCCTTTGGATCATCCCTCCGCCTTCGTCGCCCTGATCCTCGGCATCGTCGAGGGCCTCACCGAGTTCCTTCCCGTTTCGTCGACCGGCCACCTGATCGTCGCCGGATCGCTGCTCGGCTACACCGGCGAGCGCGCGAAGGTGTTCGAAATCGTCATCCAGGCCGGTGCGATCCTCGCGGTCTGCTGGGAGTACCGCGCGCGGCTCGTGAGCGCCGTTGCCGGCCTCGGCACCGATCGCGTCGCGCAGCGCTTCGTCGCGAACCTCGTGATCGCGTTCATTCCCGCGGCCGTGCTCGGCCTGCTGTTCGCGAGTGCGATCAAGCGTCACCTGTTCGCGCCGCTGCCTGTCGCGATGGCGTTCATCGTCGGCGCGCTCGTGATCCTGTGGGTCGAGCGGCGCCGGCGCGCCGGGACTTCGACGGCGCGCATCGACGACGTCGACGACATGCGCTGGCCCGACGCGCTGAAGATCGGCTGCGCACAGGCGCTCGCGCTGATCCCCGGCACGTCGCGCTCCGGCGCGACGATCATCGGCGGCATGCTCTTCGGACTGTCGCGCCAAGCGGCGACACGCTTCTCGTTCTTTCTCGCGATTCCCACGCTGCTCGCCGCCTGCGCGTACGATTTCCTGAAGAATCGCGCGCTCTTCTCCGCGCAGGACCTGCAGGGCCTCGCCATCGGCTTCGTCGCCTCGTTCGTCGCCGCGTTTTTCTGCGTGCGCTGGCTGATCCGCTACGTGAGCCGCCACGACTTCACGCCGTTCGCGTGGTATCGGATCGCTTTCGGATTGCTGATCCTCGCCACCGCGTGGAGCGGCGTCGTCGACTGGACGTGAAGAACGCGTCGCGTGCCCCGGGCGCGGGGAGCTGAACGTGGGCGCGTTGCTCGCCGTGCTCGGCGTGCTCGGCTTCTCGTTCAAGGCGATCCTGATCAAGCTCGCCTACCGCAGCGCACCCGTCGACCCGGTGGCCCTGCTCACGCTGCGGATGCTCTATTCGGCGCCGTTCTTCATCGCGATGGCCTGGTGGAGCGGGCGCGCGCCGGGGACGGCGCCGATCGGCCGGCGCGATGCCCGGCTTCTCGCGGGCCTCGGCTTCATCGGCTATTACCTGTCGAGCCTGCTCGACTTCCTCGGGCTCCAGTACGTCACCGCGTCGCTGGAGCGGCTGATGCTCTTCCTCTACCCGACGATCGTCGTCGTGCTGTCCGCGATCTTCCTCGCGCAGCCGATCACGCGCCGCACGGTGGCCGCGCTCGCGCTCTCGTACGGCGGCATCGCGATCGCCGTCGCGCACGACATCCGTCTCACGGGCGACCCGCATGCCATCGCGCTCGGCGCTGCGCTCGTCTTTTCGAGCGCGGTCGGCTACGCGATCTACCTGGTCGCGGCGGGAGGCATCATCGCGCGCCTTGGCTCGTCGCGCTTCATCGCCTGGGCGATGCTCGCGTCGACGCTTTTCGTCTCGCTGCAGTTCGCGCTGACGCGACCGCTGTCGGCGCTCGA
Organism: Casimicrobiaceae bacterium; assembly: GCA_035495715.1. Classification (GTDB taxonomy): domain Bacteria; phylum Pseudomonadota; class Gammaproteobacteria; order Burkholderiales; family Casimicrobiaceae; genus VBCG01. Next base: position 21,643 of record DATJFI010000085.1, read on the forward strand.
CCTGCCGCTTTCGGTGCACCTGCTGACGCTCGCGATGGCCGTTTTCTGCACCGTGCTGCCGACGTGGATGATCGCCGAGTCGATCCGCCGCATCGGCGCCAGCACCGCATCGCTGGTCGGGTCGCTCGGGCCGATCTTCACGATCGGCTTCGGCGCCATGCTGCTCGGCGAACGCGTCAACCTGTTGCAGATGGTCGGCGTCGCGCTCGTCCTGACCGGTGTCGTTCTCGTCTCGCGTAACGCCCCGAGGCCGCAGGCCGCCGCGACGCGGAACGTGGCCCGCCGAAGCGCAGTCTGATCCCGAATACCGCTTCCAAAGAAGAGAAGGAGAAGTCCATGGCACCCGACACGATCGAACGCGCGAGGCTCGAGCTTGCCGACCCATCGCTTTTGCGCCAGCAGTGCTACGTCGACGGCGCATGGATCGACGCCGACGACGGCGGGTCGATGCCGGTCGTCGATCCCGCTACCGGCGGGCTAGTGGGCACGGCGCCGATGTTCGGCGCGGCCGAGACCCGGCGTGCGATCGCGGCCGCCGAACGCGCGTTTCCCGCATGGCGCGCGAAGACGGCGAAGGAGCGCGGCGCGGTCCTGCGTCGATGGAACGACCTGATGCTTGCGCACGTCGACGACCTCGCGCGCATCCTGACCGCCGAGCAGGGCAAGCCGATCAACGAAGCGAAGGGTGAGATCACGATCGGCGCTGCGTATGTCGAATGGTTCGCCGAGGAAGCGAAGCGCGTCTACGGCGACGTGATCCCGACGATCGGCAACGATCGCAGGCTCGTCGTCGTCAAGGAGCCGGTCGGCGTGTGCGCCGCGATCACGCCGTGGAATTTCCCGTCGTCGATGATCACGCGCAAGGTGTCGCCGGCGCTCGCCGCCGGTTGCACCGTCGTCATCAAGCCGGCCGAGGCGACGCCGTTCTCGGCGTTCGCGTTGGCGGCGCTCGCCGAGCGCGCCGGCTTTCCGCCAGGCGTGCTGAACGTGATCACCGGCGATGCGCCGTCGATCGGCGGCGAGATGTGCGCGAACCCGACCGTGCGCAAGCTGTCGTTCACCGGCTCGACCGAGGTCGGCCGCATCCTGATGCGCCAGGTCGCGCCGACGATCAAGAAGATCTCGCTCGAGCTCGGCGGCAACGCGCCGTTCATCGTGTTCGACGACGCCGATCTCGACGCCGCCGCCGAGGGGGCGATGATCTCCAAGTACCGCAACGCCGGGCAGACGTGCGTCTGCGCGAACCGCTTCTTCGTGCAGGAGAAGGTCTACGACGCGTTCGCGCAGAAGCTCTCGGCGCGCGTAGGCGCGCTGAAGGTCGGCCGCGGCACCGAAGCCGGCGTGACGCAGGGACCGCTCATCAACCGGGACGCGCTCGCGAAGGTCGAGGAGCATCTCGCCGACGCGAAGGCGCGCGGGGCCAAGGTCGCGATCGGAGGCAAGCGGCATGCGCTCGGCGGCACGTTCTACGAGCCGACCGTGCTCACGAACGTGAATCCCGAAATGCAGATCTTCCGCGAGGAGACGTTCGGGCCGATCGCGCCGCTGATCGCGTTTCGCACCGACGACGAGGTCGTGGAGCTCGCGAACCGCAGCGAGTTCGGACTCGCATCGTATTTCTACAGCCGTGACGTGGGTCGTGTCTGGCGTGTCGCCGAAGCGCTCGAGTACGGGATGGTCGGAGTGAACACGGGACTCATCACCACCGAGGTCGCGCCATTCGGCGGCGTGAAGCAATCGGGCCTCGGACGCGAAGGCTCGAAGTACGGCATCGAGGAGTACGTCGAGATCAAATACGTCTGCTTCGGCGGCATCGAACGCTGACGCGCATCGCCGGCGGGAGCCCGCGATCGCGGGGTGCGAAGTTTCCCCGGATCGCGGGCGCGGGTCAGAACTGCGGGGGAAGCGGCTCGATCGGACCTTGCGGTGCCGGGAACCGGTCAGGGAAGTACGCACTCATGTCGGGCGCGGTCACGGCCGGCGCGGTGACATCGCCGATTGTTGCGGCTGCCCTGTCGTGGTGGGTCGGATACCAGACCGCCGCGAGCGTGCCGGTCACGATCACCAGTGTTGCGGCGCGTACTCCGGTTGCCCAGCGGTTGCGCGATTGGTTGCCATTGCGTGTGTCCATCGTCGTCTCCTTGCCTTTCGTGCTTCGCGGTCATCGGAACCGCGTGAGGGTCAGCGTAGGCCTTTGCGACAGTGGCGGACGATGGACGAGTCGGTACCGGCAATGCCGAAGATTCGCCAGGCAAAAGGGGCTGGCGCGATAAAGCCGCGTGGGCTACCAGCCCGTCGGCAGCTTGCGCAAGATGGTGATCGTGCGCTCCTCGACGGCGAGATAGCCGCCGGCAACCAGATCCTTCATGAGCTTGCCGATCATGTCGCGCGAGGCGCCGACGCGATCGGCGATGTCCTGCTGGGTGAGCTTCTCGGGCACGATCTGGCGGCCGTCGACGTCCTGCGCGAGCGCGTTCACGAGGCGCACGAGCCGGCCGTAGACGTCGGAGAGCGCGAGGCTCTTCAGGTTGCCGGTCGTCACGCGCACGCGGCGGATGAGCCGCTCGATCAGGTGCATCGCGAAATCGGGATGCGCGAGGATGAACTCGCGAAACTGCGCGCGGTTCACGACCGCGCACGTCGTCTGCTCCATCGTGACGACCGACGCCGAGCGCGGCTCGCCGTCGAGCATCATCTCGCCGACGTACTCGCCGGGGCCCTGGAAATCGATGACGAACTCGCGGCCTGCCTCGTTGCTCGAGAACACTTTGACGCGGCCGGAAAGGATCACGTAGAGGGTGTCGCCGCGGTCGCCCTCGTTGATCAGGATCGCATGCCGCGGAAACGTGCGCACGACGCCGCTCGCGGCGATGGCGCCGACGATGTCGGGATGCAGCGGCGTTTCGCTGCGCTCGCCGGCGTTCGGTTGCTCGTCGCGGTCTTCACGCATCGTTCGGCTCCCGCCCCGTCAGCAGGCGCTCTACTCGAGCTTGCGCAGGTCGTCGATCACCCTGCCGTCGTTCGGCAATTCGTCGACGGCGCGGAAGATGACGTCGCCGCGCAGCTTCGTGACGTCGCGGATCGACCCGACGATCGCGTCGGCGAGCTGCGGATCGACGTTGCAGACCTCGACATGCAGGGTCATCCGGTCGCTGCCTTCGGGATTGTCGACGACGAGTCGCGCGCGCCGCACTTCGGGATGGCGTCCGACGATCGCGGCGACCTGCTCCGGATGCACGAACATGCCCTTGACCTTCGTCGTCTGGTCGGCGCGCCCGAGCCAGCCCCTGATTCGCACGTTCGTGCGGCCGCACGCCGACACGCCGGGCAGCATCGCCGACAGGTCGCCGGTGGCGAAGCGGATCAGCGGATAGTCGGCGTTCGCGAGCGGCGTGACGACGACCTCGCCGACATCGCCCGGCGCGACCGGCTCGCCGGTGCCGGGACGCACGATCTCGACGAGCACGCCTTCGTCGACGACGAGCCCGTCGCGCGCCGGCGTTTCGTACGCGATCGATCCGACGTCCGCCGTCGCGTACACCTGGTAGCCGTGGATGCCGCGCGTGATCCACGCATCGCGAAGCGACGCGGGAAACGGCTCCGCCGAGACGAGCGCCTTCACGATGCTGGACACGTCGGCGCCCTGCGCATCGGCGCGCTCGAGAATGATGCGCAGGAACGATGGCGTGCCGACGTAGCCGGCCGGGTGCAGATCGCGGATCGCCGCGAGCTGCTGCTCGGTCTGGCCGGTCCCGCCCGGAATCACCGTGCAGGAAAGCGCGTGCAATCCGCTCTCGAGCATCGAGCCGGCCGGCGTAAGGTGATAGGCGAAGCCGTTGTGCACGACGTC
>DATJFI010000086.1:0-54430 GCA_035495715.1 Casimicrobiaceae bacterium
GATGCGCGCATCGCGCAGGAGCTGTCGGCGCCGTGCCGCGCCGAGTTCAAGAACAAGAAGATCATGGTGATCATCGGCGAGCGCGAGTCGAACGGCTTCGTCGAAGCGCACCTGCAGAACTACGGTCCGCATTACCAGGCGATCAACAGTCGCCTGCAGGCGCTCGGTCTGCGCACGTACACGCCCGAGGAAATACGCCGCCAGATCGCGCAAGCGGAGATCGACGCCTATTTCAAGAACGATCCCGACGCTGCGCTTTCGGCATCGCGCCGCCTGGGCGCGAGCTTCGTGCTGCGCGGGCTGATCTCGTCGCAGGCGATGCGCAACCCAGTGATGAACGTGAACCAGGTCTCGGTGAACCTCGGGTTCACGCTGACCGGCAGCAACGGCCGCGTGATATCCGACACCGAGGCGCAGGCGAGCTCGTACGCCGGTGCCGACGTGCGGCGCATGGCACAGACGCTCATCGACGAACACGCGGACGAGGTCGTCGCGAAGCTGTACGGCGACTACTGCCGGAACGCCTCGCCGCGCAAGTGACGCGATCGCGCAATGACTGGACGCGATCGGCAATTCGAGAATGACCCCGTAGAAGGAGCATCACGATGAACCGCCGCATCCCGATTCGTTCCGTTCCCCCGCTGCTCGGCATCGCGTTCGCGCTCGCGAGCGCAGCGGCCGGCGCCCAGCCGACGTTCGGCAATCCGTCGCCCACCGCGGGCAGCGACACGTCGCAGCGCGCCAATGCGTCGGCCGACCAGGCGATGTACAAGCCGGTCGAGTACATGAACCGCAACAAGCGCGGGCCGGCGGTGATCGTCATCCCCGGCGACATCAGGAGCAACAACGCGACGTTCATGCAGAAGTTCACGGCGAACAACATCGCAGACTTCGGCGAGCTGGAGATGTCGAACGCGAACTTCCCCGTGCTCGAGCGCACCAATCTCGGTCCGCTGCTGAACGAATTCGAGCTCGCCTACAACCTGGGCGATCCGCAGGCCGCGCGCAAGTTCCTCGGCATGGGCAAGCTCAAGACCACCAAGTACGTCGTCAAGTTCGACATCCTGAAGACCGAACAGATCGCCGCCGCGCAGCAGGGCTTCAACGGGCGCGCGCTCGGCAACATCGCCGGTGCGCTCGGCGCGTTCAGCGGCTCGCTGGGCGGTGCGCGGGCCGGAGCGGTCGGCGCGGCGACGCTCGACTCCGTGCATACCGGCGAATCCACCGGCGTATGGATCATCGGCATGCGCTACAAGATCATCAACGCCGAGACGACCGAGCAGGTCGCGCAGGGCTACACCGAGGAGAAGATGGAGGTCGGCGCGAAGTCGTCGTCGGTGCTCGGCGTTTCGCAGTCGCAGGAAGGCGGCGTGTCGCTCGACACGATGGTGCAGCGCCTCGTGCAGAAGTCGGTCTGGGAGATCGACAGCAAGTACAAGTAATGCCGGTCGATTGATGATCAGCCAGCTCGGCAAGTACGAGATCCGCCGCGAGCTTGCGCGCGGCGCGATGGGCATCGTCTACGAGGGCTACGACCCGCTGATCAAGCGGCGCGTCGCGCTGAAGACGATCAGGCCGGACCAGCTCGACGGCGAGCACGCGGCCGACGTGATCGCGCGCTTCCGTCGCGAGGCGCAGGCGGCGGGACGCCTCAATCATCCGAACATCGTCGCGATCTACGAGTTCGACGAGGACGCGGGCACCGCGTTCATCGCGATGGAATTCGTCGAGGGCCGCGAGCTCAAGGACCGCTTCGCCGCGAACGAGCGCTTCCGGATGGCCGACATCGAGCGGATCGTGGCGGCGATCCTCGACGCACTCGATTACTCGCATCGCCAGGGCGTCGTCCATCGCGACATCAAGCCGGCGAACATCTTCCTGCAGGACGACGGCGGCGTGAAGGTCGCTGACTTCGGCATCGCCCACATCGAGTCGTCGAATCTCACACAGGCCGGCACCGTCGTCGGCACGCCGAACTACATGTCGCCCGAGCAGATCATGGGGCTGCCCGTCGACGGGCGCACCGATCTCTTCGCAGCGGGCGTGATCCTCTACCAGTTCCTGACCGGCGAGCGGCCGTTCGCCGGATCGACGACGACGACGATGCAGAAGGTGCTGAAGGAGGATCCGCTCCCGCCGTCGACGCTGAACGTGCAGCTCCCGCCGGCGATCGACGCCGTCGTGCGCAAGGCGCTCGCGAAGCGGCCCGACGATCGCTACGCGACGGCGCGCGAGTTCGCGCAGGCGCTGCAAGGCGCGATGCGCGTCACGTACACGATGCGTGATCCCGATGCGACGATGCCGAATCTCGCGGTGACGCCGCCGCCCGTGCCGACGATCGCTCCACCATCATCGGCTGCGGCGCCGAATGCAACGTCGGTACCGACGCCGGCGGTAGCGGCGATTCCGGCGCCTCCTCTGCAAACGCCGCACGCGAGCCAGCGCAGCGCGGTCGCTATCGTCGCTGCGATCGCCGCGATCGGTATCGCCGCGCTCGCCACCACATGGTGGTTGTTTCCGCGCAATTCCGTTGGCACCGGAGCGCAGGCGCAGGCAACGCCGCCCACCGCGGAGCAGCCGCACGTTGCCGCCGCTGCGGCTTCGCCGCCGAACGCGCCCGCGACCTCCGGTGTGCAGCCACCGAATGCATCGCAGCCGATCGCGGCGCTCTCACCGGCCGACGCATCGTCACCAGCGCCGAGCGCGCCGCTCGCCGCGCGCACGCTGCCGCCGGGACAGCTCGTCGTCACCGCCGTCGGCTTCGCCGACCCGAGCAATGCGCGCTACGCGAACGACCGCTCGCTTCTGCAGGCCGACGTGCGCGCCGATTCGCGCAGCCAGCTCGTCGCGAAGACGCTGCTGCTGATGCTCGACCGCGATTCGTTCGCAAGCCATTACGACCTGCTGCAATCACGGCTGCTCTCGCAAAGCGACAGCTTCATCACCGATGTCGTCCAGCAGAGTGCGCCGGCGCTCGGCAAGGACGGGCTGTGGTCGATGACGACACAGGCGGTCGTCGACGCAAACGCACTTCGCCAGGCGCTCGACCGGATGTCGCGCGACGAGCGCATCGGACTGATCCGCGCGAGTGGCGATCCGCGGATCGCCGTGCGCATCGCGGTGCGCGACGAGGGCGCGCCGCCGGACAGCGCCGCGCTGTCGCCGATCGCCGAGAACGTCGTCAAGGAGCGCATCCGCTCGTTCGGCTTTCGCACGTGGGCGGAGACGGCGAGCGCGCCCGGCGCGGGCGACGCCGATTTCGTCGTCGCCGGCGAAGCCACCGTGCGCAGACTTTCGACGAAGCTCGCCGCGTCGGGACTCGTCATCACCAAGTTCGCGCTCGCGTCGTGGACGGTCAAGTGCACCGACCGTGCGAGCGGTGAGGAAATCTACTTCAACACCAGGCTGCCGAAGGATTCCGGCAGCTATCCGAGCGAGGATGCGGCGCTGCGCGCAATCGGCGGCAGCATCGCGGATCAGTTCAACCGCGACTTCTTCCTGATGCACGTGCCGCTGCGCGGGCGCAAGATCTCGCTGACCGTCGCCGGCCTTCCCGACGAATCAACGCAAACGCTGCTCGTACGCGAGCTGAACGGATTGCCGGCCGTGATCCGCGCGAGCGCAGGCCCGACCGCGAATCCGCGCACCTTCGACGTGGAGATCGCTCCGGGCAAGGGCGACGACGCCGTCGTCCGCGACATCGTGCGCCCGCTCAACGCCAAGCTCGGCGACGCGTGCTTCAGCGCGAACGCGAGCGAAGGCGCGCGCATCGACGTCGCATTCGATCCGCGCTGCGCCGCCGATTTGCGCGCGCGGCTCGAGACCAATCCGCCCGCCGGCCTCTACGACGCGCCACCGGCGCGGCGCAAGGCGGTGATCAGCAATCCCGACACGCTACGCAAGCTCACGGTGTAGCTCCCGGCGCGATGAGTTGAGCGGCCCGCGCAGCCGATCTCGCCATCAATCCTCGATGCGGAAGCCGACCTTGAGCGATACCTGGTAGTGCGCGACGCGCCCGTTCTCGACGTGGCCGCGCGACTCGATCACCTGGAACCAGTCAATGTGCTTCACGGTGAGCGAAGCCTTCTGGATCGCGTTGCGGATCGCTTCGTCGGTGCTCGCCGGCGACGTGCCGACGAGCTCGATCAGCTTGTAGACGTGCGATGCCATTGCGTTTCCTCGTGAGGAGTTCGGTCGGCCGGCGCTACTCGCCCATCGTCTCGCGCTGCTCGAGGTCGATCCGCAGCTCGTAGAGATCCTCGTCCAGCGCGTCGCGGACGGAGACGACGCCGAGCGGCCGATCGAACTCGACGACGGGCAGGTGCCGGAACTTGCCTTCGTGCATCATGCGCAGCGCGCGCAAGAACGGCTCGTCGGGATGGATCGTCTGCGGCCGCGGCGTCATCACGTCGGAAAGCCGAGTCGCATGCGGATCGCGTCCTTCGGCGAGCAGCCGGAACAGCGCGTCGCGCTCGGTGAAGATGCCGATCAGGCGTCCGTGATCGACGACGAGCAGCGCGCCGACGTTCTCGCGCTTCATCGTGCGCGCCGCCTCGACGACCGTCGTGATCGAGGTCGCTTCGACAGGCGGACGTCCGGCGACGATCGATCGCAGGGAGCGTAGCGGCATGGCAGTCCTCGTGCGGATCGCGGGCGAGTCGCGCGCTTTGCGTCAGGATACTCGACCGCGCGACGGATTGAAAAGACCGGCGCGTCAGCGCTTGCGCCGTCCGCCCGGCGCGCTGCGAAGCCGGACTTCGTCCGCGTCCACCGGCAACCCTTCGACGCCGGTCAGCAAACCTTCGGGTCGAACCGGATCGTCGTCGACGCCGCCGATGCTCGCCGGGTCGTTCGCGTGCGACTCGTTCCAGCCGGTCGGCGCGTTCGGCAACGGATAGACGCGCGGTCCGCCGCGCTCGAGGATCGTCGACACGCTGCGCCGGCTCGCGTCCGAATCGACATGCACCAGGAACACGCTGCGCCCCGTCTGCAGCGCGTCGGAGTAGTGGGCGACGTTTTCGTCGTCGAGCAGCGCACCGCTGAACATGCGGCTCACGACACCGGCGAATCCGCGCTCGGGCGGCGGCTCGACCTCGCGCAGCGCAACGCGGTCGCGAGCCGACATCGGCACGCTGCCTGCGGTGTCGCGCTGCTCGATGCGAATGCGCTCCCCGGGCACGCCTTCTTCGATCAGGCGCGCGCGTGCCGCGTCGGCTTCGTCGCGCGACGCGTAGACTCCTGCGACGATTTCATCGGCCATGCGGCGTTGGAATACGCCCCCGCCGCGAAGTTCGCGTCGCACGGCACCGTGAAAACCGCACGACGAAACTGACTGTAGGCCGAAGACTACGCGAAATCCCGCCGGTGTCCGATAATGGGCACCGGCGCACGCTGGCATCCTGAGTGTCAGCCGCGACGGCACCTACGGAGACGACCATGGCAGAAACCACCGCGAAGTTGGAAACCGGCAAATCACGCGTACAGGACATGAGCGACCGCGCGCAGGACTACCTCGATCGCGCGTCGCAGACAGCGTCGTCGAGCATGGACCGGATGACGGATACCGCGCGCAAGACGGTCGATTCGGCTGCCGAATCGACGAAGGCGGGACTCGACTGGGCAGCGGACCGGGCATCGGCGCTGCGCGAGCGGAACATGGCGCTGCTCAACACGGTCACCGACCAGGTGACGGCGCGCCCGATCGTCGCGATCGGCATCGCGGCCGCTCTGGGATATCTGATCGGCCGGATGATGAGCAGCAACGATTGACGCCGGCATGACCCGTCACGGCGGCCGTGCAGCCCACGGCCGCCGTTTTCTTGCGGTATGCACCGCGCGGCTTTGCGTCGCGTGCGTCGCCTGCGCGCTGCCGCTCGCCGGCTGCCTCTCGATTCCCACGCAGCCGCGCGCCCTGCTCGTGCGCGACGACGGATCGGTGCGCGTGCAAACGCTTCAATGCTCGCGCAGCGTCGAGGCGACGCTCGTCCCGACCGCCGAGCGGCCGCAAGGGCTCGACCCGGACGGCATCCGGCTCGTCACCTGGAACATCCACAAGCAGTCGGATCCCGGCTGGCAGCGCGACCTGCGGCGCTTCGCCAATCGGAGCGACCTCGTGCTGCTCCAGGAGACGGTGCTCGATCCGTCGCTTCGCGCCGTCATCGACGACGAAGGCATGCGCTTCGTCATGGCGAGCTCCTTCCTCGCATCGAACGTCGACATCGGCGTCCTGACTGCATCGCGCGTCGCGCCGGTCGCGAACTGTACGCAGCGCTTCGTCGAGCCGCTTTTGCGCATACCGAAGTCGGCGGTGATCTCGTGGTTTCCGCTGCAAGGCGAAGCGCAGACGCTGGCCGTCGTCAATCTGCACGCGATCAACTTCTCGCTGTCGCTCGGGACGTATCGCGCCCAGATCGACGCGATCGCCGACGCGCTCGCGGGACACTCGGGGCCGCTCGTCGTCGCCGGCGATTTCAACACCTGGACCGACGAACGCGCGGCTGCGGTGCGCACGCTCGCCGCGCGGCTCGATCTGACCGAGGTACGCTTCGCCCACGATCACCGCAGCCATTTCTTCGGCCACGAGCTCGACCACATCTACGTGCGCGGCCTTGCGCCACTCGCCACGTCGACGGCGGAGGTCCGGTCATCGGATCACAATCCGGTCGCCGCGACGCTTCGCGTCGAGCGCGTCGGCCGCGGGTCAGAACGCTAACGGCTGGATGGTCCACGCAAGCAGCAGCACCATCAGCAGCACGTCGAGCGTCGTTCGGTTCATCAGTCTCTGTCGCATGTTCGGCGTCGTCTTTCGAGCAGGACGCCGGCGCGCGGACGCCTGCACCCGCAAAGTATCGGCGGCCGGTGCGCGCGAACGTATCGGCGCGCCGCTCGAATGCATGTAGGACCGCGGGCAGCGATGGAGCTCGTCGTGCGGCGGCCCGAAGGGCTCTATTGCCCGCCGGGCGACTTCTTCATCGACCCGTGGCGCCCGGTCGAGCGCGCGGTGATCACGCACGCGCACGGCGACCATGCGCGTCCCGGCAACGGGCACTACCTCGCGAGCGAGGCGTCGCGCGCGGTGCTCGCCGCACGGTTGCCTGGAATCCGGCTCGACACGCTCGCGTACGGCGAGCGCGTGGTCCACGGCGGCGTCGGTCTTTCGCTGCATCCGGCCGGGCACGTGCTCGGCTCGGCCCAGGTTCGGATCGAGCACCAGGGCATCGTCTGGGTCGTGTCCGGCGATTACAAGCTCGCGCCCGATCCGACCTGCGCGCCGTTCGAGCCGCTGCGCTGCACGACGTTCGTCACCGAGTCGACGTTCGGCTTGCCGGTGTACCGATGGCCGGATCCGGCGCGCGTCGTCGGCGACATCGCGTCCTGGTGGCGGCGCAACGCCGAGGCGAACCGGACGAGCGTTCTTTACGGCTACGCATTCGGCAAGGCGCAGCGGATCGCCTGCGAGCTCGCCGCGGCGGACGCGCTCGGCATTGGACCGCTCGCCTGCCACGGCGCGATGCTTGCGCTTTGCGCCGCGTATCGCGCGGCAGGCGTGCCGGTGCCGGAGATCCAGCATGCGAGCGAGCTTGCACGCGACACGTTGCGCCGCGCGCTGGTGCTCGCGCCGCCGTCCGCCGCCGGAACGCCGTGGCTTCGACGCTTCGGCGATGCGAGTGACGCCTTCGCATCGGGATGGATGCAGATTCGCGGCGCACGCCGGCGGCGCGCGCTCGACCGTGGGTTCCCGCTTTCCGATCACGCCGACTGGCCGGCGTTGAACGCCGCGATCGAGGCGACCGGAGCGACGCGCGTTGTGGTCACGCACGGCCAGGTCGTGCCGATGGTGCGCTGGCTGGCCGAGCGCGGCTTCGACGCCGACGCCTTCGCGACCGAGTTCGCCGACGAAGGCGAGCCGGAAGCGTCGCCCGCCACCGATGTCGACGCCGCGTAGCTCGGATGGAAGCGTTCGCGCGCCTTTACGCCGATCTCGACGAGACCACGTCGACGCGGGACAAGCTTGCCGCGCTCGTCCGCTATTTCGCGTCCGCGCCGGCCGACGACGCGGCATGGGCCGTCTATTTCCTCGCCGGCGGCCGGCCGCGCCAGCCCGTGCCCCCGAAGCTCTTGCGGAGCGTCGCGATCGACGTTGCGGGCCTCCCCGAGTGGCTTTTCGACGAGTGCCATCTGGCCGTTGGTGACTTCGCCGAGACGCTCGCGCACGTGCTGCCACCGCCGGTTTCGCGTACGGATGCCGGCCTCGCGCAATGGATGACCGAGCGCGTGCTGCCGTTGCGCGGCATGCCGTCCGCGGCGCTCGCAGTGCGCCTCCGCGCGTACTGGCAGGAGCTCGACTGGCAGGGCCGCTTCCTCTTCGGCAAGCTCTGCTCGGGCGGCTTCCGCGTCGGCGTGTCGCGCCTGCTGGTCACGCGCGCCCTCGCGCAGATGGCGCAGCTCGATCGGAAGCTCGTCGCCGAACGGCTCGTCGGTTACACGGTGACGGAACACGTGCCGACCGCTGACGATTTCCGCGCGCTGCTTGCGCCGGCGAGCGGCGACGAGCGAAGCGGCGGCCGGCCCTACCCGTTCTTCCTGGCGCAAACGCTGACGGCGCCGGTCGAGACGCTCGGCGATTCCGGCGCGTGGCTCGTCGAGTGGAAATGGGACGGCATCCGCGCGCAGCTCGTGCGCCGCAAGGGTGTCACGCACGTCTGGTCGCGCGGCGAGGATCTCGTGACCGAGCGCTTTCCCGAGTTGCGGACGGTCGGCGACGCGCTGCCCGCGGGAACGGTGCTCGACGGCGAGATCGTCGCCGTTCGCGGCGACGACGTCGCGTCGTTCGCGACGCTCGCGACGCGCATCGGCCGCAAGCGCGTGTCGTCCCGGCTCACCGCCGAGTCGCCCGTGGCGTTCGTCGCGTACGATCTGCTCGAGTCCGGCGGCGAAGATCTGCGCGCGCGGCCGCTCGCCGAACGCCGCGAACGGCTCGCCGCGCTCGTCGCCGACGTGGGGCATTCGCCGCTGCGGCTCTCGCCGCTCGTGCACGCGGCGACCTGGCGCGAGTACGCGACGCTTCGCGACGAGTCGCGCACCCGCGGTGTCGAGGGATTCGTGCTCAAGCGGGCCGACGCGCCGTACGGCGTCGGGCGCACGGGCAACGCCTGGTGGAAATGGAAAATCGACCCGATGAGCGTCGACGCCGTGCTCGTCTACGCGCAACGCGGGCACGGCCGGCGCGCGAGCCTTTACACGGACTACACGTTCGCCGTCTGGGACGCGCGAGGCGGCGAACCGGCGCTGCTGCCGTTCGCGAAGGCGTATTCGGGACTCACCGACGACGAGACCGTCGAGGTCGACCGCATCGTGCGGCGCACGACGCGCGAGAAGTTCGGGCCGGTGCGAAGCGTCGCGCCGACGCTCGTGTTCGAGATCGCGTTCGAAGGCATCCAGCGCTCGTCGCGGCACAAGGCGGGCGTGGCGGTGCGCTTTCCGCGCATCCTGCGCTGGCGAAGGGACAAGCCCGTCGCGGAGGCGGACACGCTCGAGACGCTGCAGGCGCTGCTGCGTTAAGTGGGGTCAGAGACGACTTGCGGATATCCGCATTGCAACTGATGCGCGGAAAGTCGTCTCCGACCCCGCTTAACGCAGGGCATTCGAGACGACCTTGTCCCACGACAGCGTCAGCGTGTTGACGTCGCGTTGCGATGCGTCGACGCCGACCTGCGCGGCCGGCACAACGAGCCGGAAGCCGCCGCCTGCATCGCGCGCGACGTCGACGACGAGCGTGAGCTTGAGCGATGCGAGCCGCACGCACGGCTCGTCGGCGCTCGAGCGCATGAAGCCGTCGATCGCGGCGTTGACGGCTTGCGCGATCGCTCCGCCTTCGGCCGTCACCTCGCCGACGTCGTAGACGCGCGAGGGTCCGGTGACGTCGAGCTTGAGCGCCATCTCCTGCGTCCATTTGCGCGTCGCCGATGCCGATCCGAACGGCGCGATCGCGGCCCCCGCGAGCGGCAGCGCGACGAGCTTCACCTGTCCGTCGACGTCGACGGCGCCGATCCGCTGCAGGTCGAGCGCGACCTGCGCGTTGCGAAGGTCGATTTCGCGCGCCTCCCTCGTCCCGCACGCGGCGCTCGCGCTGCGAATGCGCCAGTGCACGGCGCGAAGGTCGCGCTTCAGGTCGTCGAAGAACTCGCCGAGCGGCTTGCCGTCGAGACCAGGCGCCGCGGGTCCGGTGCTCGAGCAGGCCGCGAGCGCGACCACCAAAAGCACGCCGACGGTGCGCTTCATCGCGAACGCCGCGCCGCAAGCGCCTTGTCGCGCAGCGCGTCGACCAGGTCGCGCAGCGCCGGATTCGCGATCGGCTCGCGGACGGTGACGGTCTTGCAGCGCGCGCCGTCGTCGACCGCGATCGTATAGGCGCGCGCATCGGGCATCGCGGCGCGCGCGTCGTGCGCCGGCAACGCGAAGAAGCCCGCGCGCTGCACGAGATCGTGCAGGCGTTCCTGCTCGGGCGGCGGCAGCGCGTCGCAATGGATCGTCGTCGGTGCCGCGAGCCCGGGAAACGCCGCGAGGCCGCCTTCGACGCGGAAGTCGATCTTCACGTCGTTCGCGTCAGCCGTTCGCCTTGACGCCGACCTCGGCCCATGCCGACACGACGGCCGCATGCTCGGTCTTGCCGAACAGATGACTGGCATTTTGCGCGGTGAGCCGCGCGAACTGCCGGAACGTCGCCGTGGATTTGAGCCGCCGGTCGCGCAACGTCTCGTACCAGATGCGTCCCGCCTTTTCCCACGCATGTCCGCCGAGTGCAACGGCGAGCAGGTAGAACGCATGGTTCGGAATGCCCGAATTCGTGTGGACGCCCCCGTCGTCGGCGGACGTGTGCACGAAGCCGTCCATTGTCGCAGGCTGCGGATCGCGACCGAGCACCGGATCGTCGTACGCGGTACCCGGCGCCTTCATCGACCGCAACGCGACGCCGTGCACCTTCGATGTGAAGAGGCCCTCGCCGATCAGCCAGTCGGCCGCGTCCGCGGTCTGCCGCCGCGCGTATTGCTTGACCAGCGACCCGAACACGTCGGAGATCGACTCGTTCAACGCGCCCGCCTGACCTAGGTAGACGAGCTTCGCCTCGTCCCCGGTCACGCCGTGCGTGAGCTCGTGCGCGATGACGTCGAGCGAGATCGTGAAGCGGTTGAACAGGTCGCCGTCGCCGTCGCCGAACACCATCTGGCGGCCGTTCCAGAACGCGTTGTCGTAGCGGCGCCCGTAATGAACGGTCGCGTCGAGGTGCATGCCGGCGTCGTCGATCGAGCGGCGGTCGTAGACGTCGGCGTAGAAGTCGTACGTCGCGCCGAGCCCGTCGTACGCTTCGTCCACCTCGACGTCGGCGACCGCGGCGGCGCCCTCGGCCCGCACCATCCGGCCCGGAAGCGTCTCGGTGCCGTGCGCGTCGTAGATGCTGCGCTCCTTCCCGGCGCCGGCGATGCCGAAGAGTCCCGCTCCGGTTCGCGGGTCGAGCAGGTCGTACGTCGCCCGCGTGAGTCGCAGCGTATGGTCGAGCCCCAGCGTCGCCAACGCATCGTCGCGCTGACGGCTGCTGCCGTTGCGGGCGATGCGGCGCAGGAGATCGGGCGGCAGGATCGAGCAGCCGCAGCGGGACACGGATTGCATGCGCGAAAACCTCCGTAAAGCAGCGCCGCCTCCTGGCGGCGGCGCCGTTTTACCACGCAATGCGGTATTCGTGCGAGCACGCGCCCGCGTTCGATCGTGCCCGCTGGCACCCGTGCGTCGAGGAGCGCAACGAGCGGCCGCGACCGGCAAATTTTACCGGGGGCGGCGGCGCGTTTGCCAGTTCGCGGAACGGCGTGGCGGACTACGCCGCGGGCCGCTGGCCGCGGAAAATCGGGGTCACCTTCTTGACCGCGTCGCCCTCGTCACGGACGGTCGTGACCTGCGCCTGGCGGCGCGTCTCGCGGCGGATGCGCGCAAAAGTCTTCCGGAGATCGGTGTTGGCGCTGGATGTGTAGCGGAAAGTGGGGTCGAGGATCGATTTCATGCGCACCTCCATGCGCGAAGCGGCGGCGGTCGCAGCAAGCCGCCATCCGGCGGATCGTGACGTTTGCTGCGATCGACAACGACGAAAATCCTTGCAAGATCTCTGCCACCTGCGGGAGCGTTCGCCGCACGCATGAAGACGCGCATGCGGGCGCGAATTGCGCCCGTCGATTCTGTCAGGCGGATCGACACTTTGCCCGCTTCGCCGCGCCCATGTCAACGCGACGGACGGCGTACGCCGCCGCGCCAGAAGCGCAACAGCAGCCAGCCGCCGATCATTCCGCCGAGGTGCGCGAAGTGCGCGACGCCCGATTGCGCGCCCGACACGCCGAGCAGCAGCTCGATCACCGCGTAGACGACGACGAACATCCGCGCGGACATTGGAATCGGCGGAAACAGCAGCATCACGCGGTTGCGCGGAAAATACATCGCGTACGCGAGCAACAATCCGAACACGCCGCCCGACGCGCCGATCGTCGGGTAGACGCCGTGCATCACCATCGCCACGATCAGTTGCGTGATGGCGGCGGAAATGACCGACACGAAATAGAAGATTGTGTAGCGCCGCGGTCCGAACACCTGCTCGATCGCGCCGCCGAACATGTAGAGCGCGAACATGTTGAAGGCGAGGTGCACGAGGCTGCCGTGCAGGAACGCGTAGGTGACGAGTTGCCACGGCGCAAACGACGCGCCGATGCCCGACCCCGCCGCGGCGAGCGGCCACAGCGCGAACGGCACGATGATCTGCGGAACGAGGCTCTGCAGCAGGTACATCGCGACGTTCGCGACGATCAGCGCGGTGGTGACGGGAGGCATCGCGATCCTTTTCGTGGGCGGCACGCCGGCGGGGCGCGCTTTTGCAAGAGATGGGGACAGCCGCCGCATGCCGCAATGGCTGCGGCATAGAATGCCAGCTTTCGCCCGCGGCGGCCGCCGCGGCTTTCTGATGCAATCGGATCCTGCCCCGCGCGTCATCCGGCATCCGGTCGTGATGCTCGACGACTTCCTGCCCGACGCCGAATGCCGGGCGCTGCTCGCGCGCGTGCTCGCGAGCGAGGCGCTGTTCATGCCGTCGGGCACGCACGACCGGCGCAGCGACTATCGCCAGTCGCTGGTTCTGAATCCGCCGGCCGACCTCGTGCATCCGGTCGTCTCGCGGGTGCGCGCGGCGGTACCGCAGGCGATGGCGACGCTGCGCATTCCGCCGATCGCGGTCGGTGTCGTCGAGGCGCAGGTGACGGCGAGCGTGCACGGCAGCTTCTTCGGCGTGCACACCGATCACGGCGTCGACGTGCGCAAGCGCCACCTGACGTACGTCTACTACTTCAATCGGCAGCCGAAGGGATTCGAAGGCGGGGAGTTGCGCGTTTACGACGACATCGTTCGCAACGGCAAGCTCGCGCGCGCGGAGACGTTCAGCGTGATCGAGCCACGCCACAATCGCATCGTGCTCTTCTGGGCGCGCACGATGCACGAGGTGATGCGCGTCGACATTCCATCACGCGCGTTCGCCGACGCGCGCTTCACCGTCAACGGCTGGGTCAACGAACCCTGAGCCCGCGCATCCCGCGAAACCTATCGCGTTCTATTGACCGTAGTCACGCGTGGGCGGCATGCACTGCGGCAAGGCTGTCGTCGCGTCGCAATAACGTGCCCGCGCGCGCTGCTCGCAATCCGGACGCGCGAGGAACGGCTCGTCGCCACAGCGCGCGAACGCTTCGTCGAGCGCGGCGGCGGAATCGTGTGCAGGCGCCGGGACAGGTTCCACGGCGGCCGGCGCGCCGGCCGTTTCGTGCGATGCGTCCACCGTCCGCATGGGCGCAGCGACGCGTACAGCGGCGACGGCGCGCTTGGCCTTGCCCGAGACGGGCGCGGACATCACGTCGACGGTCTCGCTTGCATCGACCGGCACCGGTTCCGACGCCGCGAGCGACGATGCGGCCGCCGCGCCCGAGCTGACGATCGACACCTGGCGAGCGGAAGCCGCGTGCGAACCGAGCATGACCGAGTCGTGCGCGACGGCGGCTTCGGAGTGCTCGATCACCTGCAGCGTAACGGTGGCGGCGACGCCGAACGCGAACGCGATGGCGACGACCGACGCGGGCGCGCGGACGTGCGCGAGCCATTCATTGCCCGCCGTCGGCAGCGTTTCCGGCACTACGCCGACGAGCGGCGGTTCGCCGGCGGAGAGGCCCGCAAAGCGTGCACGCGAAAGCTCGCGTTCACATTCGCGGCAAAGCCTGCCCGGTCGTGTCAGCGTCTGGCTGCACATGCGGCATTGCTTCATCGTCCGCCGCCTCGATCGGGAAGCGGCGGCGCTCTCTCGTGCGCGTTCGCCGGTTGCATAGGGAAAGTCGGCAGCCTTTCACTCACGTTGCCCGCGTGACAAGCAAAGGATGGGCCGGCACGCCGCGAACTGGCGTGTCGCTTGCTTTTTCGATGGCCGCGACGCCGCCCCCAATCGCATTCCGTGCGAAAGACCGCGCGCAACTGTCATGCACAACTTAACGACGACAATCCACGAGTCCGCGCGCATTCGCGTCGTGCGGCTGGTGTGGCCGTTCGTCGTGATCGTCGTCGTGCTGCTCGCGCTCGGCATCGGCAGCCTCTCCGTGATTCGCGGCGTGCGCGCATACGCGGGCGCGCAAAGCGCGTGGTCGAACGCGGAAAAGGCGGCCGTCGAAGGGCTCGAGCAATATGCGCAGACGCGAAACGAGGACCATTTCGATCGCTACCTCGGCGAGGCGGCCGTGCTCGCAGGCGCCCGCGCGGCGCGGATCGAGCTCGACAAGCCGTTTCCCGATCTCGTCGCCGTTCGCGCCGACCTTCGGGCCGCGCGCAGCCACGCCGCCGACGTCGGCGTGATGATCGATCTCTATCGGCGCTTTCGATTCCTGGGCTTCATGTCGCACGCGGTCGCGCTTTGGGCGCAAGCCGATGCGTTGCACGCGCGGATCGACGCGATCGCGCAAACGATGCATGCGGCGGTACGGAAGGCACGCGGCGCGAACGTCGATCTGCAGCCGGCGCTCGTCGAAATGCGCGCGATCGACCGCGAGCTGACCAGTATCGAGCGCGAGTTCTCGTCGACGCTCGCGGATGTCTCGCGGCGCGTTGAGCTAACGCTGACGGTGGCGACGCTCGCGATCGCGCTCGCGATGGTCGTTGCGGCCGTCGTTCGTACGCAGCGCGTCGTCCGCAAGGAAGACGCATTCCACGATGTGCTGCGCGCGAGCCAGCAGCGCTACGACTACGCGATCAGCGGCACGAACGACGGCATCTTCGACTGGCGGCTTGCGCATCGCGAGCTGTATCTGTCGCCGCGCTTCGAGCAACTGCTCGGCCACGCACCGGGCACGCTGCGCGAAACCGCCGCGTCGTTTCTGCGGCGCGTGCATCGCGACGACCGCGGTCTCGCGCTGCATCGCGTGCGGCAAAATGTGCCGACCGGCGCGCCGTTCGAGATCGAGTTCCGGCTGCGGATGGCGGACGGCGCCTGGCGCTGGTTCCGGATGCGCGGCCGCACGGTGCTCGGCGCGCGCGGCAAGCCCGAGCGCATGGCGGGGTCGCTGACCGACATCTCGGATCGCAAGCGTGCGGAAGCCGAGACGCTCGAGCAGAAGGAGCGCGCGCAGGTGACGCTCGCCTCGATCGCCGATGCCGTCATTACGATCGACACGGCCGGCAACGTCGAGTACATGAACCCCGTCGCCGAGCGTCTGACCGGGCTGCGCGACGCCGAGGCGCGCGGGCTGCCGTCGCAGGCGGTCTTCTGCGTGCAGGACGACGCGACCGGCGTCGACGTGCCGGATCCGGTCGCGCGCGCATTCCGCGAGGGCGCTACCGTGCAGTCGGAAGGGAACGTCGTGTTGCGCCGCCGCCACGACAGCCCGATCGCCGTCGACTACTCGGCGGCGCCGATTCGCGACAACGCGTTGCGGATGGCGGGTGTGGTGCTCGTGTTCCACGACATGAGCCGCGAGCGGCAATACGCGATGCGGCTCGCGCATCTCGCGAGCCACGATCCGCTGACCGGCCTCCTCAATCGACGCGAGTTCGAGCGGCGCGTGACGAGCGCGCTGATCGAAAGCCAGTACGAATCCAACAACCACGCGGTGCTCTACGTCGATCTCGACGAGTTCAAGGTCGTCAACGACACATCCGGCCATGCCGCCGGTGACGAGCTGCTGCGCCAGGTGAGCGCGCTGCTTCGCCTGCGGCTTCGCGAAGGCGACACGCTCGCGCGGCTCGGCGGCGACGAATTCGGCGTGCTGCTCGAGCACTGCGCACCGGCGCCGGCGTACGCGATCGCCGACGCCTTGCGCGCCGCGATCAGCGACTTTCACTTTCAGTGGAACCAGCGCTCGTTCAAGATCGGCGCGAGCGTCGGCCTCGTCAACGTCGCCGACGGCCCGCGAACGCTCGCCGGCGTGCTGTCGGCCGCCGACGCCGCGTGCTACATGGCGAAGGACAAGGGGCGCAATCGCGTGCAGGTCTACAGCCCCGAGAGCGACGAGGTGACGCTGCGCAAGGGCGAGATGGAATGGGTGAACCGGATCCACCGCGCGCTCGCCGAAGACCGCTTCTGCCTGTACGCGCAGCCGGTGCAGGACACGCGCGACGCGAGCGCCGCCTCACCGTACACGGAACTCCTGCTGCGGCTGCGCGACGACCGCGGCGATCTCGTGCCGCCGACGTCGTTCATTCCCGCCGCTGAACGCTATCACCTGATGCCGGCGATCGACCGCTGGGTCATTGCGTCCGCCTTCGCGATCCTCGAGCGAACGCTCGAGTCGGGCCAGGCGCCGTCGGGCGTCTACGCGATCAACGTTTCCGGCGCGTCGATCGGCGACGAGGCGTTCCTCGATTTCGTCCGCGCGCAGTTCCTGCGTTATTCGGTACCCTACACGAGCGTCTGCTTCGAGATCACCGAGACCACGGCCGTTGCGTCGCTCACGAAGGCGAGCGCGTTCATGACGACGCTGCGCACGCTCGGATGCCGCTTCGCGCTCGACGATTTCGGCGTCGGCGTCTCGTCGTTCACGTACCTGAAGCACCTGCCGGTCGACTATCTGAAGATCGACGGAAGCTTCGTGAAGGACATGTGCAGCGACCCGGTCAACCACGCGATGGTCGAGGCGATCCACCGGATCGGCCACATCATGGGCAAGAAGACGATCGCCGAGTCGGTCGAGGCGCGCGACACGCTGGCGGCGCTGCGCGCGATCGGCGTCGACTACGCCCAGGGCTTCGGCATCGCCCGACCACGCCCGTTCGGGCGCATGCGCGCCGTCCGCGATCTCCAGAAGCGCCAGGCCAACGCGGCTTGAGCCGGCGTCCGTCGGCAGTCTGCCGACATTGCGTCTGACGGGATTTTCCGTCCGTTCCCGCAGTCACTTCTCTGAGCGGGTTGGGTGCGCAGTGCGATAGTCCATGCTTATCGACGCTATCAGTACATTGAATTTGCGTTATCCTGCACCGGACCCCATCATCCACTGCACCGAAACCCCGAACCTCAGGAGAAATTCGAGATGGCTGAAATGGAATCCGCGCGCGAAGGCCAGCGTGTCCCCGACGTATCGTTCCGCATCCGCCGCAACGGCGACTGGGCGACGGTCACGACCGCCGACATCTTCGCCGGCAAGAACGTCGTCGTCTTCTCGCTTCCGGGCGCGTTCACCCCGACGTGCTCGTCGACGCACCTGCCGCGCTACAACGAGCTCGCGCCGGTGTTCAAGGCACAGGGCATCGACCGGATCGTCTGCATCGCCGTCAACGATCCGTTCGTCATGGAAGAGTGGGCGAAGGACCAGGAAGCCGACAACGTGCTGCTGATCCCCGACGGCAACGGCGAGTTCACCGGGAAGATGGGCATGCTCGTCGACAAGAGCGAGCTCAACTTCGGCAAGCGCTCGTGGCGCTACTCGATGCTCGTGAAGAACGGCGTCATCGAGAAGATGTTCGTCGAGCCGAACGAGCCGGGCGACCCGTTCAAGGTGTCCGACGCCGATACGATGCTCCGCTACGTCAATCCGAACGCCAGGAAGCCCGACCAGGTGGCGATCCTGACGCGCGAAGGCTGCTCGTTCTGCGCGAAAGCCAAACAGCGCCTCGCCGATGCCGGCTACGACTTCGTCGAGGTCCCGCTGCCGCACACGATCCGCACGAAGGCCGTCGGCGCGATTGCCGGCGCGCAGAGCGTGCCGCAGGTATTCGTGAACGGCCGGCTGATCGGAGGCTCGAACGAGCTCGAGGCGTTCCTCAAGAAGGCGGCGTAGGGCAACTGTCGTGAGCGTAAGCTCCGCGGGGAGCGCCGCGACGAAACGGCGCTCCCCTCATTTTTACCGATCCGGCGAAGGATTCGAATGCGTGCCGTGCAAACCGACGTTGCGGTGATCGGGGCCGGCACGGCCGGCCTCGCGGCATATCGCGCCGCGAAAGCCGCGGGCCGCAACGCGCTTCTCATCGAAGGCGGTCCGTACGGCACCACGTGCGCCCGCGTCGGCTGCATGCCGAGCAAGCTGCTGATCGCGCCGGCGGAAGCCGCGCATGCGGTCGAGCGCTTCACCGGATTCGGATTGCGCCTGCCCGCTCCCGTCGAGGTCGACGGCAAGGCGGTGATGGCGCGCGTGCGCGCCGAGCGCGACCGCTTCGTCGGCTTCGTGCTGCAGGGCGTCGCCGGCATTCCGGCGCACGACAAGATCGACGCGTGCGCACGCTTCGTCGACGACACGACGCTCGTCGCCGGCGACACGACGATCAGCGCGCGAGCGGTCGTGATCGCGACCGGATCGTCGCCGTCGTATCCGCCGGGCTGGAACGCGCTCGGCGAGCGTCTTGTCACGAACGAGACGATGTTCGAATGGACCGACCTGCCGCAAGGCGTCGCCGTGTTCGGCCCGGGCGTGATCGGGCTCGAGCTCGGGCAGGCGCTGCACCGGCTCGGCGTGCGCGTCAAGGTCTTCGGCCGCGGCGGCAGCGTCGCGCATCTCGTCGATCCGGAGCTCGTCGCCGAGGCCCGGCGGATCTTCACCGCCGAGTTCTACCTCGACGTCGATGCGCATGCCGAGGTGTCGCGCGAAGGCGACGAGGTCGTCGTCCGCTATCGCGCGCCGGATGGCGAATGGAACACCGAGCGCTTCGATTACCTGCTCGCGGCGACGGGCCGCCGGCCCAACGTGCACGGCCTCGCGCTCGAGACGACGAGCGTCGCGCGTGATGCGCGCGGCGTGCCGCTGTTCGATCGCGACACGCTGCAATGCGGACGCGCGCCGATCTTCATCGCCGGCGACGTGAACGCCGACGTTCCGCTGCTGCACGAAGCGGCCGACGAGGGCCGCATCGCCGGCGGCAACGCCGCGCGCTTTCCGGACGTCCGCGCGGGCCAGCGCCGCGCCGGTCTCGCGATCGTCTTCACCGATCCGCAGATCGCGATGGTCGGCGGCGGCTACCGCGCGGCACGCGAGTCGCCGCATGGCTTCGTGACGGGGACCGTGTCATTCGACGATCAGGGCCGTGCGCGCGTGATGCAGCGCAATCGCGGGCGCCTGCACGTCTACGCCGAGATCGGCAGCGGCCTTCTGCTCGGCGCCGAGATGATCGGTCCCGACGCCGAGCACCTCGCGCATCTGCTCGCGTGGGCGCGACAGCTCGACCTCACGATCGGCGAGATGCTCATGCTGCCGTTCTACCACCCGGTCGTCGAGGAAGGGCTGCGCACGGCGCTGCGCGACGCGTACGCGAAGCTCGACTCCGCGGCCAAGGCGAAGCGCGCAGCCTGATTGGCCCTCCACGCTCGCAGCTTCGCTGCCCCCGCAGGGGGCGCAGCTCGCGCCTCGGGGCGGCCCTGCGGCGCGAATGGGGTCTACCGCAACACGAAGTAGAGCGCGTACGCGACCGCGATCACGACGAACACGGCAACCGGCACGATCACCTTGCGGCTTCGCAGCGGATGCGGGCGCTCGTAGACGCCGACGGTTCGCGGCGGACGATCGCCCCGGTCCATGACGATGGCTTACGTTTGCTCGACCGGGCACCGACGACGATGCCCGGTTGCGCGGCGTTCTAGTAAACGCGCGGGCCGGTCGTTCCCGGCGTGCCCTGGTCGGCCTTCGAGCCCGCCGTGTCCCGATCGGGAATCGAAGCGCCCGGACCCGACGTGACCGGTCCGCCCGTCGGCGCGCCGCTCGCAAGCCCCGTCTCGCGGTCGCGCTCGCCATAGAGATCCTCCTCGCGCGCGAGATCCGCCGGCGTGTACGGCTGCGCCTTCTCGTCGTAGCCGCTCCACCCGCCCTGGCGCCAGCGCTCGACACGCCGCTCGATGTCGATCGCGCCGTGGCTGCGCATGATCTCGGCCGCGCGCTCGGCGCGCGCATCGTCGGCGCGAACGGTGACGAGCGCGCCGCCGCGACGTACCGCCTCGGCGTAGTACTCGGCATCGGCGCGCGAGACGCCCATGTCGGTCAGGCCGCCGATCAATCCACCGGCGACGGCGCCCACGCCGGCGCCGGTCAGCAGCGAGACGATCGGCCCGGCCGCAATGATCGGCCCGATCCCGGGAATCGCGAGGCCCATCAGGCTTGCCGCGAGCCCCGCCGCCCCGCCAACGACGCCGCCGGTGACGGCGCCGGCCGCGGCGTTGCTTCCGTCGTCGGCGCGCTCATTCACGCCGCGCATCGAATCGACGAGCCCGGCGCCGTCCTCGGTCAATGCGTTGTCCGCTGCCGAACGCGTGTAATGCTCGCGCGTCGCCGTCGTTCGCGTGCCGTCGCCCGGCATGCCGCCGACTTCCGCACCGGCCGCGCCCGGCATCGTCCCGAAGCCGGTGTCGTTGGTGAAACCGGTCGACGTGCGAATGCCGGTCGGGCCCAGCATCGCGTCGCCCCCCGCGACGCCGGTCGACGTGCCGGCCGGCGCGCCGACGTTGGCGCCGCTCGACGTACCGGTGCCGCTTCGGATGTTGCTCGCGACGACGCTCACGTCGCTGTCGCGGAAGCCGTCGTCCATCAACTCGCGCGCCACCTGGTTCGCCTCGTCGAAACTGTCGAACGACCCTACGATTGTCTTCATGCGAAAGCCCCTGCGTCGGAAAGTTGAAGGAGTGCGATTTCGAGATCGCGCCATCGCGCGGCGCAAACGTCCTTTAGCGACACCGCACGACTATAGGCAGCGCACGCACGGGCGTTCAGCAGTGATTGCCGCGAACGCTTGTGCGCGCCTGTCCTACGCGAGCCGACGTTCGCCCTTTACAGCCCTGTGCCATGCCACCGACAATGCGCGCTCTTTGCCGCCGGGGATTGCGATGCGCTGGATGCGGTACTGGATTCTCGTCGTCGCGGGCGCGCTGGCGGTCGCCGGCTTCGCGCGCGCCGACGACTATCCGTCGCGGCCGATTCGCGTCATCGTCCCCTTTTCGCCCGGCGGCGCGGTCGATGGGCCGATGCGCCTCATCGCGCAGGAGCTCGGAAAGCGCCTCGGCCAACCGGTCGTCGTCGAGAACAAGCCGGGGGCCGGCGCCACGATCGGCACGGACGTCGTGGCGAAGTCACCGCCCGACGGCTACACGTTGTTGCTCGCGTCGCAGACCAACGCGATCAGCGCGACGCTGTACTCGAAGCTGCCGTTCGATCCGATCGCCGATTTCACGCCGGTCACGCTGATCGGGCGCGAGCCCGGCGTCGTCGTCGTCAATCCGTCGGTGCCCGCGAAGACGCTGCAAGCGTTCATCGCCTACGTGAAGGCGAACCCGGGGAAGGTCGACTATGCGTCGTCGGGCAACGGCAGCGGCCAGCATCTGTTCGCCGCCCTCCTTGCGTCGAAGACCGGCATGAAGATGAACCACGTGCCGTATCGAGGCAGCGGGCAGGCGACGACGGATCTGCTGTCCGGCGTCGTCGCAATGGCCATACCCGGGACTGCCGGCATGGTGGGTCACATCCGTGACGGTAAGCTTCGGGCACTGGCGGTCACCGGCGCCCACCGCTCGCCGCAGCTTCCCGACGTGCCGACGGTCATCGAATCGGGCGTGCCTGGCTACGAGGCTTACGTGTGGATGGGTTTGCTGGCGCCGAAGGGGACGGCGCCTGCGATCGTCGAGCGACTGAACCGCGACGTGATCGCGGTCCTCGGCGAAGACGAGGTCAAGACGTACATGGCGAACGCAGGGATCGAGATCGTCGGCTCGTCGAGCGCCGAGTTCGGACACTTCTTCCGCGCCGAGCGCGACCAGTGGGCGAAGGTGATCAAGGACACCGGCGCGCACATCGAATAGCGAAGACGACGAGACGATGGACGACAACCGCGAAGCGAACCCGGCGAGCGCTGCCGACACGCGCGTCGAGGGGATCGCGCACGAGGCGCGCAAGGGCGACATCCGGCTGTTCCTGTGGGAGAAGTTCGTCGGCGAGCGCGCGGGGAAGCCGGTCGTGCTGTTCGTACACGGCTCGTCGATGGCGTCGCAGCCGACGTTCGACTTGACCGTGGCCGGACGTCCCGACTCGTCGGTGATGGACTGGTTCGCGAAGCGCGGATTCGCGTGCTGGAGCGTCGACATGGAAGGTTACGGGCGCTCGGACAAGCGGCGCGACGTTGCCTGCGACATCGCCAACGGTGCCGACGATCTCGCGGCGGCGACGCGGTACATGCGCGAAGCGCGTGGCATCGAGCGCGTGATGGCGTACGGGATCTCGTCGGGGGCGCTCCGAGCAGCGCTGTTCGCGCAGCGGCACCCTGAGCGCGTCGCGCGGCTCGCGCTCGACGCGTTCGTCTGGACCGGCGAAGGCGCGCCGACGCTTGCGCAGCGCCGCACGAAGCTTCCGGAGTTCCGCGCGCGCAACCGGCGGCCGATCGACCGCGCCTTCGTGCAGTCGATCTTCGCGCGCGATCATCCCGACTGCGCCGAGCCGCGCGTCGTGGACGCGTTCGCCGACGCGATCCTCGCGCTCGACGACTCGATGCCGAACGGCAGCTACGTCGACATGTGCTCGAAGCTGCCGATCGTCGATCCCGCGAAGATCACGGTGCCGACGCTTTTGATGCGGGGCCAGTACGACGGCATCGCGGCCTTCGACGACCTTCTCGCGTTTTTCCGCCGCCTCCCGAACCCGGACAAGCAGTTCGCCGTCATGCCGGGCATCTCACACGCGAGCTTCCAGCAGAAGAACTACCGGCTCGTCTATCACATCCTGCACGCGTTCTTCACGCAGCCCGCGCCCGTGTATACGGGTTGAAGACACCGACATTCCTTTTCACGCCTGAACCGATGGCCATCCAGCCCACGCTGCTCCTGATCGCGGACATCGCGGGTTACACGCGGTTCATGAAAATGCACGACACGAGCCTCGCGCACGCGCAGCAGATCATCGCCGACCTGCTCGAGGCGGTGATCGACGCCGCGACACCCGCGCTCAAGCTCGCCAAGCTCGAAGGCGACGCCGCGTTCTTCTACATGCCGGCGCCGCAGGGCGACCGGCCGGCAGATCCGACGATCGGCGAGCACGCCGCGGCGATCTACCGCGCGTTCCACGCGCGCGCCGCGGACATCGGCACCAATACGCTTTGCCCGTGCGATGGCTGCCAGCAGGCGGGGAAGCTCAAGATCAAGCTCGTCGGCCACGCCGGCGGCGTCGCCGTGCAGAAGGTCAAGCACATGACCGAGCTTGCCGGCGTCGACGTCATCGTCGTCCACCGGATGCTGAAGAATGCAGTGCCGGTCGCCGAGTACCTGCTCGTCACGCAACCCGTGCATCCGCTGCTCGGCGAAGGGCTGCGCGAGCACGCGGCGGCGTTCGAGCTCGATCTCGACGACATCGGCGCGACGCCGGCGTGGTACGTCGATCTCGCGCGCCACGTGCCGCCGCTCGCGCCTGCGCGCAAGCGCTCGATGCTGGCGCGCGTCGGCGGCATGCTGCGCTTCGAGATGCGCAACCTTCCCTACGCGCTGCGGTTGCGCAAGGCCTGCGACGGTTTTCGCAATGTGCCCGACGCGCCAGGACACGCGGGAACCGGATGACGGAGACGCCGCGTGGCTGACCTGATCGACGTGCGCGACCTGTCGATCGACTTCGACACACGGGGCGTCCGGATCCGTGCGCTCGACCGCGTATCGTTCCGGATCGCGCCCGGATCGACGCTCGCGCTCGTCGGCGAATCAGGCTCCGGCAAGTCGATCACGGCGCAGGCGATCATGCGCATCCTGCCGGCAAGCGCACGGATCGCCTCGGGACAGATCCTGTTCACGCCACCCGACACGCGCGAGCGACCGACCGACATCGTGCGGCTGGCGCCGGACGGCCGGAAGGTGCGGCACATCCGCGGGCGCCACATCTCGATGATCTTTCAGGAGCCGATGGTGTCGCTGTCGCCGCTGCACACGATCGGCGACCAGGTGAGCGAGGCGCTGTTCCTGCATCACCGGATCGGGCATCGCGTGGGCATGGCGCGCACCGAGGAGATGCTTTCGCACGTGGGCTTTCCGGATCCGCGCCGCGCGCTCCGCATGTACCCGTTCCAGCTTTCCGGCGGGCTGCGCCAGCGGGCGATGATCGCGATGGCGCTCGTGTGCCGGCCGTCGCTTCTGATCGCCGACGAGCCGACGACGGCGCTGGACGTCACGATCCAGGCGCAGATCCTCGCGCTCGTCAAGGAGCTGCAGGCCGAGATCGGCATGGCGGTGCTGATCATCACGCACGATCTCGGCGTCGTCGCGAACGTCGCCGAGCAGGTCGTCGTGCTCTACCAGGGCCGCGTGATGGAGATGGGGCCGGTGCAGGCGATCTTCGAGCGTCCCGAGCATCCGTACCTGCGCGCGCTTCTCCGCGCCGTGCCGCATTTCGACATGAAGCCCGGCGAGCGGCTCGTGTCGGTCCGTAACGTCGACTACGAGGCGGGTCCGCTCGTCGAGATGCGCGAGCCGTGGCCGGCCGAGGCCGAAGGCGTCCACCTGAGCGTGCGCAACGTCGTGAAGACGTTCGCGCAGCGCGCAAGCGGGTTCCTGGTGCGCCGCGAAGGCCCGCCGTTCCGCGCCGTCGACGATCTGTCGCTCGAGATCCGTCGCGGGCAGTGCTTCGGGCTCGTTGGCGAGAGCGGCTGCGGCAAGACGACGCTGTCGAAGGTGATCATGCGGGCGATGACGCCCGACAACGGCCAGGTGCTCTACAACGACCGCGGCCACGCGATCGACGTGACGAAGGCGAGTGGCGAGACGCTGATGCAGTTCCGCCGCCGCGTGCAGTACATCTTCCAGGATCCGTTCAGCTCGCTGTCGCCGCGAATGACGGTCTTCGACATCCTGCGCGAGCCACTCGTGATCCACGGCATTGGCGATGCCGACTACCGCGCGGAGATGGCGAAGGAGCTGATGCGGCTCGTCGGTCTCGATCCACGTTACCTCTCCCGCTATCCGCACAGCTTTTCGGGCGGGCAGCGCCAGCGGATCGGCATCGCGCGCGCGCTTGCGCTGTCGCCCGACCTGATCCTGTGCGACGAGCCCGTCTCCGCGCTCGACGTGTCGATCCAGGCGCAGATCCTGAACCTGCTCAAGGACCTGAAGGCCGAGCTTGGCCTCACGTATCTTTTCATCTCGCACAATCTGGCCGTCGTCGACTACGTCGCCGACGACATCGCGGTGATGTGCCGCGGCCGCATCGTCGAGATCGCGCCGCGCGAGGTGCTGTTCCGCAATCCGACGCATCCGTACACGCTCGGACTCCTTGCCGCGGTCCCCTACCCCGACCTCGGCCGCAAGCTCGATCTCGGCGCCGTGCAGGCCGGCGCCGCGCGCAGTCCCGCCGAATGGCCTGAACCATTCGGGTGGAGTGACGCCAATGCCGGCGAGCTCGTCGACATTGGAGACGGCCATCGGGTGCGGATGCAGTCAACGCGCGCGGCATCCGAACGGATGACCGCATGAACGTGCGCACGTCCTTGCTCGTACGATGCGCGCTGGCGCTCGCAACGATGATGCTGGTCACGCTGTCGGCTGCCGCCGCCGACGAGCCGCCGTCGCTCGCTGCCGACGTCGCGGCCGGCAAGCTGCCGCCGCTCGCGCAGCGGCTGCCGGCGACGCCGCGCGTCGTCGACATCTCGCGCCCCGGGTGGGCCACCGGGCGTTACGGCGGCGAGTTGCGGATGCTGATGGCGAAGGACCGCGACATCCGGATGATGGTCGTCTACGGTTATGCGCGGCTCATCGGCTACGACGAGAAGCTGCAGCTCGTTCCCGACATCCTGGAAAGCCTCGACAACGTCGGCAACCGGATCTTCACGCTGCACCTGCGCCGCGGGCACAAGTGGTCGGACGGGCAGCCGTTCACCTCCGAGGACTTCCGCTATTACTGGGAAGACGTCGCGAACAACAAGGATGTGTCGCCGTTCGGATTGCCGCGCGCGCTGCTCGTCGACAACCGCGCGCCGAAGTTCGAGGTAGTCGACGCCACGACCGTCCGCTACACGTGGGACGAGCCGAATCCGCAATTCCTGACGGCGCTCGCCGGGCCGAGCCCGCTCTTCATCTATCGCCCCGCGCATTACCTGAAGCAGTTCCATGCGAAATACGTCGGGCTCGAGAAGGCGAATGCGCGCGCCGTCGCCGCCGGCTCGCGCAACTGGGCGGGCCTCTATCAGAAGCTCGACGAGCAGTTTCGAAACGACAACCCCGACCTGCCGACGCTCGAGCCGTGGATCAACACGACGCCGCTGCCGACGACGCGCTTCGTGCTCGTGCGCAATCCGTATTTCCATCGCGTCGACCGGATGGGCCGCCAGCTTCCCTACATCGACCGCGTGATCGTCAACATCACCGACGACAAGCTGATTCCGGCGCGCGCCGGCGCCGGCAGCGTCGACCTGCAGGCGCGCTACCTGCGCTTCGACAATTACACGTTCCTGAAGCAGTCGGAGACCCGCAACCACTATCGCGTGTACCTCTGGGAAAAGGCGCTCGGCTCGCAGGTCGCGCTGTATCCGAACCTGAACGTCGAAGATCCGGTCTGGCGGACGCTGATGCGCGACGTGCGCTTCCGCCGCGCGCTGTCGCTCGGCATCGATCGCCACGAGATCAACGAAGTCGTCTACTTCGGGCTCGGTCAGGAATCCGCCAATACCGTACTGCCGCGAAGCCCGCTGTTCCGCCCGCAGTTTCGCACCGCGTGGTCCACGTTCGATCCGAAGCGCGCGAACGCGCTTCTCGATGCGATCGGCCTCACGAAGCGCGACGACAACGGCCTCCGGCTGCTGCCCGACGGACGGCCGATGGAGCTCATCATCGACACCGCGGGCGAGAGCTCCGAGGAGACCGACGTCCTCGAGCTGATTCGCGACACGTGGCGCCAGCTCGGCATCGCGATGTTCGCGCGGCCGTCGCAGCGCGAGGTATTTCGCAAGCGCGTGTTTTCGGGCAAGTCGATGATGTCGGTGTTCTACGGGCTGTCGAATGGCGTGCCGACGCCGGAGATGAGCCCGTCCGAGCTCGCGCCGACGACGCAGGAGCAGCTCGAATGGCCGATGTGGGGCCAGTATTACGAGCAGAACCGCAAGGGTGGCGAGAAGCCCGAGCTGCCCGAGGTCGTGAAGCTCGTCGGCCTGTACGGCGAGTGGCGCCGCGCGAGCGACGACAGCGAACGCGAGCGCGTGTGGCTCGAGATGCTCGCCATTCACGCCGAGCAGGTCTACACGATCGGCACGGTGACGCACGCGCTGCAGCCGGTCGTCGTCAGCGACGATCTGCGCAACGTCCCGGCGGACGGCATCTTCAGCTGGGACCCCGGCGCGTACTTCGGCATGTACAACGTCGACGCGTTCTGGTTCGACACCGAGGGACGCTGAATGCTGCTATACGTCGGCAAGCGCGTGCTGATGATGATCCCGACGCTCTTCGCGATCAGCATCATCGTCTTCACGATCATCCAGCTTCCGCCCGGCAACTACCTCGAGAGCTACATCGCCGAGCTGCAGGCGCAGGGCGAGTCGGTCGACCAGCAGAAGGTTGCGTTCCTGCGCGAGTACTACGGCCTCGACAAGCCCATCCCCGAGCAGTACGTGCGCTGGGTCGGGGGCATGCTGCACGGCGACTTCGGCTACTCGTTCGAGTTCAACATGCCGGTCACGAAGGTGATCGGCGACCGGATGCTCCTGACGATCATCGTCTCGTTCGTGACGATCCTCTTCACGTGGTGCGTCGCGTTCCCGATCGGCATCTACTCGGCAACGCACCAGTACAGTTGGGGCGACTACGGGCTGTCGCTGGTGGGCTTCCTCGGCATCGCGATCCCGAACTTCATGCTGGCGCTCGTGATGATGTACGTCGCCAACGTGCTGTTCGGCACGACGATCGGCGGCCTGATGGACCCGGAGTTCATCGGCAAGCCATGGACGCTCGAGAAGGTGAAATCGGTGCTCGAGCATAGCTGGATCCCGGTCATCGTGATCGGCACCAGCGGAACGGCCGGGATGATCCGCCGGCTTCGCGCCAACCTGCTCGACGAATTGCAGAAGCAGTACGTCGTCACCGCGCGCGCGAAGGGCCTGCCGCCGGGCAAGGTGCTGCGCAAGTATCCGTTGCGGATGGCGCTCAACTTCTTCATCTCCGACATCGGGAGCCTTTTGCCGCACATCATCTCGGGCGCCGAGATCACCGCGGTCGTGATGTCGCTGCCGACGACCGGCCCGATGCTCTTGAACGCGCTCAAGAGCCAGGACATGTACCTCGCCGGAACGTTTTTGATGTTCCTCGCGTTGCTGATCGTCGTCGGCGTGCTGGTCTCGGACCTGGCGCTCGTCGCGCTCGATCCGCGGATACGGCTCACGGGCGGCGTCGCGCGATGAGCACGCTCGAGCTGCCGCCGGCTGCAGGCAACGTCGATCACTACGTCTCGACGGAGCCGTTCGAACCCGGCTCGGCGCTCGAGCTCTCGCCCGAGCAGGAGCGCTTCTATCTCGCGTCGCAATGGAAGCTGATGTGGTGGAAGTTCCGCCGCCACCGCGTCGCCGTCGTATCCGCCGTGATCCTGCTCGTGATGTACGGCTCGACGCTCGTCACCGAGTTCCTCGCGCCTTATAACCTGCACGCGCGGCACACCGACTTCATCTACGCGTCGCCATCGCCCATGCACCTCGTTCACGATGGCCATTTCATCGGGCCGTTCGTCTACGCGCAGAAAAAGTCGCTCGACATGAAGAATTTGCGGCGCGTGTACACGCCGGACCGCACGCAGCCGCGGCCGCTGCGCTTCTTCTGCTCGGGCGACCCGTACCGCTTCTGGGGCATCGTCGACATGTCGTTCCATGTCGTGTGCCCGGCGCAGGACGGCAACTTTTTCCTGCTCGGAACCGACCGGCTCGGCCGCGACATGTTCTCGCGGATCCTGTACGGCGCCCGCATCTCGCTCACGATCGGACTGCTCGGCATCGCGCTCTCGTTCACGCTCGGGCTCGTCATCGGCGGCATCGCCGGCTATTACGGCGGCTGGATCGACACGGCGGTGCAGCGGCTGATCGAGGTCATCCGCTCGTTCCCCGAGCTGCCGCTCTGGATGGCGCTCTCCGCCGTGCTGCCGGTCACGTGGAGCCCGGTGCTGATCTACTTCGGCATCACGGCGATCCTCGCGCTGCTCGACTGGACCGGTCTCGCGCGTGCGGTGCGCTCGAAGCTTCTCGCACTGCGCGAGGAGGATTACACGACCGCGGCGCGTCTCATGGGCGCGAAACCCAGCCGCATCATCGGACGCCATCTGCTGCCCGGCTTCATGAGCCACCTGATCGCGTCGGCGACGCTGTCGATCCCGGGCATGATCCTCGGCGAGACGGCGCTGTCGTTCCTCGGCATCGGCCTGCGGCCGCCGATCACGAGCTGGGGCGTGCTGCTGAACGACGCGCAGAACGTCAACGTCGTCGCGCTCTATCCGTGGCTGATGCTGCCCGTGGTCCCTGTGATCGTCGTGATCCTTGCCTTCAATTTCTTCGGCGACGGACTGCGCGACGCGGCGGATCCGTATCGGTGATTGGTCCGCAACCGATCCTGGCGCTCGCGCACGGCGCCGGCGGCAACATGAACGACCGCGGCATGACGGCGCTCGCCGGCGTCCTCGAGGCGCGCGACCTGCGCGTCGTCCGCTTCAACTTTCCGTACACCGAACGGGGCAGTCGCCGCCCGGATCCGATGCCGGTGCTGAAGGCGCGGATCGCCGACGTCGCGGCCTGCCTCCGCGCAGAAGCGCCGCGAGCGCCGCTGATTCTCGGCGGCCGGTCGATGGGCGGCCGCGCCGCTTCGATGCTCGTCGCTGAAGGCGTCGTCTGCGACGGCTTGTTGCTGCTCGCATATCCGCTGCATCCTGCAGGCAAGCCCGAGCGGCTGCGCGATGCGCACCTTGGCAGCATCGCCGTGCCCACGCTGTGCCTGAACGGCACGCGCGACACGTTGTGCCGGCGCGACCTGATGGATGCCGTGGTAAAGCGGCTTCGCGACAACTTCCGGATGCATTGGCTCGACGGCGCCGATCACGGCTTTCACGTCCCGAAATCGTCGGGCAGGACCGACGAAGACGTGCTGCGCGAGATCGGCGATTGCACCCGCGACTGGCTTCGCGCCTTCACCTGCGAACGCGCGCGGGATTCGTAGCGGCAGACGCGACGAATGCCGCGCGCGGGTTGCGGCGTTACGCGAAGAAGTCGATCACGCCGGTCTCGAGGTTGTACATGGATCCGGCGATCTTGATCGCGCCGCTCGATTCCATGCCCGCGAGAACCGGGCTGTCGCGGCGGATGGCCGCCATCGTCAGCTCGACGTTCTTGCGCGCCACCATGTCGACGAACGCGTAGTTCTTCGCGCTCCGCTCGCCGGCATACTGCGTCGCCTCGACGGCGGGCTTGATCTTGGCGAGCAGGGCCGTCAGGTTGCCGAGCTCCGCGTTGTCGATCGCGCCCTTGATCGCGCCGCACGACGTGTGGCCCATCACGAGCACGACCTTGGCGCCCATGACCTTGCAGGCGAACTCCATGCTGCCCAGGATGTCCGGGTTCGAGATGTTGCCGGCGATGCGGCTGTTGAAGACGTCGCCGATGCGCAGGTCCATGATCGTCTCGGCGGGTGCACGCGAGTCGATGCAGCTCAGAAGCACCGCGGCCGGATACTGTCCCTTGGCGCTTTCGCGCTGCTGCCTGAGGTAGTTGTGGTCCTGGCGTTGTCCGCTCGCGAAGCGCTTGTTGCCCTTCTTCATCAGCGCCAGGATCTGGTCCGGCGTCATCTTGTCGCGTTGCGCCTTCGAAAGCGACCCGGCGAATGCGACTTCGCTCGTCACGGCGGTGCCCACGATCGCGGCCGCCGCGACTCCGAGCGAAGTGCCGAGGAAATTGCGACGAGAAGGGAATCCAGAACACGAGCAGCTGCGCCGTTGCATCGACATCACGTCTCCCGAAATGGTCGTCCAGGCGCGCAACCGCGATGAACGAAACGCCGGCTCGAAGGCGAAGGGCCGACGACCGCCTGGCGGTGCGGCATCCTAATGCCCGAAGACCGTGCACGCAATGCCGTGCGTTGGCGAAACAGGTCAGGCGACGAGTTGCGCGAGCGCCTTGCCTTCGCGGTGCAGCTCGTCGAAGCGACCTTCCTCGACCAGCTGGCCTTCGGCGAACACGAGCACGCGGTCGAACTCGCGCGCGAGCTCGGGCCGCGAAAGCGACCATAGGACGGTGCGCCCCTTCGCCCACCCAAGCACCGCGCGCAGAACGCGCACCTCGAGGCCCGGGTCGAGGCCGGATGTCGGCTCGTTGAACACGAGCACGTCGGGATTCTTGAGCAGCGCGCGCGCGATCGCGACGCGCTGGCGCTCCGAGTACGACAGGCGCGAGCCGGCATTGCCGACGTCGAACTCGAGGCCGATGCGCACGACCTCGTCGGATATGCCTTCCTCGAACCCGATGTCGCGCACGAGCGCGCTGATGCGACCCTGCGCGCTCGCCTGTTCGTAGGCGACACGGCCGAAGAGGATGTTGTCCTGCACCGAGAGTGCGGCGCTGTAACGGTCGACGTCGAAGAACTCGACGACGCCGCTCTCCCCGAAGCGCTTGCGGAACTCGCCCCGCGCCTTGACGATGCGCTCGGGCATCGACTCGTCCATCACGCCGAGGCGGTGACGCGCCTTGACCGCGCGCAGCGTCAGCGCAAGCAGCCGCGCCTTGTCGCGGTCGGACACCGCCTCGAGACCCCGGCGCCCCATGCGCGCGAGCAGCGCGCGGAACTCGGGCAGGTCTTCCGGGGTGATGAAGCTGTACTGCTCGAAGAGCGTGCTGTCGGCGGCGACGTCGGCGAACAGCTCGACCATCAGCGCCGCGACCTTCGCGCCGGCCTCGTACAACTCGTTCAGGACACCGACGTCCTGCAGCAACTGCACGACCGCCGGGTTGTAGGCGAGCGCCGCAGGCCGGAAATCGGCGCGCCGCGGCGTGCCGAACAGGATGTTCTCGGCGATGCTCATGTTCGCGAAATACGCGTCGCGGTCGAAGAATTCGACGGCGCCTTCGAGGTGCTCGCGCACCACACGCTCGCGGACATGGGCACGCGCCGCGACGGCCTTCGCCGCAAGCTCGGGATGGCGGTTCGGATCGGTCGCGCTCGCGAAGCCGTAGCCGATCACCTCGCGCTCCATCTCGACGAGCTTCAGCATCCGCACGGCCGCCGACACGAGCTCCGCCCGATCCGCAACCCCGGCGAGTTCGTAGTCGATCCAGTCGGCGCGGATGTCGAACGGACTGTTGCCCGCGGCGACCGCGTCGCGAAGCCGCCGCTGCGCGAGCCGCTCGCCCTCCTCGTCGTAGACGGGCGGGTGAACGGGCCGATGCTTCAGGCCATAGAACAGGTTGTGCGCGAGCGTGCCCGTGAAGAGGTGCGCGTTCTGCGACGCATAGGCGATCCGGCGTCCGGGAATGGCCTGCGGGACCTCCGCCAGGTTGACGTTATGGATCTCGAGGCGTCCGCCGGTCGGCAGCTCGAGCCGCGCGAGAAGATGCGCGAGGTCGTCGCGGCCGCTGTTGCCGTTGCCGACGAGCGCGACGTGCTCGCCGTGCGCGATCTTGAACGAGAGGCGGTCGATCCGGCTGTGGACGCCGCCTTCGCTGTAGCTCAATCCGTGCGCCGTGATGTCGCCGGTGAGCGGCGGAATGGCCTCCGGCGCTTCCTCGAGAAGCCTCGGGTCGAGCAGTCCCGGCGGCTCGAACTGCGACACGATCTGCTCGTGCTTGATCCGCACGTCCTCCTTCGTCGCATACCAGTTCAGGAGCTCCTTCCACGGGTTCAGGATGTCCTTGTACGCGGCGATGACGGCGACGAGCGCGCCGATCGACAGGTTGCCGCGGATGACGAGGTAGCCGCCGACAGAATAGAAGAAGAACGGCGTGATCTGCGCGAGGAAGTTGTTCAGGAACTTGACGAAATACTTGCGCCGGTAGATGTCGTAGCGGATGTGATAGATCTTGCCGAGACGGTCGCTGATGTCCGCGCGCTCGAGCTCGTTGGTATCGTTGCCGCGTATCTCGGCGAAACCCGCGATGGATTCGCCGATCCTGTCCGAGAGTTGCCGCGCCGTCTGCGTGCGCTCCTTCGACAGCAGGTTGATCTTGCGCTGCAGCCGCGGAATGACGACCATCTGCGGCGGCCACAGCGCAATGGCGGCGAGGCCGAGCCACGGATCCTGCATGAAGATGAACAGCACGTACGTCACGAGCAGGCCGCCCTGGAAGATCGGCAGCACGATCGATTCGCCGATGAAGCCGCCGACCGGCTCCGTCTCCGCGACGATCATCGGCAGGATCTCGCCGGCCGACATCGTCT
Source organism: Casimicrobiaceae bacterium (assembly GCA_035495715.1). GTDB lineage: Bacteria > Pseudomonadota > Gammaproteobacteria > Burkholderiales > Casimicrobiaceae > VBCG01. The sequence goes on from DATJFI010000086.1 coordinate 33,872, forward strand.
TGAACTGCGGCAGCGGGAAGCGCATCACGAGCCGGTAGAGGTCGTGGCGCATCCGGCGCAGCGTCCGCTCGCCGACGACGCCCGAGTAGACGTTGATCCAGTACTTGAGCGCGCCGTTGATCGTTATCAGCGCGAGCAGCAGGAACGACAGCGCCATCAGGTAGGAAACCTGCGTGACGTGGAACCCGAGAAACGTGTCCGGGATGTGCTTGCCCTGGATCGCGTTGTTGACGATCCGCTTCGGGAGCTCCAGATTGACGTAGATCAGCGGAAAGCTGATCGTCGTCAGCACGAGCAGGAAGGCCTGGTCGCGCCAGGTATGACGAAGGATGTAGCGAAAGAGGGAGCGGTCCATGCCGTCTTGCGGGAACGATGCGTCGCGCGCCCTGCCGCGAGGCACTTGCCGCGACGGCGCTCGTTCGCCGATGATAGTAGCATCCCAACCCGTTCCGAGACGCCTCGCCGCGCGCGACGTGCAGACCGCTTTCCATCCGGCAACGCATCCGATCGCGAGTTCCGAAGGCCGCGGCTCGATCGCGGTCGTGCTGAAGGGCTATCCGCGGCTTTCGGAGACGTTCGTCGCGCAGGAACTCCTCGCGCTCGAGCGGCGCGGCTTTTCGCTCGCGCTCTTCTCGCTGCGGCGGCCGACCGATCGCGCGACGCACCCGCTGCACGGCGAGATCAAGGCGCGCGTTACCTATCTTCCCGAGTACCTGCATCACGGGCCGCTGCGCGTGCTTCGCGCATGGAGCAAGGCCCGCAGGCTGCCCGGTTACGCGAAGGCGGTCTCGGCATGGCGGCGCGACTTCCGGCGCGACCGGACCCGCAATCGGGCGCGCCGCTTCGGGCAGGCGCTCGTGCTCGCGACCGAGCTGCCGGCGGACGTCGCGCATCTGCACGCGCATTTCCTGCATACGCCGGCGTCGGTCGCCCGTTACGCGGCCATGCTGCGCGGGCTCGCATGGAGCGTTTCGGCGCACGCAAAGGACATCTGGACGCTTCCCGAATGGGAGAAGCGCGAGAAGCTCGCCGAGTGCACGTTCGTCGCCACGTGCACGTCGTGCAATGCATCGCATCTGCGCGAGCTCGCGCCGCACGCCGGCAACGTCGACCTCGTCTATCACGGCATCGATACCTCGCGCTTTCCGGCGCCGTCGCGCACGCGCTCGTCGGCGGACGGCCGCAACGAACGCTCGCCGGTCACGCTGCTCGCCGTTGGCCGCGCGGTCGACAAGAAGGGTTTCGACGACCTGCTGCGCGCGCTCGCATGCATTCCGCCGGAACGGCACTGGCAACTGCTGCATGTCGGCGACGGTCCGCAGCTGCCGATGCTGAAGGCGCTCGCACGGGAGTTGCGCATCGACGCGCGGATCCGCTGGCTCGGTCCGCAGGCGCACGCGGTCGTGCTCGGCGCGTACCGGGCCGCCGACGTATTCGTGCTGCCGTCGCGGATCGCGAGCGACGGCGACCGCGACGGGTTGCCGAACGTGCTGCTCGAGGCGCAAAGCCAGCGGCTTGCCTGCGTGTCGACGCGCGTGTCGGGCATTCCCGAGCTGATCGTCGACGGCGAGACCGGTTTGCTCGTGGCGCCGCGCGCGGCCGACGAGCTCGCGTCGGCGCTGACGCGGCTCATTGCCGACCCGCAGTTGCGTCACGCGCTCGGCGAAGCGGGATTCGAGCGGACCACGGGGCACTTCTCGCTCGACGGCGGCGCCGACCGGTTGGCGGAGCGTTTTTCGTTCTGTCTCGCGCACGCGTGAACATCGCGTTCTACGCGCCGCTGAAGGCGCCCGATCATCCGGTGCCTTCCGGCGATCGCGCGCTCGCGAACGCGCTGCTCGACGCGTTGCGGCTCGCGGGCCACCGCGTGACGCTCGCGTCGCGCTTCCGGAGCTTCGATGCGAGCGGCGATGCCTGCCGCCAGGCGCGGCTCGCGCGGATCGGCGAGCGCATCGCGCAGCGCTTCGCCGCGCGCTGCCGCGACGGCGATGCGCCAACGCTGTGGTTCACGTATCACTTGCATCACAAGGCGCCCGATCACGTCGGCCCGTTCGTGACGCGCGCGCTGCGCATTCCTTATGTGGTCGCCGAAGCGTCGATCGCGCCGAAGCAGCGCGACGGCGCCTGGGCGCTCGGCTACGCGGCGGCGCACGCGGCGACCCGCGCCGCCGACACCATCGTCTTCGTCAATCCCGCGGACGTCGCGCAGGTGCGAGGCGCTCGTGGCCCCGCGGCGCCGTTCGCGATGCTGGCGCCGTTCATCGACGTTGCGCGCTTCGCCGTTTCGCCACGCGCGACGACGATTACGCCGAATCGTCCGCCGCGGATCGTCACGGTCGCGATGATGCGCGACGGGGCGAAGCTCGCGTCCTACCGGCTGCTCGCCGATGCGCTGCGACGGATCGACGCTATCGCGTTCGAGCTGACGATCGTCGGCGACGGTCCTGCGCGCGCTGCGGTCGCCGCCGCCTTCGTGCCGCTCGCGTCGCGGGTAACCTTTGCGGGCGCGCTCGCGCCCTACGCGATCGCACGCGAGCTTCGCGCGAGCGATCTCTTCGTGTGGCCCGCGGTCGACGAGGCGATCGGCGTCGCGTTTCTCGAGGCGCAGGCGTGCGGCGTTCCGGTCGTCGGCGCCGATACGCCGGGCGTCGCGGGCATCGTCGCGGCCGGGCGAACCGGTCTTCTCGTACCGGCGCGCGATCCCGGCGCGTTTGCCGAGGCGATCCGCACACTGCTCGGCGATCCGGCGCTTCGCGCACGCATGGGCGCCGCAGCGCTCGCCCACGTGCTCGCGCATCACGACGTATCGTCGGCCGCCCGGCAACTCGATGCCATCGTTCGCGACACGCTTGCCCGTTGCCGGCGTGCCGATGCAGCGGCCATCTCGTGCTGATCGCGTTCGTCCGCCACGCGAGCACCGACTGGAACGTCGACGGACGCATGCAGGGGCGCCGCGACATCGCCCTGTCGGCCGCGGGCCGCATGGAAGCGCTGCGCTGGCGCGCCACGTTCGCAAACGACGAGCCGATCGACTGGTTGTCGAGCCCGCTTGCGCGCGCCGTCGAAACCGCGACGCTCGTTTCCGGACGCGCGCCGCGGATCGAGCCGGCGCTGATCGAGATGGACTGGGCCGATTGGGAAGGTCAACGGCTCGATGAACTCTCCGCGCGCCATGGCGACGCGTTCGCCGCGAACGAGCGGCGCGGCCTGGATTTCCGTCCCCCCGGTGGCGAAAGTCCGCGCGACGTGATCGCGCGCATCCGCCGCTGGCTCGCGACGCTTGACGCCCGCTCGCCGATCGTCGCCATTACGCACAACGGTGTGCTGCGCGCGCTGCTCGCGATCGCGACCGGCTGGGACATGACCGGCAAGCCGCCGGTCAAGCTGTCGCCGGCGACGTTGCACCGCTTCGCGCTGTCGAACGACGGCACGCTTGCGGCCCGCGAGTGGAACGTTCCGCTCGAGCGTCCGCTCAGCGCGGCGCGTTCTGCACCGCAGCCGCGGCCGCCTGCGCCTTCGAAAGCTCTTCCTTGAGCGCGGCGAGCGTGTGCAGGTCCTTCGCGATGTGCGCGGAAAGCTGGCGCATCACGTGCAGCGCACGCTCGGGTCGGCCCGACGCGAGCCGCAGGAACACATCGGGCGAGATCCGCAATGCGCGCACGCGCGATTTCGCGCGCACGGTCGCGCTGCGCGGCGCATCGGTGAGGACGCCGATTTCGCCGGGCATCGCATTGGGCCCGAGCGTCGCGACGACGAATTCGCCGGCCGGCGTGCGGGCCAGCACCTCGGCGTCGCCTTCGAGGATCACGTACGCGCAATCGGCCGGGTCGCCCTGGCGCATCAGCGTGTCGCCGGGCGCGAACGAGTGCACCTCGCTCGTGAAGGCAAGGAGCTTCAATTCCGATGCGGAAAGGCCGCTGAAGAGCGGCACGTTCCGCAGCATCTCCGCTTCCTGCGATACGTCCATGTCGCGTCCCCGCCGTCCGGCGCCGATCGCGCGAGCCGGACGCCTGCCTGTCTCGACAGCATACGGCATCGGCCCATTCAAGGGAAACGCCCCGTGACGTCGTTCGACGACGAGTTCTATCGCGACATCCTCGCCGGCCTCGCCGTCTACGAGGACAGCGCATTCCTCCGCGACATCCTGACGACGCTTTCACGCCATCAGGAAGCGGGCATCGCGGTCGGTCTCAATCGCAACCAGATGGCGAGCAAGCGCTGGCTCGTCGACACGCTGCACGCGACCTGCGGCGGCCGCTACGGCACGATCGTCGTGCTCGGCGGCTGGATCGGCGTGCTCGGTGCCGTGCTGCTGCATGACCGGCGCTTCGCGATCGAGCGCATCGTCAGCGTCGACATCGATCCGGGCTGCGCCGACGTTGCGCGCTCCCTCAACGCGACACACGTCGCGCACGGACGGTTCGAAGCGCGCACCGCCGACATGCGCGAGCTCGACTATGCGGCGGACGCGGCCGATCTGCTGATCAACACGAGCTGCGAGCACGTCGACGACTTCGGCCGCTGGTATGCGCGCGTGCCGGACGGACAGCGGCTCGTGTTGCAGTCGAACGACTATGTCGCCGTGCGCGAGCACGTCAATTGTGTGGCCGACCTCGCCGCCTTTCGCGCCCAGGCGCCGATGCGCGACGTCGCGTTCGCAGGCGAGCGGACGCTGCGCCGCTACACGCGGTTCATGCTGATCGGACGCAAATGATCACGCGCGGAACCGAGCGCGAACGCCTGGTGCACGTCGAGCCAGATGCACGCCGGATGGGGCGCCGTAAACGCAAGCAGTGCGTCGACGAACGCCCATGCGCTCGCGTCGAACGCGAGGTGATGCGTGAGAACGCCGGTCGGCTCGAAGGGATCGCAGTCGCCCTCGCGCCGCGCGCGCAGATGCGCGATCAGACGCGACAGCGCCGCATCGTCGCCGATGAAACGCCGATCGCGACGCCACGCGATCGGGTCGACGTGCGTGTTGACCTGCGGCAGATCCGGAGCGGCCTCGGGCGAGGCACGGGGGCCGAAACGCGACAAGCCCGTGAATCCGACCGCTCCAAGATGGGTCACGAGCTTCTCGCCCGCGCGATTCCACGGCGGCACGACGATCGGCACGAAGCGATCGCCGAACGTGCGTTCGAGCCGCTCCTTGCCACGGCGAAGCTCGCCGATGCAAACGCGCACATCGCGTCCCTCGAAGAGCTCGGCGCTGCGCTCGCCGGCCGGCGCATGGTTGCGATGCGCGAAACCGTGCTGGACCACGGTCGCCTCGCGGCAACCCTCGAGCGCCGCGGCGAGTGTGGGCTCGAGCGCCGCCGGTATCGCGGCGATCGCGACGGGCACTGCATGCGTTCGCGCCAGCGTGAGCAGCCGCGCGAGCGCCGGCGAGTCGCCGCACGCGTCGTCATCGCGCAGCCACAGCGTCGCACGCCGACCCTGCGCGACCCACAGGTCGAGCTCGCGCGCGAGCGCATCGGCGATCACGCCGCGCTCTTCGCCGGTTCGCGTCCGTGCGCGTCGAGGAGCTCGACGACGAGGTCGGCCGTCCGCGTCGCGCCGTCGCTCGCGAAATCCCAGCGCGCGAACGCGTCCCGCGTGCCCGCGTCGTCGACGGCCGCCGCGAGGCGCTCCGGCGTGAGCGAGCGATCGTCGACGACGACGGCGAGGCCGAACGCGGCAAGGCGCTCGCCGCGCGCGCGCTGCTCGGTCTCGCCGCGACCGGTGAACGGCACGACGACGGGCCGCGCGCCGCTTCCCATCACGTCCATCGTCGTGTTGTAGCCCGCCTGCGAGATCGAGACGAATGCGCGCCGCAACAGCGCGGCGAAGTCGATGCGCGAGCGCTCGACGATCGCGTTCGGCAAGCTCGCGTGCCGCAGCCGCTCGAGGCCCGCATCGGCAATGTTGGGGCCGGCGAGCACGCGCCAGGTCAAATGACCGAACCGCGACAACCGCTGCGCGGCGAGCGCGGTCGCGAGGAGCTCGATGCCAACGGCCCCACCCCCGGCGGACACGACGACCTCGTCGCGCACGCCTTCGCGCGCGTGACCTTGCGCGTCGTCGTTGCGAACGAAGCCCGTGTAATGCACCGGCGGCGTCAACGCGTCGACGAACGGGAACGTGTCCTCGAAGCGCGCGAAACGCGGGTCGCCGTGCACGAAGATCGCGTCGAACCAGCGCGCGGCCCAGTCGACCATCTCGCGCTCGCGCTCCTCTTTCGGCGCGAGCTGCAGGATCTCGCGGATCGACGAGATCACGAGCGGCCGCGGGCGCGCGGCGTCGATCCGCTCGAGCAGCGGAAAGAGCTCGAAGCGCAGCGCCCGCCGGCCGAACGGAAACGTCTCGAACAGCACCGCCGACGGCTGCGCCCTGTCGAACGCTTCGAGCAACAGGGTGCGACGGCGCTCGCGGTAGGCGTCGTCGATCGGCGTGAACGCGCCGTCGCGCAGCGGATTGAAGCTCGCATCCGATACGCGGATAGGCGGCAACTGGATCGTGTGCACGCCGCGCGGCAGGCGTCCGCCGATCGGCATGCCGCCGGTGACGAGGTGCACGTCGAATCCGCGCCCGGCGATCGCCTCGGCGAGCGCGCGCGCGCGCATCAGGTGACCGATGCCCAGCAAATGCTGGACATAGATCAGTACCGCACTGCCCATGGAATCGTCAGCCTTGCGCGAATGCGCGCTCGCGCCTCGGCATCGGTCGTCCGACGCGCTCGGCGACGAGGCCGGTGATCACGTCGAGCCCGTCGAGCATCGCGGCCGCGCCGCGTTGCGACGGCGCCGGCTGCTGTCCGAGACCGCGCAACGCGCGCGTCATCAGGGCCGGCTCGTGCGCACTTTCCGGATCGAGCGTGTACACAAGCCCGAGCGCCGCGGCGCGCATCGCGCGCATCACCTGCTCGCGGCGCGGCCGCACGCGCGGCACGAGGATCGCGCGCTTGTCGAGCGAAAGGATCTCGCAGAACGTGTTGTAGCCGGCCATCGACACGACGCCGACCGCGCGCTCCATCAGCGCCTCGAGATTGGCATCGAACGTCAGCACCTCGATACGTCCGAGACGCTCGGCGCGCTCGCGAAAATGGCGCTGGTCGGCGGGCGCCATGAACGGACCGGTGACGATCACTGCACCGAGCGGCAGCCCGGGATCGTGCTCGTACGCGGCGAGGACCCAGTCGAGGACCGCCATGCCGTCATCGCCGCCGCCGACCGTCACGAGTACGTACGGCTCGCGCCGTACCGGCGGCTCGCTCGTCTGGCGCCGCGGCACGCTGCGCCGCAGGTAGCCGGTGTAGACCATCTTGGCGCGCACGCTCGCCGGGCACGCGACGCCCGAAAGCGGATCGGCGAAGCGCGCGAGGCCGTAGACCCAGATCTCGTCGTACAGGTGCTCGAGGGCCGGCAGCACCTTCTTGCGCTTCCATTCGCGCACGAGCATCGCCGGCTCGTCCATGATGTCGCGCAAGCCCAGCACGAGCGTCGTCCCGCGCGCCTTCAGCATGCGCAACGTGCGCGTGACCTCGCCCTTCAAGCCCAGCGGCTCCTTGTCGACGAGAAAGAGGTGCGGCCGGAAGCTCTCGGCGGTCTGCTGGATGATCGCCGCGCGCATCGCCATCGTCTGATCGAGGTCGATATGCAGGCCGAGCGACTGGTACTCGCCGTTCGTGAGCTTGACGACGCCCGGTATGCGGACGAAATCGACGCGCGGCAGGAAGTCGAAGCTGCCGATGATCGGCGAGCCCGAGAGGATCAACACCGACACGCCCTTGTAGCGGTCCACGATCGCGTGCGCGATCGCTCGGCAACGGCGCAGGTGCCCGAGGCCGAAGCTGTCGTGGCTGTAGATCAGGATGCGAGCGTTGTCGAGTCTTTCCATGCGGACCTCCCCGAAATTCGACCCGGTGCTGCGCGCGGCCGGCTAGGATAGCCGACAATTACGGCCATGGACACCCTGTGCGACGAGGTCTACCGCCGCAAGCTCGGCCACCGCGGCCGCGGCGTGCACGACCTCGAGCAGCACGTCGGCCCGGTCCTCCGCGAGATCGACGCCCGCCTCGGCCGCCGGGACGTCGTGCGCATCCTCGAGCTCGGCCCCGGCTACGGCACGGCGCTGCTCGAATTGCGCGCGCGCTATGGCGCGCGGGTCGAGCTTTGCGGCATGAACCGCGAGCCGCGCGACGGCAACCCTGAAATCCTCCTGCGCAACGCCGCCGACCGCGGATTGCCGGTCGACGACCGAGCGCCCGAGCGCGCGCTGCCGGCGATGGCATACGGCGACGTCGCGGCCGGGCTGCCGTTTCCGGATGACGCGTTCGACCTCGTCGTGAGCCAGGTCGCATGGCTCTATTTCGGCGACAAGATCGGCGTGCTGCGCGAGGTGATCCGCGTTCTCGCGCCCGATGGGCTCGCGAAGATCGACGCCGACGAGCTCGCGCCGAAGCTGCCGCACGAATACGCGCGACTCGTCGAGATCTGGCAGCATGGCGCGCTGGTTCCGTTCGGCGATTACCTGCGCCGCCACGGTCTCGCGTTCGTCGGCGCGCCCGACGGCGAGTACCTGCACGTCGAGAAGCGCCCGGGTTTCGGCGACGACCTGTCGCTGCGTTGCGAGATCGATACCAAACGCGTGCACGCGCACTGGGACGGCATCAAGTGCGTCTACGCGTGCGAGCCCGGCGCGTCGCGCGGAGGCGCCGCCTCGTCGTCGACCGATTCGACGACGCCCTCGGCCACGAGGGCATCGACCTGCGCATCGTCGTAACCGTACTCGCGCAAAAGCGCGCGCGTGTGCTGCCCGAGCATCGGCGCCGGACGGGTGATGCGCGTCGGCGTCCGCGAAAAATGGATCGGGCAGCCAAGCGCGCGCGTCGCGCCCGCCTGAGGATGCGTGAGCGGAACGACCATCTCGCGCGCGATCGTCTGCGGATGCGTCAGCGCCTCGCCGATTGAGTGAACAGGACCGACCGGCACGCCGGCCGCGTCGAACGCGTCGATCCATTCGGCTTTCGTGCGTGTCGCGAGCACCGCGTTCATCGCGTCGACGAGCGCCGGCAGATTCTCCATACGCGCCGAGTTCGTCGCGAAGCGCGAATCGTCGCGCCACTCCGGGTGCCCGAGGACGTCGGCGATGCGCTCCCAGTTCGCCTGGTTCGCGCCGCCGATGTTGATCCATCCGTCGCGCGTACGAAACGCCTGATACGGCGCCGTCAGCAGGTGCGCGGAGCCGAGCGGTCCCGGCGACGAACCGGTCGCGAAGTAGATCGACGCGTGCCAGTACGTCTGCTGCAGCGCCGCTTCCATCAGCGACGTGTCGACGACCTGGCCCAAGCCGGTGCGGAGCTTGTGCGCGTACGCGGCGACGATGCCGAGTGCCGCGAGGATGCCCGCGTTGATGTCGGCGACCGAGTTGCCGGGCTTCACCGGCGGACGGCCCGGCTCGCCGGTGATCGACATGAGCCCCGCGAATCCCTGCGCGATCAGGTCGAAGCCGCCCTTGTCGCCGGCCGGGCCCGTGCGCCCGTACCCGGACACCGCGCAGTAGATCAGCCCCGGATTGACCGCCGACAGCACGTCGTAGCAGAGGCCGAGCTTCTCGAGCGTGCCGCGCCGGTAGTTCTCGGTCAGCACGTCGGCGTCGCGAACCATCCGCAGCAGCACCTCGCGGCCCCGAGGCAGCTTCAGGTTGAGCGCAATGCCGCGCTTGTTGCGGTTCAGCATCATGAACGGTGCCGACACGCCGTTGACGCGCGGCTCGCGATAACCGCGCGCGTCGTCGCCGCCGGGCAGCTTCTCGACCTTGATCACGTCGGCGCCCATGTCGGCAAGCATCATCCCGCACGTCGGGCCCGCCATGATCTGCGCGAGCTCGAGCACCCGCATACCGCGAAGCGGGCCCGGATGCGAAGACGGCTCGCGTTTTCCTGCGCTCGGCGCGTCGATCGGCGTGTCGGACATCAGCGTCCCTCGAACCGCGGCTTCTGCTTCGCGAGGAACGCGGCGAATCCGTTTCGGAAGTCCTGCGTGTCGAAGCAGTCGAAGCACTCGTCCGCCTCCGCTTCCGAGATCGGCGCGGGATCGCGAAGACGCCGCGCGAATTTCTTGTGCCAGCGCGCGACGAGGGGCGCGCCTTCGGCGATACGCGCCGCGGTCGCCGCGACTTCCGACGCGACGTCGGCGTCGGCCACGACGCGAGTGACGAGGCCCTTCGCCTTCGCCTCCGCCGCGTCGAGGATGCGGCCCTCCAGCAAAATCTCGAGGGCGACGTCGGGACCGACGAGGCGCACGAGCGGCGCCATTTCGGCATACGCCATCACGAGGCCGAGATTCTTGATCGGCGCACCGAAGCGGCTGCCCTCGCCGCATATGCGGATGTCGCAAAGCGCCGCGATCTCCAGGCCACCGCCGACGCAGATGCCGTGGATCTGCGCGACCATCGGAATCGGGCACGCGTCGAGGATGCGCGCCGTCTCGTGCATGAAGGCGCCGTATTCGCGCGCCTGCGCCTTGCTCGACCGCTCGCTCGCGAACTCGCCGATGTCGTTGCCGGGCGAGAACGCACGCTCGCCCGCGCCACGCAAGACGATGCAGCGAGCGTCGCGGTCTGCGGACAGCCGTTGAACGGCAACGCCGAGATCGCGCCACATCGACTTCGTGAGCGCGTTGAGCTTCTGCGGACGGTTCAGCATGACCGTCGCGATCGCGCCGTTGCGCGAAACGTGGATCGGATCGTCGGCGGCTTGCGGCGTCATTGATAAAACAGATGCACGAGCCCGAGTCCGGTGACCGGAACGTAGGTCACGAGCAACAGAACGGCGAGGAGCACCATGACGAACCAGACGTTGACGCGCGTGACCTGCCAGATCGACTCCTTCGCGATCGCGCTTGCGACCATGAGCACGCTCGCGACCGGCGGCGTCTGCTGGCCGATGCCGAGATTGACCGTGACGATCAGGCCGAAGTGCACCGGGTCGATGCCGACGGCGTTCACGAGCGGCATGACGACGGGGACGACGAGAATGATCGCGGCCGCCGAGTGCAGGAACATGCCGAGCAGCAAAAAGAGCACGTTCAGGAGTGCGAGCACGAGCCACTTGTCGTGCGTCGTCGCCGAGACGGCCTGCGCGAGATGCTGCGGCGCCTGCACTTCGGACAGGTACGTGCCGAGCAGCGCGCTCGTCGCGACGAGCAGCATGACGACGGCCGTCTGCACGCCGCCTTCGACGATCGCGCGCTTCAGTTCCGCGATGTCGAGCTCGCGATAGATGACGAGGCCGACGAAGAGCGCCGCAACCACCGCGAGCGCCGCACCCTCGGTCGCCGTCACGACGCCGCCGAAGATGCCGCCGAGGATGATGATCGGCAGCAGGAAGGCCCACAGCGCCTCGCGCCCGGTCTTCGCGACGTTCGCCCACGAGAACGCGTGCTCCCGCGGCAGGTTGTAGCGGCGGGCGAACACGTACGCCATCCCCATGAGGCCGATGCCGCCGATGATGCCCGGCACGATGCCGGCGACGAAGAGCTGCACGACCGAAGTTCCCGCCATCACCGCGTAGAGGATCATCGGGATCGATGGCGGGATGATCACCGCAAGCGTCGCCGCCGACGACATCACGGCGGCGGCGAGCGGCGCCGGATAGCCCTTCGCCTTCATGCCGGGGATCAGGATCGAGCCGAGGGCGGCGACGTCGGCGACCGCGGAGCCCGAGATCTCCGCGAAGAACAGCGACGCGCCGATCGACACGTGCGCGAGACCGCCGCGGATCCAGCCGAACACCGACGACGCGAACGCGATCAGCCGCCGCGAGATCCCCGACGCGTTCATGATCGAGCCCGCCAGGATGAAGAGCGGGATCGCGAGCAATGGAAAGCTCGTCGCGCCGTTGTACGTGACGACCGCGAGATTGGGCAGGACGGCGATGCCGTGCGAAGCGACCATCGCGACGACGGCGACGATCCCGAGCGACACGGCGATCGGCACGTTGATCAGCACCAGCGCGAGCACGGCGGCGAACAGCACGAGCATCGTCATGGCGCGCTCTTACGTCAATGCAGGCCTTCCGACAGCGCAAGGCCGCCGGTCGCCACCGGCGCCGCGCGCTCGCGGATCAGGTCGACGAGGTGCATGGCTTCCGCGACGACGATCAGCGCCGACGAGATCGGGATCACCGACTGGACGACGCTCATCGGGATCTCGGGAACGCTGACGAGCGCGTCGGTCGCGAGCACCGGCATGATCGAAACGCCGACGCAACCCAGCAGCACGAAGAAGCCGATCACGAGGAGCTGCGCGACGATGTTCATGATGCGGCGCGCGCGCCAGGGCATCGCCTGCACGAGCTCCGGGCAGCCGATGTGCGCGCGCTTGACCGACCCGAGCGCCGCGCCGTAGAACGTGAGCCACGCGAGCAGCACCGAGGCGATCTCGTCGTACCAGATGAGCGACGCGCCGATTGCGCGGAACACGACACCGAGCGTCACCTCGGCGAACAGCACGATCATCAGCGCCGAAACGAGCACTTCGAGGAAGCGCCCGTACACGGTCCGGAAATGATCCCCCCACGCTTGCGGCTCACGCCGCTGCGCTGCCCCCCGAGGGGACGGGTTCGCGCCTCGGGGCGGCCCTTCGGCGCTCACGTCCTTCATTTGCGGAGCGCGTTCGCCTTGTCGATCGCGGCCTGCGCGCCCGGCACTTCCTTCGCGAATTCGTCGTAGATCGGCTTGCTTGCGGCGACGAACGCGTCCTTGTCGACGTCGTTGACCTGCATGCCGGCCTGCTTCAGCTTGCCGAGCAGGTCCTCCTCGTCGTGCGCGGCGGTCGTGTAGACGAACGCCTGCGTTTCCTTCGCCGTGTCCTCGAGGACCTGGCGCACGTCGGCGGGCAGGCTCCTCCAGTGGTTCGTCCCGACGGTCAGATACGCCGGCGTGTAGACGTGCCCCGACAGCGAAAGGTATTTCTGCACTTCCTGCAGCTTCGCCGAATAGATCTGCGTGAGCGGATTTTCCTCTCCGTCCATCACGCCGGTCTGCAGCGCGGTGAAGAGCTCGGAGAACTTCATCGGGCTCGGATTGGCGCCGTAGGCCTGGAACATCTTCACGCGCCACTTGCCTTCAGGCACGCGCAGCTTGATGCCGGCCAGGTCGCCGGGCACCTTGATCGGACGCTTGTTGTTGGTGATGTGGCGAACGCCGTTCTCCCAGACGGCGAGCACGGTAAGGCCCTTCTTCTCGATCGCCGGCTCGATCATCGGCCAGAAGACGTCCTTCTCGATCCGCTTCATGTGCTCGCGGTCCTTGACGATGTAGGGCATCTCGAAGATGCCGGCGATGTCGACCTCGGAGCTCATCACCGTCGAGGGCAGCGCCATGTCGAGCGTGCCGAGCTTGAGCTTCTGGATCATCTCCTTGTCGCCGCCCAGTTGGCTCGAGCCGTAAACGATCACCTTCGCCTTGCCGCCGAGCTTCGCGTTCGCGCGCTTCGCGAACTCGTCGGCGCTTTTCTGGAACAGCGAACCCGGCTCGCCGACGTGGCCGAGCTTGATCTCGGTTTGCGCGACAGCGGCGGGCGCGACGAGTGCCGCACACGCGGCCGCCGCGATGACGAGCGCGGCGCGACGCACCACGCGAAGTGGCTGGAAGATCGGATTCATCGTTGCCCCTCCTTCGATGGTCCTGCGCGAAAACGCCTTCGTCGGCGCCTGGATTCGACGACGCGCGTCGCGCGCGTCGATATCGGAATCGACGGCGGCGATCGGGCGTAGGGCCGGTTCGAGCGGACGGCTCATCCGGCGAAAGACAAGGCGCTTCGCGGCTTTGGTGTCCGATACTACACAATCTTCGCGCTTCGTCACAAGCCGGGTTGCGCGCTTCGCGGCTCCTATAATCGGTGGGCGCGCGCTGACCGGATGTTCGCACGCGGCACCGCGCACGACCGCAAACGAGGCCTTCTCTTCCGGTGAATTCGCCCGCCGTCCGACCGCTCGTATTCCATTCGCCAGGCGACACGGGCTCCGCGTTCTGGCGCCTGCGCGGCGCGATCGAGGGTGAGCTGCTGACCGACATCGCATCGCGCGGCCGATACGCGACCGACGCGTCGATCTACCAGGTGATGCCGCTCGCCGTGCTGGTCCCGCACAGCGACGACGACGTGCGCGCGGCGATGGCGATCTGCACCGATCTTTCGATGCCCATATTGCCGCGCGGCGCCGGCAGCTCGCAGTGCGGGCAGACGGTCGGCGCCGCACTCGTCGTCGATCACAGCAAGCGTCTGACACGCGTCGTCGCGTTCGACCCGGACGCGCAGACCGTCACCGTCGAGCCCGGCATCGTCCTCGACGCGCTCAACGCGTGGCTGCGGCCTCACGGCCTCTGGTTCCCGGTCGACGTCAGCACGTCGGCGCAGGCGACGCTCGGCGGCATGGCGGGCAACAATTCCTGCGGCTCGCGTTCGCTCGCCTACGGCAACATGGTCCACAACGTCGTCGCGATCGATGCACGTCTCGCCGACGGCACCGAGGCGCGCTTCGGGCCGGAGCGCGCGATGGACGAGGCGATGCCCCGGATGCACGCGCTGCTCGGCGGGTTGCGCGAGCTGGGCCTCCGCGAGCGCGACGAAATCGAGCGCGTCGTCCCGAAAGTGCTGCGGCGCGTCGGCGGCTACAACGTCGACATCTTCCATCCGCAGAGCGTGCGTCCCTACTCGCCCGACGGCGACGTCAACTTCGCGCACCTGCTCGTCGGCAGCGAGGGGACGCTCGCGTGGACGCGCACGCTGACGCTGCGCTGTGCGCCACTGCCGCGGCACCGCGCGCTGGGGGTTGTGAACTTCGCGACGCTGCACGACGCAATGGAAGCGACGCGTCACCTCGTCGCGCTGTCGCCCGCCGCCGTCGAGCTCGTCGACCGCACGATGATCGACCTCGCGCGCGACAACCCGGCGTTCCGGCCGGTCATCGAGCGGGCGCTTACGGCTTCGCCGCAGGCGATCCTGCTCGTCGAGTTCATCGCGGACGACGAGGCGCCGGCCGCGCGGAAGCTCGCCGATCTCGAAGCGCTGCTCGGCGACATCGGACACGCCGGCTCGCTCGTGAAGATCCCGGATCCGAAGGCGCAGAAAGCGCTGTGGGACGTGCGCAAGGCGGGGCTCAACATCATGATGAGCCTGCGCGGCGACGGGAAGCCGGTGTCGTTCATCGAGGACTGCGCGGTGCCGCTTGCGCACCTCGCCGATTACGTCGACCGGCTGAGCGAAATCTTCGCGCGGCACGGCACGCGCGGCACCTGGTACGCGCACGCGTCGGTCGGGACGCTGCACGTGCGGCCGATCCTCGACATGCGCCGCGACGGCGCCGCGAAGATGCGCGCGATCGCCGAGGAGACCGCAGCCATCGTACGCGAGTACAAGGGCGCCTTTTCCGGCGAGCACGGCGACGGGCTCGTGCGCAGCGAATGGGTCGACTGGCAGTTCGGCCCGCGCCTTGCGAAAGCGTTCGCGCAAATCAAGGACCTGTTCGATCCGCGGGGGCTGATGAATCCGGGGAAGATCGTGCGCGCGCCGCGAATGGACGACGCGTCGCTCTTTCGCTTCCAGCCGAGCTATCGGACGCTGCCGCTCGAAACGGGCCTCGACTGGTCGGCGTGGAACGTGCAGAACGACGCCTTGAGCGGCGCGCTGACGCCGCCAGGCACCGGCGGCGACGCGTCGCAGGGCTACGCGAAGGCGGTGGAGATGTGCAACAACAACGGCCACTGCCGCAAGTTCGACGCCGGCACGATGTGTCCGAGCTACCGCGTCACCGGGGACGAGATCCACCTGACGCGCGGCCGCGCGAACACGCTGCGCCTCGCGCTGTCCGGTCAGCTCGGCGACGACGGCGCGGCGCTCGCCGCGGTGCGCGAGGCGCTCGACCTTTGCGTGAGCTGCAAGGGCTGCCGCCGCGAGTGCCCGACCGGCGTCGACATGGCGCGGATGAAGATCGAGTTCCAGTACCAGTGGCAGCGGCGGCACGGCGTGCCGCTGCACGATCGGCTGATTGCGAAGCTGCCGCGCTGGGCGCCGCACGCGGCGGCGCTCGCGCCGCTCGTCGATCTGCGCGAGCGCGTGCCTCTACTGGCGCGCGCGCTCGAAACGCCGACCGGCGTCGCGGCGCAGCGCTCGCTGCCGCGCTTCCGCTACAACACGTTCTTCCGCGGTTATCGCGGGCGAGCGACGCACGACATCGAGCCGGTGGACGTCGTCCTGTTCGTCGACAGCTTCACCAACGCGTTCGAGCCGGAGAACGCGCACGCGGCATTGCGCGTGCTGCGCGCGGCCGGTTATCGCGCCGAGGTCGCCGTGGCGTCGCCACACGAAGGCGCGAATGCGCGGCCCCTGTGTTGCGGGCGCACGCTCCTCGCATATGGCTTCGTCGACGAGGCGCGGCACGAGGCGCGGCGGATGCTCGACGCGCTCGCACCCTACGTCGCCGCCGGCGCAGCGATCGCCGGACTCGAGCCGTCGTGCCTCTTCACGCTGCGCGACGAGTTCCTCGCGATGCGTCTTGGCGACACCGCCGACCGCATCGCCGAGCGCGCGCTTACGATCGAGCAGTTTCTCGTTCGCGAGCGCAAGGCAGGCAGCGCGCCGTTGTCGCTCGCGGCACTTGCGCAAAAGCGCGCGCTCGTGCACGGGCATTGCCATCAGAAGGCGTTCGACGCAGCCGGTGCGACGCTCGACGTTCTGCGCTGGATCCCCGGCCTCGCCGTCGAGCCGATCGATTCCGGCTGCTGCGGCATGGCGGGCGCGTTCGGCTACGCGGCCCGGCATTACGACGTTTCGATGCGAATGGCCGAGCTGTCGCTGCTGCCCGCGGTGCGCAGCGCCGGCGACGACACGCTCGTGGTCGCCGACGGCACGAGCTGCCGCCATCAGATCGCCGATGGCACGCGCGCAACGGGCCGCCGCGAAGCGCTGCATGCGATCCGCGTTCTCGCGCACGCGGTCGACCGCGCGGCCGGTGTCCCGCGGCGCCGCGACGGCGGCAACCGGCTCGCCGATGCGCTGCGCGCCCGCGATCAGTAGCGCTATGCCCGACTCCGATCACGACACGATCTCCCGCGTCACGCTCGATCACTACGAGCGTCAGGCGCAGCCGTTCCGCGACGCGACGCGCGATCACGACGTCACGCAGAACATCGACGCGCTGCTCACGCAGATCGAGGGCGCGCTGCCATTCACGATCCTCGACTTCGGCTGCGGCCCGGGACGCGATTTGCGCGCATTCAAGGCGCGCGGTCACCATGCGATCGGCGTCGACGGCGCGCCGGCGTTCGTCGCGATGGCGCGCGCCGCGAGCGGCTGCGACGTCTGGCAGCAGGATTTCCTGCATCTCGCGCTGCCGGCGTCGCACTTCGACGGCGTCTTCGCCAATGCCTCGCTCTTCCACGTCCCGACCGATGCGCTGCCGCGCGTGTTGCGCGAGCTTCGCGCTGCGCTCAAGGCGCGCGGGGTCCTCTTCGCGTCGAACCCGCACGGGCACAACGAGGAAGGCTGGAATCGCGGACGCTACGGCGCGTACCACGATCTGCCGACATGGTCGCGCCATCTCGCCGACGCCGGATTCACCCTGGTGGATCACTACTATCGGCCGGCCGGCCTCCCGCGCGAGCAGCAGCCGTGGCTCGCGACCGTTGCGCGGCGCGATTGACGAGCGGCACCGCGAATCGTCATCGGGTCGGCAGTGTCGATTCGACGAACGCGTCGCAGCGACCGGGCGACGACGGACACGTGATCGTCCCGCTCGACGGCTCGTAATTGCGCACGCTGTAATAGTAGGTGCCGCCCGGCGTGAGCGTCGAAAAGCCTGCACGCGGCGTCGTCGTGAACCGGACCGTGTTCGAGATGCCGGCCTGTCGAACGAGCGGACCGTTGACGCCGCTCGCGTCGGTCGCGCGGAAGTCGCAAGGCGTGCGCGAGATCGTCACTTCCCGGAACGTCGGCTCGCCGGAAAACTCGGCGGACGACAGCGACCCCACGCTCGACCCCGACATCGTCGGCGGCACGACGAAGCTGACCGTCCACGCGCCGTTCCAGGCGAATGCCGGCGGCACCGGCATCAGCACGCTTTCGACGCGCGTCGTCAGCGACGATAGATCGCTGTACAGATAGCTCGGGAAAGCGTTGCAGAGCCCCGGCGGCGACGGCGCGCTCGCGGCCCAGTTGAGCGTCATCGTCACCGGCTGGCTGCTGCCGCCCGCGCTCCGCGCGATCACCGTGTACGCGTGCAGACCGGGCGCGGTCTCGCGGATGACGCACGTGCGCGTCGTGCTCGTGCAGCCGTCCCACGTGTACGTGCCGATCGCCACGTTGCAGCTCACCTCGAACGCGGCGAACGTGCCGACCGTCGGTGGATTCGTCTGCGACGTCCGCGCCATCGTGCACTTCGGCGCGTCCGCCGATACGCTTTGCCACGTTACGGTCACGCTCGAAGGCACGCTCGCGCCGGCCGCGTTGCGCGCGACGACCGTGTACGTGACCGGGCCCGTCGCCGCCGACGTGGTGCTGCACTGCGCGGTCGCGCTCATGCAATTCGTCCACGTGAACGCCGTCGGCGCATTCGTGCACGAAGCGGTCAGCGTCACGGCCGCGCCTGCGACGGGCGCCGCATTCGACGCGGTGACGAGGCAGACCGGCACGTTCTGTGCGGCCGACGACGACGGCGAGCACATCGCGACCGGCATCGACGCCGGGCCGTAGCCCTCGGCGATGTAGCCTTTCGCGACCATCGCCTGCAGCGTCGCCGGATCGGTCGTGAAGCGGTGATTGGAATCGGCGCGGCCGTTCCACGCGCGATACACCGGCACGCTCCCCTGCGGGCACTCGCCGGTCAGCATGTCGGGCAGGTAGATGCCGAACGCATTGTCGGTCTCTTCCATCCACGCACCGGCGAAGCGCTGCAGGACGTCCGCGCATTCGGCAGGCGATGCCGAATAGAAGTGCGAATCGAGACCCGCCGACGGCAGGCCGTAGAAGCGGCATACCGGCGACGCGCCTGCGATTGGCGTCGCCGGATCGAAGACGGTGAAGTGCTGGCCGGTTCGCTGCCAGCCGACGAAGTTGCCTGCGTCGAGCTTCGCGATCTCGTTGGCGAACGACGTGACGAAATAATGATCGAGCGCGGCGTTGTAGTACTCGATCGCCTCCAGCGTGGCGGCGCGGGCGCCGCCGCACGCGACGAGCCACACGACGAGCAGCCATTTCGCTTGCGAACGGATCATGGGGCAACCTTTTCGCGACCGGCGCGGTGACGAACGGACCGGCGCGGCGGTGGCCAAGTTCCCGACCCGCGCGACGGCCGGCAGACGATCGCGGCGTCGATTTGCCCCATGCTATGCTGGTTTGCCGACACACGATGGCTGCTTGCGCGTCGCGTCGGCCACGACAAGACGACGATCAAAAAGGAGGATTCGATGCACCTGCTGCGCCACTGCCTGCTCGTCATCGGGTGCGCGCTCGCGTTCGTCGCGGGCGCGTCGGCCCAAACCCTGCGGATCGGCCTCGCCGAGGACCCCGACGTTCTCGACCCGACGCTTGCGCGAACCTTCGTGGGCCGGATCGTCTTCGCGGCGCTTTGCGACAAGCTGTTCGACATCGACGAGAAGCTCGACATCGTTCCGCAGCTCGCGACGGGCTATCAGTGGTCGCCCGACAAGAAGTCGCTCACGATCAAGCTCCGCTCCGGCGTCACGTTCCACGACGGCGAGAAGATGGATGCCGCCGCGGTCAAGTACAGCCTCGAGCGCCACAAGACAATGCCGGGATCGAACCGGCGCGGCGAACTCGCGCCGCTCGCGAGCGTCGAGGTTGTCGATCCGCTGACCGTCCGGCTCGATCTGTCGGCGCCGTTCTCGCCGCTGCTCGCGCAACTCGCCGATCGCGCCGGCATGATCGTGTCGCCGAAGGCCGCGCAGGCCGAGGGCGACAAGTTCGGCGTGCATCCGGTCTGCGCCGGGCCGTTCAAGTTCGTCGAGCGCGTCGCGCAGGACCGCATCGTGCTCGAGCGCCATGCCGATTACTGGAACAAGGGCGCCGTGCACTTCGACCGGATCGTCTACACCCCGATACCCGACTCGACGGTGCGCCTTGCGAACCTGCGCTCGGGCCAGCTCGATTTCATCGAGCGTCTCGCCGCCTCCGACGTGCCGCAGGTCAAGAGCGACGGGCGGCTCGGCATCACGAAGATCACCGAGATCGGCTACCAGGGCATCACGATCAACGTGGGCAAGAGCGATCTCGCGCAGAAGAATCCGCTCGGCCGCGACCCGCGCGTGCGCGAGGCCTTCGAGCTCGCGCTCGACCGCGACGGCATCGTGCAGGTCGCGATGGACGGCGAGGCCGATGTCGGCAACCAGTGGGTCCCCCCGACGAACGCGTTCTATGCGAAGAACGTTCCGATCCCGAAGCGCGACGTCGCGCGCGCGAAGGCGCTCCTCAAGGAAGCGGGCGCCGTCAATGCGTCGTTCACGCTGATGACGCCGACGACGGCGGACGCGCAGCGGATCGCGCAGGTCGTGCAGGCGATGGCGC
>DATJFI010000087.1:0-19346 GCA_035495715.1 Casimicrobiaceae bacterium
GCGCAGGAGCGCGTCGGCGAGCTCGCCGCGCTCGCCGTGCATCCCGACTTCCGCCGCGAAGGTTACGGCGAAGCGCTGATGAACGAGATCGAGCAGCGCGCGCGAAGGCTGAGGCTTACGCAGCTCTTCGTGCTCACGACGAAAACCGCGCACTGGTTCCTGGAGCGCGGCTTTCGCACCGGCTCGATCGGCGACCTGCCGCAGCAGAAGCAGGCGCTCTACAATTACCAGCGCAAATCGCAGGTATACGTCAAGAACCTGTAGCGGACGCGAAGTACGCGCAGCGCAAAGGAATCCCAATGGCTCGAATGGTGAAGTGCGTGAAGCTCGGCCGCGAGGCCGAGGGCCTCGATTTTCCGCCGTATCCCGGCGAGCTCGGAAAACGGATCTACGAGAACGTGTCGAAGGAAGCGTGGCAGCAGTGGCTGCGCCACCAGACGATGCTCGTCAACGAGAACCGGCTGTCGCTCGCCGATCCGCGGGCGCGGAAGTGGCTTGCCGAGCAGATGGAAAAGCACTTCTTCGGCGCGGGCGCCGAGATGCCCGCCGGTTACGTGCCGCCGAAAACCTAGCTCGCGAAGTCGCTCAGCCGCCGCTTCCCGACGCGTCGACGCCATCGAACGCGGGCGGAAGCAGCCACGCCGAGCAGTCCCAGCCGAGCAGTAACTCGAGCTCGCGGATGTCCGGAGTAAAAGCCCCGGCGAGCCACTCCCATTCGTCGTGGCGCATCGGACGCTCGTAGCGGCGCACGTTCACGCGAATCGGTTTCAGCGGCGGGAACGCCGGCAAAGCGAGGAACTGCGCGATGTGCTCGAGCGCGCGCCCGTGCGCGTCGGTCAACGTTTCGCTTCGCAGCACGAGTATCTGCGCGGACGGAAAATGGCGCGTGAGCCGGCACACCTGCGCGGCATAGCGGCCACGTTCGGCGTACGACCTCCTGCGGTCCTGCCCGGTTGGCGACGCGGCGGCCCGATCGGGCTCGGCCTGCAACGCATCGAGGAACGGAAGCGACTCGCGTCCGTTCTGGCGCTCCTTGTTCCAGTGCGAGAACGCGCGCGTGATCGGGTTGCGCAGCACGACGATGACCTTCATCGCGGGGTTGTAACGCGCGAGGCGCTCCGCGGCCGGCGTCCAGTACAGGTAGCGTTGCGCGCGCTCGGCGTGCTATCCATGGCCATCGTCCGGCGCGATTGTATGCCGTCATTCGACGCGGGCGATGCTGCTACACTGCCCCGGCATGTCCGCACCGGCCATCAGCCGCTATCCGGTTCCGACGCTCGCCGAGCTGCCGGACGACATCCGCGCGCGCATCGTCGAGGTGCAGCAGAAGGCCGGGTTCGTGCCGAACGTGTTCGTGACGCTCGCGCACCGTCCCGACGAGTTCCGCGCGTTCTTCGCCTACCACGACGCGCTGATGCTGAGGGAAGGCGGGCTCACGAAGGCCGAGCGCGAGATGATCGTCGTCGCGACGTCGGGCGCGAACGACTGCCTGTATTGCGTCGTCGCGCACGGCGCGATCCTGCGCATCTACGCGAAGAACCCGCTCGTCGCCGACCAGGTCGCCGTGAACTACCGGAAGGCCGACATCACGCTGCGGCAGAAGGCGATGCTCGCGTTCGCGATGAAGGTCGCGCTGCAGAGCGCGGCGATCGAGGATGCCGACTTCGCGGCGCTGCGCGGGCACGGATTCACCGACGAAGACATCTGGGACATCGGCGCGATCGCCGGGTTCTTCGCCCTGTCGAACCGGATGGCGAACATGATCTCGATGCGGCCCAACGACGAGTTCTACGCGATGGGCCGCGCGCCGCGCGACGGCGCGCCGAAGTCGTAGGACGTCGTCGCGTTCGCGCCCCGGAAGCTAACGCGGTCGACGCTTGCCCGATCCGCTTTTCGCGAGCCCCGCGTACCTGCTCGCGACGCTCGTTGCGGCGCTCGTGATCGGCGCGCTGATCGGCAGCATCGGCATCGGCGGCATCCTGCTGTCGCCGTTTTTGATCGGCGTGGTCGGACTCGAGGTCCGCGATGCGATCACGATCAGCTCGGCGAGCTTCATCGCGACCGGCGCCGCCGCGCTCGTCATCTTCGCGCGCGTCGAGCGCACCGATCTCGCGCGCGGCTGGCGACTCGTGATCGCGACGCTCCCCGGCGCCTTCCTCGGCGCCATTGTGCTCGGCTATGCGCCGAAACGGCTGTCGCTGGCCGTGCTCGCCGCGCTCCTCGTCGCAACCGGTGTGCGCGTGCTCGCGCAGCGCGTGCCTCGCGCACCAGGCGATGTGACGCGCGCGACGTCGTTGCGCGCCGATTGCGCGGTCGGCGCGTTCGGCGGCTTCGTGTCGGCGCTGACCGGAACCGGCGGGCCGATGGTACTGGTGCCGATGGAGCTCTGGCGCGGCGTGCCGCTCCTCGCGGCGGTCGCGATCGGCCAGGTCGCGCAGCTTCCGATCGCCGCGATGGCGACGCTTGGCAATTCACTCAGCGGCGGCGTCGACGTGGCTGCTGCGTCGGCGATCGGCGTCGCACTCGTTCCCGGCGTCTTCGCGGGCCGCCGCCTGGCATCGGCGCTGCCGCTCGCGTGGCTGACGCGCGCGCTCGCCGTGCTGCTGATCGCGCTCGGTGCGTGGTTCGCGCTCGAGGCCGCCGGCGTTACAGGTAGCAACTGAACCAGTCGACCGCGCGCGACCACGCGGCGGCGGAAGGCTCCTTGCGATAGCTCGGCCGGTAGTCCGCGAAGAACGCGTGCGGCGCGTCCGGGTAGACGACGATCTCGACGGTCCTGCCGGCCTTGCGCATGGCGTCCTCGATCCGGCGCGTCGTCTCGACCGGAATGCCGGGATCGGCGCCGCCGTAGAGGCCGAGGACCGCTGCACGAATGTTCTGCGCGACATCGAGCGCCGTCCGGTCGCCGTCGTGATAGACGCGCGCGACCGGCCCGTACCATGCGACGGCCGCCTTCACGCGCGGGTTGTGAGCCGCATACATCCAGACGATCCGGCCGCCCCAGCAGAAGCCGGTGACGCCGAGCCGCGATGTGTCGGCCTTGCCGCTCGACTGCGCATACGCGACGCTCGCGTCGAGGTCGCGCATCACCTGCTCGTCCGGTACCTTCGCGACGATGTCGCGGATCAGCGCCTGCGTGTCCGCGATCCGCGACGGATCGCCCTGGCGCGCGTAAAGCGCCGGCGCGATGGCGAAGTAGCCGAGCTTCGCAAAGCGCCGACACACGTCGCGGATCCATTCGTGCACGCCGAAGATCTCCTGCACGACGAGGATCGTCGGGAAACCTGCGCCGGTCGACGGCATCGCGCGGTATGCGGGCATCGCGAGGTCCGTCGCGGGCACATCGACCAGGCCTTCGACAAGGCCTTCCGCGGAAGTGGTGATCGTGGTCATGAATGTGGGCTCCGCCGATTGGAGCGCGCAGGTCGAGTCCGGTTCCGTCGGGCCGCCAATGTCGCGTGCGAAAGGTTAAACTCGCCGGGCCTCGGCGTCGAGGCGCCCGCCGGTTCGCATCCGACGGGCGATGTCAAGGAGATGACATGCGCGTGTGCAGTTTTCGAATCCGCGCATTGCGCAGCGGTGCGCTGCAGCGGCGCGTATCGCGCACAGCCTGCGCGCTGCTCGCGGCTTTGCTGATCGCCGGCTGCGGCCGCGAGCAGAAGCCGGCGCTGCCGGCCCCGGCCGCCGTCGAGGTCGGCATCGTCACCGTCGAGGCGAAGGACGTTCCCGTCATCGCCGAGTACATCGCGCAGACGCAAAGCTCGCAGTCCGTCAACATCCAGGCCCGCGTGTCAGGGTTTCTCGACAAGCGCACGTACACCGAGGGCTCGGTCGTCAAGGCGGGACAGGTGCTGTTCCAGATGGACAAGAAGCCCTTCCAGGCGCAGGTCGATGCCGCGAAGGCCGCGCTGTCGCGAAACCAGGCGGCGATGAGCGTCGCGAAGGCGAATCTCGATCGCACGAAGCCGCTCGCCGAGCAGGAAGCGCTGTCGCAGAAGGACCTGGACGACGCGCAGGGACAGTACGAGCAGACCGCCGCCGCCGTCGAGCAGTCGAAGGCGCAGTTGAACGAGGCCGAACTCAATCTCTCGTACACGACGATCCGCTCGCCGGTCGCCGGCGTCAGCAGCTACGCCGCCGTCGCCGAGGGCACGTACGTCAATCCGCAGAACGCGCAGCTCACCACCGTGTCGGTGCTCTCGCCGATGTGGATCAACTTCAGCGTCTCCGAGAACGAGCTCGAGCGCGTTCGCGACCGCGTGCGGCAAGGCGCACTGAAGCTGCCGCCGGGCGACAGGCTCGAAGTGGCGATCGAGCTCGTCGACGGTACGCGCTTTCCGCACACCGGCACGATCACGTTCACCGACCCGTCGTTCAACGCGCAGACCGGAACGTTCCTGATCCGCGCCTCGGTCGACAACCCGGACGGCACGCTGCATCCGAACCAGTACGTGCGCGCGAAGCTGCTCGGCGCGACGCACCCCAACGCGATCCTGCTGCCGCAGCGCGCCGTGCAACAGGGCGCCAACGGGCACTTCGTCTGGGTCGTCGACGAGACCAATCGCGTCGAGCAGCGGCCCGTCGTCGTCGGCGACTGGTATGCCGATAGCTGGTTCGTGCTGCAGGGGCTGCGCGTCGGCGAGCGCGTCGTCGCGGACGGCGCGTTGCGGCTGCGACCCGGAGCCGCCGTGAAGACGAAGCCCTACGTCGCGCCGGACGCAGCGTCCCGGCCCGGGGCGCGGATGACCGATGTGCGCAGCAACGGTGCGATGCCCGAGCTCACGGTGCCCTCGCGCCGCGATCTGCCGAGCGCCGTCGACGCGGCCAAACAATAGGCGGAGAAGGCTTGTTCACCCGCTTTTTCATCGAGCGCCCGATCTTCGCGGCGGTCGTCTCGATTGTCCTCGTCATCGCGGGCGCGGTCGCGATGCGCGTGCTGCCGGTGCAGCAGTACCCGACGATCACGCCGGTCCAGGTGACCGTGCAGGCGTCGTACCCGGGCGCCGACGCGAGCACCGTCGCGCAATCGGTCGCGGCACCGATCGAGGCGCAGATCAACGGCGTCGACAACATGCTCTACATGTCGTCGACGAGCTCGGCGAGCGGCCAGCTCAACCTGACCGTCTACTTCTCGCTCGACGCCGACCCCGACACCGCGCAGGTGCAGGTGCAGAACCGCGTCAACCTGGCGCTGCCGCAGCTTCCTTCGGCGGTGACGCAGCAGGGCGTATCCGTGCAGAAGAAGTCGTCGTCGATCATGATGCTGATCGCCGTATTCGCGCACGGCGACCGCTACGGCGCGAACTACGTCGCGAACTACGCGAACGTCTACGTGCTCGATGCGCTGAAGCGCGTGCCCGGCGCCGGACAGGCGCAGATCCTCGGCGCTGCCGACCAGGCGATGCGGATCTGGATGAACCCTGACCGGATGGCGTCGCTGTCGATCACGACGAGTGACATCGCGAATGCGGTGAATCGCCAGAACGCGCTGACCGGCGCGGGCCAGATCGGCCAGCGACCGTCGTCGGGGCAGGTCGACATGACGTTTCCCGTCGTGACGCAGCAGCCGTACACCGACCCGCGCGACTACGAGCAGATCATCCTGCGCGGAAGCCAGGATGGGAGCGCGACGGTCAAGGTCGGCGACGTCGCGCGCGCGGAGCTGGGCCTCAGGCAATACATCGTCGACACGCGCCTCGACAACACGCCGGCGACGCTCATCGCCGTGTACCAGCAGGCAGGCTCGAACGGGCTCGCCGTCTCCGACGCGGTGCGCAAGGCGCTCGTCGAGATGAAGCCGCGCTTCCCGCAGGGCATCGACTACGCCGTCGCGCTCGACACGAACGATTTCGTCCGCCTGTCGATCGAGGAGGTCATCCATACGCTGGTCGAGGCGGTGGTCCTCGTCGTGCTCGTCGTCTATCTGTTCCTGCAGAGCTTCCGCACGACGATCATCTGCTCGGTCGCGATCGTCGTCGCGTTGGTGACGACGTTCGCCGGCATGCTCGCGCTCGGCTTCTCGATCAACCTGCTGACGCTGTTCGGGCTGATTCTCGCGATCGGCATGGTCGTCGACGATGCGATCGTCGTCGTCGAGAACGTCGAGCGCCACATGGCGCAGTCGCATGTCTCCGCGCGCGAGGCGACGCTGCGCGCAAAGGGCGAGATCGCGAGCTCGCTCGTCGCCGTCGTGCTGGTCATGGCGTCGGTGTTCGTCCCCGCCGCGTTCCTGCCCGGCACCACCGGCCAGCTCTACAAGCAGTTCGCGATCACGATCGTCATCTCGGTCTCGGTGTCGGGCTTCGTCGCGCTCACGCTGACGCCGGCGATGTGCGCCGTGATGCTCAAGCACAGTGCACCCGCGCAACGCGGCTTCTTCGCCTGGTTCAACCGCCGGGTGGACAGCGTGACGCGCGGATTCGGGCACGCGGTCGAGTTCGTGATCCGCCGGATGGCCGTCGCGCTCGTGCTCCTGCTCTTCTTCCTTTGGAGCATCTACCACCTGTTCACCGTGCTGCCGACGAGCTTCGTGCCCAACGAGGACCAGGGCTACGTGATGGCCGCGATCGTGATGCCGGAGGCGGCGAGCCTCGACCGGACGCAGGCCGTGGCCGAGCAGGTCGACGCGATCTTCGCGCGCACGCCGGGCGTGGACCGGCGCACGATGGTCACCGGCTACAGCCTTCTGGACGGCGGCTACAAGAGCAATGCGGCCACGTTTTTCGTCACGCTGAAAGACTTCAAGGAGCGCTACGGCTCGGTCGACGCGGCGCGCTCGCAGAACGCGCGCGCGATCCTCATCAACCTCTTCAAGGAATCGCAGCATATCGACGGCGGCGCCGTGATCCCGGTCGCGCCGCCGCCGATCCCCGGCATCGGCACGACCGGCGGCTTCGAGTTCTGGATCGAGGACACGGCGACCGGCGACCCGGTGCAGCTCGACGACGTCGCGCAGCGCTTCCTCGCGAAGGCGCGCGAGCGCCACGAGCTCGCCACGCTGAACACGACCTACCGCGGCAACACGCAGCAGCTTCGCGCCGACGTCGATCGCACGAAGGCGGCACTGCTCGGCGTGCCGATCGAGGACGTCTACAGCGCGATGCAGGCGCAGTTCGGCTCGCTGATCGTCAGCCAATACAACGACGCGAGCCGCGTCTGGTTCGTGATCCTGCAATCGGACGCGAAGTACCGCCAGACCCCCGGCGACATCACGCGCCTCTACACGCGATCGAACGCGGCCGAGAAGCCGGCGTACCCCGGAGCGGGCGGGCAGCCGCCGGGCGCGATGGTGCCGCTGTCGGCGCTCGTGTCGACGCGCTGGGTGTCGGGGCCGGACCTGCTGCCGCATTTCAACGGCTTCCCCTCGGCCAAGATCATCGGTACCGCGGCGCCGGGCTACAGCTCGGGGCAGGCGATCGCGGCAATGGAAGACGTCGCGCGCGAGACGCTTCCCGACGGCTACACGTTCGCGTGGTCGGGCCTCGCGTACGAGGAGAAGAAATCCGGCGGCACGTCGGCGATCGCCTTCGTCTTCGGGTTCATCCTCGTGTTCCTCGTCCTGGCCGCGCAATACGAGTCGTGGTCGCTTCCCGGCGCCGTCATGACGGCGGTGCCGTTCGGGATCCTGGGCGCGCTGCTCACGAATTGGCTGCGCGGGCTCGAGAACGATGTTTATTTCCAGATCGGGCTCCTCGTGCTGATCGGCCTCGGCGCGAAGAACGCGGTATTGCGCGTGTCGGCCGCCGTCGAGTTCCGGCGCCAGGGCAAGTCGATCATGGAGGCGACGGTCCTCGCGGGCGAGCAGCGGCTGCGCCCGATCATCATGACGTCGCTTGCATTCGCGTTCGGCGTGCTGCCGCTCGCGCTGGCGCTCGGCGTCGGCGCGAACGCGCGTCATTCGATCGGCACCGGCATCATCGGCGGCATGATCGGCGAGACGACGCTCGCGATGCTGTACGTCCCGCTCTTCTTCTACATCTTCGACCGGCTGAAGGAGCGGCGATCGGGATCGACGACGGCCGTCGCGGACGATGCGCGCGCGAGCGAGGGCGCCGCTCCGATCGCGAACGCGCCGCAGGAGGCGGACTAGATGCGCAGTGTCGTCGCGATCGCGGCCTGCGCGACCGCGCTTCTCGCCGCATGCACGCTCGGCCCCGATTACCGGCGGCCGGCGATCGATACGCCCGGCGCGTACCGCTTCGAGCCGGCGTCGGTCGCCGACACCGCCGACACGAAGTGGTGGGAACAGTACGGCGATCCGGTTCTCGACGCGCTGATCGCCGAGGCGCTCGCGAACAACCGCAACCTCGAGGTCGCGGTGGCCAACGTCGCGCAGGCCGCGTCGATCGTCACGCAAACGCGCGCCTCGGCGCTGCCGCAGATCGGCTACAGCGGGTCGGCACAGCAGGTCAAGATCCCCGACACCGGACTCGTCGCGATCATTCCGCGCTTTCCGAATCCGCAGACGACCTACGAGGCGCTGCTCTCCGTCTCGTGGGAGCTCGATCTCTTCGGACGCGTGCGGCGGCTTTCGGAAGCGGCGCTCGCGAACATGCTCGCGAGCGAGGATGCGCGAAACGCGGTCATCCTGTCGCTCGTCGCGTCGGTCGCCACCGATTACATCCAGCTCCGCGGCCTCGACGATCAGCTCGCGATCGCAGCCAAGACGCTCGGCGCTTACGGCGAGTCCGTGCGGCTCTTCGAGCTCCAGTTCAAGTACGGCAACGTCTCGAAGATGAACGTCGCGCAGGCGCAATCGCAGTACGAAAGCGCCGCCGCGCAGATTCCGGTGATCGAATCGCAGATCGCGCAGACCGAGCACGCGCTTTCGCTGCTGCTCGGTCGCCATCCGGGTCCGATCGCGCGCGGGAGGAGCGTCGACGAGCTCGTGCTGCCGCCGGTGCCGGCCGGCGTGCCGTCGTCGTTGCTCGAGCGCCGTCCCGATCTCATGCAATCCGAGCAGCAGCTCGTCGCGGCCAACGCGCAGATCGGCGCCGCGAAGGCGCTGTACTTTCCGACGATATCGCTGACCGGCGCCTTCGGCGCCTCGAGCAGCCAGCTGTCGAGCCTCTTCGAGGGCCCGTCGCGCGTATGGAGCTACGCGGGCCAGTTGACCGGCCCGATCTTCACGTCGGGACTTGTCGGCGCACAGGTCGCGCAGGCGGAAGCGGCGCAGCGCGCGGCGCTCGCGAACTATCGCCAGGCGGTCGAGAACGCGTTCGGCGACGTCGACAACGCGCTCGTCGCGCGACAGAAGCTTTCCGAGCAGCTCGTCGCGCAGCAGCGGCTCGTCGAAGCGCTGCAGACCTACGACCGCCTCGCGAACCTTCAGTACAAGGGCGGCTATGCGCCGTATTCGACGGTCCTGCAGGCCGAGCAGTCGCTGTTCCCCGCGGAGCTTTCGCTCGCGAACATTCGCGCGTCGCTGCTGTCGTCCAGCGTGAACCTTTACAAGGCGATGGGTGGCGGTTGGGTGACGATCGCGTCCGGCATGACGTCGGAGGCGTCGGTCGACCAACGGCCGGCTGCGAAGTAGCAAGCCATCCGGAGCGTCGCGGAAGCCGCGCGCGGCGTTCAGCCTTCTTCGTGAACGACGCTTCCGCCGGCAAGCGTGAAGCGCACGCGCCCGAGCGTCTCGAGTCCGAGGAACGGCGTGTTCTTGCCCTGGCTTCGCAAGGCCTCGGGGCGCACGACCCATGCCGCGTCGGAATCGAAGATGCAGAGGTCGGCCGGCATCCCGGTCGCGAGCGACGGCGTCTCGATGCCGAGGATCGCCGCCGGTTTCGTCGTGACGCGCGCGAGCGCGTCGGCGAGCGGAACGTGCATCGCCTTCGCCCACGAAAGCGTGAGCGGCAACAAGAGCTCGAGCGCGCTCGCGCCGGGCTCGGCCTCGCCGAACGGAAGCTGCTTGCCGTCGTCGTCGACCGGCGCGTGGTCCGAGCAGATCGCGTCGATCGTGCCGTCGGCGGCGCCGCTTCGTAGCGCGTCGCGATCGCGGGTGCTGCGAAGGGGCGGCATCAGGTTCGCCTTCGCGTCGAACCAGCCGATGTCGATGTCGGACAGATGCAGGTGATGCACGTCGACGTCACAGGTCACCGGCAGACCTTCCGCCTTCGCCGCGCGCACCATCGCCACACCCGCGGCAGACGAGAGGCGGCAAAGGTGAATGCCGACGCCGGTCGCGCGCACGACGCCGAATATCTGCGATAGCGCGATCGTCTCCGCGGCGACCGGAATGCCGGGCAGGCCGAGCCGCGTCGCGACTTCGCCGTCGTGCGCGACGCCGCCTTGCGCGAGGAACGGGTCCTGCGGCCGCAGCCAGACGCGGTGGCCGAACGTGCCCGCGTATTGCAACGCGCGCATCAGCATCAGCGTGTCGGACAGTGGAACGTCGGCCTGCGAGAACGCAACGCAGCCGGCGGCGACGAGCTCGCCCATCTCGGTCAGCGTCGTGCCTGCGAGCCCGACGGTCAGCGCGCCGACCGGATAGACGTGCGCGACGCCGATCTGGCGCGCGCGGTGCTTCAGCATCTGCACGAGGCCCGGCTCGTCGAGCGGCGGATCGGTATCCGGCGGACACGCGAGGCTCGTGACGCCGCCCGCTGCGGCGGCGGCGAGCTCCGACTCGAGCGTCGCCTTGTACTCGAGCCCCGGCTCGCGCAATCGCGCGGCGAGGTCGACGAGACCCGGCGCGACGACGCAGCCCGTCGCGTCGATCACGCGATCGGGCTCGAAATGACGCGGACGCTCGTCGAAGCCCGCGACGACGCCGTCGCCGACGAAGAGCGAGCCGGCGCGATCGATGCTCCGGGCGGGATCGATCAGGCGGCCGTGGCGGATCTCGAGCTTCATCTTCCCGTTCCCGTCAGCGGCGCAGGGCCGCCCCAAACCGCTGGCCCCGCCCCCCGCGGGGCAGCGAGCGGAGCGAGCGTGGGGGGTTCTTCACGACGCGGAAACGATCGACAGCACCGCCATCCGCACGGCGATGCCGAACGTCACCTGCGGCAGGATCACCGAGCGCGAGCCATCGGCGACCGGCGAGTCGATCTCGACGCCGCGGTTCATCGGCCCGGGGTGCATCACGATCGCGTCCGGCTTCGCGAGCGCAAGCTTCTCGGCCGTGAGGCCGTAATGCTTGAAGTACTCGCCGGCCGACGGCAGCAGCGCGCCCTTCATCCGCTCGCTTTGCAGGCGCAGCATCACGATGACGTCGCAGCCGCGCAAGCCTTCGCGCATGTCGTTGACGACCTCGACGCCGAGCGCCTCGACCGCCGTCGGCAACAGCGTGCGCGGTCCGATCACGCGCACGCGCGGCACCTGCATCGTCGTGAGACCGTGGATCAGCGAGCGGGCGACGCGCGAATGCAGGATGTCGCCGACGATCGCGACGGTCAGCTCGCCGAACGCCTTCTTGTAGTGGCGGATCGTGTACAGATCGAGCAGGCCCTGCGTCGGGTGCGCGTGGCGGCCGTCGCCGGCGTTGACGACGTGCACGTGCGTGCGGCCGGTGGCGTTGAGGTGCGACGCGATCAGATGCGGCGCGCCCGACTGCGAATGGCGCACGACGAAGAGATCGGCGTTCATCGCGCAGAGGTTGTCGACGGTATCGAGCAGCGTCTCGCCTTTCGACGTCGACGACACGCCGATGTTCAGGTTGATCACGTCGGCCGAAAGGCGCTTCGCGGCGATCTCGAACGTCGTGCGCGTGCGTGTCGAGTTCTCGAAAAACAGGTTGAACATCGCCTTGCCGCGCAAAAGCGGCACCTTCTTCACGTCGCGCTCGGCGATCGAGACGAACGGCTCGGCGGTGTCGAGGATCTGCGTGACGATCTCGCGCGGCAGGCCTTCGAGCGTCAAAAGATGCGTGAGCTCGCCATTGCGGTTGAGCTGCGGATTGCGCATCAGTCGTGGCCCCCCCACGCTTGCCGCTTCGCGGCGGCGCTGCCCCCGGCGGGGGCGCAATTCGACCCTTGGGGCGGCCCTGCGGGTCTCATGTTGTCACGCTACCATCACCGAGCGACGCGCGGCTCGGCGCGCGCTCGCCGCCGCGCCGGCTCGGCGGCGAGCGTCAGCGCGCCGTTCGCATCGCGCGACAGCGCAACCGTCAGGTCGCGCGCAACGGCGACGCGGGCGCCGACGTACGTCGCCTCGATCGGCAATTCGCGGCCGCCGCGGTCGACGAGCACGGCAAGCTCGATGCGCTCGGGCCTGCCCCAGTCGAACAGCTCGTTGATCGCGGCGCGGACCGTGCGCCCGGTGTACAGCACGTCGTCGACGAGCACGATCGACGCATTCGCGACGTCGAACGGCAGCGACGAGCGCCTCGCGTTCGGCTTGAGTCCCGAGATCGCGTAATCGTCGCGGTAGTACGACACGTCGATGAAGCCGAGCGCGTGCGCGCCGGGCAAAAGCGTCGCGAGGCGCTCGGCGAGCCACGCACCGCCCGAGTAGATGCCGACGAGCGCCGCGTCCTGCGCGACGGCGCCGCGCATGCGCTCGACGAGCGCGGCCAGCGCGGATTCGGCGTCGGGCACTTGGACGTCAGCAGTCATGGCGTTGGTCGAACCAGGCCTGCAGGATGATCTGCGCGGCAACGGGGTCGCGCAGCGACCGGTCGCGGCGGCCGCCGCGTCCGGCGGCCCTCAGTGTATCGCGCGCGACCCCGCTCGTATGGCGCTCGTCCTCGAGCGCCACCGGAAGCGAGAAGCGCCGTGCAAGGTTCGATGCGAATGCGCGCGCCCGTGCGGTCATCGCGTGCGGCGCACCGTCCGCATGCACGGGGAGTCCGACGACGAGGCGCGCCGGTTGCCACTCGTCGACGAGGGCGGCGATCGCGTCCAGGCGACGGCCGGGATCGTCGTCGGCGATCGTCGCCAGCGGGCGCGCCGTGCGAGTGACGGTGTTGCCGACGGCGACGCCGATCCGTCGCATGCCGAAATCGAACGCGAGCACCGTCGCGTCCGGTTCGCTGCCGCATGCGCCGCTCACCCGTGACCGGCAGTATCCGACAGCCGCGAGAAGTCGATGCCGAGCAGGCGCATCGCGGCGGGCAGGCGGCGCTCGGCGGGCAGGTCGAACAGCACGTCCGCGTCCGCCTCGACCGTGAGCCAGGCGTTGCGCGAAAGCTCCTGCTCGAGCTGGCCCGCCTGCCAGCCGGCATAGCCGAGCGAGACGAACATGTCCTTCGGACCCTCGCCGCGACCCGCCGCCTCGAGCACGTCCTTCGACGTCGTGAGCCCGACCTCGTCGTGGATCGGCAGCGTCGACTGCCAGTTGCCGATCGGACGGTGCAGGACGAAGCCGCGATCGAGCTGCACGGGGCCGCCGAAGTGAACCGGAGCGCCGGACAGCGCGCCGTCCTCGATCGGAATCTCGATCTGCTCGAAAAGCGCGCCGAGCGTCAGGTCGATCGGCTTGTTGATGACGATGCCGAGGGCGCCCTCGGGGTTGTGCTCGCAGACGTACGTAAGCGAGTTCGCGAAGTGGGGATCCGCCATGGCGGGCATGGCGATCAGGAAGTGGTGGGTGAGGTTCACGTACCGTCCATCGACGACCGATTGTAATCGGCGCGCCTGTCGACGCACAAATCCGTTGCATTTTCGCGACGCGCCGGGGACACGCGTCGGCGTTCATTTTGCGAGGCACTTGCGTGATGCAAATGAGAATGGTTATCATCCGCAACTTCTGACACCCTCCCGGAGAAACGCCGTGCTCGCTCGCCTCCTCCTCGTCGCCACATTCGCCGTCGGCACCACCACCGCGCTCGCTGCGGGCGAGCCCGAATTCACGCTCACGCTTCGCGACCATCGGTTCACGCCGAGCGAGGTCCGCGTGCCCGCGAACGTCAAGGTCAAGCTCGTCGTCGACAACCAGGATCCCTCACCCGAGGAGTTCGACAGCCACGCGCTCAACCGCGAGAAGGTGATTCCCGGGAAGTCGAAGGCGACGATCTTCATCGGGCCGCTCGCGCCCGGCCGCTATTCGTTCATGGGCGAGTTCAACGCGTCGACGGCGCATGGCATCGTCGTCGCCGAATGAGGAGCGAAAACTTCGCACGTCGGTTCGCCGCCGCGTCCGCGTTCGCGCTTGTCGCGTCGGCCCCGCTCGCGCACGCGGATCCCGACGACTACGTTCACGTGCCGGCCGTCGAATACGGGGAGCGCGAGATCGAGCTTCGCTTCGGCACGGCGAGTCCGACCGACGATCGTCGCGAATCCGCGGCGGCGCTTGCATTCGGCTACGGCATCACGACGTGGTGGGCGACGGAGATCGCCGCCAAATGGCATCGCAGCGACGCGACGGGGTTCGACGAGATCGAATGGGAGAACCGCTTCCAGCTCACCGAGCCGGGACAGTACTTCGCCGATTTCGGATGGCTGGTCGAAATCGAGCGTCCCCGCGATCGTGCCGAGGGTTACGAGCTGCGCATCGGGCCGCTGATCCAGAAGGACTTCGGGCCGCTGCAAACGAACTTCAACGTGCTCGTCGAGCGGCATTACCATGCGAGCGAGCCCGAGCAGACCGAACTAGGCTACGAGTGGCAGCTTCGCTATCGTTACCGCCCCGCCTTCGATTTCGGCGCGCAGGGCTTCGGCGGCGTCGGCGCGTGGAACGACTGGTCGCCGTTGCGCGAGCAGCAACATATCGCCGGTCCCGCCATCTTCGGCAAGTTCAATCTCGGCGGGCGTCAGGTGCTGAAGTACGACGCGGCGGTGCTGCTTCGCCTGACGGATGCGGCGCCGGCGACGACGGTGCGCGCGCAGCTCGAATACGAATTTTGAAGCTAGTCTTCCTCGTGGCGCCGATGCTTCGCATAGTCGGTCGAGAGCTGAGTCTGCAGATTCGGCGGAGCCTGCTCGTAATGGGAAAGCGCCATGGTCCATGCGCCGTGGCCGCCGGTCATCGACTTCAACCGCGCCGCGTAGCCGTCGAGCTCCGCGAGCGGCGCGAAGCCGTCGACCGCCAGCATGTTCGCCTGCAGCGTCCGCGTGCCGGTGACCTGGCCGCGGCGTGACGACAGGTCGCCGGCGACGTCGCCCATCGTGTTCGCGGGACAGTTGATCTCGACGCCGACGATCGGCTCGAGCACGATCGGCCGCGCCTTGCCGATCGCGTCGAGGAACGCCTTCTTGCCCGCGGCGACGAACGCGACTTCCTTCGAATCGACCGGGTGATACTTGCCGTCGTAGACGGTCACGCGCACGTCCTGCATCGGAAAGCCGGCCACCGGTCCCGCGGTCAGCACCTGCTCGACGCCTTTTTGCACCGCCGGGATCAGCGTGTTCGGAATCGCGCCGCCCTTCACCTGGTCGACGAACTCGAAGCCCGATCCGCGCGGCAGCGGCTCGATGCGTAAATACACTTCGCCGAACTGACCGGCGCCGCCGGTCTGCTTCTTGTGCCGATGATGGCCTTCGGCCTTCGCGGTCACCGTCTCGCGGTACGGCACGCGTGGCGGACGCGTTTCGACCTCGAGCTTGAACTGGCTCGCCATCCGCTCGAACACCGAGCGCAGATGCAACTCGCCGAGGCCGCGCAGCACGGTCTCGTTCACGACCGGGTCGTGCGCGACGACGAGCGTCGGATCCTCGGCCGTCATCTTGTGCAGCACGTCGGAGATCCGCTGCTCGTCGCCACGGCGCTTCGGCGTGATCGCGAAGCCGTGCATCGGCACCGGGAATTCGAGCGGCCGCATGTGGATCTGGTCCTCGTCGTGCGAGTCGTGCAGCACGCAGTCGAACACGACCTCGTCGACCTTCGCGATCGCCGCGAGGTCGCCGGGAACGGCGCGGTCGATCTCGACGTACTTCGCGCCCTGCAGCATGAAGAGATGCCCGACCTTGAACGACTTGCGACTATCGCCGACGAAGAGCTGCGTGTCGCGCGTGACCGTCCCCTGGTGCACGCGGAAGATGCCGAGCTTGCCGACGAACGGGTCCATGACGACCTTGAACACGTGCGCGAGCACGTGCTTGCGCGGATCGGGGTCGGAATGGAATTGCGTCGCGCTGTCGCCTTCGCCCTTGGTGAAGAGCGGCGGATTGCCCTCGGCGGGATTCGGCGCGAGCTTGACGAGCACGTCGAGCAGTTCGGCAACGCCGGCGCCGGTGCGCGCGGAGACGAAGCAGACCGGCACGAGATGACCCTCGCGAAGCGCCTTCTCGAACGGCGCATGGAGCTGCTCGGGCGCCACCTCGCCCTGCTCGAGATAAAGCGACATCAGCTCCTCGTCGACCTCGACGACCTGGTCGACGAGCGCGCGATGCGCGTCCTCGACCGACGAGAAATCGGATTCGCCGCTGGGATTGAAGAAGCAGTCGACGACGCGCCTGCCGTTGTCGGCGGGAAGATTGATCGGCAGGCATTCCTTGCCGAACGCGTTGCGCACCGCGTCGAGCACCGCCGGCGCGTCGACGTTTTCGGCATCGATCCGGTTGATGACGACGAGACGGCAGAGCTTGCGCTCGGCCGCCCACTGCATCATTCGCGCGCCGATCATCTGCACGCTGGTCGACGCATTGACGACGATCGCGGCGGTTTCGACCGCATCGAGCGCGCCGATCGCCTGGCCGATGAAATCGGGAAGCCCCGGCGTGTCGATCATGTGAATGCGCGTGCCGTCGGTCTCGAGATGCACGAGCGATGCACGCAGCGAGTGCTGGTACGTCTTCTCGAGCGGGTCGAAATCGCTGACCGTGCTGCCGCGCTCGACGCTGCCCTGCGCCTGGATGGCGCCGGCCTTCGCAAGCAGCGCCTCGACGAGGGACGTCTTTCCGGCGCCCCCGTCGCCCACCCACGCTACAGTACGAATGTTCTGGGTCGCGTAATCCGCCATCGTGGTCTCCTCCTCAAGGATGGGAGGAATGTACCGCCGATGCCCGGCGCTGTCAGCCACGGCCGGCCTTTCGCACGCGGCGTTGCGCCTTTGTCCTACGCGATCGCGGGGCGGTGCGCCGACAGCCGCTGCCGTGCGAACATGCGAGCATCGACCACGTGCTCGCGAGCCTATCCCTGCGACCGGGAATGTCACCCGCCGCGCGCAAGATCGCGCGCGATCCGCTCTGCTTCCTGAAGCAGACGGTACGCGCGTTCCGCGCAAACCAGGGACTGCTGCTCGCCGGAGGCGTCGCCTACTACACGCTGCTGTCGATCGTGCCGCTGATGATCCTGCTCGTGATCATCCTGTCGCACGTCATCGAGGCCGAGGCGCTGCTCGCGACGCTCGCGCGCTATCTCGAAATCGTCGCGCCCGGCCAGTCGAGTTCGCTGATCGACGAGCTCCGCGCGTTCATCGCGCACCGCGAGGTGATCGGCTGGACGCTGGCGGTGACGCTGATCTTCTTCAGCTCGCTTGCCTTCTCCGTGCTCGAGAACGCGATGTCGGTCATCTTCTATCACCGCGTGCTGACGAAGCATCGACGCTTCGTCGTTTCGGCACTGCTCCCGTATCTCTACATCCTGCTCCTCGGCATCGGGTTGCTCGTCGTCACGCTCGTCGCAGGCGCGCTGCAGGCGTTCGCGGGGACGACGCTCGATGTGCTCGGCCACGGCTGGTCGATGTCCGGCCCGTCGAGAACGCTCCTCTACCTGATCGGTGTCTTCGGCGAAGTGCTCGTGCTGACGTCGATCTATTTCGTGATGCCGGTCGGGCGCCTTTCCTGGCGCCATGCGCTGATCGGCGGCGTCAGCGCGACCGCGCTATGGGAGATCTCGCGGCACGCGCTCGTCTGGTATCTCGCGACGCTGTCGCAGGTGCGCACCGTCTACGGGTCGCTGACGACGTCGATCGTCGTGCTGCTGTCGCTCGAGCTGGCGGCGATCGTGCTGCTGTTCGGCGCGCAGGTGATCGCCGAATATGAACGCATCGAGTGGGAACCGGTGGAGCGGAATCCGGCGCCGTTGCACACGGTGCAAGCGCGCTGAAGCAGGACAATGCGCAACGATAAGCAGGGTCGGAGACGGCTTATCGAAACGTCCGGATAAGTCGTCTCCGGCGCTGCCTATTTCCCTGCGCCCAGCAATCCGCGCATCTCGCCGAGGAGCTCGTCCTCCTGGTACGGCTTGCCGAGGAAGCGCTCGACGCCGAGCTCGGCCGCGCGATTGCGGTGCTTGTCGGCGGTCCGCGACGTGATCATGATCACCGGGATCGAGGCCGTCTTCGCATCGCCCCTGATCGTCTTCGCGAATTCGAATCCATCCATCCGCGGCATCTCGATGTCGAGCAGGATCACGTCGGGGATGCGATCGGACAGGAGCTTCAGCGCGTCGACGCCGTCGCGCGCGGTGACGACTTCGAATCCCTCGCGCGCGAGAAGCCGCGTCGTGAACTTGCGCACCGTCAGCGAATCGTCGACGACCATCACGAGCCTGCGCGACGGCGTCGCCGACGCGCGCTGCGCCGCGGTGAAGCGCGCATCGTCCGCCGGGTCGTAGCGCGCGACGTCGCCGCGCTGCGCGAGCTGCACCGGGTTGATTATCAGCACGATCTCGCCGGTGCCGAGCACGGTCGCGCCGGAAATGCCGGGCACGCGCGCGAGCTGCGAGCCGATGTTCTTCACGACGATTTCCTGGTTGCCCAGCATCCCGTCGACGTGGATCGCCGCGATGCCCTGGCCGCTCTTGACGAGCAGCACCGGGTTGTAGCGCGCGACATCGGGCATGCTCGTCGTATCGGCGAAAAGCCGCGGCAGGTAATGGAACACCCACGGGCGGCCCTGCCACTGCACACGCCCGTCAGCGTAGAGCGAGCGCAGCACGTCCGCCTTCACCTGCTGCACCTGCTCGACCATCGTCGCGGGTATCGCCCATTGGCGTCCGCCGGCGCGCACGAGCACCGCCTGCGCGACGGCGAGCGTCAGCGGCAGGAACAGGTTGAAGCGCGTGCCCTTGCCCGGCGTCGTATGCACGTCGACGCGGCCGCCGAGCCCGATGATCTCGTTGCGCACGACGTCCATGCCGATACCGCGCCCGGAAATCTGCGTGACGTGCGCCGCCGTCGAGAATCCCGGGTGGAACAGGCATTCGACGAGCTGGTGGATCGTCGGCTCGCTTTCCGGCGCCAGGATGCCGAGCGCGACCGCGCGCTCGCGGACGCGCTCGAAGTCGATGCCCGCGCCGTCGTCGGCGAGCTCGATCGCGATCTCGTTGCCGACCTGGCGCACGGTCAGTGCAATCTCGCCGGTTTCCGACTTGCCGGCGGCAAGCCGCGCGGCGCGCGATTCGACGCCGTGGTCGAGCGCGTTGCGCAACAGATGCTCGAGCGGGCCGACGAGCTTTTCGAGCACCGAGCGGTCGAGCTCCGTCTGCCCGCCGTTGATCTCGAGGTTCGCGCGCTTGTCGAGCTCGCG
>DATJFI010000088.1:0-26397 GCA_035495715.1 Casimicrobiaceae bacterium
CCGATCCCGACGCTGAACGAATGGGGATTGATCGCGCTGTCGCTGCTGATGCTGACGGCGGCGGCGCTGTCGATGCGAAGGCGCGCGCCCGGCCGCTGAACCGGACGCACGCCGCACGTGCCTCGCGCGCGGCTGCGGCGCGAACGATGGTATGTTCCGCGCCATCGCATCCACGCGAAGGACGCGCCATGTTCGTGACCCCGCTCTACGCCGGCATTCTCGCGCTGTGGTTCGTCGTGCTGAGCCTGCGCGTCATCGGTATCCGCGGCCGCGGTCTCAGCTTCGGCGACGCCGGCGATCCGGCGAACACGCGCGTGATTCGCGCGCAGGCCAACTTCGCCGAATACGTCCCGATCGCGCTTCTGATGATGGGCTTCCTCGAGGCCGATCGCTATTCGATCTACTGGCTGCACGCGCTTGGCATCGTGCTCGTCGTCGCGCGCGTCCTGCACGGTCTCGCGCTGTCGTTCGGCTGGAACGCGCGTTTCGGGCGCATCGCGGGTGCGGCGCTGACGATCGTCGTGCTCGTCGTCCTCGCCTTGCAATGCATCTATGCCGGCATCAAGGGACAGGCACTGTGGCTGCGTTGAGCGCGGCCTGCCCGAGCGGGCAGTAGACGTTCGGCGCCGCCGTTCCCACCATGGGATCTCCTGCCTCGGAGATCGCTGCCATGGACCATGCGCCCACCGCTTCGCCCCTTTCCACGTTTTCGGACGACATCGCCGCGCTCGTTCGCCGCGCGAGCCGCTCGGTCGTCGGCGTCCGCTCGCATCGCTCGCAGGGCAGCGGCTTTGCCTGGCGCCCGGGCCTGATCGTCACCGCCGACGAGAACGTCACCGACGAGGATCGGCTCGCCGTCGTGCTGCCCGGCGGTGCGACGGTCCTCGCGACGCTGAAGGGACGCGATCCGTCCACCGACGTTGCGCTGCTCCGTGTCGACGCGCCGGCCCTGGAGCCGATCACGGCGACGACGCGCGACGTCGTTGCGGGCTCGCTCGCGGTCGTCGTCGGCGCCGACGACGGCGCGCCCGTCGCGGCCCTCGGGATCGTGGCGCGTGCCGGCCCCGCGTGGCGGAGTCTCCGCGGCGGCAACGTCGACGCGCGGATCGAGGTCGACACGCTGGTGCGTGGCTCGTCCGAAGGCGGCGTTGCGTTCGACGCAACGGGCCGCGCGATCGGCATGGCGGTCTTCGGCCCCCGCCGACGCGTGCTCGTGATCCCGGCGTCGACGATCGACCGCGTCGCGGCGAAGCTCGACGCCGACGGACGCATCGCGCGCGGCTATCTCGGCCTCGGCCTGCAGGGCGTGCGGATCGAAAATGGCGGCGTCGGCGCGATGGTGATGAGCGTCGACGCCGATGGCCCCGGAGTGCGCGCGGGGATTCGGCAGGGCGACGTGATCGCGGCCTGGAACGGACATGCGATCGACGGCGTCAACGACCTCCTGCGCGAGCTCGGGCCCGACAGCGTCGGCAGCGTCGTGCGGCTGGCGGCCTCGCGCGGCGGCGAGCCGATGACGTTCGACGTGACGATCGGCGCGAGGCCCGAACGGTGACCGACGACGCTCGCGATCCCGTCACGATCGCGCTGCGAATCGACGATCCGGCGCTCGCCGACCGTGTCGCGGCCGTGCTCGGCGGCGTCGCCGGCGTGCGCCTTGTCACGCCTGGCGAGCCGGCCGACCTCGTGCTCGTGTCGGCTTCGAAGTCGGCCGACGCGGTGCGGATCGCCGACGAGCCGACGGACGTGTCGGACGAGGATGCGACGGCAATCCTCACACCGCGCGAGCGCGAAGTGCTGACGCTCCTCGCCGAAGGCGCATCGAACAAGACGATCGCGCGCCGGCTCGGAATCTCCGTGCACACGGCGAAGTTCCACGTCGGCTCGCTCATCGACAAGCTCGATGCGAGCGGCCGCACCGACGCCGTCACGCACGCCGCGCGCCGCGGCGTCATCGAGCTATGACAAACGCTCCCCCCACGCTCGCTTCGCTCGCTGCCCCGCCGGGGGGCGGATCGGTCGCTCGGGACGGCCCTTCGCGCCCGAGGCGATGAGCGCGCTCGCGGTCGTCGACGTCGAGGGCGAGGCGCCACTCGACGCGTACTCGCGAATCGTCGCCCGAATCGCCGACGACGTCGGTCCCGCGGTCGTCCGCGTCGACGGCGTCGGCAAGCGACGCGGCGCAATGGGCTCTGGCGTGATCATCGCCGGCGACGGCCTCGTGCTGACGAACAGCCACGTCGTCGCTCGCGCGCGGCACGTGCGCCTCGTGATGGCCGAGGGCCGCGAGACCGACGCCGACGTGATCGGCGACGACGCCGACGCCGATCTCGCGTTGCTGCGCGGCGCCCTGCCGCCGGACACCAGGGCCGCCACGCTCGGCGACTCGAAGACGCTGCGGCGCGGACATCTCGTCGTCGCGATCGGCAATCCACTGGGTTTCGAATCGACCGTGACCGCTGGCGTCGTGTCGGCGCTCGGCCGCTCCCTCCGTTCGCGCAACGGCCGCCTGATCGACGACGTGATCCAGACCGACGCGGCGCTCAATCCCGGCAGCTCGGGCGGCCCGCTCGTTGCGTCGTCCGGCGAGGTCGTCGGCATCAACACGGCGATGATCGGCGGCGCGCAAGGACTGTGCTTCGCCGTATCGAGCAACACGGCGCTTTTCGCACTCGGCGAGTTCCTCGCGCACGGCCGCGTGCGCCGCGCCCATCTCGGTATCGCGGCCGAGACGATGCCGCTGCCGCGCCGGCTCGCGCTGCGCATCGGTGCCGGCACGCACGCCGTGCGAATCGGCGCGATCGAGCCCGAAAGTCCGGCCGCACGCGCGGGCCTGCAAGTTGGCGACATCCTCGTCGCGCTCGATGGGCAACGCGTTGGCGGCGCCGACGATTTGATGCGCTTGCTGGATTCGGCCCGCATCGGACGCGCTGTCGAAATCAGCGTGTTTCGTGCGCACCGCGTCGAGCGCCTGGTCGTGACGCCGCGCGAGCGATTTCTTCCCGCGGGAACGTAATCGGCGCTTGCAATTTCAACGGACTGCGCCAATATCGCCGTCGAGCGATTTTTCAAGCAGTGCCGTTGTTGCTGCATCGCCGCTTCGCGATTCCTCGCAAGCGGCGTCTTCACCACCGCCGTCTTGATCGTCGCCCCGGAAGGGGCCGCATCCCCTCTCTTTCATTTGTTCAAGGATTGATCAAGACATGGCAACAGGTACCGTAAAGTGGTTCAACGACGCGAAGGGCTTCGGCTTCGTGACGCCCGAAGGCGGCGGCAAGGACGTGTTCGCGCACTTCTCCGCGATCCAGGGCGGCAAGGGGTTTCGCACGCTCAAGGAAGGTCAGCGCGTGAGCTTCGACGTAACGACGGGGCCCAAGGGCGAGCAGGCATCGAACATCCGCGCGCTCGACTAAGGCAAGCCGCGCCATTCGCCGCGGCTGAACGCTGCGCTATCAAGGCCCGGCCGATCGCCGGGCCTTTTTTGCGTCGGCCGCTCGAATCCGGGCAGCGGTGGCGGCCACGCCTCGCGTCAGAAGTGGATGTCGTCGACGTCGTGATCGCACGGACGTCAGATCTCGTCGGTCCAGTAATCCAGATGCTGGTCGCTGCGCGTCATCTGGCGAATGCCCGTCGAGAACGCGCCGATCTTCTTCGAGTCGGGATATTCGCAGATCTCGGCCGGCATCATCGTGCTGATCGAAAGATACGCGAGCTCGCCATCCGAATCGTTGACGATCTGGTGCGCGGTCTCGGGTCCGCCGGTCGGGCAGCAGATCACATCGCCGGCGCGGATCTTGCGCGCCTCGTCGCCGTAACGCAGCGTTCCCGTGCCGCGCACGATGAAGAACATCTCCTCCTCGGCGCGATGGCTGTGGAACGGACAGGCACGCTTCCCCGGCGGCACGACGTCGTAGCAGTAGCCCAGGTCCTTGGCGCCGAGGAGCGGGCCGATGCGGGCGCCGTTCGATTCGAACGTGTCGCCCTTGGTGAAACGCTCGAGCTCGAGGTCGTCGATGTTGATGACACGTTTGGAAATCTCGCTCATCGTGCTCTCCTGACAGGGAAGACGATATTGCATCGGCGCGTGGGCAAAGGAAAGCAGGGCGTTGTCGTTCGTGGGAGGAAACGCAGATGCGCGTGACAACAGCGCCCCTTTTCCGGGCGCCGAACCTCCGGCGCGCTAGGGCATCGAACGAGGACTGTCGGCCGCGTGCCGATTTTCCTTTGGGGGCAGCAGCGATGGATCCCGTCGTTCACTTCGAGATGCCTTACGACGATCGAGCGCGCATGGCGAAGTTCTACGAGGCGGCGTTCGGCTGGCGGATGCAGATGTTCGGCGAAGACATGGGAAATTACGTCGTCGCGACGACGACCGAATCCGGCGAGGGCGGCCCGAAGATGCCGGGATCGATCAACGGCGGATTTTTTCCAAGGAAAGCGGATTGGCCAGCGCAATATCCTTCGGTGGTCATCTCCGTTCAAAATATCCGGGATGCGATCGATAAAGTGAACGACGCCGGCGGAAAAGTGCTCGGTGACCCGATGGAAATTCCCGGAGTCGGGCGGTACGTCTCGTTTACGGATCCCGAAGGCAATCGCGTGAGCATGTTGCAGCCCGACATGCGAAGCCGTTCGGATACGTAGCGCCTGCGCCGCGGAGCGCGTGCCTCACCCGCACGCCCCCGTGTACCCGCAATCGGTGCAGAAGTCACACCCGTCCTTGCGGATCATCGCGCGGTTGCCGCACTCGGGACACTTCTTCCCCGGCAGCGTCTTGTAGGAGCGCTGCATCCGCTCGGTCTCGGGCACGTCGAGGATGCCGGCAGCTTCGATCGGGTAGCCTTCCTCGGTGAGGATGCCCAGCATCGCATAGCGATGGATCATCAGCTTCGCGAGATAGGCGATCGTCGACGGATACGTCTGCGACTTGGCCGAGCCCGGAATGCGCGCCATGAACTCGCCGTTCGGCTCGCCGTAGTTAAGAAGCTTGC
Organism: Casimicrobiaceae bacterium; assembly: GCA_035495715.1. Taxonomy (GTDB): domain Bacteria; phylum Pseudomonadota; class Gammaproteobacteria; order Burkholderiales; family Casimicrobiaceae; genus VBCG01. The sequence goes on from DATJFI010000088.1 coordinate 4,992, forward strand.
GCAGCTTCATGCCGATCCACGCGGGATCGTAGACGCGCATGTCGAGCGACAGCGCCTTGCACAAGCCATCCAGGACGCGCGGATACTCGCCCGACAGCCACATCGAATAGGGCCGTCGCTGCCCGTTCGGCATCATCAGCTCTTTGAGGAACAGCACGAAATCGTCGCCGGTCGTGTGATTGACGACGTCGACGGTCCACGACAGCGTGCCGTCCGGTCCGGCCTTGGGCTCTTTCGCGCCCATCAGCGCGTCGATCACGGGCGTCTTCGCGTTCGCTTCCTCGCCGAACGCGCCGAGCTCGTTCACGCGATAGCGGATCAGCTTCGCGAAGCCCGAAACGAGGCTCGGCACACGCACCCTGCGCCCGTCGGGCGGCATCGCCATCTCGAACCCGTCGTCACCGACCGCCTTTTGCAGTGCCGAGAGCTTCATGTCGAGCCACTTGCGATCGTCGGTGCGCATGTCCATCGACAACGTCTTCGCGATGGCGCCGAGGCCCCGCGGCTGCTCGGCGCCGTTGATCCACACTTCGAACGGATACGCGCGGCCGCCATCATTCTCGACGTGCCCGATGAAGACGGCGAAGTCGCCGAGCGGATGACGCACGACGTACGTCCAGCACGGGTTGCCGTTCGGCAACTCGGGACGTCCCGGCCAGCGCAGGCTCGCGAGCGGCGCCTCGATCGTGCGGTCGAGACGGATACGGCGGTCGGGGTCGGCGACGTCGAGATCCTCGCGCGTCGATGCCGGCGGAGCTGCCGACGCGACCTCGAGCACGGCGCCCAGCACTTCGTTCGGCCGATACGTCGCGATGCCCTTGAGGCCCGCCCTCCACGCTTCGAGGTACAAATCCTCGAAAGCCTCGAACGGATAATCCGCCGGCACGTTCACCGTCTTGCTGATCGCCGTGTCGACGAACGGCTGCACGGCGGCGTTCATCCGCATGTGATCGAGCGCGCTCATCTCGAGCGCGCCGACGAACGCCGGTGAAAGCATCGCCCGCCGAACGCCGTCGGCGTCGGTCCACGGCTCTCCCGGCTTGCGCGGATTCGAAGGATCGAACGCGACGATCGCGACGCCCTCGTCGAGGCCGTGCAGATGCCGGAAGACCCGATATGCATGATCCTCGACGGCGAAGTCCTTCATCGTGTCGTCGGGCATCCGCTTGCGGCGCGTGTAGGTCCAGCTGAAGGCCGGCTCGATGCCGTTCGACGCGTTGTCGGCGAACGCGAGCGAGATCGTTCCGGTCGGTGCAATGGACAGCAGGTGGCTGTTGCGAATGCCGTGCTCGCCGATCGTCGCCTTGATCGCGCCGGGCAGGCGTGAGGCGAAACGCGGCGACGCCAGGTATTGCTTCGCATCGAACAGCGGGAACGCGCCTTTCGATTGCGCAATTTCGACCGACGCCGTGTATGCCGCATCGCGCATCGTTTCGGCGATCCGCGCGGACATCGCGCGTCCTTCGTCGGCGTCATAGCGCAAGCCCAGCTCGATCAGCGCGTCGCCGAGTCCGGTGAAGCCGAGGCCGACGCGCCGCTTGGCCATCGCCTCCTCGTGCTGTTGCGGCAACGGCCATACGGTGACGTCGAGCACGTTGTCGAGCATGCGAATACCGACCGCCACGGTCTGCGCAAAGCCGGCGAAGTCGAATTCGGCGCGCGACGTGAAAGGCTCGCGCACGAAGCGCGTCAGGTCGACGCTGCCGAGATCGCAGCAACCATAGGAAGGCAGCGGTTGTTCACCGCAGGGGTTGCTCGCCTCGATCGTCTCGCAATACGATAGGTTGTTCTCGCGGTTGATCGCGTCGATGAACACCACGCCCGGCTCGGCATGGTCGTACGTCGAGCGCATGATGTCGTCCCACAGCGCACGCGCCTTGATCGTCCGGTAGACCCACGGGCCGTCCGCGCGCTGGTGCGCGCCCGCGGCGATCAGGTCGGATGCGGGCGGCGCCTTGTGGACGAGATCCCAGTCGTGATCGGCGCGCACGGCTTCGACGAATGCGTCGGTCACCGCGACCGAAATGTTGAAGTTCGTGAAGCTGCCGTCGTCCTTCGCGTGGACGAACGCCTCGATGTCGGGGTGATCGCAGCGCAGGATGCCCATCTGCGCGCCGCGCCGCGAGCCGGCCGACTCGACCGTCTCGCAGCTCTGGTCGAACACGCGCATGTACGAGAGCGGGCCGCTCGCGCGGCTGTCGGTGCCGCGCACGTAAGCGCCGCGCGGCCGGATGTGCGAGAAGTCGTAGCCGACGCCGCCGCCGCGGCGCATCGTCTCGGCCGCCTCCTGCAGCGCGACGTAGATGCCGACGCCTTCGTCGTTGCTGGAAATGCTGTCGCCGACCGGCTGCACGAAACAGTTGATGAGCGTCGCCTTGAGCTCGGTGCCCGCCGCGGAATTGATGCGGCCGCCAAGGACGAAGCCGTTCTCCTGCGCCCGGTAGAACGCCTCTTCCCATTGCGCGCGCTCGTCCGGCGCCTCGGCCGCGGCCAGTGCGCGCGCGACGCGCCGACGCACGTCCTCGATCGTGCGCTCGCTGCCCTTGGCGTATTTCTCGAGCAGCACTTCCTCGGAGATCGCCTGCGGCGGAAGCGCCGGAGCAATGGTGCGAAGGAGCTTTGGGTTGTCGGATTTCATAAGCGGCGGACGGGCGGCCGGCAAGACCGTCATGGTGAACCCGTTTCGATCGTTTCGCGACCCCGGTCCTTGATGTGCATCAAGGTCGCGGCCTGCCCGGCCGCAACCTCGCCTAGATGATGTCCAAGGCGGTCCAACGCAAGCGCCGGATGTCGTGGCGTCCCGGTTCCCGGGTGTTGCGTGAACCCGATTTTTGGCGGATCTTCCGCACCGTTTGGCTACCGGGGAACGTGGGCGCGTGGCCGAGGCAAACGCAGCGTGGCGCAGGTGGGCGGCAGCGATGTGGCTCGCGACCGCGCTTTTCTCGCTTCGCGTCGTCGGCCAGGCGGTGCAGCGCTGGTTTCCGCTGCCGTCGCTGCCGCCGTTTTCCGCATGGCAAGGGAGCGCGACACCCTATCCGCTTCTCTTCGCGATTCAGATCGCGATCGTCGCCGTCATGGCGCACGTGTCGCACCGAGCATGGACCGGATCGACCTGGAGCCGCCGCGCGATGCAATGGGCAAAATGGGCGGGCGCGGTGTACATGATCGCTGCCGTCGCCCGGATCGCCATCGGTCTCTTCGTCGACGATGCGCCGGCCTGGTTCCGTGCCTGGATCTCCGGCGTGTTTCATGTCGTGCTCGCGGGCTTCGTGCTCGCGCTCGCTCGCTACCAGTTCGTACGCGGGACGGGCCCAGGAGGAGCGGCGCCATGAGGCGCGTATTGCCCTACCTGTGGTATCCCGGCTTTTTCGTCCTCGCGATCGCGGCGTTCTTCGCGATGCTCGGACGCAACGTGTCTCCGGTGATCGCAGCCTACGTGCCGGTGACGATCGTCGGCGTGTCGATCCTGCTGCTCGAAATGCGGTACGGCGAACGCGACGACTGGCACCCTGGACGCGCCGACGTGATGGCCGATGCGGCCTTCATGGCGTTCGTCATGGTGGCGCTGCCGCGCCTGCTCGCGGCAGTCGCCGTGATCGCGCTCGCCGCCTGGCTGCACGCCGACTTCGCCAGCGCATGGTGGCCGCACGACTGGCCCATCTGGGCGCAGATGATCCTGATGGTACTGGCAGTCGACTTCGTCCGCTATTGGTTGCATCGCGCCTGCCATTACTTCGGACCGCTCTGGCGGCTGCACGAGGTCCATCACTCGCCCGACCTGCTCTACGTCATGAACGTCGGGCGATTCCATCCGTTCGAGAAAGTGCTGCACTTCATGCTCGATACGGTGCCCTTCCTGCTTCTGGGCGTCGCGCCGGAGGTGTTCGCCGGGTACTTCCTGCTCTATTCGGTCAACGGTTTCTTCCAGCACAGCAACCTGCGGCTTCGCTACGGCTGGCTCAACTACGTCGTCGGAAGCGCGGAGACGCATCGATGGCATCACGCGCGCGACCCGAAGATCGCGTCGTGCAATTTCGGCAACACCACGATCGTGTGGGACCTCGCGTTCGGTACGCGGCGCCTTCCCGGAGCCGTAGGCGACATCGGCATCATGAGCCGCGACTATCCGAAGGGCTTTCTCGCGCAGATGAAAGCGCCGTTTCGCCGGGAAGGCGCCGCGCCGCGTCGCAGCGTGAAGCGCCGGCTCGCGGATACGCTCGTGGCGCTGAGCCTTCGCCGCGATGCCTTTGCCGCGCGCCGTCGGCTCGCGCATACGATGCGCGATCCGATGCGCGTTCAGCTCGCGCTGCTCGAGTCGATCGTCGAGCGAAACCGCGACACCGAGTTCGGCCGTTCGCATGACTTCGCCCGCATCGACGGCTACGACGCGTTCGTGGGCGCCGTGCCGGTCGGCGACTTCGAGGCGTTGCGTCCCTATATCGACGCGCAGATCGCGAAGGGCGGCGCGTATCTGACGGCGGAGTCGCCCAGCCAGTACGTGCGCACGAGCGGCACGACCGCTGCGCCGAAGGACATTCCGCTCACGCGCACGCACCTCGAGGCGCTGCGTCGGATTCATCGCGAGTCCGTCGCGTTTCAGTATCGCAATTGCCCTGCCGCATTCGCAGGCGCCATCGTCGCGATGGTGAGCCCTGCGGTCGAGGGCGTGCTCGCCAATGGCAAGCCCTATGGCTCCGCCTCGGGCATCGTGGCGGGTGAAACGCCGCCGGCGGTGCGCGAGAAGTTCATCGTGCCGCCCGAGGTGCTTGCGATCGACGAGAGCCGGGTCAAGTATCTGGCGGCGCTGCGGCTCATGATCGCGAGGCCCGACGTCACATATCTTGGCGCGGCGAACCCGACGACGTTGCTGACGCTCGCGAGGCTCTATCGCGAGCATCACGCGGAACTCGTCGAAGACGTGCGCCGCGGTACGTTCTTCCTCTCCGAACGCGCAGCCGGGCCGGCCATCACTGCGCTTGCGAGCCGCCTGCGTGCCGATCCGGTGCGCGCGGAGGCGCTGGCATCTCTGCACGCGGACCGGCCGCAGGTACGCATCACCGATATATGGCCGGACCTTCGGCTCGTCGTCACCTGGACGTGCGCGAGCGCCGGCGTCGCCGTGGACTCGCTGCGCAAGGAACTGGGGCCGCGCGTGCGCATCCAGGAGCTCGGTTATCTCTCGAGCGAATTCCGCGGCACAATCACGCTGGGGCGCAATCGGGGTAGCGGATTGCCCACGTTCGACACGCATTTCTTCGAGTTCGTCGAACGCGACCGCTGGGATGCCGGTGCGCGGGACTTGCTCACCCTCGATCGCGTGCGCAAGGGACGCGACTACTACGTCGTCGTCACGACGCCGTCCGGCCTGTATCGCTACTTCATCAACGACGTGGTGCGCGTGCGGGGATTTCTGCATGCGACGCCGCTGCTCCAGTTCGTGCAGAAGGGCAGGGGCGTGACGAACATCACCGGGGAGAAGCTCTGCGAGGCGCAGGTGCTCCAGGCGGTGCGCGACGAGATGCACGGCATGGATTGCACCGCCAGCTTCATGATGATGCTCGCCGACGAGGATGCCCGTCGCTATCGGCTGTACGTGGAACCCGACGTGCGGCCATTGCGCGACGCGGCAATGCTCGCCGCTGCGGTGGACGCGCGTCTCGCGGAGCTCAACGTCGAATATCGCGCGAAGCGGGAAAGCGAGCGTCTCGCACCCGTCGAGGCGCGTTGGCTCGCGGCCGGCACGGGCGACGCATACAAGCGACACTGCGTCGACCTTGGACAGCGCGAAGGTCAATTCAAGGTGGTGTCGCTCGATTACCGGCGCAGGTTCGCGTTCGATCTCGACGCCTGCTGTGCAGAGCCGTGATGCGCGTCGATTCGATCGAGGCGCGCGCACTCGCGATCCCGTTTCGGATCACCTTCGCGCACGCGTCGGCCGAGCGCCGCTTCATGCAGTCGGTCTGGGTCGAGGCGCGTTCGTCGCACAACACGACCGGCGTCGGGGAGGGCTGCCCTCGCGAGTACGTGACAGGCGAAGGCCTCGCGAGCGCGCTTGCGTTCATCGCGCGGCATCGCGACGAATGGTGCGCCGCGATCGACGGTGTGGAGAGCCTGGTCGCGCGGGTGCAGGCGAATCGTGCGCGCATCGACGCCAATCCGGCTGCTTGGTGCGCCGTCGAGCTCGCGCTGCTCGACTGCATCGGACGCGAGGCGTCGACGTCGATCGAAGCGCTGCTGGCTATGCCACCGCTTGACGGAACCTATCGCTATACGGCGGTCATCGGCGATGGGCCGGTGGCGGCGTTCGATGCCCAGCTTGCGCGGTACGTCGCGCTCGGCTTTCGCGATTTCAAGATCAAGCTGTCGGGCGACGCGGGGCGCGACCGCTCGAAGGTGCGGGCGCTGTCCAGGGCGGGCGTCTCACCAAGCTCGGTCCGCGCCGACGCGAACAATCGATGGAAAACGCCGGCGGAGGCGATCGCGCACCTGGCGGCGCTCGATTGGACGTTCTTTGCGATCGAAGAGCCGCTTGCGGCCGGCGACTACGCCGGCATGCGAGACATCGCACGAACGCTGCAGGTACCGATCGTCCTTGACGAAAGCGCGACTCGCGTCTGCCAGCTCGATGGGCTCGGCGAGAATCCCCGGCACTGGATCGTCAATCTGCGCATTTCGAAGATGGGCGGCCTCGTTCGCTCGCTCGAGATTGCACGCCGGGCGAGGGATCTCGGGCTTCGCTTGATCGTCGGCGCGCATGTCGGCGAGACGAGCGTGCTCACCCGCGCGGCACTCGCGATCGCCACGTTCGCCCGCGACATCCTGGTCGCCCAGGAAGGCGCGTTCGGCACCCATCTGCTCGAGCGGGACGCGGTCGCACCGTGCCTCATGTTCGGTCCCGGCGGCGTGCTGCACGCGCCGCCCGCGCATCCCGGGCTCGGGCTCGCTATGATGGAGGGGTCATGAAGGTCCTGGCAATCGTCGCCATCGTGCTCGTTCTGGCCGGCTGCGCCTCCGCGCCGCCGGCAGAGCCGCCCGTCGCGGCACTGCACGACAACCTGTTCGCACCCCCCGCGCAGCCGGTGCGCGCGGCCGACGTGTTCGCCGTGAGCGCCGAGATGAAGGCGTTCCTCGCGAGCGACATCGAGCGTCTCGTGCGGCTCAAGGGGACGCGGCGCGGTTTGTTCGAGGCGCTGCACGACAAGGCGGGCCTGTCGCTCGACTACGACGGGGCGCAGACGCGCAACGCCGCCGAAGCGTTCGCCGCGCGCAAGGGCAACTGTCTGTCGCTCGTCATCATGACCGCCGCGTTCGCGAAGGAAATGGGGCTCGCGGTGCGCTTCCAGAACGTGTTCGCCGACGAGACGTGGAGCCGCAAGGGCAGCTTCTATCTGTCGATCGGCCACGTCAACGTCGTGATCGGCGGCACGCGCGTCGAGCCGGGCTACGGCCATTACGACCGCGACGAGATGATCATCGACTTCCTGCCGCCGGCCGACGTCGCCGGTCTGCGCTACTGGGTGATCGACGAATCGACGATTGTCGCGATGTACATGAACAACCGCGCGGTCGAGACGCTGATGGCGGGCGACGTGAACGGCGCGTACTGGTGGGCACGCGCGGCGGTGCAGCAGGACCCGCATTTCCTGAGCGCGATGAACACGCTGGCCGTCGTCTACCGCGCGCACGGCAATCTCGCGGAGGCGCAGCAGGCGCTCGAATACGTCCTCGCCCGCGAGCCTGGGAGCGCGACGGCGTTGGCGAACCTCGTCACGGTGCTCGAGCAGCGCGGCGACACCGCCGGCGCGCGCCGGGCGGCGGCGCGCCTTGCGCGCATCGAGCCCACGGCGCCGTTCGCGTACTTCGAGCGCGGACTCGCCGCGATGAAGGCCGGCGATTATCGTCTCGCACGCGACATGTTCGCGCGCGAGGTCGATCGCGCGGCGTACTACCACGAGTTCCGGTTCTGGCTCGCGCTCGCCGACATGGCGCTCGGCGATACCGAGCAGGCGCGCGCGAACCTTCAGGTCGCCCTCGAGAACGGCCCGACGCGGGCCGACCGCGATCTCTACGCGGCGAAGCTCGAGCGGCTGCGCGGCGAGGTGCCGGTCATTCGTCGCTGAACGCAATTGCAACGACCGGCCGCCGCACGGTTTCCGGCGGGTCTTCCATGCAGCGAAATCGGAGCCTCCATGACGCTCGCCGACCCCACGCCTGCGCCGTTCGCCTTCGTCGATCTGCCGGCTGCGCGCAGCCAGGCCAAGCCCCGGCGCAAGGGCCTGACGATGGTCGCCGACTTCGGCCTGCCGCTTCGCTATGCCGAGGACCTGCTCGACCTCGCCGGACGCTACGTCGATCTGATGAAGATCGCGGTCGGCACGTCGCGACTCTACGAATCCGACACGCTACGGCGCAAGCTCGACCTCTACCGCGGCCGTGGCGTGCGGCCGTTCATCGGCGGCCAGTTCCAGGAATACGTTTACGCGACGTATGGCGCGCAAGCGCTGCCGCGGTTCCTGCGCGAGGCGAAGCGCGTCGGGTTCGAGACGATCGAGATTTCCGACAATTGCGTGCCGCTCACCGACGGCGAGCGTCGCGAGCAGATCGGGATGGCGCTTGATTGCGGTCTCGCGGTCTTCGGCGAAGTGGGGTCGAAGGACGCGAAGACCGACGCGTCCGAGCTGATCGCCCAGGCGCGGACGTGCTTCGACGCCGGCTGCGAGCTCGTGCTCGTCGAGGCGGCGGAGCTGGTGGAGCGCGGCGAGCCGAATGCCGCGCTCATCACGTCGCTTCGCGGCGCGATCGATTTCTCGAAGGTCCTGATCGAGCTGCCCGGACCGTGGATATCCGGCGTCACGCTGTCGGCGATCGAGGACATGAAGAAGTTTCTCGTGCGCGAGTTCGGTCCCGACGTGAACATCGCGAACGTGCTGCCGAACGACATCATGGAGACGGAGGCACTGCGCGTCGGTCTGGGCGTCGTGGGTCCGACGACGGGCAAGGCCGCCGCGCGCCAGGCATCGAAGGAGGAGAGATCACGATGAGCCGCTCGATCGGAACGATCGGACGCGGGGTTCTCGCCGCGCTCGCTGCGCTGGTCATCGCGACGGCGTCGACTGCCGCCGACGCGATCGAAGTCAACATCGGCCGCCAGCTCGGCATCGGCTACCTGCAGATGTACGTGATGCAGGAGCAGAAGCTCTTCGAGAAGCACGCGAAGTCGGAGGGAATCGACGACTTCAAGGTGACGTATCACGCGATCGGCAGCCCGGCCGTGCTGAACGACGGCCTGCTGTCGGGCAAGCTCGACATCGCCGTCGCCGGCCCGACGAGCTTCCTGGTTCTTTGGGATCGCACGCGCGGCTCGGCCAACCCCGTGAAGCTGATTTCAGGGCTGAGCCAGCAGCCGGTGTACCTCGTCGTCAACACGCCGCGCATCAGGACGCTCGCCGACTTCACGCCCGACGACCGGATCGCGGTGCCGGCGGTGCGGACGTCGACGCAGGCGATCCTGCTCGGCATCGCGGCCGAGAAGATGTTCGGTCCGGACCAGCGGACGCACTTCGACAAGATGGAGATCGCGTACTCGCACCCGGACGCCGTTGTCGCGATGTCGACGCGCTCCGGCATCACGGCGCACTTCGCGAGCATTCCGTTCTACGCGCAGGAGCTCGCGCTGCCGGGCATGCACAAGGTCACCGACTCGTACGAGCTTCTGGGCGGCCCGGCGACGCTCTTCTGCCTCTGGACGACGACGCGCTTCCACGATGGCAATCCGAAAGTCGTCAAGGCGCTGTGGGGCGCGCTCGAGGAAGCGACGCAGTTCATCAAGGACCATCCGAAGGAGGCGACGAAGATCTACATCGACATCGAGCACTCGAAGCAGCCGGTCGACGAGATCCTCGCGACGCTCGCCGATCCGCAGGTCGTCTATGCGCTCGCGCCGAAAAACCTGATGCCGTTCGCCGATTACATGGCGCGAAGCGGCATGCTGCGCGAGAAGCCGGCGAGCTGGAAGGATCTCGTGTTTCCGCAGGCGCTTGCGCTGCCGGGAAGCTGAATCCGCCATAATGGGAAAATCATGAAGCCATTGGAGGACGCATGAACCGCCTGCCTCGGCTTTACACGCCGCTCGTCGCGAGCGTTGCGCTTGTGCTTTGTGCGCACGCGCTTGCGGCCGAGATCCGCGTCGCCTGCTATTCCGACGGCAACGAGTGCGAGGTCACGCAGGATCTCGCGAAGCGCTTCGAGTCGCAGAACCCCGACGTCAAGGTCGTCGTCGACAAGGTGCCGTACAAGGCGATCCTCGAGCAGTTGCCGGTGCAACTGGCCGCGGGCGAGGGACCCGACATCGCGCGCGTCACCGACCTGGGCGGCCTGTCGAAGTACTACCTCGACATCACGCCGTATCTGAAGGACCCGAAATACTGGGAGGCGAACTTTGGCGAGACGCTCAAGTGGATGCGCCCGTCGCCGACCGACAAGGGCATCTACGGGCTGATGACGCAGCTCACCGTCACCGGACCGTTCGTCAACAAGACGCTGTTCGATCAGGCGAAGGTGCCGCTGCCCGGCGCGAAGGCGACGTGGGATCAGTGGGCCGATGCGACGCGCAAGGTCGCGAAGGCGACGCAGACGCCGTTCGCGATGGCGTTCGACCGCAGCGGCCACCGCTTCACCGGACCGGCGATCAGCATGGGCGCGAAGATCTTCGACGCCAAGGGAAACCTCGTCATCGACGACGGCTTCAAGGCGATGGCGAAGAAGTTCTACGACTGGAACAAGGACGGCACGATGCCGAAGGAAGTCTGGGGCGGCGTCGGCGGCAACACGTACAAGGATGCGTTCGAGGAGTTCGCGAACGCGCGCGTCGTGCTGTACCTGTCCGGCAGTTGGCAGATCCAGCGGATGGACAAGCAGATCGGCAACGCATTCGACTGGATCGCGGTGCCCGATCCCTGCGGGCCCGCGGCGTGCACCGGCATTCCCGGCGGCGCCGCGTTCGTCGCGCTGAAGCGCACGAAGAGCCCGAAGGAGGTCGGCCGCTTCCTCGATTACCTCGCGAGCGAGCCGGTCTACGCCGAATACATGGTGCGAACCGAGAACATCCCCGCGCATGCCGGCATCGCGAAGAAGGGACTCGAGTACAAGGTGTCGCCGGCGTCGAAGGCGGCGCTCGCCGTTTTCGTCGGCGACGTCTCGCAGCTCTCGCCGATCGCGTATGCGATCCAGGGCTACAAGTACAACCGGGCGCTGTTCAATCCGATCGCGGCGCGGCTCGGGCAGGCGATCGTCGGCGAGATCTCGTTCGACGACGCGATGAAGCGCATCCAGAGCGACATCGACGAGCAGGTGAAGGCCGCGCAGAAGTAGCGCGCACGCTCATGACGCGTCGCGGGCATTGACGATGGCTGCGACAACTTCGCCGATCGCGCGCACGTCGGCGAGCGTGGCGCGTGCGCTGCTCGACGTCGTCGACGTGCCGATGCGCGCGCTGCAGCGCATTGTCGGCGTGCCGCGGATCGGCTGGATGTTCGTCGCGCCGAATCTCGTCATCCTCGGCGTCTTCACGTTCCTGCCGATCGCGATCGATTTCTGGTTCGCGCTGACCGGCGGCGTCGAGCTGCTGCCGACGCATCGCCCTTACGTCGGCGGCCAGAACTTCGCGACGCTGTTCCACTGCGGCAACTATCTCGATCCGTCGACGTGCGACCGCGACATCTTCTGGCGCGCGGTCTACAACACGGCGGAGTTTGCGATGATCCAGGTCGCGCTGATGGTGACGCTGTCGCTCGTCACCGCGCTCGTGCTGAACAGGAAAATTGCCGGGCGCGGTTTCTGGCGCGGCGTGTTCTTCTACCCGGTGCTGCTGTCGCCGGTCGTCGTCGCGCTGATCTGGAAATGGGTTCTCCAGCGCGAGGGCCTGCTGAACGCGATGCTGGCGGGCGCCGGCACGACGCCGGTGCCGTGGCTGCTCGATCCCGGCTGGGCGTTCTTCTGGGTCGTGTTCGTCAGCATCTGGGCGCACATGGGCTTCTACACGCTGATCCTGCTCGCCGGATTGCAGGCGATTCCGGCCGATCTCTACGAGGCGGCGGAAATGGATGCGGCGACGCCGTGGCGTCGCTTCAGCCGCATCACGCTGCCGCTCCTGATGCCGAACCTGATCGTCGTGCTGGTGCTCGGGCTGATTCGCGCCGTGCAGGTCTTCGACGAAGTCTTCGTGCTGACCGGCGGTGGACCGGGATCGGCAACGACGTTCATCGTCCAGTTCGTCTACATGACGGGCTTTGCCGAAGCGATCCGGCAGTACGGCCTCGCCGCGGCGGCGTCGCTGGTGCTCGCCGTGTCGTTGCTCGTGCTGACGCTGATTCAATTGCGGCTCACGCGCCGGCGCGCCGAGCAGGGAGGCCGCGATGTTCGATAGGCTCGCGCGCTTCGTCACGCGCACCCATGGCCGCGGCGCGCCGGACTGGACCGACTGGCTGACCTACGCCTATCTGCTGCTGGGGCTGCTCCTGATGTTCGGCCCGGTCGTCTGGATGGTGCTGTCGTCGTTCAAGACGCCGGCGGCACTGAACGCGTTTCCGCCGTCGCTGTTGCCATACGGCCAGGCCGAAGCGCGCGTCGAAGGCTACGACAAGCCGCTGCCGCTGTTTCGCGCGAAGCTTCCCGATGGATCGACGCGCGTGCTCGCCGAGGCGCGGCGGATCGGCCTCGTCGCGACGATGGTCGACCCGCAGCATCCCGACGAGCAGTTTCGCGTCAACATCGGCGATCGGCAGCCGGAACGCCGATTCCAGCTCGCGACCGGCAACTACACCGAGATCTTTGGCAAGTTCGACTTCGGCGTTTACCTGTGGAACAGCGTGTTCATCACGGCTGTCGCGACGCTGATCACGCTGCTCTTCAACGCGATGGCGGCGTTCGCGCTGTCGAAGTACCGCTTCCGTGGCCGCGACGGTGTGCTGCTGCTGATCATCTCGACGCTGATGATCCCGCCGACGATCATCCTCGTGCCGAACTTCCTCATCGTCGCGCAACTGGGCATGCTGAACAGTCTGTGGGGTGTCATCTGGCCGGCGGTCGCGACGCCGACGGGCGTGTTCCTGCTGCGCCAGTACATGCTGACCATTCCCGACGAGCTGATCGACGCCGCGCGGATGGACAACGCCTCCGAGTGGCGGATCTTCTGGCGCATCGTGCTGCCGCTATCGGCGCCCGCGCTCGCCGTGCTCGCGATCTTCTCGGTCATGTGGCGCTGGAACGACTTCCTGTGGCCGTTGATCGTGCTGTCGAGAAGCGAGAAATTCACGCTGCAGCTCGCGCTGAATGCGTTCCAGGGCGAGCTCACGACGCAGTGGAACTACCTGCTGGCGATGACGGTGATCACGCTCCTTCCGGTGACGGCGGTGTTCGCGCTCCTCCAGCGGCACATCACGACGGGCATCGCGGCGAGCGGCGTCAAGTAGCGGAGGGAGCGGACATGGCATCGCTGCGATTGCACAACGTCGTCAAGCGCTTCGGCGATTCGACCGTCATTCACGGCGCCGATCTCGATGTCCGCGACGGCGAGTTCGTCGTGTTCGTCGGGCCCTCCGGTTGCGGCAAGTCGACGCTCTTGCGAATGATCTGCGGGCTCGAGGGCATCACCGGCGGCGAACTCTACATCGGCGAGCGGCGCGTCAACGACGTGCCGGCCGCGCAGCGCGGATTGGCGATGGTCTTCCAGTCGTATGCGCTCTACCCGCACATGACGGTGCGGCAGAACCTCGCGTTCGGCCTGGAAAATCTGCGCACGCCGGCGACGGAGATCGAATCGCGCGTGCAGGCGGCGGCGAAGATGCTGCGCCTCGACACGCTGCTCGAGCGGCGGCCGACGCAGCTCTCGGGCGGCCAGCGGCAGCGCGTCGCGATCGGTCGCGCGATCGTTCGCGAGCCGGCGATCTTCCTCTTCGACGAGCCGCTGTCGAACCTCGATGCCGAGCTTCGCGTCGCGATGCGCAACGAGATCAGCGCGCTGCATCGGCGGCTCGCGACGACGATGATCTACGTGACGCACGACCAGGTCGAGGCGATGACGATGGCCGACCGCATCGTCGTGCTCCGCGCCGGCCGCATCGAGCAGATCGGCGCACCGCTTGCCCTCTACAACCATCCGGCGAATCGGTTCGTCGCGGGCTTCATCGGCTCGCCGCAGATGAACTTTCTCGATGCGCGGATTCACGCGCGAACGAACGGCGCCGCTCGGGTGGCGCTCGATGCGGCGCCGGCAGACCTCTCGCCAGCGATTCGCGTTGCCGACGACGTGGCGGCCGATGCGCGCGTTGCACTCGGCATTCGGCCCGAGCACGTCCGGCTCGATCCCGGCGGCGGCGACGAGATCGAGGTGCCCGTGGTCATCGAGCGCGTCGAGCAGCTCGGCACGGCGAGCTTCGTTTATGCGCGCACCGCCGACAACGCGCTCGTCACGCTTCACGTCGCGGGACAGCGTCCGTTCGGTGCCGGCGACACGCTCGTCGCGCGGCTGCCGATCGACCGCCTGCACGTGTTCGAGGCGTCGGAAGAGGGGCGCGCGATTACGCGGCAGGATGCCGCGGCATCGGCTCATGCGGCCGCTCGCTGAGGCGCACTTCGCCGGCCGCACGAACGACGGCGTCGCGTTCGATCTCGACGCCGGCTGGCAGTGCCGCGTGTTCGTGCTGGCCGACGATCTCGTGCGCGTGCTGTTCGTGCAGGACGGCGCGCTGAAGGAACCGCGCACCTGGATGGTCGCGCCGAACGGCCGCGACGTCGCCTGGGGAGGCCACGACCGGCTCGACGTGTCGCGCTTCGCGTGTCCCGCCTTCGCGTTGCATGAGGAGGACGATCGCGTCGTCGTCGAAACGCCCGCGATGCGCGCGTCGATTCATTTGCGTCCGTGTCGCATCGAATGGTCGTTCGGCGACGTGCCGTTCGCGGCCGACCGCGCATCCGATCCGTACGCGTGGCATGCGCCGACCAGCGCCGTTCGCCATGCGATGGCGAGGGATCTGCGCGACCAGTATTTCGGCCTCGGCGACAAGACGGGGCCGCTCGACAAGCACGGCCGGCGTTTGCGCACCGTCGCGCTCGACGCGCTCGGCTACGATGGCGAAACGTCCGACCCGCTCTACAAGCATTGGCCGTTCCTGATCGTCCGCGATCGGCCAAGCGGAATCGCGTTCGGCCAGTTCTACGATTCGCTCGCGCCGATGACGTTCGACCTGGGCTGCGAGCACGACAACTATCGCGGTCTCTATCGCTACGCGGAAATCGAGGACGGCGACCTCGACTACTACGTCTTTCCCGGACCGCGGATCCGCGACGTCGTGCGCAAGTTCACCGAGCTGACGGGCCGCATGGCGTTCGGCCCGCGCTGGAGCCTCGGCTACGCGAACACGGCGATGGCGCTCGCCGACGCGCCGGACGCGCAGGCGCAGCTCGCGGGCTTCTGCGACCGGCTCGTCGAGTACGACGTCCCGATCTCGTCGTTCCACTTCGGCTCCGGCTACACGACGATCGGCAAGCGGCGCTACGTGTTCACGTGGAATCGCGACAAGTTTCCGCAACCGAAAGCCGCGCTCGCGCGCTTCGCCCGCCAGCGGATACGCACGGTCGCGAACGTGAAGCCCTGCCTGCTCACCGACCATCCGGCGTACGCGGACGTCGCGGCGCGCGACGCGTTCGTTCGCGACCCCCGCAATGGCTCGCCGGTGCTGGCGCCGTTCTGGGACGGCGAAGGCGCGCACGTCGACTTCACGAATCGCGACGGCGTCGCGTGGTGGCAGGACGGCCTCACCAAGCAGGTGCTGGGATACGGATTCGACGCCGGCTGGAACGACAACAACGAGTACGGCATCTGGAACGACGCCGGCGAATCGCGCGGTTTCGGCGCCGCCATTCCGATCCGGCGATCGCGGCCGTTGCAGCCGCTTTTGATGACGCGCGCGACGTTCGAGGCGCAGGCCGCGCACCGGGCGGACGAGCGGCCGTTCACGGTCACGCGCGCGGGTCCGCCCGGCATCCAGCGCTACGCGCAGACGTGGTCCGGCGACAACACGACGAGCTGGAGGATGCTCCGATGGAACATCCGGATGGGGCTCACGATGAGCCTGTCCGGCATGTTCAACACGGGCCACGATGTCGGCGGCTTCGCGGGTCCCGTGCCCGACGCCGAGCTGCTCGTGCGCTGGGCGCAGAACGGTGCGTTCAGCCCGCGCTTCATCATGAATTCGTGGAAGCCCGACGGCGTGTTCAATTCGCCGTGGCTGCATCCGGAAGCGCTGCCGCTCATCCGCGACGCGATCCGCTTCCGCTATCGATTGCTGCCGTATCTGTATTCGCTGTACCGGCACGCCGCGACGCACGGCGAGCCGATGCTGCGCCCGACGTTCTACGAGTTCGAATCCGATCCGGCGACGTTCGCCGACTGCGACGATTTCATGCTCGGTCCGAATCTGCTCGTCGCATCGGTCGTCGAGCCGGGCGCCCGGGTGCGCCGCGTCTACCTGCCGAAAGGTCCGTCGCGCTGGTTCGATTTCTGGACCGGTCGTGCCTACGCGAGCGGCCGCGAGGCCGAGGTGGCCGCGCCGCTCGGCCTCGTTCCACTCTTCGTTCCCGCCGGCGGCATGATCGCGCTGACCGATTCCACCGCGTTCGACGCGTTGCACGACGAACGCTCGCGCCAGCTCCGCATCTACCCGGCCCGCGGTGACTCGGAATCGACGTTCGTGCTATACGAAGACGACGGCGTGAGCCACCGTTACGAGAACGGCGAATTCGCGGAGGTTCGCTTCGAGCTCCGCAGCACCGCGCGCTCGATCGAGTTGCGTGCGCAGCGCAGTGGCGTGTATCCGGTGCAGGAGCCGATACGCGTCGTGCCGACGGCAACCGAGCGGCGCCGGCTCGCGCTGCGCGGCGAAGGCGTTGCGCTCGTCGCCTGACAAAGGCACGGCGGCCGAAGTCTTCACGGCGTTCCTTGCGCTCGGGCTCACGTCGTTCGGCGGCCCCATCGCGCACATCGGTTATTTCCGGCGCGAGCTGGTCGAGCGGCGGAAGTGGGTCGACGAGACCGAGTTCGCGCGCGTGCTCGCGCTCTGCCAGTTCCTGCCCGGGCCCGCTAGCAGCCAGCTCGGCTTCAGCCTCGGCCTGCTTCGCGCCGGCTGGCCCGGCGCATTCGCGGCGTTCACCGCGTTCACGCTGCCGTCGGCGCTGCTGCTCTTCGCGTTCGCGAAGCTCGTGCCCCATTTGTCCGGCGATCTCGGTCAGGCGGCGATCCACGGCCTCAAGCTCGTCGCGGTCGCGATCGTCGCGCAGGGCGTGCTCGGCATGGCGCGCGCGTTGTGTCCGGATGCGCCGCGCGCGACGATCGCCGCCGTTGCGGCCGCTTCGATCCTCGCCGTTGCGCACGCGTGGATGCAGGTGCTCGTCGTCGCGCTTGGCGCAATTGCCGGTCTCGTCGCGTGTCGCGGCGTGCAACCACCAGCGGCCGATGCGATGCTGCGCCTTCGTTACGGCGTGCGGCTGGGCGGCGCGTTGCTGGTCGCATTCGCGCTGCTGCTGCTCGGCTTGCCGCTTGCCGCGCGGGCGCTCGGCGGTCTCTTCGCCGTTGCCGAAGCGTTCTACCGCGCCGGCGCACTCGTGTTCGGCGGCGGGCATGTCGTGTTGCCGCTGCTTCGCGAATCGGTCGTTGCGCCCGGCTGGATCCCGGAAAGCGATTTCCTCGCGGGCTACGGCGCTGCTCAGGCGGTGCCGGGTCCGCTGTTCACCCTGTCGGCCTATCTCGGCGCGCGGCTCCCCCGTGCGCAAGGCGGTGTACCGGGTGCGTGCGCGGCGCTCGTGTCGATCTTCCTGCCCGGCTTCCTGCTCGTCGGCGGCGCGCTGCCGTGGTGGCGCTCGCTGGGCAATTCGCGCGCGGCGGCGCGCGCCGTTGCGGGCGTCAACGCCGCCGTCGTCGGGCTGCTGGCGGCGGCGCTTTACGATCCCGTCTGGACGAGCGGCGTTCACGGAACGCTCGACGTCGCGATCGTCGCGATCGCGTTCACATTGCTCGTCGCGTGGCGCGCGTCGCCGGTCGTCGTCGTTGCGTGGTGCGTCGCGGCGGCGATCGCGTTCGGATGAATCTCAGCTTTCGGGCAGCGATTTCAGATATTCGACGAGGTCGTGCTTTTCCTGATCGGTGAGTCCGAGCGACTTGCACGTGTCGTAGTGATTGACGACGTCGAGCAGCGTCTTGAACCGGCCGTCGTGGTAGAAGCGTCCCTTGTTCGCGGCGCTCATGAACAGACCTTCCTCGCGAACGAAGAGCCCGTTCAGGTTCATCGTCTTGTAACTGTGATCCGGCGCGCGATTCGCCTCGAAGTCGTCGATGCACACGTCGCTCGCCGGATGCAGGTTCCAGCCGGGCTCCGTCCACAGCGGGTCGACGTGGCAGTTGTTGCAGCCGGCCCTGCCGCTGAAGAGATCGTCACCGCGCTTCGCGGCAGCCGCATCGAAGTCGCGCCCGGCCTGCGGTGTCGGCGCAGGCAGCGCGAGCTCGTAGAAGTGGAGCGCCGGCAGCTTGTCCGCGACGCGGTCGTCGTCCGGACTCAACGTCGCGTTGAGGTTGCCGAAACCGGACGCGGCGGCGATCGGGAATTGCACGGGATCGTTGAGCCGCGGATCGAAGAACCGGCCCACGCCGTGCATCTCGAGCGTCGCGACGAACGCATTCCAGTAGCTCACCGTGCCCCACGCGCCGGTCCATGTGTGCAGATTGAACCCTGCGAGACCGTAAGCGTTGGGAATCAGCGTCGCGCCGGGCACCATCGTGCCCGTGACCACGTTGTCCGTCACCTGCGAGGGATTGAACGTCTTGCCGTCGAGGTTCAACTCGGCGTCGAACTTGCCGGGTCCCCAGCTTTGCAATACCGCGCGCACGTCATCGGCGGTGATGCCCGGATGAACGACACCGAGCAGGTTCACGAACGGTGAGAGATTGGGCGCGGACGCGACGATCCTGCCGACGTCGAGGTCGCGATTGGCCCAGCCGTCCAGCCGATGGCCGATGCCGAACGCGAGCGAGTTGTCCACCGTGGAATGACAAAGCGCGCATTGGAAGCCGACCGACTTCAGCGTTCCGTTCGCGTTGAAGAACCCGGTCACGCCCACGACGGCGTTCGCCTTGAGCAGTGCGAGCGTCGTTGCCGGATCGTCGAGGTTCGCCCTGCCGGAACGAAGCGCGCCAAGGATGTTGCCGGGCAACGCGTCGACGTCGACCTTCAGGCCCAGCGCCAGCGCGCTGCGCGGACTGATGCCCGGCCCGATGCCGCCGAGCTTCGCGCCCTCGATGGCCGTGTGCAATTGGAGCTGATCGCCCCAGAAGGCCTCGTCGCCGAACGTGTCGAAGCGGAACGTCTGCCGTCCCTGGTCGGCCATCGACGCGATGTTGCTCGCGACGATGCGGTCGAACCCCTGGTTACCGCCTTTGTGAACGGCGCCCGACGTGTCGTCGGCCCGCGCAATGTCGCTGTCCTGCAGCGCGAGCGCCATACCCGCGCAGGCCACGCCCGCGACAACGAGTCGGCCCAGTCCTCTTCGCATGCGCGCTGCGCGCGCCTGCGTTGCCTTTCCTTCCGGATGAAACGCCATTGCAAGCTCCGTTGGCTGCGGCTACCGCGGCATTCGCATTCGATCGTCAGTGGTGGTGCATCGCCTGGCTCATCCGCGAGCTGAAGAACAGGAAGAAGTTGGAGCCGACCTCGACGGCTCGCCCAGCCTCCTCCGCGGCGTCCATTGCGGTCGCGGACGTCAACCCGCTGCTGCCGTCCGCTGCCGGCCAGTCGGCAGGATCCATCACGAGCACCGGCCTCACCTGCCACCAAATCGGTTGCGTGTTGATGCGCGAGTTGTCGACGATGTGATCGTGGTTCGGCGTTGGCAGGAAGATGTTGCCTGTTGGTGGGTTCGCGGTCTTGCCGAGGGTCGCGAGCAGGACGGAAAGATCGACGCTCGAGGCGTGCATCGTGCAGGTACCCGGCACGGGGTTGTTCGGATCGGGACATTGCGTCGCCACCGCAGGCTTCGTTTTCCAGGCTTCGGGAATGAATCCGAACAGCGAGATCAGCGCGTTCCCGAGGTCGGTTCCGCACAATTCGTCCGGCCTGGGAATGCCGGGACACGCCATGGCGTCGGCCGGATTCGTGTCGCTGCCGAACATCGGCACGAGCACGTAGAGCTGCGCGGTGTGCTTGAGATCGCCTCCGCTGGGATCCGACGAGGGCTCCGTGATCACCTGGCAGATCGGCGTCTGCATCTCGTTCGGATCCGATTGCGCCTTGATCCCGTTGAAGTCGAGATCCATCAAGGGCTCGGTCACGCAATCGAAATTCTGCAGATACGTGAAGGTGACGAGCCTTCCGTTCCCGAAACCCAGCGTCTGGTTGGGCGCGAGCTGCGCCGATGCGCCGCCGGCGGCGGCATAACAGAGCGCAGCGAATACGGCGGATCGGAAAAGGCCGCGGCCGCGACTGCGGTTGCGCGAGTCGAAACGAATCATGGTCGCCTCCGGGTCGATGACATGAAGGAACGATCGCCGCCCAGGCGAAGCGCGGCGGCGCTCGCATGCAAACGCACTGCAGGTGCTTTCGTGAAGCAGCCAACGCGCCGAGAGCTCGCGTTATTCCGAGCGGGCGAGAGGACTTTTTTCGCGTTCCTTGCGGAACAGCGCCTGCGATGTCGCTGTTAACGGACGGCTGTGGCGCTCAGGCGAGCGAGTTCTTGAACCAGCGTCCGGCCTTCATGATCCCCGTGATGTGCGCGCCCTGGTCCTGGAAGACGCCAAGGTCGCGATACGGATCGCCGTCGACGACGAGCAGGTCGGCGTATGCGCCGGGTACGAGCTCGCCGAGCTCGCGCTCGCGGCGCACGATCTGCGCATTGACGAGCGTCGCCGACTGAATTACTTCGTGCGGCGTCATCGCCTGCGCACGGATCAGGAATTCCTTGCATTGGTCGACCTGCAGCGCGCCGAGCAGATCGGTGCCGAAGCCGATGCGCACGCCAGCCGCGCGGCAGAGCTCGAGCGAGCGCAATCCGGCCTCGAGGACGATCGCGTTCTTTTGCAGGCTGTAGCGCGAGAGCCCGTAGTCGGGCCCGCGGCGCTGCAGGCTTTCGTAGGTCACGAGCGTCGGCACGATGTAGGCGCCGCGCGCGGCCATCCGTCGCGCGACCGGTTCGTCGATCAGGTTGCCGTGCTCGATCGTGCGCACGCCGCATTCGACGGCGCGTCCGATCGCGGCGGCGGAGTACGCGTGCGCCATGACGTATGTGCCGAAGCTCGACGCCTGCTCGACGGCGGCCTCGATTTCGTCGACGCGAAACTGCAGGCTCTCGAGCGGGTCGCTTTGCG
>DATJFI010000089.1:0-16197 GCA_035495715.1 Casimicrobiaceae bacterium
GGAAGCCGCGCGCCGCAAGACGAAGAAGGAGCGCGAGGCCGAGGAAGCCGCCGCGCGTGCAGCGGCCGAAGCGACGGCCGCCGAAGAGGCGAAGGCGGCTGCCGCTGCCGCCGCGGCTGCGAAGCCCGCCGCGAAGCCCGAAGGCACGCTGCACCGTCCGGCGGCCAAGGCCGGCGAGAAGCGCGACAAGACGACGAAGAAGGCGCCGGGCCAGGTCTTCCAGGAAGAGGCGGCTCGCCGTCGCGCGCTGCGTCTGCGCGGTGACACGGGAGCAGCTGCGAACGCCGGGTGGCGCGGTCCGAAAGGCAGCCGTCATGGCCGCGACGAGGAGTCGGCCGAGGGGACGAGCGCACCGGTGTCGGCCGGGCCGCAGATCCGCGAGATCCTCGTGCCCGAGACCATCACCGTCGCCGATCTCGCGCACAAGATGTCGGTGAAGGCCGCCGAGGTCATCAAGGCGCTGATGAAGATGGGCTCGATGGTGACGATCAACCAGGTGATCGACCAGGAGACGGCGATGATCGTCGTCGAGGAGATGGGTCACCGCGCGAAGGCGGCGAAGCTCGACGCTCCCGACGCGCTGCTCGAGGAAGCGGCCGGCACGCACGAGGCCGAGACATTGCCGCGGCCGCCGGTCGTGACCGTCATGGGTCACGTCGACCACGGCAAGACGTCGCTGCTCGATACGATCCGCCGCGCGCGCGTCGCGAGCGGCGAGGCGGGCGGCATCACGCAGCACATCGGCGCCTATCACGTCGAAACGCCGAAAGGTGTCATCACGTTCCTCGACACGCCGGGCCACGAGGCGTTCACGGCGATGCGCGCACGCGGTGCGAAGGTGACCGACATCGTCGTGCTGGTCGTCGCGGCCGACGACGGCGTGATGCCGCAGACGAAGGAAGCGATCGCGCACGCGAAGGCCGGCAACGTGCCGCTCGTCGTCGCGATCAACAAGATCGACAAGCCCGACGCGAATCCCGACCGCGTCAAGCAGGAGCTCGTCGCGGAAAGCGTGCTGCCCGAGGAATACGGCGGCGACGTGCAGTTCATGCCGGTGTCCGCCAAGACGGGACAGGGCATCGACGAGCTGCTCGACGCGATCCTGCTGCAAGCGGAGGTGCTCGAGCTCAAGGCGCCGAAGGACGCGCCGGCCAAGGGCATCGTCATCGAATCGCGTCTCGACAAGGGCCGCGGGCCCGTCGCGACCGTCCTCGTGCATTCGGGAACGCTCAAGCGTGGCGACGTCGTGCTCGCCGGTGCGGTCTTCGGACGCGTTCGGGCAATGACCGACGAGAACGCGAAGCCGGTCAACGAAGCCGGACCGGCGATTCCGGTCGAGATCCAGGGCCTGTCCGACGTCCCGCTCGCGGGCGAAGACGTGATCGCGCTCGGCGACGAGCGGAAGGCGCGCGAGATCGCGCTGTTCCGACAGGGCAAGTTCCGCGACGTCAAGCTCGCGAAGCAGCATGCGGCGAAGCTCGAGAACATGTTCGAGCAGATGGGCGATTCGGGCGTCAAGACGCTGACGCTGATCGTCAAGGCGGACGTGCAGGGCAGCTACGAGGCGTTGCAGCAGGCGCTGTCGAAGCTGTCGACCGACGAGGTGAAGGTCAACATCGTCCACGCGGCGGTCGGCGGCATCACCGAGTCGGACATCAATCTGGCGCTCGCGTCGAAGGCGGTGGTGATAGGGTTCAACGTCCGCGCCGACGCGCAGGCGCGCAAGCTCGCCGAGTCGAGCGGCGTGCAGATCCGCTACTACAACATCATCTACGAAGCGGTCGACGACGTGAAGGCCGCGCTCTCCGGGATGCTCGCGCCCGAGCAGAAGGAGAACCGGCTCGGCCTGGTCGAGGTGCGCGAGGTGTATCGGATCTCGAAGGTCGGCACGGTCGCGGGCTGCTATGTGCTCGAAGGCGTCGTGCGCCGCGGCGCGAAGGTGCGCGTCGTCCGCGACAACGTCGTGGTCCACGACGGCGAGCTCGACTCGCTCAAGCGCTTCAAGGACGACGTGCGCGAGGTGAAGGCCGGGTTCGAATGCGGACTGTCGATTCGCAACTTCAACGACATCCAGCAGAAGGACCAGCTCGAGGTGTACGAGATCGTGGAGGTGAGCAGGACGCTGTGAAGCGAACCTCGCAGCGCGCCCACCGCGTCGGCGACCAGATCCAGCGCGAGCTTGCCGACCTCCTGAGAAACGAGGTCAAGGACCCGCGCGTGGGTCCGGTGACGATCACCGGCGTCGACGTTTCCGGCGACCTTTCGCACGCGACGGTGCGCTTCACGCATCTCGCCGGCAAGGAAACCGGCAACGAGGCCGCGAAGGCGCTGTCGCGCACCGCCGGTTTCCTGCGCAGCGAGCTGTCGCGGCGTTTGAACCTGTATTCGGTGCCGCAACTCGCGTTCGCGTACGACGATTCGATCGAGTCGGGACTCCGGATGTCGCGGCTGATCGACGAGGCGGTGTCGGCCGATCGCAAGCTCGGGTCGGAGCCGGAATGAGCGAACGCCGTCGCATCGACGGCGTTCTGCTGCTCGACAAGCCGACGGGCATCACGTCGAATGCCGCGCTGATGCGCGTCAAGCGGCTGTACGCCGCCGCCAAGGCCGGGCACACGGGAACGCTCGATCCGCTCGCGTCGGGACTTCTGCCGATCTGTTTCGGCGGCGCGACGCGGTTCGCGCAGTTCCTGCTCGATGCGCCGAAGCGTTACGTGGCCACGCTGCGCTTCGGGATCACGACGACGACGCAGGATGCCGAAGGCGACGTCGTCGCCACGCGCAAGGTCGCGTTCGCGCGCGAAGCGCTCGAAGCGACGCTCGCGCGCTTCGTCGGCGTGCAAATGCAGACGCCGCCTGCCCACTCGGCGCTCAAGTTCGAGGGCCGGCCACGCTACGACTATGCGCGGCGCGGCATCGACGTTCCGAGCGTTCCGCGCGAGGTCGTCGTGCATGCGTTGCGCCTGCTCGACTGGCATGCGCCCGACGCGACGATCGACGTCGCATGCTCCAAGGGCACGTACGTGCGCGCGCTGGCGGCCGATGTCGGCGAGGCGCTCGGGTGCGGCGCGCATCTTGCAGCGTTGCGAAGGACGCGGTCCGGCCCGTTCGACATCGCGGTCGCCGTGGCGCTCGACGTGCTCGAGCGAGATGACGAAGCAGCACGAATCGGCCGGCTGCTGCCGGTCGACGCGCCCGTGGCCGGCATTCCGAGACTCGACGTCGATCGCGAAGTCGCCCGGCTGCTCGCGCATGGCCAGAAGCCGCGCATCGCGGCGCCGCCCGGTCGCTACCGGATCTATGCGGCCGGCGAGCGTTTCGTCGGACTGGCGGACGTGGATGCAGCGCGCCTCATTCCCCTTCGTCTCGTCGCGCAGGCTGCCGATTGCGCCGAAGTCGTGCATTGCGCCGAGGCGAGTGGGGCGGTTTGAATCAGCACCAGCGCCGGCACGCTGGGTAAAATGAGTAATGATGAAGAGCAGCGTTGACGTCCCCGACCGGTCAAGCATTCCCGCGCCAGATGACGACGGCGCCACGCGCCATCTCGTGGGGATGCGCATGGCCTCCATCTCCCTTGCCGCCACACGAGGCGGGCCGGTCGATCTTTCGAAGCTTGCCGGTCGAAGCGTTGTCTATGCCTGCCCTCGAACAGGCAAACCGGGCGTCGAGAACCCCGAAGGCTGGGACATGATTCCCGGCGCACGCGGCTGCACCCCGCAAGCCTGTTCCGAGACGAGCGGGATGACGCTGCTCGAACGCTTCACGCGGGTTATCGAGGACGGTACGGTCCGGCACGTTTTCCATCCCGTATTTCGGCCGGACCGGAGTGCAGGCGATGTAATCGAATGGCTCTCGCAAAGTTGCGAGCTGACCCCGCGATTCGCTCCTGGAGCGCCTTGAATGCCAAGCGCTTTTCGCGCTATAATTTCCCTCTTGCCCAACGAGCGAAACGACAAGCAAAAGGAAGATCGACATGGCCGTCACGGTCGCAGAAAAGGCGAAGGTCATCGCCGACAACCAGCGCGCGAAAGGGGACACCGGCTCGCCGGAGGTCCAGGTCGCGCTCCTCACCGCCCGCATCAACGGGCTCAACGAGCACTTCAGGGTGAACGTCAAGGATCATCATTCGCGGCGGGGCTTGCTGCGGATGGTGTCGCGGCGCCGCAAGCTCCTCGATTACCTGAAGTCGCGCAATACCGACAGCTATCGGTCGCTGATCGAGAAGCTGGGCCTGCGCAAATAGCGCCGCTCGCGTTGTCGCAAGCCGCGCACCCGTTTCGCTCCCGCGACGCGACGGGCTCATCCGTCATCCGCCTGCGCCGCAGGCGGCCCGACGTACAGCCGCTTTCGGGCTAGTCTTTTGATCGCAATGGCCGCGTCGTCACGCGGCCATTGTCATTTTCGAATTCGAATTGCGAGGAGCATCGTGTCGAACCCCATCAAGAAGTCGATCGCCTACGGCCATCACACGCTGACGCTCGAAACGGGCGAGATCGCCCGCCAGGCGGGCGGCGCCGTCCTGGTCAGCCTCGGCGACAGCGTCGTGCTCGTCACCTGTGTCGCGGCGAAGCAGCCGAAACCCGGCCAGGATTTCTTTCCGCTCACCGTCGACTATCAGGAAAAGACGTACGCCGCCGGCAAGATTCCCGGCGGTTTCTTCAGGCGTGAAGGCCGCCCGTCGGAGAAGGAAACGCTGACGTCGCGGCTGATCGACCGGCCGCTGCGGCCACTCTTTCCGGACGGACTCTACAACGACGTGCAGATCGTTGCGACCGTGCTGTCCGTCGATCCCGAGATCGATCCCGACATTGCGGCGATGATCGGCGCGTCGGCCGCCGTGTCGCTGTCGGGCATTCCGTTCAACGGCCCGATCGGAGCGGCACGCGTCGGCTACCTGAACGGACAGTACGTGCTTAACCCGACGAAGACGCAGCTCGAGACGTCGCAACTGAACCTCGTCGTCGCGGGTACCGAAGCGGCCGTGCTGATGGTCGAGTCCGAAGCGAAGGAGCTGCCCGAGGAAGTGATGCTCGGCGCCGTCGTGTTCGGTCACCAGCAGCAGCAGGCGGCCATCGAGCTCATCCACCAGCTCGTCGAGGAAGGCGGCAAGCCGCTGTGGGACTGGGCGCCGCCGGCAAAGGACGAGGCGCTGATCGCGCGCGTCGCCGCATCGGGCGAGGGCGACCTGCGCGAGGCCTACAGGATCCGCTCGAAGCAGGCGCGCTCGCAGCGCATCCGCGAGATCGCCGGCAAGGTCGAGGGCGAATGCGTCGAGGCCGATGCGCCTGCCGATGCGCGGCGTCACGTCGGCAACATCCTGTTCGACCTCGAGGCTCGGATCGTCCGCGAGCAGATCCTTGGGGGCGAGCCGCGGATCGACGGCCGCGACACGCGCACGGTGCGGCCGATCTCGATTCGCACGGGCGTTCTGCCGCGCACGCACGGCTCCGCGCTGTTCACGCGCGGCGAGACGCAGGCCCTCGTCGTCGCGACGCTCGGCACGGCGCGCGACGAGCAGATCATCGATGCGCTGCAGGGCGAGTATCGCGATCGCTTCATGTTCCACTACAACATGCCGCCGTACGCCACCGGCGAGACGGGCCGCGTCGGGTCGCCGAAGCGGCGCGAGATCGGCCACGGCCGGCTCGCGAAGCGCGCGATCATCGCCGTGCTGCCGACGGCCGAGGAATTCGCGTATTCGCTGCGCGTCGTCTCCGAGATCACCGAGTCGAACGGCAGCTCGTCGATGGCATCGGTCTGCGGCGCGAGCCTTGCGCTGATGGACGCCGGCGTACCGACGAAGGCGCACGTCGCCGGCATCGCGATGGGCCTCATCAAGGAGGGCAATCGCTTCGCGGTGCTGACCGACATCCTGGGCGACGAGGATCACCTGGGCGACATGGACTTCAAGGTCGCCGGCACCGAGCGCGGCATCACGGCGCTGCAGATGGACATCAAGATCCAGGGCATCACGAAGGAGATCATGGCCGTCGCACTCGCGCAGGCGCGGGACGGACGCCTGCACATCCTGAAGCTGATGCACGACGCGGTGCCGCATGCGCGCGCCGAGGTGTCGGAGCACGCGCCGCGGATGATGACGTTCAAGATCAACCCGGAGAAGATCCGCGACGTGATCGGCAAGGGCGGCGCGGTCATCCGCGCGCTGACCGAGGAAACCGGCACGACGAGCGACATCCAGGACGACGGCACGATCACGATCGCATCGGTCAACGCGGAGGCGTGCAACGTCGCACGCAAGCGGATCGAGGCGATCACCGCCGAAGTCGAAGTGGGCAAGATCTACGAAGGCCCGGTGCTGCGGCTCCTCGATTTCGGCGCGATCGTGCAGCTTCTTCCCGGCAAGGACGGGCTGCTGCACATCTCGCAGATCGCGAAGGAGCGCGTGAACCAGGTCTCGGACTATCTGAAGGAAGGCCAGGTCGTTCGCGTCAAGGTGCTCGAGGCGGACGAGAAGGGCCGCGTGCGCCTGTCGATGAAGGCCGCCGCGGAAGACGACGCGAAGGCGCAGGCGACGGAGTCGACGCCGGCGGCGTAGCGCAAGTTACACGGGACGAAAAAGGCGCCCGCGCGGCGCCTTTTTTGCGCCATCGCCTGTTGTCAGAACCGCTCGACCCACGGGCGCAGCTCCACCTCCCACGTCCAGGCACTGCGCGGCTGCATCAGCACGTGCACGTACGTATCCGCGATGGCGTCCGGATCGAGCATCGCGTCGTTGTCGTCGCCCCGCCCGTGCGGCCTGATTGCGCCGTCGATGACGAAATGCGCGACGTGAATGCCCTTCGGTGCGAGCTCGCGCGCCATGCTCTGCGCGAGGCCGCGCAGCGCGAACTTGCCCATCGCGAACGGCGCCGACTCCGCGTAACCCTTGATGCTCGCCGACGCGCCGGTGAAGAGAAACGCGCCGGCACCCTTCGCGAGCATCGCGGGCAGCGCGCGTTGCGCGACAAGAAAGGCGCCGTATGCGCTCGCCATCAACGCGCGGCGAACGCCTTCGGCATCGAGCGACACGAGCGGGCCGCGGACGCGCGCGCTCGCGTTGTACGCGACGACCTCGGGCGGCCCCGACGCTCGCTCGACGGCCTCGAAAAGTCGCGCCACCTGCGCCGGATCCGTGGCATCGCACGCATGCGCGGTCGCGCCGATTTCCTCGCAGAGCGGTGCGAGCTTCGCGGGATCGCGCGCCGCGAGCGCGACGGCGATTCCCGACTTCGAAAGGCGCCGCGCGAGCGATGCGCCAAGACCCGGGCCCGCGCCGACGATCAGGCTCGTCCGGTAAGCATTCGCCATCGCCAACCTCCGTCGTGCGCCGCGATATTCAGTGGTAGCCGACGTCCGCGGTTACCTTGCCGCGGAACACATAGTACGACCAGCCGATGTACGTGAAGATGATCGGCAGCAGGAACAGCGTCCCGATCAGCAGGAACGCCTGCGTCGACGGCGTCGACGCGCCGTCCCACAGCGTGACGGCGTAAGGGACGATGTAGGGAAAGAGACTGATGCCGAGGCCGAGGTAGCCCATCGCGAAGAGCGCCATCGCGCCGATGAACGGGAAGTAATCGCTGTCGCGGCGAAGCGCGCGCCACGTTGCGAACGCGATCAGCGCCGTGACGATCGGCACCAGCGCGAGGTAGAAGATGTTCGGCGTGCTGAACCAGCGCTCCCTGATCTGCGCGTGCAGGATCGGCGTCCAGATGCTCACCATCCCGATGAACGCGAGCACGCCGTAGAGCGCGATCAGCGCGTAACGCCGCGCCTGCTGCTGCAGCTCGCCTTCGGTCTTCATCACCAGCCACGTCGCGCCCAGCAATGCGTAGCCGAAGAGCAGGCCGACGCCGGTCGCGAGCGGAAACGGCTGGATCCAGTCGAAGCTCGTGCCCGAGAAAACGCGGCCGGTCACGGTGAAGCCCTCGACATACATGCCGAGCACGACGCCCTGGAAGAACGTCACGACCGTCGAGCCGCCGAAGAACGACGCATCCCACCAGTGGCGATGGCTCGTCTTCTTCAACCGGAACTCGAAGGCGACGCCGCGGAAGATGAGGCCGAGCAGCATCAGCAGGATGGGAAAGTAGAGCGCCGGAATGATGATCGCGAATGCGAGCGGAAACGCGGCGAGCAGGCCCATGCCGCCGAGGATCAGCCACGTCTCGTTGCCATCCCAGACCGGCGCGACGGTGTTCATCATGAGCGTTCGCGCGTCGTCGTCGCGTGCGAGTGGCGCGAGAATCCCGACGCCGAGATCGAAACCGTCGAGCAGCACGTACATGAAGACGCCGACGCCGAGGATCGCGGTCCAGATGGGGACGAGGTCGAGATACACGGTGGCGTCAGCCCTCGGCTTGCGCGCCGGAAAGCGGCCGCGCCGGCCGTTCGTCGAGATTCGGTTCGCGCAGGTCGACGTGCGCAGGCGGACCCGCACGCGCGAGGCGCGCCATGTAGAAGATGCCGGCGCCGAACACGATCAGGTAAACGATGACGTAGAGGGCGATCGACGTCAGCACGTCGGCTCCCGTCAGCGACGGCGACACCGCATCGCGCGTGCGCATGAGGCCGTACACGACCCAGGGTTGGCGACCCACTTCCGTCACGGTCCAGCCGGCGAGCACGGCGACGAAACCGGCCGGAAGCATCGCGATGCACGCGTTCAGGTACGTACGCGACGCGAAGAGGCGCCGGCGCAGATGCAGCCACAGTCCCCAGTACGCGACGATCAGCATCAGGATGCCGATGCCGACCATCGCGCGGAACGCGAAAAACACCGGCGCGACCGGCGGACGATCGGCGGGCGGCGCTTCCTTCAGTCCCTTGACGACCGTGTCGAAGTCGTGCGTGAGGTACAGGCTCGCGACGTCGGGAATCGCGACCTCGGCGCGATTCGTCGCGGCCGCCTGGTCGGGAATCGCGAACAGCACCATCGGCACGTGCGAGCGCGATTCCCACAGTCCTTCCATCGCCGCGAGCTTGAGCGGCTGGTGATGCAGCGTGTTGCCGCCGTGCAGGTCGCCGAGCACGATCTGCACCGGCACGAAGATCGCGATGAAGAACACCGTCATCCGCAGCGCGCGCCGCGCTTCCTCGACGTGCTGTCCGCGCTTCAGGTGCCAAGCGGTGACGGCGAGCACCGCGAACGCCGTCGTCAGGTAGAAGCCGGTGACCGTGTGCGCGAGGCGGAACGGGAACGACGGATTGAAGATCACGTCGAGCCAGCTTGCCGGTACGAAGCGTCCGTCGACGATCTCGTAGCCTGCGGGCGTCTGCATCCAGCTATTGGCGGCGAGGATCCAGAACGACGAGAACAGCGTGCCGAGCGCGACCATCGTCGCGGACACGAAATGCGCCCACGGCGGCACGCGCTTGCGGCCGAACAGCATGATGCCGAGGAAGCCCGCCTCGAGGAAGAACGCGATCAGCCCCTCGTAGGCGAAAAGCGGCCCCAGCACGTTGCCGGTCGCGTCCGTGTAACGGCTCCAGTTCGTGCCGAACTGGAACGGCATCACGATGCCCGACACGACGCCCATTCCGAACGACACCGCGAAGATGCGCGTCCAGAACACCGACAGCCGCAGGTAGACGGCGTCGCGCGTCGCGAGGTGTAGTCCCTCGAGCAGCACGATGAACGACGCGAGGCCGACCGTGAACGCCGGCAGCAGGATGTGAAACGCGATGACGAACGCGAACTGCGCCCGTGAAAGGAGGACGGGATCGAGGTCCATGCGTTCTTCGAATTGTTCGACGCGACGCCCGCGCGCCGGAGCGCCTCGATGCGATTCTACCCGGCATGGCCGTCTCGGGTTCGGCCAATTCGACGTCGCCCGGGTTCCCGGCCGGCGCGAATCTCATGAAGTCCGGAATTGTGAGGATCGGCGCTTGACCGGCGCCTATAATCGGCAGCGTTGGGCCTTCCGAAGTGCGGCGCATGGAAACCGCGGCCATCTCCTCTTCGCACCGGCAAGCGCCGGCCGATCGTGGACCGGCCGTGGCGGCAGTTCCATCGACCGGAGGTTCGCGCTTCTGGCGGAGGGCACGCAACGGCGCGACGACGATCGCCGTTCTGGTCGCCGTCTATGCGCTGGTCGGCTTCCTGATTCTTCCCGCGTTGTTGAAGCCGAGGCTCGAGTCGGCGCTGACCGAGCGAACGGGTCGCCAGGCGACGCTCGGACGGCTCGAGTTCAATCCGTTCACGTTCCACGCGCGGCTCGCGGACTTCAACCTGTCCGATCGCGACCGGCAACCACCGTTCGTGCGCTTCGCGAGGCTCGACCTCGACGTCTCGCCGGCGTCGCTGCGCTATCGCGCGCCGGTGCTCGACGCGGTACACCTCGTGCAGCCGCAGATCGCACTCGCGCGAAACGAGGATGGAACGTCGAGCGTCGACGATCTCGCGCGGCGGGAGTCGCCGACCGGCGAGCCGATGCCGTTCTCGCTCAACAACATCGAGATCGACGACGGAACGGTCACGCTCGAGGATCGGGCGCATCGCCGCACGCTCGTCGTTTCACGCCTCGGCATCGGCATTCCTTTCGTGTCGGACCTTCCGCACGACGCGACGATCCGTGTCACGCCTCACCTGGAAGGCGCTTTCGACGGCACCCGCTTCGAACTCCACGCCAACTCGTCGTCGCCGTTCCTCGATCGTCGCGAGGCGTCGCTCGCGCTCGACTTCGATGCGTTGCCGCTCGCGCGTTATGCCGAGTACATCGCGCTGCCCGGCGGCATGAAAGTCACGGACGGCGCGCTCACGACGCGCCTGTCGCTCGCGTTCGTCACCGAGAAGGGCGCCGCGCAGAGCATCGTGCTGTCGGGCACCGGCCGCATCGACAATCTCGCGCTCGTACGCAAGGACGGCTCGCGGCTCGGCGGCGCGCGCTCGATCGACGTCGCGCTGCGCAGGCTCGGCTGGCTCGAACGTACGGTCGACCTCGACCATGTTCGCATCGATGCGCCGGATGCCGACATCAGGCGCAACGCAAACGGCGCGTTCGAGCTCTCGTCGCTGACGCCGCCGCGGGCGAGCGCTGCGTCGCCGGGGAAGCCGTGGCAGTTCACGCTCGCGGAGGCCCGCATCGCAGGCGGCACGCTGCACGTTCTCGATCGCTCGGTGTCGCCCGCCTTCGCAACGACGCTTTCGTCGGTTTCGCTTGGCGGCAGCGCCATCGCGTCGACCGGCCCGCCGGGAATGATCGACCTTGCGTTCGACGCCGCCGACGGTGCGCATGCGACGTTGCAGGCCGACATCGACATCGCGCGCGGCGCGCTGCACGGTCACGCCGAAGTGGCCAAGCTCGACGTGCCGCGCCTCGCGCCGTATTACGCATCGGCGCTCAATGTCGACATCCGCCGCGGCACGCTCGACGTCAAGGCCGATTTCGACGCATCGACTGCGCCGTTCACACTGAAGCTCGCCGGCGGTGCCGCGTCGCTCGCGGGGATGGAGTCGGCACTGCGCGACGACCGTGATCCATTCCTGCGCGTCGACAGTCTCGCGGTCTCGGGACTCGCGCTCGACGCGCAGAAGCACGACGTCACGATCGACGACGTGCAATGGCGTGGCGGCTCCCTTCGCGTGCTGCGGCTTGCCGACGGTACGCTGGCGCTCGAGCGCGTGGTGCGCGCGCAAGGCGCAGGCGCGAGCTCGACCGGCGCTGCCGTGCCGGCGCAGGCGTCGGCAACCGACAGCGGATGGAGCGTCGTCGCGCGCAAGGCCGGCGTCGAGCGTGTCGTCGCGGACATCGAAGACCGGGTGCCGAAGCCGGCGGTGAAGCTGCGCCTGGCCGATCTGCGGCTCACCGCCGACAACGTCGGCAACGCCGCGAGTGGCGCCGTGCACGTCGAGGCGGCGACGCGGATCGGCACCGCGGGCCGTGCGCGCGTCAAGGGCAGCCTCGACAAGGCGCCGCTGCGTGCCGACCTTCGCATCGCCGCGAGCGGCATCGATCTCGTGTCGATCAAGCCTTACCTGGAATCGCGGACGAACGTGATCGTCACGCGCGGGACGGCGGGCGCGAACGGACGCCTCGTATACGCGACGACGCCGCAAGGTGCCGCGAGCGCGCGTTACCAGGGCGACGCGACGATCACCGATTTCGGTGCGCTCGACCGCCCGACGTCGCAGGATCTGTTGCGCTTTCGGTCGCTCCGCGTGACCGGTGTCGACGCGTCGACGGCGCCGTTACGCGTGGACGTCGGCGCGATCGCGATGGACGGTTTTTTCGCGCGCGCGATCCTCGACGCCAACGCGAAGCTCAACCTGAAGGAGCTGGTCGTTCCAGGGCCCGAGGCCGAGGATGCACCGCGACCGCTCGCCACCAGCGCAAGCGGCGTCACGACGCAGGAGCTGCCGCCCGGCC
Organism: Casimicrobiaceae bacterium; assembly: GCA_035495715.1. Lineage (GTDB taxonomy): Bacteria > Pseudomonadota > Gammaproteobacteria > Burkholderiales > Casimicrobiaceae > VBCG01. Next base: position 12,369 of record DATJFI010000089.1, read on the forward strand.
GCGCGTCGGCGCTGCCGGTGTCGATCGGGCGCATCGACCTGTCGAACGGTGAAGTGCAGTACTCGGACTTCTTCGTGCAACCGAATTACAACGCGCACCTCACGGAGGTTTCGGGCAGCGTCACGACGATGTCGGCGACCCAGGCCGGCGACGTGCGCGTGGCGGGAAAGGTCGAAGGGACGGCGCCCGTCGATCTGCGCGGCACCGTGAACCCGTTCTCGGCACAACTTGCGCTCGATCTGACCGGCAAGGCGACCGATGTCGATCTACCGCCGCTGACGCCTTACTCCGTGAAATACGCGGGCTACGGCATCGAGAAGGGCAAGCTTTCCCTCGAGGTTCACTACCGGATCGACGATCGCAAGCTCGCGGCCACGAATCGTCTGCGCCTCGACCAGCTCACCTTCGGCCAGCACGTCGACAGCCCGACCGCGACGAAGCTTCCGGTACTGCTCGCGGTGTCGCTGCTGAAGGACCGCAACGGCGTCATCAACCTCGACCTGCCGATCCAGGGCACGCTCGACGATCCGAAGTTCTCGGTATGGGGCGTCATCGTTCAGATCTTCGTCAACCTCGTCACGAAGGCCGTCACGGCGCCGTTCGCGCTGCTGGCTTCGATCGGCGGCGGCGGCGAACAGCTCGCGTTCATCGAATTCGCGCCCGGCCACGCGGACCTTTCGCAGGCGGCCGTCGCGAAGCTCGGCACGCTCGCGAAGGCGCTCAACGACCGACCGGCGCTCAAGCTCGACGCGAGCGGCCGCGCGATCGCCGACGTCGATCGCGACGGCCTCAAGCATGCGGCGCTCGATGAGGCGCTGCGCATCCAGAAGCAGAAATCGCTGTCCGCGCAAGGGCAGTCGGCGCCGGCGCTCGATACGCTGACGATCGACGCCGCCGAGTATCCGAAGCTGCTCGAAAGCGTCTATCGCGGCACCGATTTGCCCGACAAGCCGCGCAACGTGTTCGGCATCGCGAAGTCGATCCCCGCGGCCGACATGGAAGCGATGCTCCTTGCGAGCTACCGCGTCGACGACGAGGCGCTCGCGTCGCTCGCGAACCGTCGCGCGCAAGCGATCGAGGAGTGGTTCGCGCACGAAGGCGGCGTTGCGGCCGAGCGGATCTTCATCGTCAAGCCGAAGCTGAACGGCGACGGCATCACCGACGGCGGCGCGGCGACCCGCGTCGATTTCGCGATCCGCTGACCGGGGTCACCGCGGCGCGCGCAGCGTGTCGAGGATCGCCTCGCCGCTCACGGTCACCATCACCTCGCTCGTGCCGCCCTCGACGCTGACCGGCGCGACGCTCGTCGCGCCGACACCGGCCGCCTTGAACATCGGCTGCGGGCGTCCGAAGTCGTTCGTCTGGATCGACACGTGACCCGTGCGGTAATCGCTCACGCCGAACGCGCGCGCGGCGTTCTGCGCGCGCTGCTGCCAGTTGTGAATCGCCTGCGTGGTCAGCGCATCCTCGGCCGCGCGTCGCGCCTGGGGACTCACGCTGAACGAGAGCCCCGAGAGCACCAGCCCCTCGCTGCCCTGCAGCTTCGAGACGAGCGCGGATAGCGGGACGAAATCGCCGCTCTCGAGCGCGAGCGTCTGCGAAACGCGCCAGCGCAGCGGGCGGTTGGGCTCCGAGATCTGGTAGGAGCTGTAGCCCATCGTGCGCGCCTCGACACCGCTCGCGCCCTTCGCCTGCGCGAGCGCCTTCGCGATCCGCTGATTGACGACGTTCGCTGCCTGCGCGGCGTCGGCGTTATCGGCTTCCGCGCGGAGCAGCGCGAGCATCCGGTCGTTCGGCACGTCGTTCGACGCCGACGCCGTCACCGTGACGATCGGTTGCGGCGCCGGCACCTGGACGAGCGTCGTCGTTTGCGTGCCGAGCGTCGACGGCGTGCCGTAGTTCTGCGGCGGCGGCACGTAGGGCGGCGGAGACGCGCTCGGCTGGGCGAGCGCAGCGGTCGCCATCGCGAAGACAGGGATCACGGCGCAGAGCGCAAGACCGCGGAGGATGCGAACGTTCATGCGTGGGGTCCTTCCCGAAACATGCGGACGCGTTCGGGCAGCGCGAGGATCGCGTCGCGATTCGACCACGAGAAACAGCGCGCCGCGGCAGCCTCCCAGGGCAGCCAAACGTGGCGCAGATGCTCGCGCACCGACAGGCGCACCGGCACCGGCTCGCCGACGTCGAGCGAGAACACGTGCTCGGTGTTCATCGTCGTGCCGGGAAGATAGCGGTGCCGCCACTGCGGAAAGATCTCGTACTGCTGCTCGAGGTGCCAATCGACCGGTCCGCCGTACCTATCCGCTTCGATGCCGGTTTCCTCGAGCAGTTCGCGGCGCGCCGTGTCGGCGAGCGACTCGTCCTCGTCGCGGCTGCCGGTCACCGATTGCCAGTAACCGGGAAAATCGGCGCGCTCGAGGAGCAGCACGTGCAACTGCACGGTGTGGACGATCACGAGCACCGAGACCGGCTGCTTGAAGCGGACCTCGGTGTCCGGCATCGGAAACTTCAGCCGACGAGGACCCAGAACGGCAGGTGGCGATCGCGCCAGAACGCGCACGCCTCCGACAGCACGTCCTCGAGCGTCCGCCATTCGGTGGGATGGGTCTTGCGGTAATGCGAGGCGTGCGCGAGCCGTATCGCGCAACCGGCGCCACCGATGCATTCGCGATCCTCGAGCACGTCGGCGAGCGCATCGAAGTTGCGGCCGAAATAGTCGGGAAGCTTGAGCCCGCTCGCGAGCGCCGCGAAAAGCGTGGCCCGGTCCTCTGCGTGCGAGAGGTCGACCTCGAAGTAGCGGATCTTCGCCTGCCGGGCCGCCGCCTCGATCGCGTCCGCGTGGCCGTGGTAGTCGAGCACGCACGCCTCGTCGAAGTCGGCGAGATCCGGCAGCTTCATTCGCGGATCCTTCGGAATGTCGCGTAGTGGTCGTCGGTGTAATAGCATACTTCGGGTGTCTTGCGCGGGCCGCCGCACACGAGACGGCGCCCGCCGCGCGTGCGCTCGCCGGGCGTTGCAACCGTGTACTCGTGGTAGTAGCCGCGCCGTCGCGGCGGCAGCGCATGCTCGCGATTGCCGAACGTCACGCCGTCGCGCTCGTATCGGAACGGACCGCCGGCGCGGATCCGCACGAGCACCTCGCGCGCCTCCGCAGGGAGCGCCGAAACGTCGATCTCGTCGATCCGGTCTCGAGGCTCGCGCGCCGCGATCGACGCCGAGCGAGCGGCAAGGGCGAAGACCAGCGCAACGAGCGTCGCGTACGCGAGCGCACGCGCCAAAGCAACCGGCATCGACAAAAACCTCGTAGCGGGCCGTTGCGACAGTGTAGCGCGCGCGGCGGTGCGCCTCCGCGCGCAGTCCCGCGTTCAGCCGGTCGGCTTGATCGCGTCGGTAGGCCGCACGCGAATATGGAGGTCGCGCAGTTGCTGCTCGGTCGCCGCCGCCGGAGCGTCGACCAGCAGATCCTGGCCGCGCTGCGTCTTCGGGAACGCGATGACGTCGCGGATCGAATCGGCGCCGCACATCAGCGACGCGATGCGATCGAGCCCGAACGCGACGCCTCCGTGCGGCGGCGCGCCGTATTGCAGCGCGTCGAGCAGAAAGCCGAACTTGCGCCGCTGATCGTCCTCGCTGATGCCGAGCGCCTCGAACACGCGCGCCTGCAGGTCCTGGCGATGAATACGCACCGAGCCGCCGCCGATTTCCCAGCCGTTCAGGACGACGTCGTAGGCCTTGGCCAGCGCGTGCTCGGGGTCCTGCGCGAAACGTTCGACGTGCTCGTCCTTCGGCGCCGTGAACGGGTGGTGCCGCGCGACCCATGCGCCGCTCG
>DATJFI010000090.1:0-26638 GCA_035495715.1 Casimicrobiaceae bacterium
CGTCTTCGGCGGGACGCCGCCTTACACCATTTCCTTGACGGTACCCAATGTCGTGATCATCCGCGGCTCACCGGTACAAGTCTCCGGCGGCTTCTTCACCGCTATCACGAACGGTTGCGTGGACCTCGAGACCATTGTCATCACTGACGCGACCGGCCGCTTCACGACGGTTACGCTTACGAGCGTGCTCGGGCCAGACAGCGGTACGGGCGGCGGCGGGGGCGGCGCCAGCGATTGCAGCAGTTTCTCGCCATCGAATCCGGCCTGCCCGACGGTGGGCCAGACGACTCTTTCCTTGACAGCTTGCTCGCCGCAGTCAGGCTCGACAGCAAGCACTTCGTATACGGAAGGGACGACGCCAGTCACCGGAGCGACGATCGAGTCAGGCAGCGGCATTCAAGCTCAGGCCCAAAATGGAACGTTGACCGTCACGCGTAGCAGTGGCGCCGCGACATCGCCCGTCACCGTCCACCTGAACGCCGGCTCGCTCTTTGTGCCGATAACGGTGAACGTCACTAACGCGGCGGTGTCCTGCCCCTGACTTCGGCAGCGACCCGTAAGCGAGCAACGGAAACGGCGCCTTCGGGCGCCGTTTCTTTTCGGCCATCGGCTTGCTGCCGATCAGCTTCGCTTCGGAAAAATCGACCGGAATGTCGACGTGCCAAGGGCTACGTCAGTTCACGCTTCTCGCGACCTCGCCCTCGTCGACGTCCCCGCGCACGACTGCATGCCCGAGCCGATCGAGCACCACGAACCGCAGGGCGCCCGACTGCACTTTCTTGTCGCGATGCATCAGCTCGAGCCATCGCGCGACCGCGATGCGAGGCGGCGCGACGGGCAAGCGCGCCTGCGCGAGCAGATCGACGAGACGCTGCGTGTCGCTCGCCGGGAAAGCGCAGACGCGCTCGGACAATCGCGTTGCGCACACCATTCCCGCCGCGACCGCTTCACCGTGCAGCCATTCGCCGTAGCCCTGCGCGGCTTCGATCGCGTGACCGAACGTGTGACCGAAATTCAGGATCGCGCGCTCGCCCGATTCGCGCTCGTCGGCGGCGACCACGTCGGCCTTGATCGCACAGCTCGTCACGATCGCGTGCGTAAGCGCCGCCGAATCGCGTGCGAGCAGCGCGGCCATGTTCGCCTCGAGCCATCGAAAGAACGCGACGTCGCGGATCGCTCCGTACTTTACGACTTCGGCGAGTCCGGCGGATAGCTCGCGATCGGGCAGCGTGGACAACACGGCCGTGTCGATCAGCACCGCGCGCGGCTGCCAGAACGCGCCGATCATGTTCTTGCCGAGCGCGTGGTTGATGCCGGTCTTGCCCCCAACCGACGAGTCCACCTGCGCGAGCAGCGTCGTCGGCACCTGCACGAACGAAATGCCGCGCTGGTAGATCGCCGCGGCAAAGCCGGCGATGTCGCCGACGACGCCGCCGCCGAGCGCCACGAGCGTCGTCGAGCGCTCGACGCGCAGCTCGAGAAGCCGCGTCAGCAGATCGTCGAGCGTGCGCTGGTTCTTGTGCGACTCGCCGTCCGGCAGCAATACGACGTCGACGTGCATCCCGGCGTCACGCAGCGACGCCTTGAGCGGTACCAGATGATGCGCGGCGACGACGGCGTTGCTGACGACGACACCACGCTGCCCCGGCCGCACGCCGAGCAACGCACCGGCTTGCGACAGCAGGCCCTCGTCGACATGAATCGGGTAGGTGCGATCGCGCAGCGATACTTCCAGCGTCTTCATCTCATGCGCTGCTGCAAGGTTCCGCGTCGAGCCAGCGCACGAAACGGATCACCGCCTCGCGATCCGATTCGACGACGTGATTCGCAACCTCGCGATACAGCGGATCGCGGAGCTGATAGAGCTCGACGAGGCGATTGCGCGGATCCGCCGCCTGGAGCATCGGGCGATGGCGGCTGTTGCGAAGCCGCTGCCACAGCGTCTCGGGCGCCGCATGCAAATACAGCACGGTCCCGCTTTCGCGCAGCCGTACCCGGCTCTGCGCGCGCATGACGACACCGCCGCCGGTAGCCAGCACGATTCCATCGCGTCGGCAAAGCTCGTCGATCACCGCTTGCTCGCGATCGCGAAACCCAGCCTCGCCCTCGAGCTCGAAGATCGTCGGGATCGGCACGCCGCAGCGCGCCTCGAGCTCGTGATCGGCATCGATGAACGGCTTGTCGAGGCGGCGCGCGAGCTGGCGCCCGAGCGTCGTCTTGCCCGCGCCCATCATGCCGACGAGAAAAAGATTGCCCCGGTGCAGCGACACCGGGGCATTGTAAAGGGTCGGAGAACGGTTTCCGCTGCGCGGAAAGTGGTCTCTGACCTACGTCGGTTCTGACCCTACTCCGGTTTTGCGTTGGTCAATGGATCGACGTGACCGTTTCCTTGACGATCCGCGGCGTGAGGAAGATCAAAAGTTCGGTCTTCTCCGCGGAGCGAAGCGTCGACTTGAACAGGTTGCCGGCCCATGGAATGTCGCCGAGGAACGGCACCTTGCTCACCGTGTTCGTGATCGTCTCCTCGTAGATGCCGCCGATCACCGCGGTGTCGCCGTTGTTGACGGCGATCTGCGTCGTGACGCTCTTCGTGTCGATCGCCGGCGCGAAGCCGCCGCCCGCCTGCGGCACGTTCTGGCCGACGCTGTCCTTGTGGATCTCGACGTTCATGATCACCCGGTTGTCGGGCGTGATCTGCGGCGTCACCTCGAGCTTCAGCACCGCGTCCTTGAACTGCGTCGTCGTCGCCTGCGACGAGCCGCCGCCGCCGGTCGAGTACGGAATCTGCGTGCCTTGCGTGATCGATGCCTTCTGGTTGTCCGACGTGACGATGCGCGGACTCGACACGACCTTGCCGCGATTGTCGGCCTCGAGCGCCTGCAATTCGAGGTTGAGCAGGTTGCCGCTGCCGAGGTTGATCAGCGTGAGTGCCAGGGAGGCCGGATTCCCGCTCGCGACGATCGCCGGCAGGTTCACGTTCAGGTTCCCGAGATCCGAACCCTGCGGCGCGACCTGGCCCGATGCGATCTGGAACGGCGTCGGGCTCGCCGGCCCGCTGCCCGTGCTGGCGATCGGCTGCAGGCTGCCCGCGCTACCGAACGCGTACCGGTTTCCGAACAGCGTGGCGCCGGTCTGCTGACCGAGGCGAACCCCGAGCGAGCGGCTGAACGTGTCGTCGGCGATGACGATCCGCGCCTCGATCTGCACCTGTCGCACTGCAGTGTCGAGTCGCTGCACGATCGAGCGCACCTCGTCGAGGCGATTCGCGATGTCGGTAACGAACAGGATGTTCGTGCGCGGATCGACGAAAGCCGTGCCGCGCTTCGACAGGAATTGCGGTCCGCCCGCTGCCGCTGCCTGGCCCGGACGCGCGTGAATGATGTTCAGGATGTCGGACGCCTTCGCGTAGTTGAGCTGGAAGGATTCCGTGCGCAGCGGCTCGAGCTCGTTGATCTGCGCCTGCGACTCGAGCTGCTGCTTCTCCTTCAGCGCAAGCTCCTCGCGCGGCGCGATCAGAACGATGTTGCCGTTCTTGCGCATGTCGAGGCCCTTCGTCTGCAGGATGATGTCGAGCGCCTGGTCCCACGGCACGTCCTTCAGCCGCAGCGTCAGGCTGCCTGTTACCGTGTCGCTCGTCACGATGTTGAGGCCGGTGAAGTCGGCGATGACCTGCAGCACCGAGCGCACTTCGATGTTCTGGAAGTTGAGCGACAGCTTCTCGCCCTTGTAGCCGGCGCGCGTGCCCTGCACGAGCCGGTTCGGATCCTCGACGACCGGCTTTACCTCGACGATGAACCGGTTCTCCGCCTGGTAGGCCGAATGCTCCCAGATGCCCTGCGGCTGGATCACCATCCGCGCGTTGCCGTCCTGCTGGAACGTATCGACGGTGACGACCGGCGTGTTGAAGTCGGCGACGTCGAGCCGCCGCTGCAGGTTGCGTGGCACGTTCGTATTCTGGAAGTCGACGATGAGCTGGCGTCCCTGCTGGCGGATGTCGATGCCGGTGTTGTTGTCGGAAAGATCGACGATGATCCGTCCCGACCCGTCCGGACCGCGGCGGAAATCGACGTCGCGCAGCGCGTGCTGCTGGTTGCTCGGTCCCGCCTCGGCGAAGCGTTGCACCGGCGCGGTCGCAGCCTGCGCCACCGCCGATGCGGTGTCCGAGAGCGTGACGACGACGGCGTTGCCTTCGACCTTCGTGTCGAACGATTGCGGCTTGCTCAGGCTGAAAACGACGCGCGTGCGGCTTCCGGCCTCGACGAACTGAAGGCTGCGCAGGGCCGGATCGTCGACTGCGCGCTGGTTGGACGGCAGCGCGCTCGTCGTGTTGAAGAAGTCGAGCGCGATCCGCGGCGGCGAGGCGGTCGCGAAGCCCGCCGGCGGATTCGCAGGCGGCGCCTTCAGCTCGAAGCGCACGATCGTATTGCCGGAGGCGGCGCGGGTGACCGTCACCTGCTCGATCGAGTTCGCCGACTGCGCGGATACGGATCCGGCGACGAGCGCCGCGGCGGCGGCCGCCAATGTCATCCAGACTTTCATTGCGGCGAGGCCTCCCGAGCCACGCCGTCGAGCGACGCCATTCGCGTTCATTTTCTGCGCTCCTGTGTCTTCTGATCCGCTTGCAGCAGGTTGAGCGTGCTGCTCCGCTCGGACCAGTCGCCGGCTCCGTCCTGCATCAATTCCTTGAGCTTGATGTCGGTATCGGTGACGTCCGTGATGACGCCGTAGTTCTGGCCCATGTGCATGCCCTGGCGAACCTGGTAGAGGTCCTTCTCGGGGGTCTTCACCAGCGCGTAGCGCGTGCGCCCCTTCTCGAGGGTGCCCACCATCGAAAGCGATTCGAGCGGATACGCCTCGAGCGGCTCCTTGCGCCGGTTCAAGTCCGGCGCGAGCTTGTTGCTGTTGTCCGACTTCATCGGCTCGATCTTGCGCGGCTTGAACGGGTCCGGCAGATCGAAGTCGTTGTAGACGAAAGGCTCGTACGGCTTGATCGTGGGCAGCGGAGCGAGGTGGCCGCGCACGCCCTTGCCCTGCTCGTTCATCCAGTCGACGAGATCCTTGTGGCTCGACGGGCCGCAGCCGGCCACGAGCGCGGCTGCGGCAATGGCGACGAAGGCTGCGCGCTTCATTTCTTCGCGCCCTTCGCGCCCTTGGCGGCCGCGCGCTGCTTCGCCATCTCTTCCTCGTCGAGATAGCGGAACGTCTTCGCGACGGCATCCATCGTGAGCGTTCCCTTGTTGTTCGCAATCGCGAGGTCGTTGAGCGTGACGATCCGCGGCAGCGCCGCGACGTCGCTCGCGAACGCGCCGATGTCGTGGTAGTTGCCGGTGATCTTGATGCTGATCGGCAGCTCGGCGTAGAAGTCGGCCATCTTCTCCTGTGGCGCCGGACGGAACAGGTCGAACTGGAGGCCGCGGCCGAGACCCGCCTGGTTGATGTCGGTCAAAAGCGCGTCGATCTCCGACCTGTTGGGAAGCTGCTTGACGAGCGCGCCGAACGACTGCTCGACCTCGGCGAGCTGCTGGACGTAGAGGTCGTAGTTGATCGCCTTCGCCTTCTTTTCCTTGAACTGGTCCTTGAGCTTCACTTCCTGGTCCTGCGCGGCCTGCAGGACTTCCCACTGGTCCTTCCAGTCGAAGAAGGCTCCCAGCGCGACGATGAACAGCACGACGAGCGCGAGGACGATGATCTTCGGCGCGAGCGGCCACTTGCCGATTTCGCGAAAGTTGAGGCGGCGGAAATCGTCGAGGGTCATGCCTTCCCTCCCTTCGCAGCCGCCTTGGCGGCAGCCGGCGCGGCGGGACCTTTCGGCTGCTCGGGCGTCGCGCGCCGGATCAGGAAATTCAGCGTGAACTGATTGAGCTGCGTCGGCTCGGTTCCTTTCGGCGCCGGGACGTTCACGAGCCTGATCTCGACGAGCTCGGGCTTCTCGAGCCACGGCGAGCCTTCGATGTTGCGCATCAGCGTCGAGACGCGCGCGTTCGATTGCGCGAAGCCGACGATCTGCACCTTCCTGTCCGTCTCCTTGACCGACTGCAGATAGACGCCTTCCGGCAACTGGCGGACGAGCTGATCGAGCAGGTGCACGGCCTCGTTGCGGTTCGATTGCAGGTTCTCGACGACCTGCTTGCGCGCCAGCACCTGCTGGATCTGGTCGCGCAGCTTGTCGATCTCCTTGATCTGCGCGTCGAGCTCGGCGATCTTCGTCTTGAGGAGCTGGTTGCGCGAGTTCTGGTCCTCGATGCGCGCGGCCAGCACGACGTGCACGAGGCCGACGATCGCCACACCGAGGACCGCGAGCGTGATCGCGAGCGAGACGAACTGGCGCTGGCGCGCTTGCCGCTTCTGCTCGCGATGGGGCAGCAGGTTGATGCGCATGAGTGCCCCCTTATTCGAAGCTGCGCATGGCGAGGCCCGTCGCGATCATCAGCATCGGCGCCTCCTGCGCGAGCTGACGCGGCCTCACGCGCTCGGACGTCTGCATCGTCGCGAACGGGTTGGCGACGATCGTGGCCACGCCCGCCCGCTTCGCGATCAGCTCGTCGAGGCCCGGCAGAAGCGCACAGCCGCCGGCGATCACGATCTGGTCGACCTGGTTGTACGACGTCGACGTGAAGAAGAACTGCAGCGCGCGCGTCGCCTCGAGCGCGAGCGACTCCATGAACGGCTGCAGGACGTCGTGGTCGTAGTTCTCCGGCAAGCCCTGGTTCCTGCGCGCCGATTCCGCCTCTTCGGGCGACAGGTTGAACGCGCGCTGGATGTCCTGCGTCAATTGATTGCCGCCGAACGCCTGGTCGCGCGAAAATAGCATCTGGTTGTTGCGAAGGACGTAGAAGTGCATGACATGCGCCCCGATGTCGACAAGCGCGATGTTCTGGTCGCGACCGTTGGCGGGGAGCGACGGCGCGATCAGCCGGAACGCTTCCTGCGTCGCATAGGATTCGACGTCCATCACGCGCGCCTTGAGGCCGGCGGCCTCGGCGACGGCGACACGGTCCTCGACTTTCTCCTTCCGCGACGCGGCGATCAGCACCTCGACCTCGTCGGGGTTGTTGGGTGCGGGCCCGATTTCCTGGAAGTCGAGGTTCACCTCGTCGAGCGCGAACGGGATGTACTGGTTGGCCTCGGCCTCGACGGTGAGCTCGAGGTCTTCCTCGCGCTGTCCGGCGGCGACGATGATCTTCTTCGTGATCACCATCGCGGCGGGCAGCGCCAGCGCGACGTTGCGGTTGCGGGTGCCGAGCCGTTTCCACGCGCGCTTCAGCACGTCGGCGCAAAGCTCGATGTTCAGCACGTTGCCGTCGGTGACGACGTCCTTCGGCAGCGGCTCGATCACGTAGCGCTCGAGCCGGTACGCCCCCTTGCCGGCGGCGGACAGTTCGACCAGCTTGAGCGACGTCGACGCGATATCGACTCCAATCAGCGCCGGCGACCGGGTTTTGAACAAGTCGAGAGCGGAAGAGAAATTATCGGCGAGCATGGCGGTGGCCCAGTTGCTGATAATCTACATTAAACGCCGACGGCAAGTGCGCCGGTCGTCGAAATGTTCCGTTTTGGGCGGACGAGTGTTGCAACCACGCCTATAATCGCCGCCGGTACCCCGATCAAACATGGCTTTTATTCCATCGTGCTAAAGCGCTGGCTGCTCTATACCGCCTCGGTCTTCATGGGGCTGGCGGTCGTCGGCGGCCTCCTCGGGGCGTTCGTGCTGGCGCTGCTCTGGCCGACGCTGCCCCCTCTCGACGCGCTGACCGATTACCAGCCCAAGATCCCGCTGCGGGTCGTGTCCGCGGACGGCGACCTTCTCGGCGAATTCGGCGAGGAGCGCCGCGCAGTCGTGCGCATCGGCGAAGTCCCGGATGTCATGAAACACGCTATTTTGGCCGCCGAAGACGAGCGCTTCTATCAACACGGCGGTGTCGACTATTTGAGCGTGCTGCGGGCGGCGCTCGCGAACGTGACGTCCGGCAGCGGCACCCAGCAGGGCGCCGGCACGATCACGATGCAGGTCGCCCGCAACTTCTTCCTTACGCGCGAGAAGACGGTCTCCCGCAAGCTCCGCGAGGCGCTCCTCGCCTGGAAGATCGAGGCGTCGCTGTCGAAGGACGAGATCCTCGAGCTTTACGTCAACCAGATCTTCCTCGGCCAGCGCGCCTACGGCTTCGCCGCTGCCGCCCAGACGTACTTCGGAAAACCGCTCGCCGACGTCACCGTCGCCGAGGCGGCAATGCTGGCCGGCCTGCCGAAAGCGCCTTCCGCGTACAACCCGATCACGAATCCGCGCCGGGCCAAGGCCCGCCAGCTTTACGTGCTGCGACGGATGCATGATCTTCGCTACATAGATGACGGTCAGTTCCGGGAAGCACAAAGTGCGCCATTGAAGTTGCGTCCGCCGACGCGCGAGACGTCGGGCGTGCATGCCGAGTACGTCGCCGAAATGGCGCGGCAGGTCGTCTACGAAACCTACGGTGACAGCGCCTACACGCGGGGGATCACGGTCTGGACGACCATCCTTCGCAGCGACCAGGAAGCGGCGTACCAGGCGGTGCGCAAAGGCGTCGTCGAATACGACCAGCGGCACGGCTACCGGGGACCGGACGGCTTCGTGAACCTGCCGAAGGACCCGGCCGAGCAGGATGCGGCGCTCGACAAGGTGTTCCAGGACTACCCGGACAGCGACAACATCGTCACCGGCGTCGTCCTCACGACAACGCCGACCCAGGTACGCGCCGTGCTTGCGAACGGCGATCAGGCAGAAGTGACGGGCGCGGGACTCAAGTTCGCGCAACGGGCGCTCGCCGACAAGGCGCCGCCGAACGAGAAGATCCGTGCGGGCGCCGTGATCCGCCTGACGCTCGACGACAAGGGCCGCTACGCGATCACGCAGATGCCGCAGGCCGAAGCGGCGTTCGTCGCGGTGCGCCCCGACGACGGCGCGATTCTCGCGCTGATCGGCGGCTTCGATTACGACCGCAACAAGTTCAATCACGCGACGCAGGCGTACCGCCAGCCGGGCTCTGCGTTCAAGCCGTTCATCTACTCGGCGGCGCTCGAGAAGGGCTTCACGCCGGCGACGATCATCAACGACGCGCCGTTCTTCGTGCCCGCCGAAAAGGCCGGCGGCGAGGCCTGGGAGCCCAGGAACTACGACGGCAAGTTCGAGGGGCCGATGCGGCTGCGGGTCGCGCTCGCCCATTCGAAGAACCTCGTGACGATCCGCGTGCTGCAGGCGATCGGCCCGCAATACGCACAGGACTACATCGCGCGCTTCGGATTCGATCCGAAACTGCACCCGGCCTACCTGACGATGGGCCTCGGCGCCGGCGCCGCGACGCCGATGCAGATGGCAACCGCGTATTCGGTGTTCGCGAACGGCGGCTACCGGATCGCGCCGTACCTGATCAGCAAGATCACCGACGCCCGCGGCGAGACGCTCTCGAACCCGCCGCACGTCGAGGCCGGCAAGGATGCGGAGCGCGCGATCGATCCGCGCAACGCCTTCATCATGCAGTCGCTGCTGCGCGAGGTGATCGCGACGGGAACGGCCACGCGCGCGCTGTCGCTGAAGCGCCAGGACATCGCGGGCAAGACCGGGACGACGAACGACGACGTCGATGCGTGGTTCTGCGGCTTCAACGCCGCGCAGGTCGGCATCGCGTGGATCGGTTTCGACCAGCCCAAGTCGCTCGGCAACAGGGAGACGGGCAGCCTCGCGGCATTGCCGATGTGGATCGCGTACATGGAGAAGGCGCTGAAGGGCGTGCCCGAAGTGAAGCGCGACCCGCCGCCCGGCGTCGTCTCGCTGCGCATCAACCCGGATACCGGCCTGCGCGACGACGCGAGCAACTACGCCGACTGGTTCATGAACGAGTACACGCCGCGGATGGCGCAGGACGCCCTCGCGCCTGCGCTGATGCCCGGCTCGCCGCCGGCGCGCGACGTGCGCAACCAGTTGTTCTAGCGAAAGACGGGCAGCGGAACGCAGGATGGCTTATCGACGCGACCGCGAGACGTACGGCCGCGACGCGCAGAACCGCGCGCGCATCGCCGATGTTGCCGCGCGACTGATCGCCGAGCACGGCCTGTCCGATTGGTCGCTTGCGAAGCGCAAGGCGGCGCGGCAGCTCATGCTGCCCGAGCGCACGACGCTGCCGGGCGACGACGAGATCGAAAGCGCGCTCGCCGCGCATCACGCGCTGTTCGGCGGCGAGGCGCATGCGGCGATGTTGCGCGGGCAGCGCGAGGAAGCGCTCGCGTGGCTGCAGGATCTCGAAGGCTTCGAGCCGACGCTCGTCGGCGGTGTCGCGGCCGGCTGGGCGACCGCGCACAGCGACATCCGTATCGAGCTCGTCGCCGACGACTCGAAAGGCGTCGAGCTTTCGCTCATCAACCGCAATGTTTCCTACCGCGTGGCGCCCGGCGTCGCGCAGCACACCGCGCCCGAGCTCCTCGTCGACACCGCGCGCGGGCGCGTGCGGCTGATCGTGCGCACGCGATTCGCGGCACGGCAGCGCCGGCGCAATGACGTCAGGATGGATGCGGTGGCACTTCGCGAGTTGCTGGCGAACGAGGGTCCGAGGTCGATCTAAGTCGACTTCTCGACCCTAGGCCCGTTCCCGATCCACGCCGCCGCGTCGAGCGCGAAGTACGTCAGGATCGCGTCCGCTCCGGCCCGCTTCATCGCCGTGAGCGCCTCGAGCACGCAAGCGCGCTCGTCGAGCCAGCCTGCCTGCGCCGCCGCCTTCAGCATCGCGTACTCGCCCGACACCTGGTAGACGGCGGTCGGCACGCCGAATTCGTCCTTCACGCGCCGCACGATGTCGAGGTACGGAAGTCCCGGCTTCACCATCACCATGTCCGCGCCTTCCTGGATGTCGAGATACGTCTCCCAGAGCGCCTCGTCGCTGTTGCCGGGGTCCATCTGGTAGGTGCGCTTGTCGCCGCGACCGAGGCTCTTCGCGGAGCCGACGGCGTCGCGAAACGGCCCGTAGAACGACGACGCGTATTTCGCCGAGTACGCGAGGATTCGCGCATGGATGAAGCGCTTCGCGTCGAGCGCCTCGCGCAGCGCCGCGATGCGTCCGTCCATCATGTCCGACGGCGCGACGACATCGGCGCCGGCCGCCGCATGGCAAAGCGCCTGGCGAACGAGCGCCTCGACGGTCTCGTCGTTCATCACGTAACCGGTGTCGTCAACGAGGCCGTCCTGCCCGTGGCTCGTATACGGATCGAGCGCGACGTCGGTGACGACGCCGAGCGCGGGAAATCGCGCCTTGACGGCGCGCACGGCGCGCGCGACGAGGCCGTCGTCGTTCCACGCTTCGGCGGCGTCCTCCGACTTCGCCGCCGGCGGGATGACCGGAAACAGCGCGATCGCGGGGACGCCGGACGCGACACAACGCTCGGCGTCAGCGAGCAGGAGGTCGATCGACTTCCGCGCGACGCCGGGCAGCGAAGGCACCGGCGTCGCGCGCGGCTCGCCGTGCACGAACACCGGATAGATGAAATCGTCGGCTGACAAACGGGTTTCGCGCGCGAGCCGACGCGAGAAGTCGTCGCGCCGCATCCGGCGCGCGCGCTTGGCCGGAAAGCGGCCGCCATAATGAAACGTCATGAATCAATCCTTTTCGGAATCGTGGCGGAACTCGCGTTTGGGGAGGACGGTCACAGAGTGCGGACGGTCAACGTCTCCCGCTTTCCTCCCTGAGCGGGTGCCCGCGCCGGTTCATACCGGGGCAGGGCGTTTTGAGGCCCCGCGTCACTCCCCTTGACCGCGGGGCCTTTTTCTATCGGGCTCACGGGGCGAGCGACCCGATCCACTGCCCGAGCACATGGTCGGCGTCCTCGACGCCCGCGTGCGACGCCGCGGAGAAACCAATCACGCCGACGAGCGCGGCCCGCTCGCCGAATGTCTGCAGAAGCGCCGCGCGAATGCCGCCGACCGCGCGCCGGCGCTCGGCCACGTTCAACTTGTCGCTCTTCGTCGCGAGAATCAGAACGGGCCGTGCCGACGGCAGGAACGCATCGAGCAGCTCGATGTCGAGCGGCTTCAATCCATGCCGGGCGTCGACGATCAGCACGAGGCCGATCAGCGTCGAGCGCGAGGTCACGTACGTCCACAGCAGGTCCTGCCATGCGCGCTTCTGCGCATGCGGCACGGCGGCGTAGCCGTAACCGGGAAGGTCGGCGACGAGCGCGCCGTTCCGCAGCCGGAAGAAGTTGATCTCGCGCGTGCGTCCGGGCGTGCGGCTCGCGTGCGCGAGGCGGCCATGACGCGCGAGCGCGTTGATCGCGCTCGACTTGCCGGCGTTCGAGCGACCGGCGAACGCGATCTCGGGCGCGCCTTCGCGCGGCAATTGCGCCGCCGCCGCGGCGCCGATTACGAACGACGCGCCCTCGAGCGGACCGGGGATATGCACAGCGCCGGCTTTGGCCGCGTTCGGCGAGTCCGCTACAATGTCGCGTTTTTTCATCAGCAGGATGCATCGTCGTCGCGCGCGGCGTCGCGCGCGCCGGTGGCGCTGCACGATCTCCCTTGGAGCCCGAGTCCATGACCCGTATCTGGCGTTACGCCCTCATTGCCGCGACCGCCATGATTCCCGCTTTCGCATTCGCGCAGGAAGGGGCGCAACCGAAAGCGGCGGCGCCGGATCTGACGAAGGCGAAGCAGATCGTCACCCAGGTCTGCGCGGCATGCCACGGCGCGGACGGCAACAGCGTCGCGCCCGCGAATCCGAATCTGGCGGGACAGGGAGCCGACTATATCACCCTGCAACTGATGCACTTCAAGGCCGGCGTCCGCGCCAATCCCACGATGCAGGCGATGGCGGCGCCACTGTCCGACGACGACATGCGCGCGCTCGGCGTTTACTTCGAACAGCAGAAGCCGAAGGACCTCGGCGCGAAGGACCCGAAGCTCGTCAAGGCGGGCGAGCGCGTATGGCGAGGCGGCGACACCGCGACCGACGTTCCGGCCTGCGCGGCGTGCCACTCACCGACCGGCGCGGGCATTCCGAAGAACTACCCGCGGCTCGCCGGCCAGTATGCCGACTACGTGTACGCGCAGTTGAAGGCCTTCAAGTCCGGTGCGCGCGGCGCCGATCCGAAGGACGCGAACGGCCATGTCATGGCGACGATCGCCGGCGACATGACCGACGAGCAGATGAAGGCAGTCGCCGACTACGCATCCGGCCTTCGCTAAACCGAATCAGCGTCAGAGACGACTTTCGCGAAAGTCGCCTCCGACCCTTACGACCCGATCGGCGCGCACATGATCACGTTGTCCGGTCCGTAACCCTCCGGAATCCAGGTCGCCGGATCGGCGCGCATTTCGTCGCGCGTGGTGTGATCGATCACGTAGCGGTGGTTCGTGGTGCGTTGATTGAAGAAGCGCCACACCGGCTGCGTCGCGTTCGCGCAGGCGCCCGTCGTCGGGTCGGGCAGCGCGATGTAGAACACGTTACCGCTTTCGTACGTCCACCCCGGATACAGGTCGGGATGGTCGATCACGTTCTGGCATTCGGACGGGCTCGCCGAGTAGAAATGCGAGTCGCCGAAACCGGGCGTGCGGTAGAAGCGGCAGACCGGATTGGTGCCCGCCACCTGCGTCTGATACGCGAGGAATCGCAACCCCGTGCGCTCCCAGCCCGGATGCACGCCGGAATCGAGGTCGCTGATTTCGGCGGGACTGATCGTGATGAAGTAGTGATCGAGCGCCGCGTTGTAATACTCGACTGCGACGGCCGTGTTCGGCGTGCCGGGCGAACCCGGCGTGAGGTACTGGCGCGTCAGCTTGAGCATGCCGTCGATGCGCGAGTACTCGTCGGTACCGCCCGGATTCCCGCAGGACGCGCTCCCGCGCCACAATCCGCCGCGGAGCTCGTAGTAACCCGCGTTGTTGAAAGTCAGCAGGCCGGCACCGCTCGACCCGGGCTCCGTCGATCCCTGGCCATAGATCACCTGCGCGAAGCTGGAGCCGTCCGTGTACACCTGATAGCCCTGCGTCGCGCCCTCGCTCCACTTCTTGAGATCGCCTTCGGGATGGTGCAGCACGGTGACCGCGGTCTGTGACGGAATCGGATCGATGCGCCACGCCGAGAACGTGACGCCCGGCGGGGGTGCCGCGTTGAGGCGGACGAGCGACCAGTCGAAATCGGGACTGCGTGCGAGCATCGTCGCGCCGGCGCTCTGCTGCACGTACGGCGGCACCGCCTTGCTGCCGCACGCGACCGCGTCGAAGAACCAGTACTCGTTCAGCGTCCGCGCGGCCATCGCCGAGTCGAGGCAGTGCTGCGCCGAGAAGAAGTACGGCGTATTGCTCGCGACCGAATCGTTGAGAAGTTGCCCGGTGCAAAGATAGGTGTAGCCGTCCTCCTGCGTGAATTCGATCGCGGCGACGGCCCTCTTGCTGCTCGCCAATGCATCCGTCTGCGTCACGCACGCGACGTCGATCTCGCACGCAGCCGACGTTCCGATGTCCTCGACCGCCTTCGAATCGAGCTTGTCGAGCGTGGCCGGCGCGACAACCTGATGCGACACGCGCGCGATCGAAAGCGGCACGCTCGGCACGCTGGCGCCGGCCTCGGCGTGAAGCTCGATCGTCGCGGTATCGCCGTCGAGCACCGGCGACCAGAACACGCCGAAGCGCTGCGCGTCGCTCGCGATCGTGTTCGCCGGAATGGGACCGAAAACGGATGCACGCTCGCCGTTGCCTGCGAAGCGCACGTCGATGCCGGTATCGACGGCAGGCAGCGCGAGCGCGACGCGCAAAGCGAGCGCGCCCGGCGACGTCACCTGGATCTTCGCGGCACGGCTTCCGTCGGCAAGCGCCTGCCACTGCAGCGCTGCGAGCGGAATCGATGCGCTGCTCGCCGGTACGTCGCGCGGAAACGCGAGCGCGAGCGGCCCCTTGAGATTGCTCGTCTTCGCGCCGCCGCCGGTCGCTGCGTTGCGCGCCTTGAGGAGCGCGCGTTCGGCGTCGGTCGGCGCCGGCAACGCGATGCGCAGTCCCGGCGCGGCGGCGGGCAGCAGCAATTGCGCGGGGGCGGCCTTCTCGACGACGTTCGGGTGGTACTCGGCCGGCGGTACCGCGGTGATCGGGTCGGCGGCGAGCGCGGGAAGCGCCACCCCAATGGCGACCGCGGCGAGCAATCTACGGGCTTGCGCGCGCGGAATGGACGATGTCATGCACGACTCCCTGAAGGTTTCCTGCGTCGGCGCCTGGCGACGCACGCCGGATGCATTGCCGCGCACCTTGCTTGCAAGTGCCGAGCCACGGGGCGGTCAGTGGACCGGCGACGACCCGCGCGGTTCCGCGTCCGACTGCATGCACTCGTGTAACAGAGTTTGCCAATCGGGAATTGCGAAGCCGAACGTCCGCGCGAAATGCGACGCGTCGAGCACGCCGTACGCCGGGCGCCGCGCCGCTGTTGGATAGTCGCTGGTTGCAATGGGCGTCACGCGCACGCGCTGACCCTGCAACAACGCGGACGCGAAGGCGTACCACGTCGTGCTGCCGGCTGCGCTCAAGTGGTAAAGCCCCGCCCGCTCGGCGAGCCCCGGGCCGGCGTCGCGGATCAGTCGCGCGGTTGCGCGAGCGAGCGCGCGCGCCCAGTTCGGAACGCCGATCTGATCGGCGACGACCCGCACCTCGCTTCGCGAAGCAGCTAGTTTTTGCATCGTCGTGAAGAAATTCTGTCCATGCCGCGCATAGATCCAGCTCGTGCGCAGCGTGATCGCGGCCGCTCCCGACGCGGCGATCGCACGCTCGCCTTCGAGCTTGCTCGCGCCGTAGACGTTGACGGGGCGCGGGGATGATGCCTCGTCGTACGGCGTCGTCGCCTCCCCGTCGAACACGTAGTCCGTCGAATAGTGAACGAAGATCGCGTTCGCGCGCCGCGCCTCCGCTGCGAGGATGCCGGGCGCACGGCCGTTGATCGCGAACGCGGCATCGCGCTCCTGCTCGGCGCGATCGACCGCCGTGTAAGCGCCGGCATTGACGATCGTCCGCGGCGCGACCGCCCGCACGACGTCGACGATGCGATCGGGGTCGGCGAGGTCCAGCATCGCGTGATCGCAGGCGACGACGTCGCCGACGTCGCGCAACGCCGCGGCGAGCTCGCGGCCGAGCTGGCCGCGCGCACCGGTCAGCAGGATCGTGTTCGCGGCGCTCGTCACGCGCAAGGCTCGATCACGCGTACGTCTCGGCCTCGGCAAGCAGCGCGCCCGCGGCGTCCTTCGGCGCAAGGATCGGCGCGACGTCGGCGGGCCACGCGATGCCGAGCGCGGGATCGTCGAAACGCAGCGTGCGCTCGTGCGCGGGGTACCAGTAATCGGTCGTCTTGTAGAGAAATTCCGCGGCGTCGGAGAGCACGAGAAAACCGTGCGCAAACCCGGGCGGAACGTAGAGCATCCGGCGATCGGACGCGGACAGGCGCATCGCGACGTGACGGCCGAACGTCGACGACGAGCGCCGCAGGTCGACCGCGACGTCGAGCACTTCCCCGGCGACGACGCGCACGAGCTTGCCTTGCGCATGGCGTATCTGGTAGTGCAGACCGCGCAGCACGCCGCGCACGGAGCGCGAATGATTGTCCTGCACGAATTCGGCGTCGATGCCCGCCTCGGCGAAAGCGCGGCGGTTATAGCTTTCGAAGAAGAACCCGCGCGCATCCTCGAACACGCGGGGCTCGATCATCAGCACGTCCGGCAGCGACGACGCGGTTGCGCGCATGCGATCGACTACGGCAGAAGCGGCTCTTCGAGCAGGCGCAGCAGATAGCGGCCGTAGCCGTTCTTCTTCATCGCGTCGCCGAGCCGAGCGAGCTGCGCCGCGTCGATGTAGCGCATCCGGTACGCGATCTCCTCGGGGCACGCGATCTTCAGTCCCTGCCGCCGCTCGATCGTCTCGATGTACTGCGACGCCTCGAGCAGCGATTCGTGCGTGCCGGTGTCGAGCCACGCCATGCCGCGGCCCATCACTTCGCAGACGAGCTCGCCCCATTCGAGGTACCGGCGGTTGACGTCGGTGATCTCGAGCTCGCCCCGAGCGGACGGAACGAGCGCCGCTGCGACGTCGAGCACGCGATTGTCGTAGAAGTAGAGACCCGTCACCGCGTAGCGCGACTTGGGCTCGCGCGGTTTTTCCTCGAGGCTCGTCACGCGCCCCGTCGCGTCGAACTCGGCGACGCCATAGCGCTCCGGATCGGCGACCGGGTACGCGAAGATCGTCGCGCCCGTCGTGCTGGCGCTCGCGCGCGCCAGTTGCGGTTGCAGGTCGTGACCGTAGAAGATGTTGTCGCCGAGCACGAGCGCACAGGCATCGCGTCCGACGAATTCGCGCCCGATCACGAATGCCTGCGCAAGGCCATCCGGCGATGGTTGCACCGCGTACGAGATCGAAAGTCCGAAGCGCGCGCCGTCGCCCAGCAATTGCGCGAAGCGCGGCGTGTCTTCGGGTGTCGAGATCAGCAGAATGTCCCGGATGCCGGCAAGCATCAGCGTCGACAGCGGGTAATAGATCATCGGCTTGTCGTACACCGGCAGCAGCTGCTTGGAGACGACCTGCGTCACCGGATGGAGGCGCGTGCCCGAGCCGCCGGCCAGAATGATCCCTCGCCTTTTCATCGGACGCTCACGCGTACTGAAGATCGACCCACTGCCGATACGCCTCGTTCTGGACGCCGGCGAGCCAGTCGCCGTTCGCGACATACCAGTCGACCGTTCGCCGCAATCCGGACTCGAACGTTTCCGCCGGTGTCCAGCGCAGTTCGCGGCGGATCTTCGACGCGTCGATCGCGTAGCGGCGATCGTGTCCCGGGCGGTCCCTGACGAACGTCACGAGGCCTTCACAGTCGCTGCCCGGACGGCGCGCCTGCACGAGCCGGCAGACCGTGCGCACGACGTCGAGATTGGTCATCTCCGCATTGCCGCCGACGTTGTACGTCTCACCCGGCCTGCCGTGCGCGAGCACGCTGCGTATCGCGCTCGCGTGGTCGCCGACGTAAAGCCAGTCGCGCACGTTGCGCCCGTCGCCGTAGACCGGGAGCGGCAGGCCGGCGAGCGCGTTGACGATCATCAGCGGGATCAGCTTCTCGGGAAATTGCCGCGGCCCGTAATTGTTCGAACAGTTCGTCGTCACGGCCGGCAGGCCGTACGTATGGTGATATGCGCGGACGAGGTGATCGGACGCCGCCTTCGACGCGGCGTAGGGACTGTTCGGCGCATAGGGCGACGTCTCGCAGAACGGAGGATCGTCGGAGCCGAGCGAGCCGTACACTTCGTCGGTCGACACGTGCACGAAGCGGAAGGCCGCGCGCTCGGCGGCCGGCAACTCGCTCCACCATCCGCGAACGCAGTCGAGCAGCGCGAACGTGCCGGCGACGTTGGTTTCGACGAACGCCGCAGGTCCGTGGATCGAGCGGTCGACGTGCGTCTCGGCCGCGCAGTTGACGATCGCGCGGGGCCGGTGGCGCTCGAGAAGCGAGCGTACGAGCGCCCGGTCGCCGATGTCGCCGCGCACGAACGTGTGCCGCGGGTCTGCGGCGATCGATGCAAGGCTTTGCAGATTGCCGGCGTACGTCAGCTTGTCGAGATTGACGAGCGGCTCGCCGTTCGCGGAAAGCCAATCGAGCACGAAATTCGAGCCGATGAAGCCGGCGCCGCCGGTGACGAAAATCATGTCCGCATCTGGAAGGCGTTTGGCGCGGCGAGTTTAGCACCCGCGCGGCATCACGCCGGGACGCCGTAATGGTCGCGATACCAGGCGACGAAGCGCGCGAGCCCGTCGTCGAGCGAGGTGCGCGGCGCAAAGCCGGTCGCGCGCGCGAGCCGCTCGATCGACGCGTACGTCGCGCGCACGTCGCCCGGCTGCATCGGCCGTGGACGGCGAATCGCATGGCGTCCGAGCAGCCGCTCGAGCGTGTCGATGAAGCGCGAAAGCTCGACCGCTTGATGATTGCCGATGTTGTAGATCGCGTACGGCGCTGCATCGGCGTCAGCCGCGGGAGGAAGGGCGAGCACGCGCACGACGCCCTCGACGATGTCGTCGACGTACGTGAAATCCCGCTGCATCCGTCCTTCGTTGAACACGTCGATCGGTTGCCCGTCGAGGATCGCCCTGGCGAAGAGCATCGGCGCCTGGTCGGGGCGCCCCCACGGTCCGTACACGGTGAAGAAACGCAGGCCCGTCGTCGGCAACCGGTAGAGATGGCTGTAGCTATGCGCCATCAACTCGTTCGCCCTCTTCGTCGCGGCATAGAGGCTCACCGGGTGATCGACCGGCTGGTCCTCGGAGAACGGCAGCACGTGATTGGCGCCGTACACCGACGACGACGACGCGAAAACCAGGTGACGCGCCGGATGGTGGCGGCAACCTTCGAGAACATGACCGAAGGCGACGAGATTGTTGCGGATGTACGCCTGCGGATTCACGAGCGAATGGCGGACGCCCGGCTGCGCCGCGAGGTGCACGACCGCGTCGAAGCGACGTGCGAAAAGCGCCGACGCTTCGCCGGCGTCCGCGAGATCGACGCGCTCGAAGGCGAAACGATCGAGCCCGCGCAGCGCGTCGAGCCGTGCCTGCTTGAGGGCGACGTCGTAATAGGGGTCGAGGTTGTCGACGCCGGTGACGAGCGCGCCGGCTTGCGTCAATGCGCGTGCGACGTGCATGCCGATGAAACCTGCGGCGCCAGTCACCAGCATGCGCTGGCCCGCAAACGACGGCAGGGGCGCGCTCACCGGTCCGCACCCCGCGCTTCGCGCTTCGACGCCGGCTCCGCATGGGGACGACCCCGTGCGTCGGTCCTGCGTTGCGCACGCTCGAGCGCGCAAAGCTTCGCGTGCTTGAGAAAGCTCGCGAACGCGCCGATCGCGATGTGCGCGAAACCGGCGGCGCCGTCGAGAAAGCCGAGCTTCAGCACCTAGAAGCGCAGGAACCGCGCGATCGGCGCCGTCGCCATGGCGAGCGCCGAGCCGCGCCGGCCGCTCGCGTGCATCGCGTCGGCCTGCAGCGTCGTATAGCGATTCTGCTTGGCGATGTAGCGCTCGAGCGATTCGGCCGATGCGTGCAACAGGTCGCCTTCGAGGCGCCCGACCGGTCCTGCGGCGATCACGTGCTCGTGCACCGGATCGTCGCTCCAGTGCGCGCGGCGACGATCGAAGAGCCGCGTCGTCCAGTCGGGATAGCCCTCGCCATGCGCAAGCCAGCGGCCGAGAAAGCGGTTGCGCCGCGCCAGCGCGTACGCGGCATGAGGCGGATCGCCGGCTGCGAAAAGCGCGACCATCGCATCGCGCAGCGCCGGCGACAATCGCTCGTCGGCATCGAGGCACAGCACCCAATCGTGCACCGCTTCCTGGACGGCGAACTGCTTCTGTCGGCCGAAGCCCAGGAATGCGCGCGTGATGACGCGCGCGCCCATGCGGCGCGCGATTTCTACGGTATGATCGCCGCTCCCGGAATCCACGACGAGCGCGTCGCTCGCGAACGGCGCCGACAACAGACATTCGGCGATCTCGGCGCCGGCATCGCGCGTGATCACGACCAGCGATACGGGAAGCGGCTCGGCCATGCGTGTTACGAACCGCCGCTTGCAGGCGATTCCTTGATTCCGGTGTCGTCGAAATGGCGCGATTCTACGTTGTCTGAGCTCCGGGCGAACGCATGAGCGGCGAAGAGCCCGCGAATGGCGCCCCTTCGGAGGCCAGCAAAGCGTGGGCGGATCGCAGCAGCGTGCTCGTCGTGCGTCCCTCGTCGCTCGGCGACGTCGTCTATGCGCTCGCGGTCGCGTCCGACATTCGGCGCGCACGGCCCGCCGCCGCGATCGACTGGGTAAGCGAGCCCGGCTTTGCGCCGCTGATCGCCCTCTGTCCCGACGTTCGCCGCGTGATCCCGTTCGGATTGCGCCGCTGGCGCAACGCGCCGCTTGCCCTTTCGACGTGGAGTGACATCCGCGCATTCGGCGCCGCGTTGCGCGCCGCGCGCTACGACAAGATCCTCGACCTTCAGGAGCAGGTCAAGGGCGCGCTCATCGCGCGCGCCGCGCGTGGCGAGCGCCACGGCTTCGATCGCGTGAGCATCCGCGAGCCGCTCGCGACGCTCGGCGACGACGTCCATCATCGCGTGCCGCGCGATCTTCATTTCCTCGCACGCTGTCGACAGCTTGCGGCGGCCGCGCTCGGCTATGCGATCGATGGCGCGCCGCGCTGGAACCTGCGCCCGCCCGCGAACGCGTCGGCAAAGCCGGAACGGCCGTACGCGATGATCCTGCACGCGACGAGCCGCGACGACAAGCTGTGGCCCGAGTCGCACTGGCAGGCGCTGCTCGAGGCGATCGAGCGCGCGGGGCTCGTCGCCGTGCTGCCTTGGGGCAGCGAACACGAGCGCGCGCGGAGCGAGCGGCTCGCGCGCGCGGTTCGTCACGCGGTCGTTCCGCCCTGGCTTGCGCTGCCCGACGCCGCGTCTCTTCTCGCGAACGCGATTCTGGCGGTCGGCGTCGACACCGGATTCACGCATCTTGCGGCCGCGCTCGGCACGCCGACCGTCGCCATCTTCACCGCGACCGAGCGCGCGCGTCACGGTGTCGCGATCGCCGGCCCGCATGCGCAGGACGTCGGCGACGCGGGAACCTTGCCGACGCCCGATGCGGTGATTGGGGCAGCGGGCACGCGGCTGCGCACGCCGCCGCGCTGTTAGGAACGCCACGCGATGCTGGCGCGTGCGACGTACACGCTGCTCTGGTGGCTCGCGCTGCCGTTCCTTCCGCTCAGGCTCTGGTGGCGCGGTCGGCGCGAGCCCGGCTATCGAATGCACGTCGGCGAGCGCTTCGGCCGCTACGCCGGTGTGGCGGCTGCCGCGGGCGACGTGCTGTGGATCCACGCGGTGTCGGTCGGCGAGACGCGCGCCGTCGCGCCGCTCGTCGAGCATATAGCGCGCGAGCGTCCTGGGCAGACCATCCTTCTCACGCACATGACGGCCGCCGGCCGCGACACCGGTCGCGCGCTCTTCGGCAATCGCGTCGTTCAGGCATGGCTGCCCTACGACGTTCCGTTCGCCGTCGATCGCTTCCTCGCGCACTTCCATCCGCGCGCGGGCCTGCTCGTCGAGACGGAGCTTTGGCCCAACCTCGCTGCCGCCGCCGCACGCCGACGCATCCCGTTGCTGCTCGTCAACGCGCGGCTCTCCGACCGCTCCGCGCGCGGCTATGCGCGCATCCCGTCGCTTGCGCGTCCGCTGCTGCGGTCGCTGCGCGGAATCGCCGCGCAGACGGAGGCGGATGCCGCGCGGCTGCGCGCGCTCGGCGCCCACGATGTCGTCGTGACCGGCAACCTCAAGTTCGACATCGACGTCGCACCCGGCATGATCGAGCGCGGGCGCGCGTTGCGGGCCCGCTTCGGCGCCGACCGGCCGGTGATCGTGCTCGCGTCGACGCGCGACGGCGAGGAGGCGCTTCTTCTCGACGCGCTCGCGCGCGCGTCGCTGCCGCCGCGCACGCTGGTCGTGATCGTGCCGCGGCATCCGCAGCGCTTCGACGACGTCGCGTCGATCGTCGCGTCGCGCGGATTCGCGTTCGCGCGCCGCAGCGAGGAACGACCCGTCGACGGCGATGCGAGCGTCGTCGTCGGCGATTCGATGGGGGAGATGCACGCGTACTACGCGGCCGCGGACGTCGCGTTCGTCGGCGGAAGCCTGCTGCCGCTCGGCGGTCAGAACCTGATCGAGCCGCTCGCCGCCGGCGTCCCGACGCTCGTCGGGCCGCACACGTTCAATTTCGCGCAGGCGGCGGATGCGGCGGTCGCCGCCGGCGCCGCGCTGCGCGTCGAGGACGCGGACGCGCTATGGCGCGCGGCAGCCGGTCTTCTCGACGACGCCGATGCGCGCGAGGCGATGCGCGCGAAGGCGCTGAAGTTCGTGGCAACGCATCGAGGCGCTGCCGAGCGACTCTGGCAGTGGCTCGAACCCAGGATCCAGGGAACCTAGGCAGCGAGCCTTGGCCCTCAGCCGCGCAACCGGCGGTTCATGTCCTCGATGTCCTGGTCGGAAAGCGTGCCCACCGCCGACTTGAGCCGCAGCACGCCGAGCATGTAATTGAAGTACGCCTGCGCGAGATCGTGGCGCGCCTGGTAGACGTTCTGTTGCGTGTTCAGCACGTCGAGGTTCGTTCGCACGCCGACCTCGAGCCCAGTCCTGTTCGACTCGTACGCGGTCTGCGCCGACGCAAGCGCCTGCTCGAACGCCTTGACCGACGCGACTGCGCTCGTCACGCCGGTGAATCCGGTCTGCGCGTTGAAAAGCGCATTGCGCCGCGCGACCTCGAGATTCTGGCGGGCGTTGTCCTGCAGCGCGTACGCCTCGCGCACCTTCGAGTCGACGAAGCCGCCGGTGTAGAGCGGCACGTTCACCGCGAAGCCGATCGCAACCTGATGCTGTTCGCCGGAAGCGCTCGTGTTGACCGACTGGTTGAAGACTTGCGCGTTGGCGCTGGCGACGAGGTCGACGGTCGGCAGCCGCCCCGCTCGCTGGCGCTCGATCTCGAGCGTCGCGATGTCGGCGTTGTATTGCGCGATCCGGACCGCCAAGTTGTCCGCGAGCGCCTGGTCGACCCACGTATCGAGCGTGTTCGGCGACGGCAACGCCGGCTCGAAGCCCGCCCCGAGCCGCTTCAACTCGCCGGGATTGCGACCGATGATCGCGCGAAGCGCCGTGCGCTGGTTCTCGAGATCGTTGCGCGCGGTGATCTCCTGCGCCGCGATCTGGTCGTACTTGGCCTGCGCCTCGTTGGTGTCGGTGATCGTCGCGACGCCGACCTCGAAGTTGCGTTTCGCCTGCGCGAGCTGCTCGGATACGGCCGCCTTCTGGCTCTCGGCGAGCTCGACGGTGAACTGCGCGAGCAGCACGTTGAAGTAGGCCGTCGCCACGCGCAGGATCAGGTCCTGCTTCGCGGCCTCGAGCGTGTAGTCGGCCTGCCGCACCTGCTCGACCGCCTGGCTGTACGCGACGGTGTTCGCATAACGGTAGAGCGGCTGCGCGGCGGACACGGTGAGGCCGCCCAGGCCGAAGTTGCGATTGACCGTGACATGCGGGTCGCTGTCGAGGTTCGTGCCGAAGTAGTTCAGGTTCGGGGCGATCGACAGCGACACGTTCGGCAGCAGACCCGAACGTGCCTGCGGCACGCGCTCCTGGGTCGCCTGCCAGTTGGCGCGCGCGGCGGCGAGCGTCGGATCGCTTTGCAGCGCCGACCGGTACACGTCGAGCAGATCGTCGCCGAAGGCGCAAGGCGCGGCCGCGACGGCGGCGACCAGGCAGGCGATGACGGCGGGTTTCGAGGCCTTCATGGTCGCTGGTCGGGAAGCGCGCAGCGCGCTGCTCCGAGGGCAGTCTCGGGACAGCACGCCGCGAGGGATGCGGCGACGATCAGAATTCGAACCGCGCGGGCGCCGCGGCGTTGACGAGCGGGTCGATCACCGTCTCGAAGAGGTCGGTCGCCGTGCGGGCGCCCGGCGCTTCCGAATGGACGAGCCGCGCGCGCATCGCCGGGCGTTCGCCAACCACTGCGAAGATGCGGCCGGTCGGCGTGAGCTGCTCGTAGAAACGCTCGGGCAACAGCGGCGTCGAGCCGGTCAGCACGATCACGTCGTGGATTTCGTTGCCGTAGCCGCGCGCGCCGTCGCCGACGTCGATGCGCACGTTCGTGAAGCCGTGCCGCGCCAGCTTCGCGCGCGCATCGGCCGCGGTCGCCGCGTCGATCTCCACGCTGGTGACGTCGCCCGCCTCGCTCGCGAGAAGCGCCGTCAGGTAGCCGCTGCCGGTTCCGATCTCCAGCACCCGCTCGCTCGACTGCACGCGAAGCTCCTGGAGCACGCGCGCTTCCATCTTCGGCGTCCACATGCGAAAGCCGTTCGGCAGCGGCAGCTCGAGGTCGGCGAACGCGAGCATCCGGTACGCCGGCGCAACGAATTCCTCGCGACGCACGGCGGACAAAAGATCGAGCACGCGCGAATCGAGCACGTCCCACGGACGGATCTGCTGCTCGATCATGTTGAATCGCGCGCGATCGTAGTCGAATCGGGTCATTGCGAGCGAGGTCGAAAGCGCGGGCCATTATAGCAATCGACTCCCGTCAATCGAGCGTCTGCCGGTAGCGCCACATCGCGATCGTCGACACGACGAGCAGGAACAGCGCGATCGGCCACAGATGCGCCGCGACGTCGCCGGCGCCGTTGCCCTTCAGCAGGATGCCGCGGACGATGCGCAGGAAATGCGTCGCCGGGAACGCTTCGCCGAGCCACTGCGCCCATCGCGGCATCCCGCGAAACGGGAACATGAAGCCCGACAGCAGCATCGTCGGCAGGAAGAAGAAGAACGTCATCTGCATCGCCTGGAGCTGGTTCGCGGCGAGCGTCGAGATCGCGTAGCCGAGCGAGAGCAGCGCGGCGATGTAGACCATCATCGTACCGGCGAGCAATGGCAGGCTGCCGAGCATCGGCACGTCGAACAGGTAACGGGCGGCGGCGACGATGATCGCCGACTGCACGAGGCCCACGACGATGTACGGCGTGATCTTGCCGACCATCACCTCCGTGCGCAGCACCGGCGTCGCGAGCAGCCCCTCGTACGTCCCGCGCTCGCGCTCGCGCGTGATCGCGAACGCGGTCATCATCACCATCGTGAGCTGCAGGATCACCGCGAGCAGCCCCGGCACGATGTTGTACGCGGTGACGCCTTCCGGGTTGTAGCGGCGTTGCACGTCGATGTCGAACGGCGCCGCGCCCGGAGCGAGCCTTGCGAGCGCGCCGTCGAGATCGTGCCGCAACGCGAACGCGCCGGCCTGCGACAGCGCGGCGAGCGCGTTGCCGGTCGCCGCCGGATCGGTCGCGTCGGCGGCGACGAGAAGCGACGGCCGCTCGCCGCGCATCAGCTTGCGTGAGAAGCCGGCCGGGAACACGACGGCGAACTGCACGTCGCCGCGCGCGACGAGCTCGTCGGCGGTGACGGCGTCGGGCCGGGTCGCGACGAACGCGAAGTAGCCGGTGTTCGCGAGCGCGGCCGCGATGCTCCGCGTAAGCTGCGTGCGGTCGTAGTCGACGAGTGCCGTCGGCAGCGCCTTCGGGTCGGTGTTGATGACGAACCCGAACAGCAGCACCTGCACGATCGGGATGCCGACGATCATCGCGAACGTCAGCCGGTCGCGGCGCATCTGCACGAATTCCTTCAGCATGATCGCGTAGGCGCGCGCGAACGAGAAACGGAAGCGGCGGCGCTTGTATGATCCCCCCACGCTCGCGGCTGCGCCGCTTCGCTGCTCCCCCAGGGGGCGGAATTCGACCGTTGGGACGGCCCTGCGGGTCTCATGCGGCACGTTCGCGCACCTCCTGCATCAGCTCGACGAACACGTCCTCGAGCGAGGTCGACGTGCGCGCGACGCGAAAGCCGGCGCGGCCGCGCACGCGCGCAAGCGCGGACTCGAGCGCGGCTGCGTCGCGGCCCGAAACGCGAAGCGCGAGGCCGAACGCGATGACGCTGTCGACTCCCGGTGCGGCGCGCAATTCGTGCGCGAGCGCCGCGAGCCTGCGCTCGTCGCCGCCGTCGGCAAGGGCGACGATCCACGTCGCAAGCCCGGAATGCGCGATGACCGCGTCCGGC
>DATJFI010000091.1:0-21588 GCA_035495715.1 Casimicrobiaceae bacterium
CGCGACTTCCTTGACCATCTGCGCGCCCATGTTCTCGAACTTGTCCTTGAGCTCGATTTCCTTCGCGACCGACACGCCGTCCTTGGTGATCGTCGGCGCGCCGAAGCTGCGCTCGAGGACGACGTTGCGGCCCTTCGGGCCGAGCGTCACCTTGACGGCGTCGGCGAGCGTGTTCACGCCTCTCACCATCTTGTTGCGGACGCTTTCGCCGAAGCGAACGTCTTTGGCTGCCATGTTGATTTCTCCTGATGCGAATTACGTGAGGGGTGGGATCAGTCGACGATACCGATGACGTCGTCTTCGCGCATGTGCAGCAGGTCGTTTCCGTCCATCTTGAATTCCTGGCCGGAGTACTTGCCGAAGAGGACCTTGTCGCCGGGCTTGACGCCCATGGCGATCAGCTTGCCGTTGTCGTCGGTCTTGCCCGGGCCGGCATAGAGGACTTCGCCGATCGACGGCTTTTCGGCCGCGGTGTCGGGAATCACGATGCCGCCGGCGGACTTGCGCTCTTCTTCGAGCCGCTTGACGATGATCCGGTCGTGCAGTGGACGAAGCTTCATGTTAGTGCTCACTCCTGAAATGGATGCTCTGGGTAACGAATTGACGTAACCGAACGCCGAGCCGAGACGGAGCAGGCTCGGCCTGCCGCGGAGCGCTATTAGCACTCGGCTCATGCGAGTGCTAATAGTACGGGGTTGGCAGCAGAATTTCAAGGGGTTTGGCCGCACTCCGATGCGTGTTCGGCTTCGTTTTTTTCGATAGCGAGCGTCCCGAGGGGCGCACGCGCCTTACGAGCCGCCGGTCGCGATCGATTCTGGCGCCTGCCAGCCGCCGCCGAGCGCTTCGATCAGGGCTATTGCGGCGGCCTGCCGGCTCGACATCAACTGTGACAGCGCCTGCCGGGCGTTGAGCGCGGTCACCTGCGCCGTGACGACCGTCGTGTAGGGGATCTGCCCCTGCAGGTATTGATTGAGCGTGAGCTGCTCGGTTCGATCGGCGTCCGCCGACGCCGCGCGGCGATTCGCCTCCTGCTCGGTGAGCGAGCGGATCGTCGACAGCTCGTCCTCGACCGATTGGAACGCCGTGAGCACGGTCTGCCGATAGTTCGCGACCGCGACGTCGCGGGCTGCGCCGGCGGCCTCGACCTTTGCGGCGATCGCGCCGGCGTCGAACACGACCTGCGCGGCGGACAGCCCGAGCGACCAGACGAGGCTCGACGCGCTGAAGAGCCGCGGCAGCGACGCGCTCGCCGGCCCCACGGCCGCGGTCAGGCCGATGTTCGGAAAATACGCGGCGCGCTGGATGCCGATCTGCGCGTTCGCGGCGGCGACCTGGCGTTCGGCGGCGGCGATGTCGGGCCGGCGTTCGAGCAGCGTCGACGGAACCGTCAGCGGAACCGCGGGAACCTTCCCGTCCCACGGCGCGACGGCGACGGCCAGATCCGCGGGCGGCTTGCCGACCAGGATCGCGATCGCATGCTCGAGGCGCTCGCGCTGGCCGACCATCGCGACCAGGTTCGCCTGGGTCGTCTCGAGCTGCGTCTGCGCCTGCAGCACGTCGGTGCGCTGCGCGATGCCGACGTCGTACTGGTTTTGCGTGATCTTCAGCGATTTCGCATACGCGTCGACGGCCGCCGTGAGCAGCTTGATCTCGTTGTCGGCCTCGCGCAGCGCGAAGTAATCGGTCGCGAGCGCCGCCTGCGCCGAAAGCTTCGCGGCGGCCAGATTGGCGGCGCTCGCCTGCGCGCTCGCCTGCGCGCCCGAGATGCCCAGTCGCAGCGCGCCCCAGATATCCGGCTCCCAGCTTGCGTTGAGCGTCGCGTGGAACGCGTTCGCGGTCGGCTGCTCTTTGCCGCCGAGGCGCGTGGCGCCGACGTCGAAATTCAGCGCGGGAAATAGCGCGGCGCGCTGCTCCTTGACGAGTGCCTCGGCCTGCGCATACGCGGCGACCGCCGCCGCGACGTTCTGGTTCGACACCTCGACCTGCGCGACAAGGCCCGACAGCACGGGATCGCCGAAGAGCTCCCACCAGGGCCCGCGTTCGAGCTCGTCGGCGGGCGCGGCCGGGAACCACGTCGAATCGGCAGGCGGCGCCTCCTTGAACGCGGGCGGCGCGGCTGCGCTCGGGCGCTCGTAAGGCGGCGCGAGGCTGCAGCCGGCGAGCAAAGCCACTGCGCACCAGGCGCACGCACGCGCGATGCGGATCATGCTGCCCCCGCGAGATCGCCGCCGGCGCGACTAAGGTGCCGCTCGTCGACGTTACGCGGGCGCAACCTGTCGACGAGCATATAAACGACCGGCGTCGTCAGCAGCGTCAGGAGCTGGCTCGCGATGAGTCCGCCGATGATCGCAACGCCGAGCGGCTGCCGCAGCTCGGCGCCTTCGCCGAAGCCGATCGCGAGCGGCAAGGCGCCGAGCGCCGCTGCAAGCGTCGTCATCAGGATCGGCCGGAAGCGCAGCAGGCACGCCTCGCGCACCGCTTCCAGCGACGACAGGCCGCGCGCGCGTTCGGCCTCCAGCGCGAAATCGATGATGAGGATCGCGTTCTTCTTGACGATGCCGATCAGCAGGAACACGCCGATCAGCGCGATCAGCGTGAAGTCCATCCGGAACAGCAGCAGCGCGAGCACGGCGCCGACGCCGGCCGACGGCAGCGTCGAAAGTACCGTGACCGGATGCACGAGACTTTCGTACAGCACGCCGAGCACGATGTAGATGACGATCAGCGCCGCCGCGATCAGCAAGACCTGCTGGCTCGCCGATTGTTGCGCGAGGAGCGCGGTGCCCGCGAACGCGCCGCGCACCGCCGTCGGCATCGCGATGTCGGCCTCCGCCTGCGTGATCGCGCGCTGCGCGTCGTCGAGCGTCGCGCCGTCGGCGAGATTGAACGAGATCGTCGTCGCGAGCTCGGTGTCCTGGTGATTGACCGACGTCGCCGTCGCGGCTTCGACGAACTGCGCGATCGCGGCCAGCGGCACGAGCGTCGTCGGCGTGTTCGACAGCACGTTGCCCGTCGACGCGTTGCGCAGCGCCGGGTTCGGCGACACCGGTACGGCGACGTTCGCGGCCGCGGCGCTGCTCGGCACGCCGCCGGCGCCGGTGCTGCCGGTCCCCGAAGCCGCGGACGTCGCCGCCGCGCTTTCGATGGCGACGATCTTCCCGCCCTGGTTCACGAGCGACGTTCCCGGCACGTACACGTCGGAGAGCGCGTTCGGACTTTGCGTGTATGCCGGCGCCCACTCCATCACCACGTGATACTGGTTGAGCGGCGTGTAGATCGTCGCCGCCTGGCGCTGGCCGAACGCGTCGTAGAGCGCCGAATCGACGGCCTTCGCGTTGACGCCGACGCGATGCGCGCTGTCGCGGTCGACGACGACGTTCGTCTGCACGCCGTTTTCCTGGATGTCGCTGTTCACGTCGGTCATCACGTCTTCGCGCGCCTTGAGCGCGTCGGTCAGCTTGCGCGCCCACGTGAGCAGCTCGGCGCTGTCGCTGCCTTTCAGCGTGTACTGGTACGTGGCGTTGGCCGAGCGCCCGCCGGCGCGCACGTCCTGCACCGGCGACAGGAACACGCGCAAGCCGGTCACGCGCTCGAGCTGCGGACGAAGGCGCGCGATGACGGCAAGGCCATGCTCGCTGCGCTCCGATACGGGTTTGAGCTCGACGAACATGAACCCGCCGCCCGCACGCGCGCCGCCGATGAAGCCGACGACGGACTGCACGGCCGGGTCGCGGCGAATGATGTCGACGACCTGGCGCAGCTTGTCGCCCATCGCGTTCGTCGAGATGCTCTGGTCCGCCGACATGCCGCCGGCGAGCTGCCCGGTGTCCTGCTGCGGAAACAGCGCCTTCGGCACCATCACGTACAGGTAGCCGTTCAGCGCGATCACCGCGAGAAGGATCAGCATGACGACCCCCTTGCTCGACAGCGCCCAGTCGAGGCTGCGCTCGTACGTCACGAGCATCCACGCGTAGCCGCCCTCGAGCTTGCGCGCGAGCCAGCCCTGCCGTCGCCGCTCGTCGGCACCGCCCGGCCGCAGCACCCATGCGCACATCATCGGCGTCGTCGTGAGCGAGATCACGAGCGAGATCAGAACGGCAGCCGACAGCGTCACCGCGAACTCGCGGAACAGGCGTCCGGGAAGACCCGGCATGAACAGCAGCGGAATGAACACCGCGACGAGCGACAGGCTGATCGACACGACGGTGAATCCGACCTCGCGCGCGCCGAGGAGCGCGGCCTGCATTCGCGTCATGCCGGCCTCGATGTGGCGGCTCGTGTTCTCGAGCACGACGATCGCGTCGTCGACGACGAAGCCGGTCGCGACGGTGAGCGCCATCAGGCTCAGGTTGTCGAGGCTGTAGCCGAGCAGGTACATCACGCCGAAGGTGCCGAGCAGCGCGGTCACGGTCGCGACCGCGGGCACGAGCGTGGCGCGGACGCTGCGCAGGAACGCGCTGACGACGAGCACGACGAGGATCACCGCGACGATCAGCGTCACCTCGACTTCGTGCAGCGATGCGCGGATCGAATGCGTGCGATCCGAGGCGACGTGCAGCTCGACGTCGGCCGGAAGCTCTTCCTGCAGCGCCGGCAGCAGCGCACGCACCGAATCGACGGTCTCGATCACGTTCGCCGCCGGCTGGCTTCGGATCAGCACGATCACCGCGCGCTCGCCGTTGTACAAGCCCAGCGTATGCGTGTCCTCGACGCCGTCGACGACGTCGGCGACGTCGGCGAGCTTGACGGCGGCGCCGTTGCGCCATGCGACGACCATCGGCGCGTAGTCGCTCGCGTGCAGTCCCGGCGTCTGCGTATACACCTGCAGCCGCCGGCCGTTGCCCTGCACGATTCCCTTGGGGCGGTTCGCGTTGCTCGCCTGGATCGCGGCGCGCACGTCCTCGGTGCTGATGCCGTAGTTGTTGAGCGCGAACGGCGAAAGTTCGATGCGCACCGCCGGCAGCGAGCCGCCGCCGATCTGCACGTCGCCGACGCCCTGCACCTGCAGCAGCTGCTGATTCAGGATGTTCGACGCCTCGTCGTAAATCTGGCCGGGCGTCTTGGTCTTCGACGTCAGCGCCAGGATCATCACCGGCGCCGCCGACGGATTCACCTTCCGGTAGGTCGGATTCTGGCGCAGCGTCGCGGGCAGGTCGACGCGCGACGCGTTGATCGCCGCCTGCACGTCGCGCGCAGCGCCGTCGATGTCGCGGCCGAGGTCGAATTGCAGCGTGATCCGCGTCGCGCCGACCGAGCTCGTCGAGGTGATCTCGTTGACGCTCGGGATGACGCCGAGGTGCCGCTCGAGCGGCGTCGCGACGCTTTGCGCCATCGTCTCCGGGCTCGCGCCCGGGATGTTCGCGTTGACCGAAATCACCGGCAGCTCGATCTGCGGCAGCGATGCGACGGGCAGCACGAAGAAGCCGGCGATGCCGACGAGCGCGACGCCGGCGGTCAGCAACACCGTGCCGATCGGTCGCACGACGAACGGACGGGAAAGGTTCATTTCCTTTGCTACCCCTCACCCCGGCCCTCTTCCCGCGTCGCGGGGAGAGGGTGCCGCGCAGCGGCGGGTGAGGGGTCGTCTTCGGCGATCCTGCGCCGCGTGCTGCCGCGCCCGAGCCGGTCGAACGCGAGGTAGATCACCGGGGTCGTGAAAAGCGTCAGGAGCTGGCTCACGATCAGGCCGCCGAAGATCGCGAGGCCGAGCGGTCGACGCAGCTCGGCGCCGACGCCGAACGAGAGCATCAGCGGCACCGCGGCGAAGAGCGCGGCGAGCGTGGTCATCAGGATCGGCCGCAGGCGCAGGAGCGCCGCCTGATGGATCGCGTCGCGCGCGCTCATGCCCTCGTTGCGCTCCGCGTCGATCGCGAAGTCGATCATCATGATCGCGTTCTTCTTGACGATCCCGATCAACAGGATGATGCCGATGATGCTGATGACGCCGAGATCGTTGCCTGTGATCATCAGCGCGAGCAGCGCGCCGACGCCGGCCGACGGCAGCGTCGACAGGATCGTCAGCGGATGCACGTAGCTTTCGTACAGCACGCCGAGCACGATGTAGACGCAGACGACCGCGGCGAGGATCAGCCACAGCTCGTTCGCGAGCGACCGCTCGAAGGCACCGGACGCGCCGAGGAACGTCAACGTAAGCTGCGGCGGCAGGCCGATGTCGTGCGCCGCGCGGCGGATCGCGTCGACCGCTTTGCCGAGCGAGACGCCCGGCGCCGTGTCGTAGTTGAGCGTGCTCGCCGGGTATTGGCCGACGTGCGTGACCTGCAGCGGCGCGAGCTGCTCGGTGATCTTCGCGAATGCAGCGAGCGGCGTCGGCTTGCCGCTCGCCGAGATCAGGTTGAGCTTGCCGACGCCCTCCGCCGACGTCGCGAGTCCCGGCATCGCTTCGAGGATCACGCGGTACTGGTTGGTGTCGGTGAAGATCGTCGAGACGATCCGCTGCCCGAACGCGCTGTAGAGCGCATCGTCGACCGCGCTCGCCGTGATGCCGAGGCGCGACGCGGTGTCGCGATCGACGTCGATGCTCGCCGTCGCGCCCTGCGCGCCGGCATCGCTTTGGACGTTGCGCACCTCCGGCGCGTCGGCGAGGCGCGCGATCAGAAGACGCATCCAGCGCGTGATCTCGTCGCTGTCGACGCCTTCGAGCGACGCGCGGTATTCGGTCGGTCCCGTCTCGGCGTCGATGGTCAGGTCCTGCGTCGGCTGCAGGTACAGCGCGACTCCGGGCACCGAACGCACGCGCTCGCGCAGCCGATCCATCACCGCCTGCTGGTCGCCGTGCGACGGCTTCAGGTTGATGAGCATGCCGCCCGTCTGCAGCATCGTGTTGTTCGCGGCGTCGACGCCGACGATCGAGCTCAGGTTCGCGACGGCAGGGTCGGCGAGGATCGCACGCGCGGTCTGTCCCTGCAGGTCGACCATCCGGTCGAACGCGACGTCCTGCGCCGCCTGCACGCGCGCCTGGAGCTGCCCGGTGTCCTGCGTCGGGAAAAGGCCCTTGGGGATCACGATGTAGAGAAGCACCGTGATCGCGAGCGTCGCCAGCGCGACGAGCAGCGTGGCGCCCTGGTGGTCGAGCACGTAGACGAGCGAGCGGTCGTAGCCGTGCATCACCTTCGCGAAGAACGCCTGCGAGCGCGAAAGCTTCGTGTTGGCTGAGTCGCGCTTTGCGCGCAGCCACCGCGCGGACATCATCGGCACGAGCGTCAACGACACCACGGCGGAGATCAGGATCGTGATCGCGAGCGTCACCGCGAACTCCCGGAACAGCCGCCCGACGACGTCGCTCATGAACAGCAGCGGGATCAGCACGGCGATCAGCGAGATCGTGAGCGAGATGATCGTGAAGCCGATCTGCGTCGCGCCCTTGAGCGCCGCCTTGAGCGGCGGCTCGCCCTGCTCGATGTAGCGCGAGATGTTCTCGATCATCACGATCGCGTCGTCGACGACGAAGCCGGTCGCGATCGTCAGCGCCATCAGGCTCAGGTTGTTGAGGCTGTAGCCCAGCAGGTACATGAGCCCGCAGGCGCCGATCAGCGAGATCGGCACCGCAACGCTCGCGATGACGGTCGCGCGGGGACTGCCGAGGAAGGCGAAGATCACGAGCACGACGAGCACGACGGCGACGATCAGCTCCTTCTCGACGTCGGCGACGGACGCCCGTATGCCGTTGGTGCGGTCGGCGAGCACGTCGACGCGGATCGACGCGGGCAAGCCGGCCTGCAGCGCCGGAAGCTGGCGCTTGATCGCATCGACGGTCGCGATCACGTTTGCGCCCGGCTGGCGCTGCACGTTCAGGATGATCGCCGGGATCAGCACGCCGCTTTCCTGGTCGCGGCAGCCGTCGCCCGGAAGCTCGGCGGCGGCGAGTCGGCCTTTCGGCTCGTTCGTGCACGGCAGTCCGGCCCAGGCGCCGAGCTGGTTGTTTTCGGCGCTTTCGACGACGTCGGCAACGTTCGCGATGCGCACCGGTGCACCGTTGCGATACGCGACGATCAGTTGCTTGTAATCGTCGGCCGTCAGGAGCTGATCGTTCGAGCTGATCGAGTACGCGCGCTTGGGTCCGTCGAAGTTGCCCTTCGCCGCGTTCGAGTTCGCGTTCGCGATCGCAGTGCGCAGCGTGTCCATGCCGATGCCGTACGACGCGAGCGCCTGCGTGTTCGCCTGGATGCGCACCGCCGGACGCTGCCCGCCCGACAGCGACACGAGGCCGACGCCCGAAACCTGGCTGATCTTCTGCGCGAGCCGCGTGCTGACGAGGTTCTGCACGTCGGTGAGCGGCATGCTGTCGGAGCTCACCGCGAGCGTGAGCACCGGCGCATCGGCGGGATTCACCTTCGCGTAAACCGGCGGCGCAGGAAGATCGGCCGGCAGCAACGACCCGCTCGCGTTGATCGCCGCCTGCACCTCCTGCTCGGCGACGTCGAGCGACAAGTCGAGCGAGAACTGCAGCGTGATCACCGACACGCCCGACGCGCTCGTCGAGCTCATTCGCGTCAGGCCCGACATCTGGCCGAATTGCGTTTCGAGCGGCGCCGTGACGGTGTTGCTCATCACCTCCGGACTCGCGCCGGGGTAGAGCGTCTGCACCTGGATCGTCGGATAGTCGACCTGCGGCAGCGCGGAAAGCGGAAGGAAACGGAAGCCGACGAAGCCCGCGAGGACGATCGCGAGCATCAGCAGCGACGTCGCGACCGGCCGCTCGATAAAAGGCTTGGAGGGCCCCCACGCTTGTCGCTGCGCGGACGTCTCGTCGCTCATGCCGCTTACTTGTTCGTGGGCGCCGCGGGCCCCGCCACCGTTCCGCTCGGCGGCGTCGCCGCGACCCCCGGATTGCTGCCGCTGCCGGGCGGCGTTCCGTTCGCCGGGGTTGCCGCGCCGTTGTCCGGGGCTGCGGCGCCGTTCGCCTCGCGGCGGCTGCCGCCGCCCTCGCCGCCGCGACCGCGGCGCGCGCCCTTCTGCGCGCTCCGCTCGCCGGGCAGGGCATTGGCGGCGACGTCGGCGCTCGTCTGGATCCGCGCGCCGTCCTTCAGCCGGTCACCGCCCTCGGTCACGACCTCGTCGCCGACCGCGAGCCCCTTCGTGATCTCGACGTCGTTGACGCCCGCGATGCCGGCGCTGATGTTGCGCAGCGACACCGTGCGATCGGCGTTGACGACGTACACGAAATCGCCGCTCGGACCGTGCCGCAGCGCAATCACCGGAACGACGACGGCCGCGTCGATCGTATTCAGCAGCAGCCGCACGTTGACGAACTGGTTCGGGAACAGCGTCCCCTTCGCATTCGCGAAGCGCCCTTTCGCCTTGATCGTGCCGGTCTGCACGTCGATCTGGTTGTCGAGCGTCAGGAACTCGCCGTCGTCGAGCACCTGCGTGCGCGTGCTGTCGAGCGCCGACACCGGCAGCTTCGCGCCGGCCGAAAGACGCGCACGAACGTCGG
Source organism: Casimicrobiaceae bacterium (assembly GCA_035495715.1). GTDB lineage: Bacteria > Pseudomonadota > Gammaproteobacteria > Burkholderiales > Casimicrobiaceae > VBCG01. Next base: position 9,455 of record DATJFI010000091.1, read on the forward strand.
GAACGCGTTCCTGCGGGATCGAGAACACGACGTCGATCGGCGAGACCTGCGTGATCGTCCCGATGCCCGTTGCGTTTCCCGCGGCCACGTAATTGCCGACGTCGACCGGCCGCAAGCCGACACGTCCGGCGATCGGCGCGACGACGCGCGACCACGTGAGGTTGAGCCGCGCCGCGTTCTCGTTCGCGCGGTCGACGCCGACGGTTCCGACGAGCTGCTTGACGAGCGCGTCCTGCGTGTCGACCGTCTGGCGCGCGATCGAATCCTGCTTGAGCAGCACCTGGTAGCGCTCGAGCTGGACGCGCGCCGCATTGAGCTGCGCCTCGTCGCGCACGCGCGCGGCAGTCGCCTGATCGAGCGCCATCTGAAACGGCCGCGGGTCGATCGTCGCCAGCGGCTGGCCCTTGCGCACCATGTCGCCTTCCTTGTAGAGCACTTCGGTGATGACGCCGGAAACCTGCGGCGACACCGTGGCGACGGCGATCGGCGTGACGGTGCCGAGCGCTTCGATGTAAATCGGAATGTCGGCGTGTCGCGCCTTGGCGACACCGACGGTGCTCGGCGGCGCGCCGCGCGCGGCCCCCGGACCGCCGGCACCTCCGCGAGGTCCGCTACCGCCGCCCTTGCTCGTAGCGACGGGCCCGCCCGCGTTCCCGCCGGACGGAGTTGGGCGATGCGTGAGGTACCACGCGAGCGCGACGATCGCCGCGAGCACGATCAGCGCGATGAGGCTGCCGAGGCTGCGGCCGCGGCGCGAAACGGCGGTCCGCTGCGCGGGCTCAGGCGGTGCGCCGGACGATGACGAAGGCTCCATCGAGTGTCCTGTAACGCGGTCTCGTTCGAGTTGTCGGCATTGCCTGCGCGCGCGGCGGACCGCCGCATCGCTGCCGTGAAAACAGGACCGTGGCGGCGCCGCGACCGCTCGTCAGACGACGATCCCCGGACTTCGGTTCTGCGCGCGCCCGGCAGTATGCCGTGAATGCACGGCAGGAATTGCAAGGAATCGTTACAGCGCCGCCGTCCGCTTTTCCGCTGTAGCCGGGCTCGCGTCGTCGCCGTCCATGACGTCCGCGGTCCGCGCCGAACGCGCGCTGCCCGCGGGGGACACGATGATCGGCGTGCCATGCGCAACCGGATGGCCCGCGCTCGTCCACGCGTCGATTCCGCCCGCGAGCGGCCGAACGCGCCGGTAGCCCTTCGCAAGCAGGATCTGTGCGCCGCGACGCGCGGATGCCTCGTTCGGGCACGCGCAATAAAGAACGATGTCGCGGTCGCGCGGAAAGTCGTCGCACCGGGCCAGGGTATCGAGGTCGAGGAGCGCCGCGCCCGGAATGTGCGACCGGCCGCGCTGCGCGAGCGACGATCCGACGTCGATGACGAACGGCGGCTGTGCGTCGGCGAGCCGTTCCCTCAATTCGGCCACCGTGATCATCGAGCCCGCGAGGAGCCGCGCCATCCGCAACCGCTGCCATGCCTTCATCGCGGCATACGCGGCCGCCACACCGAAGACGGCGAAGCCTGCGAGCGGCAGGTGCAGCGACATCCAGATCAGCACGGCATCGATCTCGTGCGCGAAGAGCACGCCGGCGATCATCGCGGCGCCTGCCCACAGGGCGGCGCTCGCCGCCGACGCGAGCACGAACGCGCCGACGCGCATGGAGAGTGCGCCGGCGATCGGCGGCGCCACCGTCGAGAAGCCGGGCACGAACTTCGATACGACGACCGAGTAGAAGCCCCAGCGCTCGAAAATCCCTTCGGTCTGCCGCACGCACGTATCGGGCGAAAGCGAGACCCGGCAGAGGAATCGGAGCACCGGATAGCCGTACCGGCGTCCGGCCGCGAACCACAGCAGGTCGGCAATCAGCGACGCGGCGACGGCGATCGCGAACGCCGCCGGCAGCGAGATGCGTCCGCTCGCCGCGAGCGCGCCCGCGACCATCATCGTCGGCACCGAGGGAATCGGCAGGCCGATCTGCTGCAGAAACACGTTCAAGCCCACGAAGGGCACGCCGAATTGCGCCAGCTCGGCTGCGATCGAATCCACCGCACGTCCGTTGAAGTGAGGAAACCGTCAGATGGGAGCGGCGATCGGCATTCCCAAGCCCGCTCGTCTTTTGGCGAAGCGTACGCTTACAATCTCGTCCCCGGCGCATGGCAGGGGAGTCGCGCGCGCCCGTTCGCAGACAGATCGATGGAGATCCCGCCCAGCACGATGACCGCACCGGGGGTCGACGCCGAAGGTCCCGCGCCGCCGCCGCGGCTGCTCCCCGCGGGCGAGGGCGCTGCATGGTGGGGCGAGAGCTGGCGCATCTTCTGCGCGGCGCCGCTGCCGTGGATCGGCATGCTCGTGGTGTTCGTCGTGATCTCGATCGGGCTTTCGTTCGTGCCGATCGTCGGCCAGCCGATCTACGTCGTACTGACGCCGGTGTTTGCGGGCGGCGTGATGCTCGGCTGCCATGCGCTCGCGCGCGGCCAGCCGCTGACGGTCGGCCATTTGTTCGAAGGCTTTCGCGCGCCACGCCTGCAGCCGCTCGTGATGCTCGGCCTGCTGTCGCTTGCGATCATGTTCGCCGTCGCCGTCTTCGCGGCCGCGACGATCTTCCTCGCACTCGGCGCTTCGGGTCTCGGCGAGATCGTGCGCACCCTCCATACGGCCGACGTCGCCGAAATCGACTACATGGCACTCGCGCAGGTGGTCGCGGCGGCCGGTCCCGCGATCATTCTCGTGCTGCTGATCGCGGTCAGCGTGGCACTGCTCGTCGCGATGGCGTACTGGTTCGCCCCCGCGCTCGTCGCGCTGAACGGCGAGCCGCCGCTCCATGCGCTTGCGAAAAGCTTCGCCGCGTCGTGGCGCAACTTCGGCGCGTTTCTGCTCTATGGCTTGATCTACATCGGCCTTGCACTCGCGGCGACGATTCCGGCCGGGCTCGGCTGGCTCGTGCTCGGACCGATGCTTGCGGGAAGTTGCTATGCGGGGTGGCGAACGATCTTCGGCCGATGAACGGCGGTCCGATGAACGGCGGTGGCGTCTAATGCGCCTCGTCCCAGTTTTTTCCGTGCCCGACGTCGACCTTGAGCGGCACGCGTAGCGTCGCGACCGACGTCATCAGCGACGGCAGCTCGCGCACGATGCGCGCGACTTCGTCGGCCGGCGCCTCGAGCACGAGCTCGTCGTGAACCTGCAGGATGAGCCGCGTGCGGAGCTGCTCGCGGTCGAGCCACGCCTGCACGGCGATCATCGCGAGCTTGACGAGATCGGCCGCCGTGCCCTGCATCGGCGCGTTGATCGCGGCACGCTCGGCGGCCGCGCGCCGCGGTCCGCTCGCCGCGCGGATGTCGGAGAGGAAGAGCCGCCGCCCGAATACCGTCTCGACGTAGCCCTGCTCGCGCGCGAGCTCGCGCGTGCGCTGCATGTAGTCGGCGACGCCCGGATAGCGGGTGAAATAGCGGTCGATGAACTGCTGCGCGGCGGCGCGCTCGATGCTGAGCTGGGTCGCGAGCCCGAACGCGCTCATGCCGTAGATCAGGCCGAAGTTGACGGCCTTGATGTAGCGTCGCTGGTCGGCGGACACGTCCTCGGGCGAGACGCTGAAGATTTCCGCGGCGGTGACGCGGTGAATGTCCGCGTCGCCGTGAAAGGCGGCGAGCAGCGCCGGATCCTCGGACAGGTGCGCCATGATCCGCAGCTCGATCTGCGAGTAATCGGCCGAGACGATCGTGTGGCCGGGCGCGGCGATGAACGCTTCGCGGATGCGCCGGCCTTCGGCGGTTCGCACCGGAATGTTCTGCACGTTCGGCTCGAGCGACGCGAGCCGTCCGGTCACCGCCGTCGCCTGCGAGAACGTCGTGTGCACGCGGCCGGTCTGCGCGTTGATCATCGCCGGAAGCTTGTCGGCATACGTCGACTTGAGCTTCGTCAGGGCACGGTATTCGAGCAGCACCTTCGGCAGCGGATAGTCGGCGGCGAGTTCCTGGAGCACTTCCTCGTCGGTCGACGGCTGGCCGGTCGCCGTCTTCTTCCTGACCGGCAGCTTCATCCGTTCGAACAGCACCTCGCATAGCTGCTTCGGCGAGCCCAGGTTGAACGGCGTGCCCGCGAGCCGATGCGCCTCGGCCTCGAGCGCCTGCGCGCGCACGCCGAGCTCGCGGCCCTGCACGGCGAGCAGGTCACGGTCGACGAGCACGCCATACCGCTCCATCCGGAACAGGACATCGCACACCGGCAGCTCGATCGTCTCGTAGATGTAGCGAAGCTTCTCGTCGCGCGCGATGCGCGGGAACAGTTGCCGGTGCAGGCGCAGCGCCACGTCGGCCTGCTCGGCCGCGTAACCGGTCGCGACGTCGACGGCGACCTGCTCGAACGGGATGCGGTTCGCGCCCCTCCCCGTCACGGCGTCATAGGCGGTCGTCGCGACGTCGAGATGGCGAAGCGCAAGTCCGCCGACATCGTGCGGCTTGTGCGACTCGAGCACGTAGGACTCGAGCATCGCGTCGTGCGCAACGCCGCGCAGCGCGAGCCCGTGGTTCGCGAGCGCGTGCTCCGCGAACTTGACGTCGTGCGCGAGCTTGCGCCGGTTCGGATCGGCGAGCCACGGCGCGAGCCGCTCGAGCGCGTCGCGCCGCGCGAGCTGCTCCGGCGCGCCCGCGTAATCGTGCGCGAGCGGGATGTACGCGGCGCGTCCGGCGTCGATCGCGAGCGCGATGCCGACGATCTCGGAAGTCATCGGATCGCTGCCGCGCGTCTCGATGTCGATCGCGACGACGTCGGCGTGCGCGCTCTCGTCGAGCCAGCGCTCGAGCGCGTCGATCGAAGCGATCGTTTCGTAATCGGCGTGCGGCGCCGGGCGCGGCGGTGACGGCTCCTCCTCGGCACGCGTATCGGCGCGACCGGGTGAAGGCGCGATCTCGACGTTCACGTCGGTGCGCCCGAGATCCCGGAGCCAGCCCTTGAACTCGTAGCGGTCGTAGAGCGCGCGCAGGCGATCGAACGCGGGCTCCTGCAGCGTGAGGTCCGTCACGCCAGACGGCAGCGCGCAGTCGCACCGCACCGTCAGGAGCCTGCGTCCCTGCGGCAGCCATTCGAGCGCGCTGCGCAGATTGTCGCCGACGACGCCCGTCACTTCGCCGGCGTGCGCCATCAAGTTGTCGAGCGTTTCGTATTGCGCGAGCCATTTGGCCGCGGTCTTCAGCCCGACCTTCGCGACGCCCGGCACGTTGTCGATCGAATCGCCGGTCAGCGTCAGCAGGTCGATCACCTGATCGGGGCGCACGCCGAACTTCGCGACGACGCCTTCGTGGTCGAGCCGCTCGTTCGTCATCGTGTTGACGAGCATGATGCCGGAGTCGACGAGTTGCGCGAGGTCCTTGTCCGACGTCGAGATCGTCGTCTCGATGCCGGCGGCCTTCGCCTGTCGCGCGAGCGTACCGATCACGTCGTCGGCCTCGACGCCCTCGACCATCAGGAGCGGCCAACCATGCGCGCGCACGAGCTCGTAAATCGGCTCGATCTGGCGCGTGAGATCGTCGGGCATCGCGGTGCGGTTCGCCTTGTAGTCGGCGTAGAGGTCGTCGCGGAATGTCCTGCCCGGCGCATCGAACACGACGGCGAAATAATCGGGCTTGTCGTCGATCACCAAACGGCGCAACATCGACAGCACGCCGCGCAGCGCGCCGGTCGGCTCGCCCTTCGTCGTGCGCAGGTCGGGCAACGCATGAAACGCGCGGTACAGATACGACGAGCCATCCACCAGGACGAGCGTTGCCATGCGGTCACAAACCCACAAGATTCCCGATCTGATTGACCCGCAGGCGCTGTATTCGACGAACGGACAGGAAGCGTGGCGGGTGCTGGGGATTATGGCAGAGTTCCAGACGGCGGCCGATCGGCTGAACGGCGTGCGTCCGGCCGTCAGCATGTTCGGAAGCGCGCGCATCAAGGAAGGCCATCCCTATTACGTTGCGGCGAAGACGATCGCGCGCAAGCTTTCCGATGCGGGCTTCTCGGTGATCTCGGGAGGCGGACCAGGCCTGATGCAGGCGGCGAACCATGGCGCGCATGCAGGACGCGCACCGGCGATCGGTCTCAACATCGAGCTGCCGAACGAGCAGGCGGGCAACCAGTACCAGGACATCAGCCTCGACTTCCGCCATTTCTTCGCGCGGAAGATGATGTTCGTGCGCTTCGCATCGGCGTACGTCGTGCTGCCCGGCGGCTTCGGAACGCTCGACGAACTGACCGAATGCCTGACGCTGGTGCAGACGGGCAAGAGCCGCCGTATTCCGATCGTCCTCGTCGGCGGCACGTTCTGGCAGGGCTTCCTCGACTGGCTCGACGACAAGGTCGCCGCGGAAGGCATGATCGGCGAGCACGACCTCGGCTTGATGCGCGTCATCGACGATCCGGACGCCGTCGTCGAGGCGATCTTCTCGTTCTACGAGAACCGCGGCTTCCAGCCGTCGCGCGACGAGCGCGAGAAGCTGCTGAACCTGTGATGCGTCGCTGTCGCGTCGGAATGCACCGACATTGCGAAACGCTCGCGGCCGACGCCATTTCGCGGCGCGCGATCGTAACGCGCACCATCGCGTTTGCTAAAATGGACGCGTCGCCGTCGCACGATTCGCGCTGCTCCTTCAACTTGATTTCGTCCCGACCGCCATGGATGCACGTCGCCCCGTCCTGATGTTGCTGCTTTCCATGGTCGCCGGATGGAGCTTCGCGCAAGCGCCGGCGCGCACCGAGCCGCTGCCGCCTCCTCCGGCGCCCGGCCCCGACGTTCTCGACGCCGACACCGAGCCGCAGGTCACGATCCTCCACGACGACAATCAGCAGACGGAGGAAGTGCGCATCCAGGGCCAGCTCCGCTACGTGCGCGTGACGCCGCGTTACGGCAGGCCTTACTATCTGGTTCCGGACGTGAACGGTGCCACCTACATTCGCCGCGACAGCCTCGACCCGACGCTCAAGGTGCCGATGTGGGTGCTGTTCTCGTTCTGAGCGGGCACTGCGCGCGCGGGCCGTCGGGAGCGGCCCGCTTGTCGGTTCGCATCGCAGTTCCCGTTTGACGCCCACCATCTGAAATCGCGCTTTGGGTGTGCCGCGGCATGCGGCACGCGTGTTCTCATGTCCGTCTACACCGCCGTCACCGCCGACGAACTCGATGCGTGGCTCGCCCGTTATGCGCTCGGCGCGCTCGTCGAGCACGCGCCGATCGCCGCCGGCATCGAGAACACGAATTTTTTCGTGACGACCGAGCACGGCCACTACGTGCTGACGCTCTACGAGCGGCTTCCCTCCGACGAGCTGCCGTTCTACCTGAACCTGATGGCGCACCTCGCGCGCGCCGGCGTGCACGTGCCCGCGCCGGTGCCCGATCGAACCGGCGCGCTGTTCTCGCACCTGAACGGCCGCCCGGCCGGACTCGTCACGCGCATCGACGGCGCGCCGCCGACCGATACGCCGTCGATCGCGCAATGCGCGGCCGTCGGCGAGTCGCTCGCGGAGTTGCATCGCGCATCGCAGACGTACCGGGCGCGCCTTACGAACCGGCGCGGGCCGGCGTGGTGGCGGCAGGCAGCGCGCGCGGTGCGCTCGTTCGTAACCGCCGAGCAGAACGCGCTTTTGTCGGCCGAGGTCAAGTTCCAGACGGGATTCGGCAAGGTGAAGCTGCCGAAGGGTGCGATCCACGGCGACCTCTTCTGCGACAACGTGCTGTTCGCGGACGGACGCGTCGCGGGCATCATCGATTTCGGCTTCGCGGCCACCGATTTCTTCGCCTACGACCTCGCGATCGCCGTCAACGACTGGTGCGTCGTCGACGGCGACGCTGCGCTCGACGCCGAGCGCTCGCGCGCGATGGTCGGCGCCTATCACGCCGTGCGTCCGCTCAACGACGACGAGCGCGACCAATGGCATGCCCTGCTGCGGGCGGCGGCGCTGCGCTTCTGGGTGTCGCGACTTTACGATCTACACCTGCCGCGCCCCGGCGAGCTCACCCACGCGCACGATCCGGCGCCGTTCGAGCGGATCCTGCGTGCACGCGCGGCCGCACCCGCGCGGCCGCTCGACGTTTAGGCGCGCGAGAACGCGCGTCGCTCATGCCGGTTGTCGTCGCCGACATTGCGTTCACCCGCCACGAAGGCCGGCGCGGCACCGCGTGGCTGCGCCGCAGCTATGCGATGTTCAGGCAACACCGGCTCGCGTGGATCGGCCTGTTGCTCGCTTATTACGTGCTGCTGCTCGTGATCGAGGCGGTGCCGTTCATTGGCAGCATCGTGGCGCCGCTCGTGAAGCCGGTGCTTTCGGTCGGCTTTCTCGCCGGCGCATGGACGCAGGAACGCGGCGGCCGGCCGGCGATCTCGATGGTGTTTCGAGGCTTCGGCGCCAACGTGCGCGCGCTGCTGCCGCTCGGACTCGTGTTCGTCGTCGGCATCTCGATCGCGCTCGGCGCCACGGCGCTCGTCGACGGTGGACGCTTGCTCGATCTCTTGTACGGCGCGGGGCCGTCCGCCGAAGACGACAGCGCCGCGGCGGCGCGTCACGTCGAGCAGGTGCTGGCGATGCCGCGCGTGCAGCTCGCGATGCTGTTCGGCGCGCTTTGCGCGTTGCCGACGCTGCTCGCGCTCTGGTGGGCCCCGGCGCTCGTCGTGTTCCAGGATGCGCGGCTCGCGACGGCGCTGCGGACGAGCCTTCGCGCGGCGGTCGGCAACTGGCGCGCGGCAGCGCGCTACGCGCTGGCGATCTTCATGTTCGGCATCGTCGTGCCGTCGCTGATCACGGCGCTGCTCGCGCTGCTCGTGCCGCCGCCGCTCAACGCGACGATCGCCGCGCTCGTCGTGCTGCCGTACGTCGCGTTCTTCGTCGCGACGCTGCACATCTCCGATTACGTGAGCTACCGCGACGTGTTCCACTGGGAAGAAGCAGCGCCGGAGACGACGCTCGCAAGCGAAACGACGCCGAAGTAGAACCGGACCTATGCAGCCTCGAGGCGCGCGTAGTCGAGCGCGAGCCACTTGATGCCGGCGTCGCGGAAGTTCACCTGCACGCGGGCGTCGCTGCCGCGTCCCTCGGCGTCGATGATCACGCCGAGCCCGAACTTCGCGTGGCGCACGCTCTGGCCGATCCGCCACGACGGTGCCGGCGGCGTCGTGCGCGGTCCGCGCACGCCGGTCGCCGGTGGACGCGACGCGAACGCGCTGCTGCCCCATTCCGCCCGATCGACGGCGTAGGCGCCGCGGCGCTCGCGCGGCGACAGCCATTGCAAGAGCTCGGCCGGGATTTCATCCAGAAACTGCGATTGGAATTTGGGCCAGAGCTGACCATGCAATTGGCGCTTTTCCGCGAACGTCAGATAGAGCCTCCGGCGCGCCCGTGTAACGGCGACGTACATCAACCGCCGCTCTTCCTCGATGCCGCCCGGCTCCTTGATGCTGTTCTCGTGCGGAAAGGTTCCGTGCTCGACGCCGGTCACGAACACCGTGTGGAACTCGAGACCCTTCGCCGAATGGATCGTCATCAACTGGAGCGCGGGCCGGCCCTCGGCGGCCTGCGTCTCGCCGGCCTCGAGCGCCGCATGCGCGAGAAACGCGGTCAGCGGATCGGTCGCCCCTTCTTGGCGCGCCGCCGCTTCGTCGTCCCCGGGGATCGGTTCCTGTTCCCTGTTGCCTGTTACCTGTTCCCTGATGGGCGCATCCACCGCGAGATCCGCCTCGCGAACGAAATTCTGGGCGGCGTTGACGAGCTCCTCGAGGTTCTCGACGCGCTCGCTGCCGTCCTTTTCGTGCTCGTAGTGCGCGCGGAGTCCCGACGCTTCGATCACGTGCGCGACCGTTGCCGGCAACGGGAGGTCGCGCGTCGCATCGCGCATGTGCTCGATCAGCCGCACGAAAGCCGCCAGCGACGTGCCGGACCTGCCTTTCACGGCACCCTCGCACGCGACCTGCCAAAGCGAGGTCCCGCGCGCGGTCGCCGACGACTGCAACTGCTCGAGCGTGCGCGCGCCGATCCCGCGCGGCGGGAAATTGACGACGCGCAGGAACGCGCTGTCGTCGCCGGGCTCGGCGGTGAGCCGCAGGTACGCGAGCGCATGCTTGATCTCCGCACGCTCGAAGAAGCGCATGCCGCCGTAGACGCGATACGGGAGCGCCGCGTTGAACAGCGCGTGCTCGAGCACGCGCGACTGCGCGTTGCTGCGGTAGAGCATCGCGATCTGGTCGAGCGCGACGCCTTCGCCGGCGAGTCCCCTGACAACATCGACGACGAACGCCGCCTCGTCGAGATCCGACGGCGCGTTGAACACGCGCACGGGCTCGCCCTTGCCCTCGCTCGTCCACAGGTTCTTGCCGAGGCGCGTCGCGTTGTTTTTGATGAGCGCGTTCGCGGCATCGAGGATGTTGCCGTGCGAGCGGTAGTTCTGCTCGAGCTTGATCAGCTTGACCGGCCGGTCGGGGTGGCCGAAATCGTGCTCGAAGTGCTGCATGTTCGCGACGTTCGCGCCACGGAACGCGTAGATCGACTGGTCGTCGTCGCCGACAGCGAACACGGCCGCCTTCGCACCGGTCAGGAGCTGCAGCCAGCGGTACTGGAGGATGTTCGTATCCTGGAACTCGTCGACGAGCAGGTGCGAGAAGCGCCGCCGGTAGTGGTCGCGGAGCGTGTCGTTCTGCGCGAGGAGCTCGTAGCAGCGCAGCAAAAGCTCGGCGAAATCGACGACGCCCTCGCGCCGGCACATCGCCTCGTAGAGCGCGTAATGCTCGACCTGCCGCCGCGTGTGGTCGTCGCCCGCCTCGACGGCATTCGGGCGCAGCCCTTCCTCCTTGGACGACGCGATGAACCATTGCAGCTCCCGCGGCGGATAGCGCTCGTCGTCGATCGCGTGCGCGCGGTACATCCGCTTGATCAGCGCGAGCTGGTCCTGCGTGTCGAGGATCTGGAAGAGCTGCGGAAGCGAGGCTTCGCGGTAGTGCATCCGCAGCATCCGGTTGCACAAGCCGTGGAACGTTCCCACCCACATGCCGCGGACGTTGACCGGCGTCAACGCGGAAAGGCGCGCCAGCATTTCCTTCGCGGCCTTGTTCGTGAACGTGACGGCGAGGATCGACAGTGGCGTCGCCTGGCCCGTCGCGAGCAGCCAGGCGATGCGCGTCGTCAGCACGCGCGTCTTGCCGCTGCCCGCGCCCGCGAGGATCAGCGCCGACGCGTGCGGGAGCGTGACGGCTTCGAGCTGTTCGGGATTGAGATTGGCGAGGAGCGGCGAGGTCACGGGCATGTCGATTATAAAGTGACGGCTATAATCGCGCGGCTCGAGGAATCCCTGTCATGGCGCAACGCGCACCCGACGACACGCCGCCGGTCAATTCGGCGACGATGCGCGCGTTCGTGCACTGGATCCGGGCGGCGGCGCCGTACGTCCACGCGTTCCGGGGCAAGACGTTCGTCATCGCGTTCGGCGGCGAGGTCGTCGCCGACGACTCGTTCCTCGGCGTCGTCCACGACCTCAACCTGCTGCACAGCCTCGGCATCCGGATTATCGTCGCGCACGGCTGCCGGCCGCAGGTCGAGGCGATCCTCGCTGCACAAAACATCGAGAGCCGCTACGCGAACGGCGTGCGGATCACCGACAACGACACGATGGATTGCGTGCTCGAGGCCGCCGGACAGGTGCGCGCGCGAATCGAGGCGCTGCTGTCGCTCGGCCTCGCGAACTCGCCGATGGCGGGGGCGCGCAACCGCGTGTCGAGCGGCAACTACCTGACCGCCAAGCCGATGGGCATCGTCGACGGCGTCGACATGCAGCTCTCCGGCGAAGTGCGGCGCATCGACACCGAGGCCATCCAGCAGCGGCTCGACGACGGTGACATCGTGCTGATCTCGCCAACCGGTTATTCGCCGACCGGCGAGATCTTCAACCTGACCGTCGAGGAAGTCGCGACGCAGTGCGCGGTGAAGATGGACGCGACGAAGCTCGTCTTCCTGACGGACGCGGACGGCGTGCGCAACGCGCGGCGGCAGCTCCTGTCCGACCTGTCGACGACGGAAGCCGAGAAGCTGCTCGAGCGGCGCGACCGGCTGCCGCCCGACATCCGCCTGTACCTGCCGGCTGCGATCCGCGCCTGCAACAACGGCGTCGCGCGCGCAC
>DATJFI010000092.1:0-18289 GCA_035495715.1 Casimicrobiaceae bacterium
TTGATACCTTCTTCCATGGCCGGTCTCCGTTCAGGTTGCTGATGACTCGTTCTCAGCATGTAGCTCGGCGCGGCTCGCCGCGCAACCTACGTCGCTGGAGACCGGCCGCCGCAACTCCTCGACGCGACCATATTGTCTAGGTAGGCTCGGGAACCGCCGCGCGATCGGGCGGTCGGTGCAAGGCGGACAACAAGAATCAAGGAGGTCGGCATGATCAAGTGGGCCATCATCTTCTTCATCATCTCGGTCGTCGCCGGCTTCTTCGGCTTTACCGGCGTGGCGTCGGGAGCGAGGACGATCGCCAAGGTGCTGTTCTTCATCGCACTGGTGATCTTCCTGATCGTGCTGATCTTCGGCGTGATTCTCGGCACGCTCGTGATCTAGCGTCGGTCGCCGCTCGCGGCGACACAAGGCAGGCGGTCAACCCGCCGAATCGTCGTCCGGCAATGCGACGACGCGAATCGTCGCCTCGATGACGCCCTTGTCGGCGAAGCCCAGGCGCTCGGACGCGGCGTGGGACAGGTCGGCGACCCGTCCCTCGCAATAGGGCCCGCGGTCGTTGACGCGCAACCGCACGCGCTTGCCGTTCGCGTCGTTCGTCACCTCGACGATCGAGCCAAGCGGCAACGTCCGATGTGCCATCGTCAGCGCGCTCGGATCGAACCGCTCGCCGCTCGCGGTCTTGCGTCCCGCGAACGCGCGCCCGTACCAGGACACCTTTCCGCGCTGAACCGCCTTGCGCGCCGTCGCATGAGAGCGCTTCGCGATCGAGGCATCGACGCGTCCGTCAGGATTAGCCGGAGATTGCGCGATCGCGGCGTGGGCGCAAAGGCAAAGGCTCGTCAGCAATACGATCGATCGTCGAGCGGGCATCCGCGTGCAGGGCAGGAACCGGGATTCCCTTCTGAATCAATCGGGACCGCGGGGTTCCCTCCTGCATTTCTCAAGATCGCGTCAGACGATCACGCAAGATGGCGTTGACCTCGGCGGGATTGGCCTTGCCCTTCGACGCCTTCATCACCTGGCCGACGAGCGCGTTGAACGCCTTTTGCTTCCCCGCGCGGAACTCGGCGACGACGCCGGCATTCTCCGCAAGTACGCGATCGACGAGCGCTTCGATCGCGCTCGTGTCCGAGATCTGGCGCAGGCCGCGACGCTCGATGATCGCGTCCGCGTCGCCTTCGCCGATCCACATCGCATCGAAGACATCCTTCGCGAGCTTGCCCGACACGGTGGAATCGGCGATCCGTCGCAGCAGGGCGGCGAGTTTCTCGGGCGTCACGGGGACCGCGCGAACCGGCGTGTCGGCCCGATTGCGGACGGCGCTGAATTCACCGAGCAGGAAATTCGCGACGAGCTTATGCCGCGCCGGATCGGTCGCGGGGAGCGCATTGCACACGGCGTCGTAATAGTCGACGAGATCGCGCGACGCGGTGAGCTGCTGCGCGTCGTAATCGGTGATGCCGTGCTCCGCGACCAGGCGTGCGCGGAACGCGTCCGGCAGCTCGGGCATCGCGCGGCGGATGCGCTCGATCCACGCTTCGTCGATTGCAAGCGGCGGCAGGTCGGGATCGGGAAAGTAGCGATAGTCCTGCGCGTCTTCCTTGCTGCGCATCGGTCGCGTCTCGCCGCGTTCGGGATCGAAGAGCCGCGTCTGCTGGGCGACGCGCCCGCCGTCCTCGATCACCGCGATCTGGCGCCGCGCCTCGTAGTCGATCGCCTGCGCGAGGAAGCGGAAGCTGTTCAGGTTCTTGATCTCGCAGCGCGTGCCGAGCGCCTCGCCGGGGCGGCGTACCGAAACGTTCGCGTCGCAGCGGAAATTGCCTTCCTGCATGTCACCGTCGCAGATGCCGATCCACGTGACGAGTCCGTGCAATGCCTTCGCATAGGCGACCGCTTCCGCGGCGCTTCGCATGTCGGGTTCGGACACGATCTCGAGCAGCGGCGTGCCGGCGCGATTCAGGTCGATGCCGGAGACGTCGCCGAACTCCGCCGGCAATCCTTCGTGCAGCGACTTGCCCGCGTCCTCCTCGAGATGCGCGCGCGTGAGCCGCACGCGCCTTTCGCCCGCCTCGGTCGCGATCGCGATGCCGCCGCCCTCCACGACCGGCATCTCGTATTGCGAGATCTGGTAGCCCTTCGGGAGGTCCGGGTAAAAGTAGTTCTTCCGCGCGAAGACGCTGCGGCGGTTGATCGTGCCGCCCACCGCGAGCCCGAAGCGGATCGCACGCTCGACAGCGCCGCGATTCAGCACCGGCAGCACGCCGGGCAGCGCGATGTCGACCGCCGACGCATGCGTGTTCGGCGGTGCGCCGAACGCCGTCGATGCGCCGGAAAAGATCTTCGACGCGGTCGAGAGCTGCGCGTGCGTCTCGATGCCGATGACGATTTGCCAGCTCATGGGGCTGTCCCCTCACCCACTTCGCTCCGCTCGGCACCGTCTCCCCGCGCGCGGGGTGGGGGTGAGGGGATCCGCAAATGCCAATCCGTCACCTGCTGATAGCGATGCGCGACGTTCAGAATGCGCGTCTCGTCGAAGGAGTTCCCCTGAAGCTGCAATCCGATCGGCAGACGACGGGACGTGAACCCGCACGGAATCGACATCGCCGGCATGCCGGTCAGGTTTGCCGCGATCGTGAAGATGTCGTTCAGGTACATCTGCACCGGATCGCCGGTCTTGGCGCCGATCGCGAACGCGCAGGTCGGCGCGGTCGGTCCGGCGATCACGTCGCAGCGCGCGAATGCCTGCGCGAAATCGCGGGCGATCAGCCGCCGCACCTTCTGCGCCTTCAGGTAATACGCGTCGTAGTAGCCGTGCGACAGCACGTAGGTGCCGACGAGGACGCGCCGCTTGACCTCGGCGCCGAACGCTTCGGCGCGCGTGCGGCAATACATGTCGTCGAGATCGCGATACGCCGCTGCGCGATGGCCGTAGCGGACGCCGTCGAAGCGCGACAGGTTCGACGACGCTTCGGCCGGCGCGATCACGTAATAGACCGGCACCGCATGCCGAACCATCGGCAGATCGACGTCGACGGTCGTTGCGCCGAGCGCCCGCAATTCGCGAAGCGCGCCTTCGATCGCCGTGGTGACCTCCGCTTCGACGCCGCCCGCCGCGAAATACTCGCGCGGCAGGCCGATGCGCAAGCCGGCGAGCGGGCGCGCGGCCGCGGGTTGCGCGAGCAACCGAACGTAATCCTCGCCGGGGCGCGAAAGCGACGTCGCGTCGCGCGCGTCGTGCCCGGCCATCGCGGTCAGCAGCAAGCCGCAATCCTCGGCCGTACGTGCGAACGCGCCCGGCGTGTCGAGGCTCGACGCGAACGCGACGAGCCCGTAGCGCGAGCAGATGCCGTAAGTCGGCTTCAACCCGCAGACGCCGGTCAGTGCGGCCGGCTGGCGAATCGAGCCGCCGGTGTCGGTGCCGGTCGTCGCCGGCAACAGTGCCGCTGCAACCGCCGCCGCCGATCCGCCGGAGCTTCCGCCGGGCACGCATGCGGCGTCCCAGGGATTGCGGACCGGGCCGAAAAACGACGTCTCGCTCGACGAGCCCATCGCGAACTCGTCCATGTTCGTCTTGCCCACGAGCACCGTTCCGGCCTTGCGCAGCCTCGCGACGACATGCGCGTCGTACGGCGCGACGAAATGCTCGAGCATTCGCGAGCCGCACGTCGTGCGCAGCCCGGCCGTCATCAGCACGTCCTTGTGCGCGATCGGGATGCCGGCGAGCGGTGCCGCATCGCCGCGCGCGATCGCGACATCGGCGGCATGCGCCTGCGCGAGCGCGCCTTCCGGGTCGACCGTTATGAACGCGTTGAGCGCCGGCTGCGACGCCGCGATGCGCGCGAGCGTCTGCCGGACGAGTTCGACGCTCGACACCTCGCGTGCGCGAAGCGCGCGCGCAAGGCCGGCGATCGTCGTCGCGGCTTCGCTCATTCGATGACCTTCGGCACGATGTAGAGACCGTTGGCGACGGCCGGCGCCTGCGCCTGATACCGATCGCGTCGATTCTCGTCCGTCACGGCATCGTCGCGCAGCGGCATCGACACGTCCTGCGCGTGCGCCATCGGCTCGACGTTCGTCGTGTCGATCGCCTGCAGCGCGTCGATCAGGCCGAAGATCGCGTCGAGCTTCGCGCGCACGTCGCGTGCCTCGTCGTCGGCGAGGTCGATGCGGGCGAGATGCGCAAGCCGCGTCACGTCGTCAGAAGAGAAGCTCATACAGGGACGATTCGGCGGCGCCGGTCGAAAGGCGCGGTCGGCAACCGCGACGAAGGGGTCGGGCACGTCGTGCGGCAGGCGCCGCCGCTTTCCGGAAGCGACTCGAAAAACTCGCCTGCTCGCTTTGCAAAATCGCGCCGATTGCGTGCATGAACGCGAGACGGCTTAGGTTATCATATCGGCCATTTTCGAGCGGTACCCGCCGGCGTGCCGCGCCACGAAGGCAGCAACCGCCACCTCCACACGTTCATGTTCGATTCCTTCAAAGGCTATTTCTCGAGCGACCTCGCGATCGACCTCGGCACCGCCAACACGCTGATCTACGTGCGCGGCAAGGGCATCGTGCTCGACGAACCTTCCGTCGTCGCGATTCGCCAGGAAGGCGGACCAAACGGCAAGAAAGTGATCCAGGAAGTCGGGCTCGCGGCGAAGCAGATGCTCGGCCGCACGCCGGGCAACATCACCGCGATCCGGCCGATGAAAGACGGCGTCATCGCCGATTTCACCGTGACCGAGCAGATGCTGAAGCAGTTCATCAAGAAGGTGCTCGACTCGCGGCTGTTCTCGCCGTCGCCGCGGATCATCATTTGCGTGCCGTGCGGCTCGACACAGGTCGAGCGCCGCGCGATCCGCGAATCGGCGCTCGGCGCCGGCGCGTCGAAAGTGTTCCTGATCGAGGAGCCGATGGCCGCTGCGATCGGCGCCGACCTTCCCGTCGGCGACGCGACCGGATCGATGGTCGTCGACATCGGCGGCGGCACGACCGAGGTCGGCGTGATCTCGCTCGGCGGCATGGTCTACGCGGGGTCGGTCCGCGTCGGCGGCGACAAGTTCGACGAGGCCGTCGTCAACTACATCCGCCGCAATTACGGGATGCTGATCGGCGAGACGACGGCCGAGATCATCAAGAAGACGATCGGGTCGGCGTTCCCCGGTTCCGAAGTCAAGGAAATGGAAGTGAAGGGCCGCAACCTCGCGGAGGGCATCCCGCGCAGCTTCACCGTGTCGTCGAACGAGATTCTCGAAGCGCTCACCGATCCGCTGAACAGCATCGTGTCGTCGGTGAAAAGCGCGCTCGAGCGCACGCCGCCCGAACTCGGCGCGGATATTGCCGAGCGCGGCATGGTGCTGACGGGAGGCGGCGCGCTGCTTCGCGACGTCGATCGCCTGCTGATGGAAGAGACGGGGCTGCCCGTCGTCGTCGCCGAGGACCCGCTGACGTGCGTGGTGCGCGGATGCGGCAAGGCGCTCGAGAACATGGAGAAGCTGTCGACCATCTTCACCAGCGACTAGATGAAACGTCCCCCCACGCTCGCTTTGCTCGCTGCCCCCAAGGGGGCTGGTCAGTCGCTCGGGGCGGCCCTTCGCGACTGAAGCCCGCCGTGTGACGCGGCGCGTCGGGGCGCATGGCGCAAAGCGTCGCGGAGCGAAGTTGATGCCGAAGCAAAGTGGCGGAGGATTTCGACTTTCTTCGGCGAGATGCGGCCGCAGATCGGATCAAAAGTCGTCTCTGACCCTACGCTCGCCGAACGCGGCGCATGATAGCGGGCGAAAGTCGTAATCCGACGCCACCTTCTGGAAATGCGCCCGATCCCCGTCGATACGCCGGCGTTCTTCAACCGGGGTCCGAGCCCGCTCGCGAGGCTCGCGTTCTTCGGCATCCTGTCGGTCGCGCTGCTGTTCGCCGACACGCGCTACCGCTATCTCGAAAACGTGCGGCAGGCGGTGGCGATCGTCCTCTATCCGGTCGAGCGGGCGCTCGAGCTGCCCGGCGCGGCTTTTGCGTTCATCGCCGACTACTTCGGCTCGAAGCGCCGCCTGGCAGACGAAAATGCGATGCTCCGGCAGGAACTGGTGGCGCGAGCGCCGGCAACGCAGGGTTACGCGCGCGTGCAGGAGGAGAACGCGCGGCTGCGCGCGTTGCTCGACGTCCGCGCGCAATACGCCGCCACGGCGATCGCCGTGCAGGTGCTCTACACGAGCCGCGATCCGTTCACCCAGAAGGTCTTCGTCGACAAGGGCGCGAGCGCCGGCGTGCAGGCGGGCGCGGGCGTGATCGACGCGACCGGCGTCGTCGGTCAGGTGACGCGCGTGCTCCCGTACATGTCGGAGGTGACGCTCATCACCGACCGTGACCAGGCGGTGCCGGTGCAGGTCGAGCGCAGCGGCGCGCGCAGCGTCCTGTTCGGCAACGGCACCGGACGCTCGCCCGAGTTGCGCTTCACGTCGCCGACGGCGGACATCCGCGTCGGCGACCGGCTCGTCACCTCCGGTCTCGATCGCACGTACCCGGCGGGGCTGGCCGTCGCCGAGATCGTCGACGTGATCCGCGATACCGGGCAAATGTTCGCGCGGATCGTTTGCAAGCCGCTTGCCGGCATCGACCACAGCGAGTTCCTGCTCGTGCTGTCGCAATCGTCGGCGATGCCGCCGCGACCGGAGGAAGCGAACGACACCGACGCGGCCAAGAAGAGCACGCGCAGGGCGAGGCGCGTCATTCCGTAAATGCGCGTCCTTCCGCACATGGGCTCGTTCGCGCCGGCGGCGCCCGAGGAAATCCTGCGGCCGGCGAAGCCATGGTTCGTGCTGCTGTCGATCGCCGTCGGTTTGCTGCTGAACCTCGTGCCCGTCGGCGAGCCGATCCTCTCCTACCGGCCCGATTTCCTGGCGATCGTGCTGCTGTACTGGTGCATCCAGGAGCCGCGTTTCGTCGGCGTCGGCACCGCGTGGATGGTCGGACTCGTGATGGATGTCGGCGACGCGACGGTTTTCGGCCAGCACGCGCTCGCCTACGCGGTGCTCGCCTACGGCGCCGAGTTCTTCCGCCGGCGCGTGTTGCGCTTCCCGCTGTGGCAGCAGGCAGTGCAGGTTGCCGTGCTGCTCGTCTTCTGCGCGCTGCTCGTGCTGCTCGTACGCTTCGTCGGCGGCGCGGCGCTGCCGAAGTGGAGCTACCTGCTCTCCCCGCTCGTCGGCGCGCTGCTGTGGCCGCTCGCCTCGGTGCTGCTGCAGACGCCGCAGCGGCCTTCCCGATCGCGCTGAATCGTCAAAGCGATGGCGCGGCGACTGCTTTTCACGCGGCGGCGGGACGCGAGCAGCTTCGGCTCGTCGGAGCTGCGCAATCCCGAGCGCGACCTCTACCTGTTCCGCCGGCGGCTGTCGCTCGTCGCGGCGCTCGTGTTCGTCGCGTTCTGCGGGCTCTTCGCGCGCTTCTTCCATCTGCAGGTCGTCCAGCACGCGCATTTCGAGACGCTCGCCGAATCGAACCGGATCGCGATTGTCCCGGTCGCGCCGAACCGCGGCGTCATCACCGACCGCAACGGCATCGTCCTCGCGCAAAGCTATTCGGCGTATACGCTGGAGATCACGCCGTCGCGGGTCCGCAACCTGGACGAGACGATCGACCGCTTGGGCGAAATCGTCGACGTCGAGCCGCGCGACCGCAAGCGCTTCAAGAAGATGCTCGAGGAATCGAAGGACTTCGAGAGCCTGCCGATCCGCACCAAGCTGACCGACGAGGAGGTCGCGCGCTTCGCGGTCAACCGCTATCGCTTTCCCGGGGTCGACATCAAGGCGCGGCTGTTTCGCCAGTATCCGTTCGGCGACGTCGCGTCGCACGTGGTCGGCTACATCGGCCGCATCAACGACAAGGACAACGAGCGCATCGCGTCCTGGGACGAGACGGCGAACTACAAAGGGTCCGATTACATCGGCAAGGTCGGCGTCGAGCTCTCGTACGAGCGCGAGCTCCACGGAACGACGGGCGTCGAGGACGTCGAGGTCGACGCCGGCGGGCGTGCCGTGCGGACGCTGAAGCGCACGCCGCCGATCGCCGGCAACAACGTTGAGCTCTCGCTCGACATCCGGCTCCAGCAGGTGGCCGAAACGGCGTTCGGCGATCGCCGCGGCGCGCTCGTCGCGATCGACCCGACGTCCGGTGAAGTGCTCGCGTTCGTGTCGAAGCCGGGATTCGATCCGAACCTGTTCGTCGACGGCATCGATCCCGCGAACTGGCAGGAGTTGAACGACTCCCCCGACAAGCCGCTTCTGAACCGGCCGCTGCGCGGCGCGTACCCGCCAGGCTCGACGATCAAGCCGTACCTCGCGCTCGCGGCGCTCACCTCGGGCAAGCGGACGCCGAACCAGACGATCTACGATCCGGGCTTCTTCCAGATTCCCGGCCAGGCGCATCGCTTCCGCGACGACAAGCCCGGCGGCCACGGCACCGTCGACATGTACAAGTCGATCGTCCAGTCGTGCGACACGTACTACTACATGCTCGCCAACGACACCGACATCGACGATACCGCGCACTTCCTGTCGAAGTTCGGGTTCGGGCAGAAGACCGGCATCGACATCGAAGGCGAGCTGACCGGCGTCCTGCCGTCGCGCGACTGGAAGCGACAGCGCTTCGCGGGCAGGAACTATCGCGACGAGCATCGCAAGTGGTACCTCGGCGACTCGATCTCGGCGGGCATCGGACAGGGCTACAACGCGTTCACGCCGCTGCAGCTCGCGCACGCGATCGCGATGATCGCGAACGACGGCGTCGGCTATACGCCGCATCTCGTGAAGACGATCACGAACGTGAAGTCGGGCGAGGTGCGCGAGATCGCACGCGAGCCGACATCGCGCCTGAACGTGCGGCCGGCGGACCTCGCCGTCATCCAGCACGCGCTTGCCGGCGTGCCGAAGGAGGGGACGAGCGCCGCCGCATTCAAGGATGCCAAGTACGCGAGTGCCGGCAAGACCGGCACCGCGCAGGTGTTCTCGCTCAAGGGCGAGAAGTATTCCGAGCATCACATCGACGAGCGAATGCGCGACCACGCGTGGTACGAGGCATATGCGCCGGTCGATCATCCGAAGATCGCCGTCGCCGTGCTGATCGAGAACGGTGGCTTCGGCGCGCAAGCCGCCGCGCCGATCGCGCGCAAGGTCTTCGACTACTGGCTGCTCGGCGAATCCGAGCCCGGCGCGGCGAAGGATATGCCGGGCGCCGGCGACGACGAAGGCGACTAGGCGCAGATCCGAGGACTGGACGACGCTCATGTTCCAGGTCATCGCGCGCGTCTGGGAGGTGCTGACGCGGCGCATCGATTCGATGCTTTTCGCCGCTGCGCTCACGATCGTCGGCGTGGGCCTGGTGACGCTCTTCTCGGCGGCCGACCAGAGCATCGCGCGCGAGACAAGCCAGGTGATGAGCCTGTCGTTCGCGATCGTCCTCATGTGGATATTCGCGAACATCGCACCGCAGACCCTCGCGCGGGCGGCGGTCCCGCTCTACGTCGTGGCGGTCGCGATGCTGATCGGCGTCGCGATGTTCGGCGTCGTCGTCAACGGCTCGCGCCGCTGGCTCAATCTCGGTGTCGCGCGCTTCCAGCCGTCGGAGCTCATGAAGATCGCGCTGCCGCTGATGCTCGCATGGTATTTCCAGAAGTTCGAGGGGCGCATCGGCTGGCGCGACTTCGCGTTCGCGGCGCTTCTGATCGTCGTTCCCGTCTACCTGATCAAGCGCCAGCCCGACCTCGGCACCGCGCTGCTGATTGCCGCGTCGGGCTTCTACGTGCTCTTTCTCGCCGGTCTGTCGTGGAAGGTGATCGTGGGCTTGTTCGCGCTCGGCGCCGCGGTCGGGCCGACCGTCTGGTCGCACATGCACGACTACCAGCGCGAGCGGATCCTGACGTTTCTCGACCCGTCGCGCGACCCGCTCGGTACCGGTTACCACTCGACGCAGGCGTCGATCGCGCTCGGATCGGGCGGCATCGTCGGCAAAGGCTGGCTCAACGGCACGCAGACGCACCTCGACTTCCTGCCCGAGCGGCACACCGACTTCATCTTCGCCGTGTTCGGCGAGGAGTTCGGCCTGATCGGCAACGCGGTCCTGCTGATCCTCTACCTGCTGCTGATCGCGCGCGCGATGATGATCACCGCGAACGCGTCGACGCTGTTCTCCCGGCTCCTGTCGGGCGCGATCACGCTGATGTTCTTCACCTACGCGTTCGTGAACATGGCGATGGTGAGCGGCCTTCTGCCCGTGGTCGGCGTGCCGCTGCCGCTCGTGTCGTACGGCGGCACCGCGCTGATCTCGCTCTTCATCGGCCTCGGGATCCTGATGAGCGTGCAGGCCCACCGGAAGCTAGTGGCGACGTAGCGAACCCGTATTGACGCGGCCGCCTTCGACCACGTACGTCGTGACGTTCGCCACCGTGGGTGACCGGGTCGCCGCCCACCGACAACCTGTTGACAAGGCCTGCAGGCTTCGCGCTGAAAGCCTCCGCGGGCAGCCGCGTGTTGACGCCCTTGACGAGCCGTGATGCCTGACACCCGGTTGTCGGCGGTCAGTCCGATGCCGTCCCCATTGCAAGACTCGGGACGATCGGACTGCCGCTCGACCGGATCGTCATGCCTCGATCCTGATGTCCGTCCGTACCGAGTTCGCGATGAAGCACTCGTGATGCGCCTCGTCGTGGATCGCGGCGATGTCGCCGCTCGCCGGCACGCGTTCGCCGCTCCATGCGATTCGAGGGCGCAGGTTGACCCGCGTCACCGACATCCGGCCGCTCGCGTCGCGCTCGAGAAAGCCTTCGGCCTCGTCGACGTAATCGTCGACCGTGAAGCCACGCTTCGCGGCAATCGACAGAAACCACAGCATGTGGCAGCTCGAGATCGAGGCGACGAACGCCTCCTCGGGATCGACCGCGTCGCCCCGCGAATACGGCAGCGGCACCGAATGCGGTGATGACGAGCCCGGCACTTCGACGCCTCCGTCGAAGCGCCAGACATGGCGGCGGCTGTAGCGGTTGTCGGTGAAGCGCGCGCCGTCGCGCGTCCACGAGACGGTTGCGACGTGGCGCGACATCAGCCGGGATTGCGCGCAGTGATCGTCCACGAGCTCGACTGCATCCAGACGCCGTCGCTCTTCGCGTGGCGTGCGAGCTCGTCGCGCAGCGCCGCCGTGACAACGTCGCGGCATTCGTCGGCGCGCGCGCCCGCCTCGCGGACGATCTCGCCCGCGGGACCGAGCGTCAACTGCACGTCGAGCGCCTGCTCGACGTCGCGGCCGATCATCACCGGTCCGTCGAGGCGCTCGAATGCGACGTCGGTGAAGCCCGCCGCCGCAAGCTGCGCGCGGACGACGTCGGGATTCGCCATCGAGAACGGCCCGGGCCCGCACGTCTGCGCGTTCTCGCCGGGCGGCGGCAGGTAGCGCAGCACGACCGCCTTCGGAACGGCGAGCCACGGATTGTCCTCGAGCACGCGCCAGGTGATGAACATCAGCGTGGCGCCGGGCCGCATCGCGCTTCGCACGTTGCGCATCGCGGCCACCGGATTCGCGAAGAACATCATCCCGAAGCGGGAGAACGCGAAATCGAACTCGGGCTCGAAGTGGTGCGTCTGCACGTCGGCGGCGACGAAATGCACGTGGCCGAGGCCTTCGGCGGCGGCGTCGCGCCGGCCCTTCTCGAGAAAGGCGTCGCAACAGTCGAGGCCGACCACCTTGCCGGTCGGACCCACCTTTCGCGCCAGCTCGATCGCGGTGTCGCCCCAGCCGCAGCCGACGTCGAGTGCACGCGCACCCGGCGGCAGCGAGAGCCGGCCGAGCGGCACCCGGCTGTGATACGAAAGGCCGTCCATCATGATGTCCCGGAACCGCTCGAACTTCGGGACCATGACGTCGTTCCAGAACGCCGTGAAGGCGTCGTTGGATTCGATCACGGTCGCCATGCAAGCCTCCGTTTCCGCGCCGCCGGCACGAGGTCTGGAATCAGCGGTCGACGCTCGAATGCAGCGCGATGCGGTTGCCCTCGCTGTCCTTCACGATCGCGCGAAAGCCGTGCGAGCCGATCGGGTGCATCGGCTCGCGCACGCGACCGCCCTGCTTGACTCGCGCGACGGCGTCGTCGATCTCGGGACCGCCCGATAGAACGCCGTCGCGCGGTCGAGGCCGGCGACGGGGATGTCGAACCAGACGACGCGATGCTTCGCCGAATTGAAGTCGGTCATCGCGGCTCCTTCGAAAATGGCGACTGCGCGATCAGGCGGCCCGGCGCGGCCCGCCGTCACAGCACGCGATTGAACCACATGAGCGAAAGCCCGGCGCCGATCACGACGAACACCATCGCGGCGGCGACGAACAGCGCCGTTATCTCCGTCTGCTGCTTCGTGAGCTCCATCTTCGAGCTCATCGACTTGTAGACGTTCTTGAGATCGGTCGCGTTGCCGGCGTAGAAGTATTCGCCGCGCGTGACGTTCGCGATCTGTTTCAGCGAATCCTCGTCGAGCCGCACGCGCATCGACCAGCCCTCCCAGCCGATCACCTCGCCCTGCACGGTTCCGACGCCGACCGTGTAGACGCGCACGCCACGCTCGGCGGCCATCTTCGCGGCCTCGATCGGGTCGGGGCCCGTCGTGGTCTGGCCGTCGGTGAGCAGGATGATGACCGCGGACTTGTACGAGCCGGGCGGCACCGGCGCCGGCGGCTCCTTCGCCGGCTTCTTCGCCTCGTCGATCGCGACGCCGTGCGGGTTGTCCTTCGACACGCGCGGATTGCTCGCGCGGAGGTCGAACTCGACATCCGGAAAGATCGCCTTCAGCGAGACGAGCAGACCGCTTCCGACGGCCGTTGCGCGCTGCAGCTCGAAGCGGTCGATCGCGGCGAACAGATCGTCGCGGTTGTCGGTCGGCGGCTGCACGACCGCCGCGGTGCCGGCGAACGAGACGATGCCGATCTTCACGTTGCCCGGCTGATCGTTGATGAATGCGCGCGCCGCCTCCTGCGCGGCGGCGAGACGCGTCGGCTTCACGTCGACGGCGCGCATGCTGCCCGACACGTCCATCGCGAGGATCACCGTCTCGTGCTGCGTCGGCAGCCTGACGCTCGCCGTCGGCCGCGCGATCGCGACGATCATCAGCGCGAGACCGATCAGGAACAGGAAGGGCGGGATATGGCGGCGCACGCGCTGGCCCACGCCGAGCGCCTCGCGGACCATCGACAGGCTCGCGTAGCGGACGGCGAGCCGCTTCTTGCGGCGCAGCGCGAGGATGTACAGGCCGACCAGCGCCGGGATCAGCGCGAGGAGCCAGAGGAACTCAGGCCAGAGGAACGACATCGTGCGGGTCCGCACGCGGGATGACGGCGCCCGCCGCGAGGCGACTGCGGCGCTTGCGCAGGTCGGCGAAGCGCAGGATCGCGTCGGCGAGATCGTCGCTCGTCGAGAGCTCGAGGACGTCGACGCCCGCGTCGCGGAATCCCGCGCGAAGCCGCGCCTCGCGTTCCTCGGCGGCCTTCACGAAGCGGCGGCGGAAGCCGCGATCGTGCGTGTCGACGAAGATCTGCTCGCCGGTTTCGGCGTCCTGCATCGTGAGCAGGCCGAGGTCGGGCAGCTCGTGCTCGAGCGGGTCGAAGAGGCGCACCGCGATGACTTCGTGGCGCTCGTTCAATTGCGCGAGGGCCGGCGGCCATTTCGTCGCGCTGATGAAGTCGGAGACGACGAACACCAGCGAGCGGCGCCGGACCACGGGGAACGCGGCGCGCAGAAACTCCTCGAGGTTCGTCGCCGTCGCCCGCGAAGGGGGCGGCCGGTGCAGCATCCGATGCAGGATGTGCAGCACGTGGCGCCGGCCGCTTCCGGCCGGCACGACCGTATCCATCGTCTCGCCGTAGAACGCCGCGCCGACACGGTTCCCGTGGCGCGTGAGGATCCGGGCGAGCACGGTGACGAAGTCGGTCGAGACGCTGCGCTTGCGCACGTCGCCCGAGCCGAAGTCGACGGATGGGCTCACGTCGAGCAGAAACCACGCGGTGACGTCGCGATCCTCGTTGTATTCACGCACGTACGGCGTCGCGAGGCGCGCCGTCACGTTCCAGTCGATGTGCCGGACATCGTCGTGATACTGGTATTCGCGCAGGTCGGCGAGGTCGAGGCCGAAGCCGCGGAACAGCGTCCGGTAGTCGCCGTGCAGCAGGCCGTCGAGCCGGCGCAGCACCGTCCACTCGAGGCGGCGCAGCGCGCGCTCGGCGCTGCGCGCCGAGTCGAGCGACACGACATTGGTCATCGCGGGGGGCCGTTCATCCGTCAACCGAATTTGACATGCGACTCGAGCGGCTTCTCGGGCGGCAGCACGCGCTGCATGATCTTGCGCACGAGGTCGTCGGGCGTCATGCCGTCGGCGAGCGCCTCGTACGACAGCACCAGCCGATGCCGCAGCACGTCGGGCGCGAGGTCCGAGACGTCGTCGGGAAGCACGTAGTCGCGCCCGCGCAGGAACGCAAGCGCGCGCGCGCCTTCGATCAGGCTGATCGACGCGCGGGGGCTCGCGCCGAACGTCACGTACTTGCCGATATCGGCGACGCCGTAACGATCCGGGAAGCGCGTCGCGTTCGCGAGCCGCACCGCGTATTGCATCAGCGACGGATCGACGTAACCGCCGCGGCACTGGCGCTGCAGCGCTGCGAGCTGGTCGGTCGTCGCGACGGTCGCGACGTCGGCCGCCATGCCGGTCACGCGCTCGACGATGACGAACTCCTCCTCCTCGCTCGGATAGCCGACCAGCACCTTCATCATGAAGCGGTCGACCTGCGCCTCCGGCAGCGGATACGTGCCCTCGGTCTCGATCGGGTTCTGCGTCGCCATCACGAGGAACGGCGTCGGCACCATGTGCGTCTGCCCGGCGATCGTGACCTGGTATTCCTGCATCACCTCGAGCAGCGCACTTTGCACCTTGGCGGGCGCCCGGTTG
Organism: Casimicrobiaceae bacterium; assembly: GCA_035495715.1. Classification (GTDB taxonomy): domain Bacteria; phylum Pseudomonadota; class Gammaproteobacteria; order Burkholderiales; family Casimicrobiaceae; genus VBCG01. Next base: position 14,955 of record DATJFI010000092.1, read on the forward strand.
ATCTCGTCGGCGAGCAGCAGGTTCGTGAACACCGGCCCGAGCGACGTCGTGAACTCGCCGGTCTTCTGGTTGTAGATGCGCGTGCCGACCAGGTCGGCGGGCACGAGGTCGGGCGTGAACTGGATCCGCTTGAACGAGCCGCGGATGACCTTGGCGAGCGTCTTCACCGTCAGCGTCTTGGCGAGACCCGGCACGCCCTCGACGAGCAGATGGCCCTGCGCGAGCATCGCGACGAGCACGCGCTCGAGGAAGTGATCCTGCCCGACGACCACCTTCTTCACCTCGTAGAGAATGCGCTGCATCAGCGACGCGACGTCGCCGCCGCCGTTGTCCCGGTTTTCCATGTGCTCCCTTGCTCGAAGCGAAGATTAGAAGGGCGAAAGACCTACCGCTGCTGCCGCATTCTCGATCGGCACCGCGAAGCCGATACCGATGAAGACGCGTTGATTGTTGGGGTTGAGGATGCCGGTCACGATGCCGACGACGGCGCCGTCCATCGTCACGAGCGGCCCGCCGGAGTTGCCGGGATTCGCCGCGGCATCGAACTGGATCAGGTTGGTCAGCAAGCGCTTACCTTCCGGCGAACGATACTCGCGCCGCAGTCCCGATACGACGCCGCCGGTGACCGACGGGCCGATGCCGAACGGGAAGCCGACGGCGATCACCTCGTCGCCGAGCCCGAGATCCTTCGTCGAGCGCAGCGTCGCCGCCTGCAGGTCGTCGGGAAGCGTCTTCGCCTGCAGCACCGCGAGATCGTTCTCGGGCTGCGTCGCGATGACCGCGGCCTCGGATTCGGTGCCGTCGGCGAAGGTGACGGCGACCTTCTTCGCGTCGGCGATCACGTGCAGATTGGTCAGGATGATGCCCTTGTCGACGATGACGACGCCGGTGCCGACGCCGGCTTCGGTGATCTCGTGTTCGGGACCATCTTCACGCTCGAACTCGCGCACGCGCACCACCGAGCCGCGGATCGCATCGTAGGCCTTCGCATATTTCGACGGGATCTGCTTGGTGTCGAGCGTGTGCAGCACCGCGTTGTCGATGTCCTCCTGTGTCAGCGCGTGCGGCGGCGGTTGCAGCACGCCGTAGCCGTAGACGACGCCGAGCGCGATCAGCACGCCGAGAACCAGCGACAGGAACGTGCTGTGGCGTCCGAGGAGGCGGCGCACGCGCGCGCGGCGGGTGAGCGGCGCGGCGGTTGCGGCCGCGGCATCCTTCAGCGGCTCCGCAGCGCGCGACTTCGGCTCGTCGGACGGCGCGTGCGGCTGCGCCGGCGCATTCGCCGGGCGGGGACGTTGCGAACGGCTGTAAAGCGATGTGCGCCGCATGGACTGGGACGGGACTTCTGCGAAAGACAGCTTAACGCGGCGAGGATTCCATCACGCCCGTCGGTTGACGGCGACCTCGCACGCGCCGCCCCTCGAAATGGCCGTGGCAGAACAGCACCGACGCGAGCGCGAACGCGATGGCGAGCGGCGCCACGAGGAACGACGCGAGCGCATTCCACGTGCCGGTCGGATCGAGATGTTCGAGGCACGCGTACACCGACGTCGACGCGATCAGCGCCGCGGCGAGCGAAGCCCGCGACGGGTCGCGGAACAGCCGTTCCGCGAGGGCGCCGACGACGACCGGCAGCACGATCAGGACCGCGAAGGGCTCCATGACAGGCGCGTTCGGATGCCTTGCGGCTCCATGGTACTCCGCCGCCCGACCGTGTCCACCGGGCGTCCGTCCCACTGGGAACCGCCTGTTTCAGGCCTCGAGCTTCTTGTCGAGCGTGATCTTCGCGTTGAGCACCTTCGACACCGGGCAGCCGGCCTTCGCGTTCTCGGCCGCGGTCTCGAACGCCTGCTGGCTCGCGCCCGGTATCCGCGCGGTGAGATCGAGGTGGACCGCGGTGATCGCGAAGCCGCCGCCGGCCTTCTCGATCGTGACCGTGGCCTTCGTGGCGATGCTCTGTGCGACGAGGCCGGCTTCGGCAAGCTGCGCCGAAAGCGCCATCGAGAAGCATCCGGCGTGCGCCGCCGCGATCAACTCCTCGGGATTGGTGCCGACGCCGTTCTCGAATCGCGTGCTGAACGAGTACTGCGAGTTGGACAGCACGCCGCTGTCCGTCGAGATCGTGCCGCGGCCCGACTTCAGGTCGCCGTTCCACATGGCGGATGCGCTTCGCTTCATCGTACCCCCTGTCGATCGGTGGTCGGCGTGGCGCCGGGAGAGCGCCGGCCGACGAGGTAGTCCACGCCGGCCGGCCCGACCGCTTCCGCGTGGCGGTGCCCGGCCGGCAGCACGAACACGTCGCCCTCGCGATACGCGTATTCGACCCCTTCGACCGTCAACGTGATCTCCCCGTTCAGCACGAGCGCGCGCACGTCGTACGGGTGCGCGTGCTCGGCGACGCGCGTTTGCGGCGGCAGCGACCGGCGCTCGACGTCGAAGCCGTCGCGGCGCAGCGCCGATTCAAAATGCGCGTCCTTCATGTCATCCTCCCGATCGCTTCACCGCGAAGGCCGCGCCGGAATAGCGTCGCGGCCGACGATGTTGACAGAGCCGTGCCGGGGTCGGCAACCCGGCATAACCAGGGAGATTCCAGGATGACACGATCGATAGGCATCGTGCTCGCCGGCGCCTGCATCGTCGCCGGTTGCGGCGAGATGGCGATGCGTCCCGCGGCCATGAGCGGACCGTCGGCCACGAAATCGGACATGACCTTCTTCATTACGAGCATCGGTTCCGGCAAAGGCGCCGATTACGGCGGCCTCGAGGGCGCCGACAGGCACTGCCAGATGCTGGCCGATGCCGCGGGCGCAGGCGGCCGCACCTGGCATGCCTATCTCAGCACCCAGGGGCCCAATCCGGTCAACGCGCGCGACCGTATCGGCAAGGGACCGTGGCGCAATGCCAACGGCTACGTCATCGCGTACAACCTGGATGAACTGCACGCGAGCAACGGCATCACGAAGCAGACGGCGCTGACCGAGAAGGGCGAGGTCGTAAACGGACGGGGTGACACACCCAATCGCCACGACATTCTTACCGGTTCCAAGCCCGACGGCACTGCCTTTGGGGACGGCGAGGACATGACTTGCGGTAACTATACGAAGAGCGGCGACATCGGCAGCGTCATGCTCGGACACCACGACCGGATGGGTAACAGCCCGCCGCCTGCCGGCGCGTCGTGGAATTCCGCTCACAAGTCGGCCGGATGCAGCGATCCTCTGCTCGCGAAGACCGGCAGCGCGGGTTACCTGTACTGCTTCGCGACGAACTGAGCCCTATCGGTCCGGCGGCGCGCCCGCATCGCACTTCTTGCAGCGGAGCAGGCGGCCGAGCGC
>DATJFI010000093.1:0-18984 GCA_035495715.1 Casimicrobiaceae bacterium
GCCGCGTCGACGAATGCGTTCATCAACACCGGCGACGGCCTCGGCATGGCCGCGCGCGCCGGCGTTCCGCTCGAGGACATGGAGTTCTGGCAGTTCCATCCGACCGGCGTGGCCGGCGCCGGCGTGCTGATCACCGAGGCCGTGCGCGGCGAGGGCGGCATCCTGCTCAACTGCAACGGCGAGCGCTTCATGGAGCGCTACGCGCCGAATTTGAAGGACCTTGCGTCGCGCGACGTCGTCAGCCGCTCGATGGACCAGGAAATCAAGGAGGGTCGCGGCTGCGGCCCGCACAAGGACTACGTGCTGCTGAAGCTCGATCATCTGGGTCCCGACGTGATCATGAAACGCCTGCCGTCGATCCGCGAGATCGCGATCAAGTTCGCGAACGTCGACCCGATCAAGGAACCGATTCCGGTCGTGCCGACGATCCACTACATGATGGGCGGCATTCCGACGAACATCCATGGACAGGTCGTTGCGCCGAAGGACGGCGACCCGAACGCCGTCGTCGAAGGGCTCTACGCGATCGGCGAATGCGCGTGCGTCTCCGTTCACGGCGCGAACCGGCTCGGCACGAACTCGCTGCTCGACCTGCTCGTATTTGGTCGCGCCGCCGGTGATTTCATCATCGGCCGCAACCTCGCGGCGCTCGGGCACAGGGCGCTGCCCCCCGATGCCGCCGACCTGTCGCTGTCGCGGCTCGCGCGTCTCGACGCGGCGACGTCGGGTGAGCGCGTCGCCGACGTCGGCAACGAGTTGCGCAGGACGATGCAGTCGCATTGCGGCGTGTTCCGCAACGAGACGCTGCTCGCCGAGGGCGTCGCGAAGGTGCGCGAGCTCGAGGCGCGTGCGTCGCGCACGGCGATCGACGACAAGAGCCGCACGTTCAATACCGCACGCGTCGAGGCGCTCGAGCTCGACAACCTGGTCGAGGTCGCGAAGGCGACGATCGTGTCGGCGCTCGCGCGCCACGAGTCGCGCGGCGCGCAGGCGCGAAGCGACTATCCGAACCGCGACGACGAGAACTGGCTCAAGCACACGCTCTGGCATCGCGAAGGCAACCGTCTCGATTACAAGCCGGTGCAGTTGAAGCCGCTCACCGTCGAGTCGTTCCCGCCCAAGGCTCGGACTTACTGATGAAATTCCGCATCTACCGCTACGATCCCGAGAAGGACGCCAAGCCGCGGCTCCAGAATTACGACGTCGCGCTCGACCCGCACGACCGGATGCTGCTCGACGCGTTGATCCGGGTGAAGGCCGTCGACGATTCGCTCGCGTTTCGCCGGAGCTGCCGCGAGGGCGTTTGCGGGTCCGATGCGATGAACATCAACGGCAAGAACGGCCTCGCGTGCGTGACGAACCTGAAAAGCCTGAAGGAGCCGGTCGAGTTGCGGCCGCTGCCGGGCTTGCCGGTGATCCGCGACCTGATCGTCGACATGAGCCAGTTCTTCAAGCAATACCACTCGGTGCGGCCGTATCTCGTCAACGATGCGGCGCCGCCGGAGCGTGAGCGGCTGCAGTCGCCGGCCGAGCGCGAGGAGCTCGACGGGCTGTACGAGTGCATCCTTTGCGCCTGCTGCTCGACGGCGTGCCCGTCGTTCTGGTGGAACCCGGACAAGTTCGTCGGTCCCGCGGGTCTTTTGTGGGCGTATCGCTTCATCGCCGACAGCCGCGACCGCGACCTCGACCTGCGGCTCGACAACCTCGAGGACCCGTACCGGCTGTTCCGCTGCCACACGATCATGAACTGCGTCGACGTGTGCCCGAAGGGACTGAATCCGACGCTGGCGATCGAGAAAATCAAGGACCTTATGGTGAAGCGGACGGTATAGGGTCGGAGACGGGTTTCGGGGCGACGACACCGAAAGCCGTCTCTGACCCTGTTAACCCCATGATCGACGAGACGCGCATGAAGCGGATCCGCTGGCGTTGCCGCCGTGGCATGCTCGAAAACGATCTGATCCTCGCGCGCTTCCTCGACGCCCGCGCGGACGCGCTGACGGAAGACGACATTGCAAACCTGGACCGGCTTCTCCATATGACAGACGAGGCGCTTTGGCGCGTGCTGAGCGGGCAGGCCGACGTCGACGAAGCTCCGCTGGCGCAGTTCGTCGCGAGGCTTCGCGCCGCATGAAGCGAGGCCGTCGACGACGCGCCGCGAACGCGCACCCCCAACCCAAAGAAAGACGGGCGGGCGCTTCGTCAGCGCCGCTTTGAACCTGGAACCGAAGGACCGCCGATGACCGAACCGACTGCCACCCTCCAATTCTCCGACGGCTCGCCGCCGGTCACGCTTCCGATCCTGACGGGCACGATGGGGCCGCAGGTCGTCGACATCCGGACGCTTTACGCGAAGACCGGCAAGTTCACCTACGACCCGGGCTTCCTGTCCACCGCCGCCTGCAGCTCGGCGATCACCTACATCGACGGCGACAAGGGCGAGCTCCTCTACCGGGGCTACCCGATCGAGCAGCTCGCGGTCCACTGCGATTATCTCGAGGTCTGCTACCTGCTCCTGTACGGCGAGCTGCCGAACGCGGAGGAGAAGCGGCGCTTCGCCGACCTCGTGACGCATCACACGATGGTCAACGAGCAGATGCAGTTTTTCCTGCGCGGCTTCCGGCGCGACGCGCATCCGATGGCCGTGCTGACCGGCCTCATCGGCGCGATGAGCGCGTTCTATCCCGACTCGATCAACCTGGACGATGCGCACCAGCGCGACATCTCCGCGCATCGGCTGATCGCGAAGATGCCGACGCTCGTCGCGATGGCGTACAAGTATTCGGTCGGGCAGCCGTACGTCTATCCGCGAAACGAACTGTCGTATGCGGCGAACTTCATGCGGATGATGTTCGCGACGCCGTGCGAGGACTACAGGGTCAACGACGTGCTCGTGCGCGCGCTCGACCGGATCTTCATTCTGCACGCCGACCACGAGCAGAACGCATCGACGTCGACGGTGCGCCTTTGCGCGTCGTCGGGAACCAACCCGTTTGCGGCGATCGCCGCGGGCGTCGCGTGCCTGTGGGGGCCCGCGCACGGCGGCGCCAACGAGGCCGCGCTCAACATGCTCTACGACATCCAGGCGCACGGCGGCGTCGCGAAGGTCGGCGAGTTCATCGACAAGGTGAAGGACAAGAACTCGAGCGTGCGGCTGATGGGCTTCGGCCACCGCGTCTACAAGAACTACGATCCGCGGGCGAAACTGATGCGCGAGACGTGCTACGAAGTGCTGAACGATCTCGGCCTCGGCGACGATCCGCTGTTCAAGCTCGCGATGGCGCTCGAGAAGATCGCGCTCGAGGACGATTACTTCGTCAAGCGCAAGCTGTATCCGAACGTCGATTTCTACTCGGGGATCGTGCAGAAGGCGATCGGCATCCCGGTCCAGCTCTTCACGGCGATCTTCGCGCTCGCGCGCACCGTCGGCTGGATCGCGCAATTGAACGAGATGGTGTCCGATCCCGAATACAAGATCGGCCGGCCGCGCCAGCTCTTCACCGGCGCGACGCCGCGCAACGTAAAACCCATCTCAGACAGATAACGTTCAAAGACAACCCTCTGAGGCGCGCGCCATGGGCACGATGCATGAATTCCAATCGACGAGCACGCTGTTCGGCAGCAACGCGCCGTTCGTCGAGGAGCTTTACGAGACGTATCTCGCCGACCCGGCGAGCGTGTCGCCCGAATGGCGCAGCTACTTCGACGAGATCAAGGGCGACGCGGCCGACGTGCCGCACGCGTCCGTCGTCGAGTCGTTCCGCGAGCTTGCGCGCAACCGCCGTGTCGCCGGCGCGATGGTCGACGAGACGACGATGCACAAGCAGGTGCTCGTGCTGCGGCTCATCAGCAAGTACCGCACGCTCGGCATGTTCCACGCCGACCTCGATCCGCTCGAGCGCCACGAAGCGCCGTACATGCCCGATCTCGATCTGCGCACGTATGGCTTCACCGACGCCGACCTCGACACGCCGTTCGACGTCGGCTCGTTCAAGGCCGGCCCCGCGCGGATGCGGCTTCGCGACATCATCGCGGCGCTCGAGGCGACGTATACGGGGACGCTCAGCGCCGAGTACATGTACATCTCGGACACGCCGACGAAGCGCTTCGTCCAGGAGCGCCTCGAGCCGATCCGCTCGAAGGCGAAGTTCACGCCGGAGGAGCGTCGGCACATTCTGGAGCGGCTGACGGCGGCGGAAACGCTCGAGCGCTATCTCCACACGAAGTACGTCGGGCAGAAGCGCTTCTCCGGCGAGGGCGGCGATTCGATGATCCCGATGCTCGACCTGCTCGTGCAGCGCGCCGGCGCGGCAGGCGTCGGGGAGATCGTGCTCGGCATGGCGCATCGCGGCCGTCTGAACGTGCTCGTCAACACGCTCGGCAAGATACCGGGCGATCTCTTTTCGGAATTCGAAGGCAAGGCGCCGCAGGATCTGCCGGCCGGCGACGTCAAGTACCACCAGGGCTTCTCGTCCGACATCTCGACGCCCGGCGGTCCGGTGCACGTGACGCTCGCGTTCAATCCGTCGCACCTCGAGATCGTCGATCCGGTCGTCGAAGGCAGCGTGCGCGCGCGACAGCACCGGCGCAATGATCCGCGCGGCGACCAGGTGCTGCCGGTGCTGCTCCACGGCGACGCGGCAATCGCCGGCCAAGGCGTGCTGCAGGAATGCCTGAACATGGCGCAGACGCGCGGCTACTACACCGGCGGCACCATCCACATCGTCATCAACAACCAGATCGGCTTCACGACGTCCGATCCGCGCGACGTGCGCGGCACGCTCTATTGCACCGACGTCGCGAAAATGGTCGAGGCGCCGATCTTCCACGTGAACGGCGACGATCCGGAGGCGTGCCTGCTGGCGACCGAGATCGCGCTCGACTATCGGCAGAAGTTCCACAAGGACGTCTTCATCGATCTCGTCTGCTTCCGTCGCCTCGGCCACAACGAGGCCGACGAGCCGATGATCACGCAGCCCTTGATGTACAAGAAGATCAACCAGCACCCGGGCACGCGCAAGCTGTATGCGGACCGCCTGGTCGCCGACGGCGTGATCACCGCGGAGGACGCCGAGCAGATGATCGCGACGTACCGCGCGGCGATGGACAAGGGCTACCACACGAATACGACGGTGCTGTCGAACTACAAGCCGCCGTTCATCGTCGACTGGTCTCCGTACAAGAATCGGCACTGGACCGATGCGGCCGACACGACCGTGCCGATGGCGCGTTTGAAGGAGCTCGGCGTCAAGGCGACGACGGTGCCGCCGGAGTTCAAGCTGCATCCGCGCGTCGAGAAGATCATGGCGGATCGCCGCGCGATGGTCGACGGCAAGCTGCCGCTCGACTGGGGCATGGGCGAAATCCTCTCGTACGCGACGCTGCTCGACCAGAACTTCGGCGTACGCATCTCGGGCGAGGACGTCGGCCGCGGCACGTTCTCGCACCGGCATGCGGTGCTGCACGACCAGAACCGCGAGAAGTGGGACCTCGGCACGTGGATTCCGCTTCAGCACTTGAAGAATAGCCAGCCCGACTTCGAGATCATCGACTCGGTGCTGACGGAGAACGCGGTGCTCGGCTTCGAGTACGGTTATACGACGTCCGAGCCGAACCAGCTCGTGATCTGGGAGGCGCAGTTCGGCGACTTCGCGAACGGCGCGCAGGTCGTCGTCGACCAGTTCATCAGCGCGGGCGAGGTCAAATGGGGCCGCATCTGCGACCTCGTCATGTTTCTGCCGCATGGTTACGAGGGGCAGGGGCCCGAGCATTCGTCGGCGCGGCCCGAGCGCTATCTGCAGCTTTGCGCGCAGCACAACATGCAGGTCGTGGTGCCGACGACGCCGGCGCAGATCTTCCACCTGCTGCGCCGGCAGATGATCCGCCAGTTCAGAAAGCCGCTGATCGTCTTCACGCCGAAGAGCCTGCTGCGGCACAAGGAGGCGGTGTCGACGCTCGACGAGCTCGCGAACGGCCGCTTCCGGAACGTGATCGGCGAAATCGACGCGATCGAGCCGAAGAAGGTGAAGCGCGTGATCGTCTGCTCCGGCAAGGTGTACTACGAGCTCCTCGCGTACCGGCGCGAGCAGAAGATCGACGACGTCGCGATCCTGCGGCTCGAGCAGCAGTACCCGTTCCCGCACGACGACTACCGGCGCGAAGTCGCGAAGTACAAGACCGCGAAGGAAGTCGTCTGGTGCCAGGAGGAGCCGCAGAACCAGGGCGCCTGGTATCGGCTGAACGCGTACATGCGTGAGGACATCGACGACAACAAGGTGCTGGCGTACGCCGGCCGCCCGGTGTCGGCGTCGCCGGCGGTCGGTTACGCCGCGAAGCACGCCGCCGAGCAGAAGCAGCTCATCGAGGATGCGTTCGCCGCGAAGCTGCGCTCGGGCGAGATGCTGATCGCGCGCTGACGCTTTTCGCGACTCGCATTCGCCGGCGCGATGCCGAACCCGACCATGACGAAGGCCCAACGATGAGAGTCGAAGTGAAGGTTCCGCAGCTACCGGAGTCGGTCGCCGAGGCGACGCTCGTCAACTGGCACAAGAAGCCCGGCGATGCCGTGAAGCGCGACGAGAACCTGATCGACATCGAGACCGACAAGGTCGTGCTCGAGCTGCCCGCGCCGAACGACGGCGTGCTGGCCGAGATCAAGCAGCCGGACGGCGCGACGGTGACGTCGAACGATGTCATCGCCGTCATCGATACCGACGCGAAGGCCGGCGCTGCGAGCGGTGCGCCGGCTGCTGCGACGGCATCGGCGCCGACCGCGACCGCGCCGGCGCGTCCGGCAGCATCGGCGTCGACCGCGCCGGAATCCGTGTCGAGCGTCACCGCGTTGCCGGCCGCACGCAAGATGATGGCGGAGCAGGGCGTCGATCCGGCGAGCGTTGCCGGCACCGGCCGCGGCGGCCGCATCACGAAGAGCGACGTTGCCGACGCGATGGCGACCCGCGCGACGCGGCCTTCGGAAGCGCCGACGAAGCCGTCGCCGCCGCCGGCACCGCAGGCGCCCGCTCCGCGCGAGCCCGTCACGCGCGAGCCCGTCACGCGCGCGCCGTCGCCGACCGCGCAAGGATCGCGTCCCGAGCAGCGCGTGCCGATGTCGCGGCTGCGTGCGCGGATCGCCGAGCGGCTCGTCGAATCGCAGTCGACGGCGGCGATCCTGACGACGTTCAACGAAGTGAACATGCAGGCGGTCATCGAGCTGCGCCACCGCTACAAGGATCGCTTCGAGAAGGAGCACGGCGTCAAGCTCGGCTTCATGGGCTTCTTCGTGAAGGCGGTCGTGCATGCATTGAAGAAATTCCCGCTCGTCAACGCGTCGATCGACGGCAACGACATCGTCTATCACGGCTACTACGACATCGGCATCGCCGTCGGCAGTCCGCGCGGCCTCGTCGTGCCGATCCTGCGCGACGCCGACCAGATGTCGCTCGCCGACATCGAGAAGCAGATCGCCGACTTCGGAAAGCGCGCGCAGGACGGCAAGCTGACGGTCGAGGAATTGACCGGCGGCACCTACACGATCAGCAACGGCGGCGTGTTCGGCTCGATGCTGTCGACGCCGATCATCAACCCGCCGCAGTCGGCGATCCTCGGCGTGCACGCAACGCGCGAGCGCCCCGTCGTCGAGAACGGGCAGGTCGTCGTGCGGCCGATCAACTTCCTCGCGCAGTCGTACGACCACCGGATCATCGACGGCCGCGAGGCGGTGCTGTCGCTGGTCGCGATCAAGGAAGCACTCGAGGACCCCGCACGCATGCTGCTCGACCTGTGAGCGTTGACATATTTATGTCACCCTGATAGGGTTTGATGCATGCGTACCACCGTCCGACTCGACGAGCACCTGCTGACCGAAGCGAAGAAGTTCGCAGCGGAATCCGGCAGAACACTCACGGCGATCCTCGAGGATGCACTGCGTGACGCGCTCGCGCGCCGCGCGACGCGCGCAAGGCGCACCCGGGTGCGGCTCAAGACGTTCAACGGAGATGGCCTCCGGCCGGGTGTCGATCTCGACGATTCGGCGGCATTGCTCGACACGATGGGATCGTCGTAGCGGCGCATGGTTCTTCCCGACGTCAACGTACTCGTCTACGCGCACCGCGAAGATTCGACGGGTCACGTCGCCTATCGAAAATGGTTCGAACGCACGTTGAACGGCGACGAAGCCTATGGCGTTTCCGATCTCGTATTGAGCGGATTCCTTCGCGTCGTCACGCATCCGAAGGTGTTCCGTCGACCGACGCCGCTCGCCGACGCGCTGACGTTCGTCGAGCAGATACGCGATCAGGCGAACTGCGTGCCGGTCGAACCGGGGAACCGCCATTGGGCAATCTTCGAGCGCCTCTGCCGCGATTGCGATGCGCGCGGCAATCGCGTGCCCGACGCGTACTTCGCTGCCATGGCGATCGAATCGGGCTGCGAGTGGATCACGACCGATCGCGACTACAGCAGGTTCAAGGGCTTGCGTTGGCGCCATCCGCTGCAATGACCGGCGCCGAAGCGAATGGCTGACCTGCGGCAATTCGACGTCATCGCGATCGGCGGCGGCCCGGGCGGCTACGTCGCCGCGATCCGCGCCGCGCAACTCGGCTTAGCAACCGCCTGCATCGACGACTGGACGCGCGACGGCGGCAGGCCGGCGCTCGGCGGGACCTGCACGAACGTCGGCTGCATCCCCTCGAAGGCGCTGCTCCAGTCGTCGGAAAATTACGCGCATGCCGGCCACGCATTCGCCGAGCACGGAATCCGGATCGACGGATTGTCGATCGACGTCGGCGCGATGCTGGCGCGGAAGAGCAAGGTCGTCGCGGCGAACAACGATGGCATCGCGTACCTGTTCCGCAAGAACAAGGTGACGTTCTTCCATGGACGCGGCGCATTCGCAGGCCGCGACGGCGGGCGCTACGCAATTCGCGTCGGCGATCCCGCGTCGGCCACGATCGTGGCGACGAACGTGATCGTCGCGACGGGATCGGCGCCGCGCGGACTGCCCGGCGTCGCGTTCGACAACATTCGCGTGCTCGACAACGCCGGCGCGCTCGCAATCCCCGACGTTCCGAAGCGGCTTGGCGTCGTCGGCGCCGGCGTGGTCGGCCTCGAGATGGGCAGCGTCTGGCACCGTCTCGGCTCCGACGTGACGATGCTCGAAGCGTTGCCGGCGTTTCTGGGTGCCGCCGACGAAGCGGTTGCAAAGGAAGCGTTGAAGCAGTTCACACGGCAGGGACTCGCGATCAAGCTCGGCGCGACGATCACGAACGTGAAGGTCGGCACCGGCGACGTGACGGTCGATTACAAGGATGCGAGCGGGAACGCGCAGAAGGCGACGTTCGATCGGTTGATCGTGTCGATCGGCAGGGTGCCGTTCACCGACGGGCTCGGCACCGAGACCATCGGGCTAAAGCTCGACGCGCGCGGCTTCGTCGACGTCGACGCCGACTGCAAGACGAACCTGCCGAACGTCTACGCGATCGGCGACGTCGTGCGCGGGCCGATGCTCGCCCACAAGGCCGAGGACGAAGGCGTCGCGGTCGCCGAGCGGATCGCGGGTCAGCATCCGCATGTCGACTTCAACACGGTTCCGTGGGTGATCTACACGTCGCCCGAGATCGCGTGGGTCGGCAGGACCGAGCAGCAGCTTCGCGCCGACGGCGTCGTGTACCGCAGCGGCAGTTTTCCGTTTTCGGCGAACGGCCGGGCGCGCGCGCTCGGCGACACCGTCGGCTTCGTGAAGATGCTGGCCGATGCGAAGACCGATCGCATCCTCGGCGTGCACGCGATCGGGCCGTGGGTGAGCGAACTGATCGCCGAGGGCGTCGTCGCGATGGAGTTCGGCGCGTCGAGCGAGGACGTCGCGCGGATCATCCACGCGCATCCGACGCTGTCGGAAGCGACGCGCGAGGCGGCCCTCGCCGTCGACAAGCGGTCACTGAACTTCTGATGTCGGGATGCTCGGGGCGGACGATCCCGGCCAGATTTCGCGCCGCCACGGCGGCCTCATCGACTTCCTCGAACCGCTGCTCGACCGGCGGCATTCGACGCTCGATCACGCGCAGATCGCCGCGCTCGACCGGTTGCAACAGCTTGCCGACGATCTCGCCGCGTTCGAGGCCGCGCGCCGGTCGGCGTTGAAGCGCCTGCTCGGAGGCGTCGCGTTACCGCGCGGCGTCTACCTGTGGGGCGGCGTCGGCCGCGGCAAGAGCCTGCTGATGGACAGCTTCTATGCGACGGTCGCGATCCGGCGCAAGACGCGCGTGCACTTCCACGCGTTCATGCGCGACGTGCACGCGGCGCTCGGACGCCTCAAGGACGAGGTCGATCCGCTCGAGGCGGTCGCGTCCGAGATCGCGAACCGTCACCGGCTGATCTGCTTCGACGAGTTCCACGTCGACGACATCGCCGACGCGATGATCCTCGGCCGGCTGCTCGACGGCCTTTTCACGCGCGACGTCGTGCTCGTCGTCACGTCGAACTACGCGCCCGACGACCTGTGGCCGAACGGCCTTCTGCGCGAGCGGTTCCTGCCCGCGATCGTGCTCGTCAAGCAGTGGCTCGACGTCGTCGAGGTCGACGCGGGCATCGACTATCGGCTGCGTACACTGCAGCGCGTCGAGACGTTTCTGGTGCCCGCGGGCCGCGCCGCCGATGCCGCGATGGATGCGGCGTTCGAGGCGATGCGAGGCGGCCCCGACGAATCGTCGACCCTGTCGCTCGACGGCCGCACGCTCGCCGCGCGCCGGTGCGCGGGCAGCATCGTCTGGTTCGAATTCGGCGCGCTCTGCGACGGGCCACGCTCGCAACGCGACTACCTGGAGATCGCGCGCCGCTTCGCGGTGCTTTTCCTGTCCGACATTCCGCGGATGAGCGCGGACGACGGCGATCTCGCCCGGCGCTTCACGTGGCTGATCGACATCCTGTACGATCATCGCGTGAAGCTCGTCGCCTCCGCGGCCGTCCCTCCCGACGCGCTGTACGTCCAAGGGCTGAACGCACGCGATTTCGCGCGCACGGCGAGCCGCCTATCCGAGATGCGCACGCGCGACTACATGGCGCTGCCGCACGTCACCGACGGCGCGGACGCGCGGGCCGCGTAGCGCCGATTTCATCTTCCCGTCGCAAGGAGACTCCGGTGCAGACATTCAAGGCGTACCGCACATTCGAGCAGGACAACGTCGTGGCGAGCCGCTTCGTCGACATGTCGCTCGACGACCTCGACCCGGGCGAGGTCGTGATACGCACGAAATACTCGACGATCAACTACAAGGACGCGCTGTCGTACAAGGGAACCGGCAAGATCATGCGCAAGTTCCCGACGGTAGCCGGCATCGACCTCGCAGGCACCGTCGAGTCGAGCGGCGATCCGCGCTTCAAGCGCGGCGACAAGGTGATCGTCACCGGCTACGACCTCGGCGTGTCGCACGACGGCGGCTATTCGGAATATGCGCGCGTGCCCGCCGACTGGGTCGTGCGCCGTCCCGAGAGCATGACGGCGTTCGACGCGATGACGCTCGGCACCGCGGGGTTCACCGCGGCGCTCGCGATCCACCTGATGCAGCACAACGGGCTCGTGCCCGATGCGGGACCGGTTGCCGTGACGGGCGCGACCGGCGGCGTCGGCTCCGTCGCGATCGAGATCCTGTCGAAGCTCGGCTACCGCGTCGCCGCGATCACCGGCAAGACGCGCGAGGCCGACTACCTGCGCGACATCGGGGCGAGCGACGTGATGCTGCGCTCGTCGCTCGACTTCAGCAAGATTCGCCCGCTCGAGAAGTCGACGTGGGCCGGTGCAGTCGACAACCTCGGCGGCGACATGCTCGCGTGGCTGCTCGCGACCTCGAAGGTCGCGGGAACCGTTGCCGCCGTTGGGCTCGCCGCGGACATGAAGCTCAACACGAGCGTCGCGCCGTTTATCCTGCGCGGCGTGTCGCTGCTCGGTGTCGACAGCGCGAACACGCCGATGGCGCTGCGCCAGACGCTGTGGAACAAGCTCGCCGTCGACTGGCGTCCCGATCGCGTCCACGACAAGGTGGCGACGATCGACTTCGAGGACCTGCCGACGCACTTCGACGCGTACCTGAAGGGCATGGCGCGCGGGCGCACCGTCGTGCGCGTCGGGGCGGATACGCATCCCTAGGATCCGGCGGCCATGAAGACGTACGAGGATTTCCACCGCCGTTCGCTCGAAGACCGCGAAGCGTTCTGGCGCGACGAGGCGAGGCTCGTCGACTGGCACGCGCCGTTCGACGAGGTCCTCGACTACTCGCGGCCGCCGTTCGCGAAATGGTTCGTCGGCGGCCGCACGAACCTGTGCCACAACGCGGTCGACCGTCACGTTCCGGCGCGCGGGCAACAGCCGGCGCTGATCTACATCTCGACCGAGACGAACCAGTCGCGGACGTACACGTACGGCGAACTCTTCGAAGAGGTAAACGCCGTTGCCGCGATGCTGAAGGCGCAGGGTGTCGGCCGCGGCGATCGCGTGCTGATCTACATGCCGATGATCGCCGAAGCGGTGTTCGCGATGCTCGCGTGCGCACGGATCGGCGCGATCCATTCGGTCGTTTTCGGCGGCTTCGCGCCGGCAAGCCTCGCGACGCGGATCGACGACGCGCGTCCGGCGGTGCTCGTAACGGCCGACGCCGGCATGCGCGCCGGCCGCGCGATCGCTTACAAGCCGCTCGTCGACGAGGCGTTGCGCATTGCGCGTCATCCGCCGCGAAGCGTCATTCTCGTCGACCGCGGCATCGACCGCGGCTTTTCGCGCACGCCTTCGCGCGACACCGATTACGCCGAGTTGCGCACGGCGCACGACGGCGCGCGCGTGCCGTGCGAGTGGCTCGAATCGTCGGAGCCGTCGTACATCCTGTTCACGTCGGGGACGACCGGCAAGCCGAAGGGCGTGCAGCGCGACACGGGCGGCTACGCAGTCGCGCTCGCCTCGTCAATGCGCCGCATCTTCTGCCTCGAGCCCGGCGAGACGATGTTCACGACGAGCGACATCGGATGGGTCGTCGGGCATTCGTACATCGTCTACGGGCCGCTCATCAACGGGTCGCCGACGATCATGTACGAAGGCCTGCCGATCCAGCCCGATCCCGGCATCTGGTGGAAGATCGTCGAGGAGAACCGCGTCAAGACGATGTTCAGCTCGCCAACGGCGACGCGCGTCCTCAAGAAGCACGACCCCGCGTACATCCGCAAGCATGACCTGGCTTCGCTTCGCTATCTGTTCCTCGCCGGCGAGCCGCTCGACGAGCCGACGGCGCGCTGGGCGAGCGACGCGCTCGGCGTCGCGATCGTCGACAACTACTGGCAAACCGAATCCGGCTGGCCGATCCTCGCCGCGCAACCCGGCGTCGAGGAAACGCCGCGCAAGCTCGGCTCGCCATCGTTCCCCGTGTACGGCTACGACGTGAAGCTCGTCGACAACGCCACCGGCGCCGACGTCGGCACCGGCGAAAAGGGCGTGCTCGCGGTCGCGCCGCCGCTGCCGCCGGGTTGCATGAGCACCGTCTGGGGCGACGATGCGCGCTTCGTGTCGACGTATTTCGCGACGATCCCGGGACGCCACCTGTACTCCACATTCGACTGGGCGACGCGCGACGAGGACGGCTACTACTTCGTGCTCGGCCGCACCGACGACGTGATCAACGTCGCCGGCCACCGGATCGGAACGCGCGAGATCGAGGAGGCGGTGCAGGCGCACAGCGGCATCGCGGAAGTGGCGGTCGTCGGCGTGCGCGACGACGTGAAGGGGCAGGTGCCGATCGCGTTCGCCGTCGTCAAGGATGCAACGCGGATCGCCGATGAGCGATCGACCGAGGCGATGGCGCGCGAGGTGCAGCAGACGGTCGACCGCGAGCTCGGCGCGATCGCCCGTCCCGCGCGCGTGCATTTCGTGACGATGCTGCCGAAGACGCGCTCGGGGAAGCTTCTGCGCCGCTCGATCCAGGCGCTCGCCGAGTCGCGCGACCCGGGCGACCTCACGACGATCGAGGATCCGGCGGCGCTCGAACAGGTGCGGGCCGCGCTCGCCAAGTCCCCGTATTAGGCGGATGCGATAATGTCGGTTTGCCCGCCACCGCCCGAATGCCCGCCGACGACGACGCCGTACCCGCGCACGCTCCCCTCGCGGAAGTCCGGCGCGGCCACGCGGTCGAGAGCCTCCATTTCGGCGCCGTAGCGGTCGTCGATCGCGCCGGGCAGGTGCTGAAGGCCGCCGGTGACCCGTACACGCTCACGTTCACCCGCAGCGCGCTGAAGCCGCTGCAGGCGCTGCCGTTCACCGCCGGCGGCGGTCCCGAGCGCTTCGGCTTCTCGCGGGCGCAGGTCGCGCTGATGTGCGCGAGCCACTCCGGCGAGCCGAGGCACGTCGAGGCGGTCGCCGACATGCTGGCGCGCTGCGGCTGCTCCGTCGTCGACCTCCAGTGCGGCACGCACGCGCCGGGCTTCTACGACGCCCGCGGCGAGCTCCCGCCGCCCCCGCCGTACTCGCCGCTTCAGCACAACTGCTCGGGCAAGCACAGCGGGATGCTCGCCTATTGCGTCCAGCACGGCCAGCCGGTCGACGACTATCTCGCCTTCGACCATCCGCTGCAGCAGGCGATACGCGGCGCGGTATCGACGTTCACCGGCGTCGCGCGCGATCGGCTCGTCGCCGGCATCGACGGCTGCTCGGCGCCCAACTACGCGGTGCCGCTCGCGTCGCTCGCGACCGCGTTCGCCCGACTCGCGACGGCCGACGTCGATCCCGAGTACGGCCGGGCGCCGCGCGTGCTTGCCGACGCGATGACGGCGCACCCCGAGATGGTCTCCGGCGAATTCCGCAGCGACCTGGCGCTGATGCAGGCCGGCCGCGGCGACTGGATCACGAAGATCGGCGCCGAGGGGGTGCAGGCGATCGGCATCCGCAGCGAGGGCATCGGCATCGCGATCAAGGTCGCCGACGGCCAGAAGCGGGGCCTCTACCCGGCGATCGTCGAGGTTCTTTCGCAACTCGGTGTCGCCGACGCGCATGCGCGGCGTCTCCTCGAGCCCTGGCGCGTGCGAACGGTTCGCAACTACGTCGGCCTCGCGACCGGGGAGATCCGCCCGGTTGTTGCGCTTTCGCCATACCGTCCTCAACTATCGGCATCGCCCGATGCGTGATCTGCTGAACTTGGCAGGCGCGCAACGGTCTCTTGCTCCAAGCGTGCGCCACGTGCCGCCGAAAGCCTCCGTCGAGGGGGTTTTCCGACATTGCAGGCCGCCGCGCCCGCCGTTCGGCGGGCATAACAACGACGCGAATCAGGGACTGCCCGCGGATGGGTGATCGCGAAGTCGATCAGGAGCTCGTGCTGCGAGCGCAACGGGGTGACAAGCGTGCGTTCGAACTCCTGGTCGTCAAGTACCAGCGCAAGCTGGGGCGACTCCTGTCCCGGTTGGTGCGCGACCCGGCGGAGGTCGAGGACGTGACGCAGGAAGCCTTCATCAAGGCCTACCGCGCGTTGCCGAGCTTTCGTGGGGACAGCGCGTTCTATACGTGGCTTTACAGAATCGCGATCAACACCGCCAAGAACTACCTGGTCGCGATGGGAAGGCGGGCGCCGACATCGACGGGGTTCGACCACGAGGATGCCGAGAGCTTCGAAGATGCGGAACAATTGCGCGACACGGCGACTCCCGAGGCGGAACTGCTCGGCAAGCAGATCGCCGCAACGGTGAATCGCGCGATGGAGCAGTTGCCGGAGGACTTGCGAACGGCGATAACGCTGCGCGAGATCGAGGGATTGAGTTACGAGGAAATCGCAAGCGTGATGAACTGCCCGATCGGCACGGTCCGGTCGCGCATTTTTCGCGCACGGGAGTCGATCGCGGCCGAACTGCGGCCGTTGCTCGGCACCGACGAAAACCGGAGATGGTGATGAACGAGCAAATTTCGCGTCTGATGGACGGTGAGGTCGACGCGAGCGAACTGGATGTCGTCTGCGCGGCGCTCAAGGGCGATGCGGCAATGGCGACGTGGAACTGCTATCACGCGATCGGCGACGCGCTGCGCAGCGAGAGCGCGGTGACGCGCAACATCGGCTGCGCGATCGCCGGACGGCTCGCGACCGAGCCGGCGATCGTCGCCCGGCCGCCGCGCGAGCGCGCCGGCCGCGCGTCGTGGGCGTGGGCCGTCGCGGCGACGCTGGCCGCCGTGACCGTCGTCGGCTGGACCGCGTATTCGATGGTCGACGAGGCGCCGGCGGGCTTCGCGAAGGCGCGCGAAGCCGGCACGATGAGCGCCGCGCAGATGCGGCCGGCCACCGTGCTTTCGCCCGACTACCTGCTTGCGCATCAGGAATACGCGCCGGCCAACGCGCTGCAGGGCGTGGGTCCCTATCTGCGCGACGTCGCCGCCAGCACGCCAGTCCGCGCACCGGCTTCCGAATGAACGCTCGACCTTTCGTCTAACCCTCGTCGTTGGCGCCGATGCAGTACGCAAGACGTCGTCGTAGACTCGTTTCCGGCCGGCTCGTCCCGGCCGTATTTGTACTCGCGCTCGTCGCGTCCACCGCCCGCGCGGACGACGCGATGCAATGGCTCGCGCGCGCGGCGCACGCCGCGCGCAAGCTCGATTACACCGGCACGATCGTCTACCAGATCGGTCCGCGCGTCGAGTCGTCGCGGGTGACGCATCTGTACGACGACGGACACGAATTCTCGAAGCTCGTGAATCTCGACGGCCCGGCGCGCGAGGTCGTGCGGAGCGACGGCGAGGTGCGCTGCTACTACCCCGACGCGAAGCTGATGCGCATCGAGCCGGGCACGTTCCGCGACGTCTTTCCGGCGCTTCTGCCGGAGCAGCAGCAGTCGCTGTCGCGCTACTACGACTTTCGCACGCTCGGCGAGGACCGCGTCGGCGGCCGTCCGGTGCAGGTCGTCGTGTTCGAGCCGAAGGACGGCCTGCGTTACGGGCATCGGTTCTGGTCCGACCAGAAGACGGGTCTGCTGCTCAAGGCGCGTGTCGTCAACGACCGCGGCGAGGGCGTCGAGCAGTTCGCCTTCAGCGACCTCGCGATCAACGCGCCGATCGATCGCTCGATGGTCGCGCCGTCGTGGTCGTCGGTGCCGCCGGACTGGCAGGTGCAGCAGAACGCCGGCGGCGACGTCGTGCAGCAGGACACCGGCTGGGTGGTGACGCGGATACCGCCCGGATTCTCGAAGATCGTCGAGGGCTATCGGAAGCTCCGCGGGCGTCGCGAGCCGGTCGCGCATCTGGTATTTTCGGACGGACTCGTGTCGATCAGCGTGTTCGTCGAGCCGTTGATGTCGTCGTCGCCGCCGGCGGGCGTGCTGCGACAGGGAGGTCTCAACGTGTACAGCCTGCGGCAGGACGACTATCTGATAACCGTGATGGGCGAGACGCCGGGCGCGACGGTGCGGCAGATCGCGCATTCGGTCGTTCGTCGTTAGCGCCGGCTCGCGTTTGACCGAGCGGCGGGCAGGGCAAGCGCGCGGGAACGCGCGAATTCATCCAAGGGGAAGGTCATGAGCACCTGGTCGAAGCGGCTTCGGCATTTGTTCGCAGCCGTGCTGTTCGCGTCGATGCCGTTCATCGCGCCGCTGCCTGTCGCTGCGCAGGGGCGCGTCGGCACGCTGCCCGATTTCACCGAGCTCTACGAGCGACAGGGACCGGCGGTCGTATCGATCGACGTCACGCAGAAGGCGAAGCGCCAGCGCTTCCCCGACATTTCCGAAGACGATCCGTTCTACGAGTTCTTCCGCCGCTTCGGCCAGATCCCGCGCAACGGGCCGGGCAACGGCGACAAGCGCGAGTTCGAGACGCAGTCGACGGGATCGGGCTTCATCATCTCGCCCGACGGCTACATCGTCACGAACGCGCACGTCGTCGACGACGCGAACGAAGTGACCGTGCGCCTCTCCGACAAGCGCGAGTTCGTCGCGAAGGTGATCGGCAGCGACGCGCGCACCGACGTCTCGCTGCTCAAGGTCGACGCGAACGACCTGCCGCGCGTGGCGATCGGCGATCCCGACAAGCTCAAGGTCGGCGAATGGGTCGTCGCGATCGGCAAGCCGTTCGGCCTCGAGAACACGATGACCGCGGGCATCGTCAGCGCGAAGGGACGCGACCTGCCGCAGGAGAACCTCGTCCCGTTCATCCAGACCGACGTCGCGATCAATCCCGGCAACTCGGGCGGACCGCTCTTCAACATGAAGGGCGAGGTCGTCGGCATCAACTCGCTCATTTATTCGCGCACCGGCGGCTACATGGGGCTCGCGTTCGCGGTGCCGATCGACATCGCGATGAACGCGGTGACCCAGCTTCGCGACAAGGGACGCGTGACGCGCGGGCGCATCGGCGTGCAGATCCAGGAGATGACGAAGGAGACCGCGGATGCGTTCGGCCTGAAGAACGCGAACGGCGCGCTCGTGAACAACGTCGAGAAGGACGGCCCGGCGGCCAAGGCCGGCGTGCAATCGGGCGACATCATCCTGAAGGTCGAAGGACGCGACGTGCACGCGTCGACCGAGCTGCCGCGGATCATCACGCAGATCCGGCCGGGCACGAAGGTGAGCCTCACCGTCTGGCGCAAGGGCACGACGAAGGAAATCCCGGTCGTCATCGCCGAGATGAAGGAGGACGTGACCGCGGCGGCGTCGCCGCGAAAGGGCGGCAAGGAGCAGCCGAAGGAAAAGCCGAAGCCCAACAAGATGGGCCTCGTGCTGAACGACCTCTCGGACGAGCAGCGCAAGGCGCTCGACCTGGCGAGCGGCGGCGTCGTCGTCGACGACGTCGTCGGCGTCGTGCGCGGGAACGTGCAGCCGGGAGACGTGATCCTCGCGATCATCCAGCACGGCGCGCCGGTCGAGGTGAAAAGCGCCGCGCAGGTCAACGACTACCTCGCGAAGCTCGACAACAGCGCGCCGGTCACGTTCCAGATGCGCCGCGGCGACCAGACGTTCTATGCGACGCTCAAGTCGGGGACCGGCTAG
>DATJFI010000094.1:0-40823 GCA_035495715.1 Casimicrobiaceae bacterium
GGGACGCTCTGCGCGCCCGCTCGAGCACAGCCGCTTCTACATCGTCCCCGAAACGTACGAGTTCCGATTGAACGTCTCGGGGCCGCTGCAGATCACGAACGGCATTCAGCCGTTCCATCATGGCCGCGGGCGCGACCGCGAGCCGCGTGTCGGGCAGGGCGTGTGAATTCCGTTACGGATCGGACGACTTCCACCGTCGCCGAGCGGCGAACGCCGGAATGAACGTCGGCTTCATCGGCGTCGGCGTGATGGGCGCCCCGATGGCCCGCAACCTCGCGCGCGGCGGCCACGCGGTCGCCGTGTACGACGCGTCGGCGCGCGCGCTCGACGCGTTCCGAGCAGGCACGTGCCGCGTGGCGACGTCGGCCGCCGATGCGGCGATCGGTGCCGATGCCGCGATCACGATGCTGCCCGATTCGCAGCACGTACGGCAGTCGCTGCTCGGCGAGGACGGCGTTTGCGCGTCGCTTGCACAGGGCCGCCTCGTCATCGACATGAGCACGATCGGCGCGTCGGCGAGCATCCTTCTTGGCGAGGAGCTCGCGAACCGCGGCTATCGTTCGCTCGACGCGCCGGTGGGACGCACGCCGCGCGATGCGGAAAACGGCACGCTGCTCGTCATGGCCGGCGGCGACGACGCCGACGTCGCCGAAGCGCGGCCGCTCTTCGAGTGCGTCGGCGACACGATCGTGCACGCCGGTCCGCGTGGCCACGGCATCAAGCTCAAGCTCGTCAACAACTACATGGCTGCGGTCGGTGCGGTGCTGACCGCCGAGGCGTTGACGCTCGCGAACAAGGCCGGGCTCGATCGTGCGACCACCGTGAAAGTGCTGAGCAGCACGACGGCGGGCCGCGGCCAGCTCCTCGTCAACTATCCGAAGAAGGTTCTCGCCGGCGATCTGCGGCCGGGCTTCGCGCTGCGGATGGCGCAGAAGGACGTGGGCCACGCGCTCGATCTCGGCGCCGAGCTGGGATCGCCGCTCCTGCTCGGCTCGATCGCGCGCGAGATGTTCGCGCTCGCAAGGCCGTGGGGCCGCGCGGACGAGGACTGGACGGCGATGCTGCTGCTGCTCGAGGACCTGAGCCGGGCCGAGCATCTGCCGCCGGCACCGCCGGCGTGACGCGCCAATCGGGCTCGACGAAAGGCGAAGCGAAAACGTGGAACTGACGGCCGAAGAGCGGGACATCCTCGCGGGAAAACGCGGCGAAGCGCCGAAGCGGGCGCTCGAGTATCAGATGGAGCTCGGCAAGTTCTGCGGCGCGCGGCGATTCGTGCCGGTCACGAACGTGCACATGATGGGCGACATCGAGGTGATGGGCGACGCGGGCCTGCGCTACCTGAAGGACGAGGTGGCACTCGGCGCGCGCTGCGTCGTCGGCGCGACGACGAACGCGCGCTGCATCGACTTCGCGCATTGCGCGCGAATGGGACAGGACGCGGCGGAAGTCGCGAAGGAGCGCGAGCTGATCGGCTGCTTGCAGCAGATGGGCGTGATCACGACCGACACGTGCATCAACTACCAGACCGTCTACCAGCCGCATCTCGGCGAGCACGTTGCGTGGGGCGACACCGGCACGGTGATCTACGCCAATTCGGTGTTCGGCGCACGCTCGAACTTCGAATCCGGTCCCGCGGCACTCGCTGCGGCGCTCACCGGACGCACGCTCGAATACGGCTTCCACCTGGACGAGCATCGGCGCGGCACGTTCACGGTGCGGCTCGACGCGCCGCTGACGGACCTCGCCGACTGGGGCGCCGTCGGCAAGATCGTCGGCGAATCGCACCAGGATTATTACGCGGTGCCGGTCTTTCACGGCTACGCCGGAACGCCGACTGCCGACGAGCTCAAGCATCTCGGCGCCGCCCTCGCAAGCTACGGGTCGATGGGCATGTTCCACTTTGTCGGCGTCACGCCCGAGGCGCCGAGCGTCGAGGCGGCGCTTGGTGGCCGAAAGCCGACGGAAACGCTGACGATCAGCGCGGCGGACCTCGCGCGCGTGTACGCGAGCTATTCGCTCGGCGACGGCGATGCGCGTCTCGTCGTGTTCAGCGGCCCGCAGCAGTCGCTGCTCGAAATGCGGCGGCTCGCGGAGCTTTTTGACGGCCGGCACGTTCACGAAGGGTCGAGCTGCTTCGCGACGACGAACGGCGCGATTCTCGCGCAGGCGCGCAAGCTCGGCTACGCCGACGTGCTCGAGCGCGCGGGCGTGACGCTGCTCGAGGGCGTCTGCTTCTACATCCTCCAGAACCTGACGCCGATGCGGATCGCCAACGGCTGGTGCAACATGGTGTCGAACTCGGCGAAGATCGTGAACATCATCGGCGCGCACCGGTTCAATACGATCCTGCGCAGGACCACGCAATGCGCCGACATCGCCTGCAGCGGAGCTCTGAAGTGAGCGCCGCGCGAACGGGAAACGGCACGCTCGCTGTCGAGCGCGCGTTCGGGGTCGCCGTCGAAGGCGAGGCCGTCGTCTCCGAGGAAGGTTTTTCGCCGCGCTACGATCTCGACCGCTGGAGCGGCCTGATCACGAAGCCCGGCCACAAGCTCGAGGGCGTCAGCATCAAGGACAAGATCTGCTTCTTCCCGACCGCGAAGGGGGGCATCGCCGCCGGCTGGGCGTTCAACGACATCCGGAGCAAGGGCATCGCGCCGCGGGCGTTCATCTTCGGCATCGCAAACCCGGTGATGATCCAGGGTGCTATCTTCGCCGGCATCACCATCACCGAGGGGTGGAGCCGCGATCCGCGCGGACTGATCCACACCGGCGACTGGGTCCGCGTCGATCCGCAACGCATGACGATCAGCATCGTGCGCCGCATAAGGCTAGGAGAAGGCGAATGAGAGGCAGCATGGACGAGCAGAGCGGCGCACGGGCCCGCGTGCCCGCCGACGCATCGGCCGCGTCGCCGCGCGAAATCCGCGTGATCGACACGACGCTGCGCGACGCGCACCAGTGCCTCTGGGCGACGCGGATGCGCACCGCCCACATGCTGCCGGTGCTCGACAGGTTCGATCGCGTCGGCTTCGAGTCGGTCGACCTGATGGGCACGATCCAGTTCGACGTCTGCGTGCGCTACCTCAAGGAGAATCCTTGGGAGCGCGTGCGCCGCGTGCACGCCGGGGCGCCGAACACGCGCTTCCGCTCGCTCATCCGCAGCAAGAACATCGTCGCGTTCGACTTCCTGCCGGACGACGTCATCGACCTGTGGGTCGACAGGCTGTACGCGAACGGCTTTCGCGTCATCGGCGCGTTCGACGGCCTGAACGACGTCGACAACATCGTCGGCGGATTGAAGCGGGCGAAGGCGCACGGCGCGTACACGTTCGGCGCGCTGTCGTATTGCGAAAGCCCCGTGCACAACGACGCGCTGTTCGTACGCACGGCGAAGGCGCTGATCGAGCGTGCTGACGTCGACGCGATCATGATCAAGGATGCCGGAGGCTTGCTCACCGTCGACCGCATCCGCACGCTGGTGCCCGCGTTGCGCGAGGTCGTCGGCAATCGGCCGCTCGAGCTGCACAGCCATTGCCTGACGGGCCTCGCGCCGCTCGTGTACCTCGAGGGCGCGCGTCTCGGCTGCGATCAGCTTCACCTGTCGATCAAGCCGCTCGCCAACGGCGCCGCGCAGCCCGCCGTGCAGACGGTCGCGCGGAACCTGCGCGAGCAAGGTTATCGCGTCGACGTCGACGACGGGCTGATCGACGAGATCGGTGCGCATTTCGCGGACATTGCCGAGCGCGAGGGCAAGCCCGTCGGTGTTCCGCTCGAGTACGACGCGTTCCACTACGAGCACCAGATTCCCGGCGGCATGCTGAGCAACTTCCGCGCGCAGCTCGCGGTCGCGGGGCTTTCCGACAAGTTCGACGAGCTGCTGCGCGAATGCGCACGGGTGCGCCGCGAGCTCGCGTACCCGATCATGATCACGCCGTTCTCGCAGTTCGTCGGCACGCAGGCCGTGCTGAACGTCGTGCACGGCGAGCGCTACCGGATCGTGCCGAACGAGGTGAAGAAGTACGCGCTCGGCTACTACGGCAAGCTGCTCGGGCCGGTCGATCCCGAGGCGCTCGACCGGATAGTCGAGAACGGCTCGCGCGACATTGCGCTCGAGCCGCGGCCGCTCGCGCCGGCCGTCGAGGCATTGCGCGCGAAGTATCCGGACGCCGGCGACGACGAGCGGCTGCTGCGCTTCATGCTCGCCGGCACGCAGGTCGACGAGATGCTTGCAGCGCAGCCGATGGATACGCAATACAGCGCCGCCTCGCCGATCGTCGATCTCGTCGAGAAGCTCGTGCATCGTCGCAAGCCTGGACGCGTCTACATCCGCAAGGGCGATTTCGAGTTCTCCGCCACGTCCAACGCAGGCTGAACGATTCGACCAGAACGGACACGAGCGCCATGAGCGACACGAAGATCACGCCGGCCGACCTCGAAGCGATCCTGAAGCTCGTCGAGTCCGCCGAGCATCTCGGCGATTTCCATTTGAAATACGGCGACCTCGAGCTGCGGGTGTCGCGTCATGCGCCGCCGGCGGAACGCACCGCGCACGCCGAGCCCGCGCCCATTCCGCTGCCGCATGCCGCGCCGCCGCCGCGTGTCGAGGACGCGCCGCCTGCGCGCAGGATGCCGAGCGCCGACGTGCCGACCGGCATGGCGACAGTCAAGGCGCCGATGGTGGGCACGTTCTATCGTGCGTCGTCGCCGGGCGCCCCGCCGTTCGTCGACGTCGGCGACCGCGTGCAACCCGACACCGTCGTTTGCATCATCGAAGTGATGAAGCTGATGAACACGATTCACGCCGAGACGGCCGGCATCGTGCGCGAGATCCGGGTGGAGAACAGCCAGCCGGTCGAATTCGGGCAGGTGCTGCTCGTGATCGAGCCGGAGTAGAG
This sequence comes from Casimicrobiaceae bacterium, assembly GCA_035495715.1. Taxonomy (GTDB): domain Bacteria; phylum Pseudomonadota; class Gammaproteobacteria; order Burkholderiales; family Casimicrobiaceae; genus VBCG01. The sequence continues at coordinate 4,896 of DATJFI010000094.1, forward strand.
CGAAACGCGATGGCGGCTGCGCGTCCGATACGACGCCTGCTGATCGCCAACCGCGGCGAGATCGCGCTGCGGATCCTGCGTGCGTGCCGCGAGCTGGGCATCGAGACGATCGCGGCGTGCTCCGAGGCCGATCGCGATTCGCTTCCGGTGCGCCTCGCCGATCGCGCGGTCTGCATCGGTCGCGCGCCGTCGTCGCAGAGCTATCTGAACGTCGAGGCGCTCGTCGGCACCGCCGTTGCGTTCGGCGCTGACGCGCTTCATCCCGGCTACGGATTCCTCGCCGAAAAGCCTGCGTTCGCCGAGCGCTGCGCGCGCGAGAACGTCACGTTCGTCGGACCGACCGCGCAAATGATCGCGCTGATGGGCGACAAGATCGCGGCGAAGCGCAGCGCGCGCGATGCGGGCGTGCCGACGACGCCGGGCTCGGAAGGCGCGGTCGCCAACCGCGACGAGATCGTCGACATCGCGAAGAAGATTGGCTATCCGTTGCTGCTGAAGGCGTCGGCGGGTGGCGGCGGCCGCGGCATGCGCATCGTTCCGCGCGCCGAGGATCTCGAGCGGCTGCTGATGGAGGCGATGGCGGAGGCGCAGGTCGCCTTCGGCGATCCTTCGGTCTACGTCGAACGGTATCTGACGAACGTGCGCCACATCGAGGTGCAGGTGCTGGGCGACGGCGAGCGCGTGATCCACTTCGGCGAGCGCGACTGCTCGAGCCAGCGGCGCAACCAGAAGCTCGTCGAGGAGGCGCCTTCGCCGGTGCTCGACGCGAAGATGCGCGCGCGAATCTGCGAGGCGGCCGTCGCGCTTTGCCGGCGCGTCCATTACACGAGCGCCGGCACCGTCGAGTTCATCCTCGACCAGGAATCGCGCGAGTTCTACTTCATGGAGATGAACACGCGCATCCAGGTCGAGCATCCGGTCACCGAGATGATCACCGGCGTCGATCTCGTCAAGGAGCAGCTTCGCATTGCGTCCGGCGAGCCGCTCGCGATCCGCCAGCAGGACGTGCGGCTCGAAGGTCATGCGATCGAGTGCCGGATCAATGCCGAGGACCACCTGTCCGGTTTCGCGCCGTGCCCGGGCCGCGTCGCGCACTTCCGCGCGCCGGGCGGCCCGGGCGTTCGCGTCGACAGTCACCTCGAGGCGGGCTACGATGTGCCGCCGTTCTACGATTCGCTGCTCGCGAAAGTGATCTGCTGGGGCCGCGACCGCGACGAGGCGTTGTCCAGGATGAGGCGCGCGCTCGGCGAGATGCAGGTCGAGGGCGTGCGAACCACCGTCCCGTTCCATCTCGAGCTGCTCGCGCACGAGCGCTTTCGCGCCGGCGACGTCAACACGCGCTTCGTGCACGACGTGCTCGGCTTCTGAATTCCAGCGGGGTATCGCGTGAAGACCAAAACGATCATCAGCTGCGCCGTCACCGGCGGCGCCGATACGCTGGCCAAGCATCCCGGCGTGCCGGTGACGCCGGAGCAGATCGCGAACGCCGCGATCGAGGCGCGCAACGCGGGCGCGACGATCGCGCACATTCACGTTCGCGATCCGAAGACGGGGAAGGCGAGCCAGAGCGTCGATTACTACCGCGACGTCGTCGAGCGCATTCGCGCATCGGGATGCGACATCCTGATCAACCTGACGACCGGCCCTGGATCACGGTTCGTTCCGAGCGACGACGATCCGAAGGTCGGTGGACCGGGCACGACGATGACGCCGCCGCTCGATCGCGTTCGCCATGTCGTCGAGCTCCTTCCCGATATCTGCAGCCTCGACGTCGGCTCGATGAACTTCGGCGAGACCGGCTTCGTCAACACGCCGGCGCATTTGCGCACGATGGCCGAAGCGATCGCGAAGACGGGCGTCAAGCCCGAGCTCGAGGTGTTCGAGCCGGGCCACGTCATGCTCGCGCGCCGGATGGTCGAGGATGGCCGCATCGCGAAGCCGCCGCTCTTCCAGATCTGCCTCGGCATTCCGTGGGGCACGCCGGCGACGCCGGAGAGCATGCTGTACATGCGAAACCTGCTGCCGCCGGGCGCGATCTGGGCGGGCTTCGGCATTTCGCGGATGGAATTTCCGATGGTCGCGCAGGCGGTCATCCTCGGCGGTCACGTGCGCGTCGGCATGGAGGACAACCTCTACATCGACCACGGCGTGCTGACGCCGGGGAACGGCGCGCTCGTCGAGCGAGCCGTGTCGATCGTGCGCCTGCTCGGCGCCGAGCCCGCATCGCCCGCCGATGCGCGCGCGATGCTGGGCCTGCAATCCGCCGAGGTCGTCCGATGAATGGCGTTTCCGCTGCCCAACGATTCGTGCCGTCGGCACAACTGCGCCCGCTGGCGCTGAACGTCGTGTCGATTGTCGCCTTTCTCGCCGTATGGCACTTCGCTGCGGCGATCGTCAACTCGCCGTTCTTCCCCTCGCCGTACAAGATCGTCCAGGCGTTCGTGACGCTCGCGACGAACGGCGACACGATGGGCAATTCGCTCTGGGCGCATTGCTGGGCCAGCTTGTACCGCGTGCTCGTCGGCTTCGCGGCCGGCGTCGTGCTCGGCGTGCCGCTCGGGCTGCTGATGGGCCTGGTGCCGGGGCTCTACACGGCGACGCGCTCGATCGTCGAGCCGTTTCGCTTCATTCCGCCGATCGCGTGGATTCCGCTGGCGATCATCTTTTTCTCGGGTCTGCCGCGCTTCGCGTTCCTGATCTTCATCGGCTCCTTCTTTCCGGTGTTCACCGCGACGCTCGTCGGCGTCGCGCGCGTCGAGCAGATTCACCGCAAGGTCGCCATCGCTTATGGCGCAAGCCGCTATTGGGTGCTGACGCACATCGTGTTGCCGACCGTCCTGCCCGACATCATGGGTGGCATGCGCGTCGCGCTGGGCGCGGCGTGGCTCACCATCGTCGCGGCCGAGCTGTCGGGCGGCACGTCGGTGGGCCTCGGACGCATGATGGTGAATTACGCCGAGCTGCTGCAGATTCCGGAGATCGTCGTCGGTATGGTGCTGATCGGTGCGCTCGGATTCGCAATGAACGAGATCCTGCTGCTCTTCGAGCGGCGGCTGTTCCGCTGGCGCTGGCAGGTGACGTTGTGAGGGCTGGCGCCGCCGGCGTCGTCGCTGCGCGCCCGGACGTGGAAAGGCCGGCCATGCAGGAAGCCGTCAAGGTTCGTGCGGAGATCACGCACCGTTACGGGACTCTTCTCGTCCACGACGGCCTCGAGCTCGCGGTCCGCGAGAACGAGTTCCTCTGCATCTGCGGGCCGAGTGGTTGCGGCAAGACGACGCTGCTCGACATCTTCGCCGGCATCATCAAGCCGTCGGCCGGGCAGGTGCTGATCGACGGCGAAGAGGTCGATCCGAAGCGCCACAACATCTCGTTCGTTTTCCAGGAGCCGTCGACGCTGCCGTGGCTCGACGTTCGCGACAACATCGGCACCGGCCTTCGGATCAAGAAGGTTGCGAGGGCCGAGATCGCCCGCAAGGTCGACGACATCATCGGCGTCGTGGGTCTGCGCGGATTCGAGCGCTACTACCCGCATCAGATTTCGGGCGGCATGAAGCAGCGCGTCTCGATCGCCCGCGCATTCGCGACCGACGCCGATCTGATCCTGATGGACGAGCCGTTCGTGAGCCTCGACCAGCCGACGCGCGAGAAGATGCAGCGGGAAGTGCTGAGCATCTGGGAGCATCGGCGGCGCACGATCGTCTTCATCACGCACAACCTCGAGGAAGCGGTGTTCCTCGGCGACCGCGTGATCATGCTGTCGACGAAGCCGGCGCGCATCGTCGCCGACATGGAGATCGAGCTGCCGCGTCCGCGCAACCCGGTGGACCCAGGATTCAACGCGCTTCGCGCGCGCTGCGCCGCTCTGCTGCAGGAGGTTCACGAAGGCCAGGCGGACGTGTTGCCGCAGAAGGTCTGAGACGAAAGATTCAACGGAGGAGGAGACGGTGATGAACGGATTCGGCAAGCATTTCAACGGATGCGCGCGGGCCGCGGCGATTTTCGTCGCGACGCTCGCGTTCGGGCTGTCGTCGGCGTTCGGGCAGGCAACGACGACGGTGCGCCTCGCGGACCAGCCGGGCGCGGAGGTCGATTACGGCGCCGTCTGGGTCGCCGAGGGGCTCGGGTATTACGAGAAGGAAGGGATCAAGATCGAGCGCAAGACGTACGCGAACGGCCCCGCGGCGCTGCTCGACATGCCGAGCGGTTCCGTCGACGCGGTGATGGCGGCGATCGCGCCCTTCATGCAGTTCGTCGCGCGCGGCGGCGATCTGCGCATCGTGATGTCGCTCACGAAAGGCAATGCCGCGCTCGTCGGCCTGAAGAAGTACACGTCGTACAAGGAGCTCGACGGCAAGAAGGTGGGCACGCCCGGCATCGGGACGATCCACGACGCGATCCTCGGCTACGCCGAGCAGACGCAGGGCTTCAAGGTCAAGCGCGTCTTCGGCAAGATCACCGACATCGCGGTGATGATCGACAAGGGCGAAGTCGAGGCCTTCATCGGCTGGGAGCCGGCATCGGCCGCCGCGATCGCGCAGAGCGACAAGATCCACTACATCCAGCAGCTGCCGCCGATCCCGAACGCGGAAAGCCTCGAGCTCGCGTTCAGCCCGCAGATGGTGAAGGACCATCCGGATGTCATCGTGCGCTTCGTCCGCGCGACGCTGCGCGGCATCGACTACATCCGCACGCAGCCGAAGGAGAGGGTCGCCGAGATCCTCGCGAAGAAGATGAACGATCCGAAGGCGGTGCCGGTCGTGCTGAACGCGATGGGTTCGGTGATCCTGACCGAGCCGAAGCTCGATATGCCGTCGACGCGGATCATCCTGCAGACGATTGCGAAGCAGGGCAAGATTCCGGCCGACCTCGTCAAGGACGTCGACGGCTGGGTGGGCAAGTACGTCGACTATTCGTATCTCGAGAAGGCGCAGGCGTCCGCGAAGTAACGCCGACTGCAACGGACGGGCGCTGCGCTGTTGCAGCGCCCTCACGCCGGCGAGTTGCTGGCGACCTCCACCAGTACGTCGGCAGCTTGCAGGCACTGGTCGCGCGACACGTCGAGGTGGGTGACTGCGCGCACCGTGCGCGGCCCGAAGGCGTTGATCAGGACGCCGCGTTCACGTGCCTTTGCGACCAATGTCGTCGCATCGCGTGCATCCGCGGCGAGCCGGAACACGAGGATGTTCGTCTGCACGGTGGCAGGATCGATCGCAATCCGCGGGCTCCTCGCAAGGCGTTCCGCGAGGAGGCGGGCGTTCGCATGGTCGTCGACGAGGCGCGCCAAGTTGTGCTCCAGCGCGAAGATGCCGGCCGCCGCGAAGATTCCAACCTGTCGCATCGCGCCGCCCATCATGCGGCGATGCCGGAGCGCACGCACGATGACGTCACGCGGCCCCGCAAGCAGTGAACCGCCGGGCGCGCCGAGTCCTTTCGAAAGCGAGACCGCGACGAGATCGAAAGGCGCCGCCAGTTCGCTTACGGGAATAGTGGTCGCCGCGGTGACATTCCATATGCGGGCACCATCGAGGAAGCTCGCGATGCCCAGTTGGCGCGCGTGTGCGCAGATCCGCACCACTTCATGCTGCGGGAACACGATGCCGCCGGAACGATTGTGCGTATTCTCGATTTCTACGAGCGCGGTCGGCGGATAAATCGGGTGATCGCGCGGCTTTATCGCCGCAACGAACGCGTCCGCCGTGAACACGCCGCGCGCACCGATTTCGGTCAGCTGAACGCCGGCGTTGGCGGCCGAGCCGCCGGTCTCGTGCCAGACCGCGTGAGCCTCGCGGCTGACGATCACATCGTCCCCTGGCCGCGTCAACGTGCGCAGGGCAACCTGATTCGCCATCGTGCCGCTGGGAAACCAGAGCGCCGCTTCCTTGCCGAGCATCGCGGCGACGCGCTCCTGGAGCGCGTTCACCGTAGGGTCATCGCCGTACTGGTCGTCACCGACGGGCGCGGCGGCGATCGCCGCTCGCATTTCCGGCGAAGGACGGGTGACGGTATCCGAACGAAGGTCGATCGGCGTCGTGATGTTCATGGGGCGCAGCAGCGCCTTCGATACGCCGCTACGCCGGCTTGATGTTCTGGTTCATGTGGAACACGTTGCCGGGGTCGTACTGCCTCTTGATCGCGACGAGCCGCTCGTAGTTGCCCTTGTAGTTGTCGCGAATGCGGCCCTGGTCGTCGCCCGCCATGAAGTTCACGTAGCCACCGGCGGTCGAGTCGGGCTGAAGGGCCGCATAGTAGTCCTTCACCCACTTGATGTTCTTCGCGTTGTCGGCCGCATTCGGCCACATGCCGGCGATCACGGTCGCGAACTGCGCGTCGCGGTAGGCGAAGGCCGTGGCGTCGGAACGCACGCGCATGCACGCGCCGTTGATCGGGTAGATGTGAACCGTCGAATTGACGACGGGAACCTGCGGACCGTGCTGCATGTGCGCCGCGATGGCGCCGTCGGTCAACGACGTCGCGAAGCTCGCCTTCCAGTAATGCTGCAGACCCGGCGGCAAGAGCGCGTCGAATGCGCTGTTCAACGCGGGGAACGGCATCGGCGTCACGAGCTCGGCCGCGATCGGACCGGCCTGGCGGATCGGCCGCAGCGCATCCTCGCCGCGTTCCAAGGGGCCCGCCCAGCACGCGACGATCAGGCAGAACGGTTCGCCGTGCCGCTTCTCCGGGATGAACGGCAACGGCGGCGCGATCTGCCATGCGAAGAATGCGCCCATCTCCTCGGGCGCCTTGGCAATGTAATCGCGATAGAACTCCAGGACTTCCTTCGCTGCCGAGACCTCGAAGAAGAAGAGACCGACGAAAACGTCCTTCACCGGATGCACCCGGTATTCGAACGACGTGACGACACCGAAGTTGCCGCCGCCACCGCGCAACGCCCAGAACAGATCCGGGTTCTCGTGCTCGTTCGCTACGGCGCGCCGGCCTTCGGCAGTGATGACATCGGCCGAGAGCAGATTGTCGATCGACAGGCCATGGCCGCGTGACAGATGGCCGATGCCGCCACCGAGCGTCAGGCCGCCGATGCCCGTCGTCGAGATGATGCCGCCGGTCGTCGCGAGCCCGAACGGGTAGGTCGCATGGAAGAAGTCGCCCCACGTGCAACCACCCTCTGCACGCACGGTACGACTGGCTGGATCGACGCGAATGCCTTTCATGCGCCCGAGGTCGAGGACGACGCCGCCGTCGTTGGTGCCGAAGCCCGGCACGCTGTGCGCGCCGCCGCGTACGGAGAGATCGAGCGCGTTCTCGCGTGCGTAATCGACGGTCGCCATCACGTCGGCGACGTCGCCGGCGCGGACGATGAGCGCCGGTCGACGGTCGATCATGCCGTTGTGGACCTTGCGCGCAGCTTCGTAGTCGGCGTCGTCGGGCGTGACGATCTGTCCGCGGCACGCGCCGCGCAATTGCTCGAGGGTCGGCTTCGTCATGGGTGCCTCCTGCCGATGGCCAAGGACGAGCGACCATTATCCGAGCCGTACCGCGCAAGGCAAGCCGAAAATTCGCGCCACCAGGCGGTTGGCGGACATCGGAGGTTGACAGCCGCCATCAATTCGATACTATTGGAAATATGAGCGCAATGCAGGCCCTCGCGAGCAGGCGTGGCTCCGCTGCATCCGCGCGAGCCGTCGCGCAACTCGCCGCGCTCGCGCAGGAGACCCGGCTCGCGATTTTCCGCTTGCTCGTCGAACACGCTCCCGACGGACTGACGCCGGGCGCGATTGCATCCAGGCTGAAGCTCGCCCCGGCGACGCTGTCGTTTCACCTCAAGGAGCTCGCGGGAGCGGGGCTTTTGGGCGATCGGCGGGAAGGCCGCTTCATCTGGTATCGGCCCGATATCGATGCGATGGATCGTCTGGTCCGCTACCTGACCGAAAACTGCTGCCGCGCAAACCGCGGCGCCGCGTGCGACACGGCTTGCGCGCCTGCCGTACGCCCCTTGCCCAGACTGCGCCGGAGCTCATCATGAAGCGATTTCACGTGCATCTCAGCGTGCCCGACCTGGCCGCGAGCGTCCGCTTTTACTCGAACCTGTTCGGAATGCCACCGACCGTCGAAAAGCCCGACTACGCCAAATGGATGCTGGACGATCCGCGCGTCAACTTCGCGGTTTCGCATCGCGGCGCGCGCGCCGGGTTGAATCATCTCGGTGTGCAAGCGGAATCCGCGGACGAGCTTGCGGGTATTCGCGCCCGCTTCTCCGCCGCGGATGCCGACGCGGTCTACGACGAACCGAACGTCACGTGCTGCTACGCGCGCGGCAACAAGCACTGGACGCGCGACCCGCAGGGAATCGCATGGGAAGCGTTCCATACGCTCGACGACGTACCGCTGTTCGGCAGTGACCTGAAACCGGGACCAGCACAGGCGACGGCTCGTGGAAGCGCAGTAACAGGCTGCTGTGCCGTCGACACAACGTCCAGAACCGATACGATGGGGAACGGCTGCTGCGGCTGAAGTGCCCTGCATTGGCAAATGCCCGGGGGCTTGTCGGATATCGATAAACGAATCGGCCGGCAAATGCCGGCCGATTTGCGACGCGTCCGAGGTTACGACGCTGCTTATTGGAGCAGTGAGTTGCATCCAAGAAAGAGCAGCAGCGGCGGCTGGCCAAGGGCCGGATCGACCACGGGCGTCGCATTCGTCCCCGCACCGACGCCGACGTTGTAGGGCCATAGCTTCCACGAGTTGTTCGCGTCGGAGCCGACTGCCGCCGGGCACGAGCCCTCGGCGATCGCGTCATGGATCGCGTTCTGCACGTTCTGGCACGCCGGGTTGTTCGCCGTGGACCCGTTCTGATGGTAGTAGTTCGTCTTGCCACCGATCACCGAAGAGCACGACGAGTACGTCGCGCTCAACTGGAACGGAATCCTGGCCGCGTTGGCATACACGACGGTGTCATCGGCGTCCTTGGCAAAATTCGAACAGGTCGTCGGATTGTTTCCCGGGTCCGTGCATGTCACGGTCGTCGTTGGGCACCGTGCCTCGACGACGGCGGAGTCGGATACGAAACACCGCTACGCGTGACGGTCCACGGGACTGCCACGGCCGTGTACGGCGAGGGGTCATTTCCGCACGTCCACGTCGCCTTGACGTCCTGCGGTCCCGCACCGGCGAAGTCCTCCAGCAGGGTTGCGGCAGAGGCGGCGCAGACCCGCTGCCCATTGCACGTCGGCGTCGCTTGATCCGCATAGAACTGCACCTCCGACACCGAAAAATCGTTGCCATGGGTGGCATACATACGCGCGTATCGCGACCGTCAGCGCTCCGTACGCGCCGTTGTGCGGCAATACGATCGCCCAGTTCGGGTCGGTTGCCGATGTGCCCTTGGGCGCGTAAACGTTGCTCGTGATCTTCCCGGCGTTCGGACGCTGCGTATCCGTCGACGCATCGACGTCGAGCGCGCCGATAGCCTTGTTCTGCACCGAGACCTGGAAATTCGTGACACGCTGCGCGCAGTCGAGATGCAGGTAAGCCCCGTCATAGAGGGCCGCGTTGCGGAAAACCCACGTCGGTGAGCGACGCGGTGCGCTGGGAGTTATCGCTGCCACAGTGAGCTGACACTCACCGCGTGTATCTCGCTCGGAGTCTCCACCGACTGGACGAAGGTCTGCGACTCGCACCGCGTGAAGGTCCAGGCTCATGGCAACGGTGCGTATCAGGTCGCGATGTCTCCACCGATGGCGGAGCATGGTCGAATTGGTATTCCGTCCCCCCGACCGCGGACGCGGGCGGGTTGCGGACTCGCGACAGCGGGCCGCTGCCGCCGGCCGCCGGTCGTTGGGTCGCTTCGAGATCGCCGTTATCGGGGGTCAAATACCAAGACCGCGGGCCCGATCACTGGGACGCAGAATGATCGGCACGGCGCAAAGCAGGCTTTGTGCCGTGCCGCATACTCAATGATTTTCGATTCGGTTGTTGCTCGATCCACCTCAGCGTCAGTTGCGCGCGTCGTAAGTTGTGCCGACAGGTCTTGGTGCGCAAGCCCTAGCGTCGGAAACGTCCGCCTCCGCCGCCCCGGCCCTCCATCGCGCCGAATCGTTCCTGGCGCTGCGCACCCTGCGTGCGCGCCGTCCGATCGTTCTCGAGTTGCTCGAATCCTCCCGTTTGCTGGAATCCGCCGCCGCCGAATCGATTCCTTGCGCCCGTACCTCGCTCGCTCTCGCCGGACAGGTTCTGTGAAGATGCGCGACCTTGCGTGCCCGTCGCGCTGGCGCCTGATTCGCGCGTTTGCCCGGAAAGGTGCTGGTTCGACGCGCGGTTCTGCGCCGAGGAATTCTGCGTCTGGCCCGACAGATTCTGCTGTCGCGGCTGGCCGGACTGACTCTGCTGTGAATTCCTGTTGTCCGGCGGCGTCACGGGATTCCACGCTCCGTTGTTCCATTCGGACCAGCCGTCCGACGTGTGCTTGTAGACGTTGCCGTTCGCACCCGCGTAGACGTTTCCGCTGGCGTTCTTCGCGACGCCCGCGCTGTTGCCATTCGCTCCCTTGACGCCGGCGCCTTCGGCGCCGGTACTCGACTTGAAGCTTCCTGCGCTACCCTGCGAGTTCGTCTGGTGCTGCGTCGTGACGGTCTTGTTGGCGCCGCTGAACGTGCTCGATCCCCAGTTGCCGTACTGGTTGTAGTTCTGGTTCGTCGAGCCGCTTATGCCGGTACGCGCGTTGTACCAATTCGCGTTCGCGGTGCCGCTGTTCGTCCCCCATGAGGCGCTGCCGTGCGCGTAGCTTCCGGTCGACGGGTTGTACGCCGACCATGCGCCGGCGCCGCCGTTCGGCCCGTACACCGCCGCGCCGTGGGCCCACGCGCCGGTGTTCGGGTTGTACGCGGTTCCACCCGAGACTGCGCCGCCGTACGGCCCATAGACGGTGCCGCCGCGCGCCCACGCGCCGGTGTTCGGGTTGTACCAGGTGGCTCCGGAGAACGTGTACGGATACGGGTGGTAGATCGGAATGGGCGCCGACCAGATGTACGGCGGATAGTAGTAACCGGTTCCATAGACGACGACTCCCGCCGAGACGTAGCCCATCATGTAACCCGACGTGTAGCCGAAGGTGACGGTCGTCGGCGTCGTCTCGTACACGCGGACGTACGTGACACGGTAGACCGGGCTCGCGGGGGGAATCGTGTAGATCACCGCGGGAACGGCATCGGCGAGCACCCAGACGCCGGTCGGCGACGACGCGACGAACCAGGCGCCCTGATGACAGACGTAGTACTTGTCGCCGATGCGGATCACGTCGTCGTTCGTGTTGACCGCGTACATCGTCGTCGTGCCGGCGATCGGCTCGAATTTCGGCGTGCCGCCGCTGTACACGACTTCGATCTTCGCGCTGTTGCGCTCGAGCGTGCCTTCGATCGGAATCTGCGATTGCAGAACCGCTTCGTGTGCCTGCGGCGTGCCCGGCACCGACACGAGGACCGAGCCGCGCGGACTCGACGGCGGGATGCGCGCGAAATCGGACGGCAGGCTCGACGTCGCGAACGTCCACGGTCCGTCGAGGTTCGACGCCGAGAACCATCGCCCCGAGACGAGGAAATAGTATTTGCCCGCCGTCGAATCGACGATCAGGTTCGCGTCGGTGTTCGCGACGTAACGCAGCGACGTCCCCGCGATCGGCACGAGCCTGGGAACGCCCTGCGTCACGATGATCTCGGCCGGCGACGTGCTCACGAAGATCGTCGGCATCGCGGACGCCGACAATCGGCGTCCGGGAATCTGCTTGCGCACCGCGGCGAAATTCTGATCGGCAGGCAGCGTCGAGAACGCGGCGGGAAGCTTCGCCACGGGCGACCACGGGCCCTTGACGTCGCTCGCGCCAAGCCATGCGCCGTTGTTCAGCCAATACCACGTCCGCGTCGTCGGATCGAAGAACACGTCCCAGTTCGTGTTGACGACGACTTGCAGCGCGGAGCCGCCTGCAGGCGCAAGCACGGGTTCGCCATCGAAGACGAGCAGGCTTGCAGGACGCGAGCTGTAGAAGATCCGCGGTGGCTCGTTCTTCAAACCGGCGTCGGGCGGCGCCTCGCCTGCGTGGTCGAGCGACAGCAGGATCATGTCGAGCGGGACGCGCCGCTCACCCATCGTGTCGAGCGCGTTCGTGATCGCCTGCTCGAAGCGCTGCGTCTGCTGCGGATCGGCTCCGGGGAAGCGTACCGACTGGAGCCGCGGCGACGAGAGCGTCACCGTGCGCGTCGCCAGATCGGAATTCGTGCGGAACGCGACTTCGATCGTGCCGAGCGTCTCCTTTCGGGTGGCCGCCGGAACGAGCGCGAGCGCAATCCGCGCATTGAGCGTTCGCTGCTCCGGCCACGAAATCACTTGCGGCTGGTAGATGACCGCGCTCCCGCGTTCGTTCGCGACAGTGACGGGCCATGATCGCGCCTCCGATGACGCAACCTGCTGCTGCGCCGCGTTGGGAGCGGCTTGCGGACCGTTTGCAGATGCTTGCGCCGCGCTTTGCGACGGTTTGGACGTGCGCTGCGGTGCGCCGCTTCCCGATACGGCACCGAGCGCGCGCTGGCACGCCGCCGAAACCTTTCCGGCGTTCTGCTGCAAGCACGCGAGCGACTGCGCGGTTCCGGGAGGAACGCTCGAGCAATGCTGCATGTAATCGCTGCGGCAGTTGTCGCGGATCGCGCTCTTCTGCGCGTCCGTCATCTGCTGCGCGCCGACCGGCGACAATAAGCCGCATGCGACGAAACCGCAGGCCAATCCAGCCCGGCCGGCCCAACGCTTACGCGTATCGCTCATCTCCCTTCCTCCGATGTGCAGCCGAACAGTGGCGGCCGGATTGACGACGGCCTCGCACGTCGTGTTCGCGATGTGCTTCCCCCGACTGCCCGGCGCAGAGGATAGGAGCAAGCCGGACTTATGACAAGGCGCGTCTGTCCGTTCAGCCGGAACCCGCAAGACGCGCGATCAACCCGGAGTGCCGGCGCATCCGATTCGCAATCCCGCTCGACACGACGTCCGCGCCGGCGGCGATCGTCACTTTCGTTCGCGCGCGCGTCACGGCGGTATAGAGCAGCTCGCGCGTGACGACGCGCGACGCCCGCGACGGCAGCACCAGCAGCACCTCGTCGAACTCCGACCCTTGCGCCTTGTGCACGGTGGTCGCGAACGCGGTGTCGTGCTCGGGCAGCCGCGCCAGGGCGATCGCGCGAAAGCCGCCATCGCCCTCGGAAAAAAACGCCATCAGCCGGCCGTCGTCGTCGGGCAGGACGATGCCGATGTCGCCGTTGAAAAGGCGCAGCACGTATTCGTTGCGCAGCACCAGCACGGGCCTGCCCGGATGCCACGGCGAGCGCGGACCGGGATCCAGCGGATGATCGAGCGCGTCGCGGAAATGACGGCCCACCGCGTCGTTCATTCCCGCGACACCGCGCGGTCCTTCGCGCTCGGCGCAAAGCACGCGAAAGCGCCCGAACGCGTCGAAGATCGCGCGGATGTCGCGCGATCTCATCGCCGACAGGTAGGGCGCGAAACCATCGACAGCGCTCGCCATCGTCGCCGCCTGCGGTATGCGCGCTGCATCGTCGAGCCACGCGATCGACGCGTCCTGCTGCGACCGCAATGCCGCGAGCGTCCGTTCGGCGTCGCCGGCGTTGATCTCACCTGCGAGGTGCCCGATGCCTGAATCGCGCGCGAAACGGAAGCTGTCGGTGAACCAGACGACGCTGTCGCGAAGCGGCGTGGCTTCGATCGGCGGCGCGGGAACGATCCGCTCGGCCGCGATGCCCGTCAGCGCGGCAACGTGCTCGCGCATCGAGACGTTCAGCGACGGATCGGCGCCGATCTCCGAGAAAACGGCGCCGGCCTCGACAGCCGCGAGCTGGTCCTTGTCGCCGAGCAGGATCAGGCGCGCGGGATCGGGAAGCGCTTCGAGCAGATGCGTCGCGAGCGCGAGGTCCAGCATCGACGCCTCGTCGACGACGAGTACGTCGATCGGCAACGGATTGCCGGCGTGGTGGCGAAAGTCGTCGGCGCGCGTGGCTCCGAGCAAACGGTGGATCGTGAACGCTTCCGATGGAAAGCGCGCCGCGAGGTCGAGCGGCAGCGTCGCTGCGCGGGCGCGGATCGCGTCGAGCATCCGCGCCGCCGCCTTGCCGGTCGGGGCCGCGAGCCTCACCCGGCAGTCGGGCCACTGCTCGAGCAGGCAGGCGAGCACGCTGACGATCGTCGTCGTCTTGCCGGTGCCGGGGCCGCCGCTGACGATCGCGAGCCTGCGCAGCAGCGCGAGCGCGACCGCGATCTTCTGCCAGTCGGGCCGGCCGTCGAGTTGCCCGGCATTGCCGGCGAAGAGCGCGCCGATCCGCGTGCGCAGCGGCGCAAGCGCGACAGTGTCGAGCGGCGCATCAGCGAGCCGCATCAGACGTCGCGCCAGGCGCCGCTCGTAATCGAAGTAGCGATGCAGGTAGAGACGACCGCCGTCGTCGAGGATCAGCGGCAGGTTCGACGGCGCCTGCGGCGTGCCGACGACGCGCGTCTCGAGCAGGCGATCGCGAGCGGTCGACGCGTCGACGCCTTCCGGCCACTCGATCTCGTGCAGACGAACGCACACGTGTCCCGACGCCGTGGCAACGCTCGTCCGGTACGCCGCTTCCTTCAGCACCACGACCGACGGCGGCGGCGCGTCGCGCTCGCGTGCCCAGGTGACCGCACGCTCGGCGAAGCCTTGCGCGAGCCACAGCGCGGGCGTGACGTCGCCTTCGGGGATCAACGCGAAGGCTCCTTCGTCACCGCATCGAGCAGCCGTTCGACACGCGCGAGCGCGCTCGCGTCCGGCCGATCGAAGTGCACACCGGCCGGCTCGCCGTCGGCGCTTCGCCAGCCGGGACGCACGCCGCGCACGAACAGGTAGAGCACGCCGCCGAAATGCAAGTCGTGGCGATAGTCGCGCACGCGGTGCGCGAGGTAGCGGGTGAGCGCCACCGAATAGAGCAGCGCCTGCAGGTGATAGCCGTGCTGCGCCATCGCGAGCGCGAGCGCCGGCCCCGCATAATGGGCGGGCGAATCGCCGAGATGGTTCGACTTCCAGTCGACCACGTAGTAGCGGCCGCGGTGCTCGAAGACGAGGTCGATGAATCCCTTCAGGTAACCGGTGAGGCGCGCGAACGTCAGTCGGTCGACGGCGTAGCCCAGCGCCTTCAGCGCGGCGTTCAGCGCGGCTGCATCGAGGCGGCGCACCGGCAGATCGAACCCGAGCTCCGCGACGCGTCGTTCGCACCCGATCGCATCGAGGCGGATGCCGTCACGCAACTCGGTGCGGACGACATCGCCGATCATGCGCGCGATCATCCGTCGCAGGACGGACGGCGCCGCGGACGCCGCGACGCCCGGCAACGACACCGGATGGCGGCGAAGCGCGCGCGTGATCGCGTCGTCCCACGTGCCCGGGTCGCGGAAGTCGACGCGCTCGAGCACGGCATGCAGGCAGTCGCCGGCGCCGATGCCGCGCGGAAAGCGCAGAATGTCGTCGGCGGCGACGTCCGGCGCCGAAGCGGTCGCCGCTTGTAGACGATTCGCGTGCTCGCCGGAGGCCGAGGTATCGAGCGCATCGTGGTCGCTCGCGGCGCTCTCGCTGACCGCGCCGTCGTGCAACGCGCTGAAGCTGCCGATGCGCCACGGTTGTGCAATCCGCTTCGGCGGCGCCAGCGCGGCGAGCGTCTCCGGCGCGCGCGCTTCGATGGCGAGCCGCGTTCCGGCGTCCATGGGAAGCGGGACGCACGCGACGTGCGGCGCAAGCGCGTCGGCGAGGTCGCGCCACGCATCGTCGATCTTCGCTGCGAGCTTGCAACCACCATCGAGCCATTCCTCGGCCGTCATGTCTTTGCCGGCGACGAGCCAGTTGAGAAGGCCGCAGCGCGTCTCCTTCGGCGCCTCGCCGTTTTTCGTCGGCTTGCCGTAGCAGCCGGCGACCAGATAGGCGCGATGGCTTGCGCGCGTGAGCGCGACGTACATGAGCCGGACGCTTTCAGCGGCTGCTTCGAGCTTGATCCGGTCCCTGATGCGGCTCGCTTCGGCATCGAGCTCGGCATCGGAGCGAAAGTCGACGACGGCACGGCCGTCGTCGTCGTGATACTCGCGGCCCTCGATTTCGCTGCGCGTGCGCTGGAACGCATCCCACAGGAACGGACAGAACACGACGGGGAATTCGAGTCCCTTGACCTTGTGGATCGTGACGATCTGCACGAGGTTGCGGTCGGATTCGAGGCGTAGCTGCGCAACTTCGTCGCGCGCGTCGTCGCGACGCTGTGCGTCGAGCCAGCGCAGCAGCGCGTCGGGCGCCGGATGCGTCTGCGCCGCCGCTTGCAGCAGTTCGCCGAGATGCAGCAGGTTCGTCAGCCGGCGCTCGCCGTCGGGACGCGCAAGCATCCGCGCCGCGACGCGCTCGTCCGCGAGCAAGGCGCGGTACATGACGCCGACGCCGTCCCCGAGCCATGTTTCACGATAGCCGAGTAAGCGCTGCACGTACTGCATCGCCGTCGACTCGTCGTCCGCCAGCGCCGCGATCGCGGCCGCGTCGAGGCCGAAAATCTGCGTGGCCAGCGCGGCGCGAAGGCGACCGTCATCTCCCGGGTCGAGGATCGATCCGAGCACGCGCGAGACGTCTTCCGCATCGGAAGACTTGAAAACCGTCGCCTGCGACAGCTCGACGCTGCCGACGCCGAGCGCGGCAAGCGCCTGCTTGATCATGTCGCCCTGACGATGCGAGCGAACGAGAACGGCGATGTCGTCGGGCGTGAGCGGCCTGCCGTCGAGCGTGATCTCGCCCGCGGCCGAAGCGCCGAGCAGCCGCGCAATCTCCGCCGCCGTCGCGGTCGCCGAACCGTCGAGCGCGGTGCGCCGGTCGAGAGGCGATCCACCGTCGAAGCGCGGCAGCGTCCAGATCGTCAGATCCGCGCGGTGTGCGGAGCGATCGTCGAGACGCTTGCGCGGCTTCGTGCCGACGTGCACGTCGTGGTAATCGAGCCCTTCGAGCAGGAAGGCGCGCGCGTTCGCGCCGAAAAGCGCATTGACCGCGCTGATCAATCCCTGCGTGGACCGCTGGTTCCCGGTGAGCGTCCATCGCGACCTCGCGTCGCGCGCGGCGCGCAGGTACGTGAAGAGGTCGGCGTGGCGAAAGCCGTAGATCGCCTGCTTGGGGTCGCCGACGAGAAACAGCGGCGCGTTCGCGCGTGCGTAGATGGCGTCGAAGATCGCGAACTGCACGGGGTCGGTGTCCTGGAACTCGTCGATCAGCGCGGCGGGAAAGCGCTCGCGCAGCGATGGCGCAAGACCCGGGCTTGCACGGAGCGCGGCGTCGAGGTTCTGCAACAGGTCGTCGTACGACGCGAGCCGCGCGCGGCGCTTGCGTTCCGAAAGGTCGGGCGTCGCCTCGTCGAACAACGCGCGCACGAGCCGCAGCCGGCCGCGCTCGAGCTCGGCTTCCGCGTGGTGGCGCGCGTCGATCAGTGCCTGCGCCTGCGCGAAGAACGGATGGCGCGCGGCGGCGTGGCCTTTCCTGGGCTCGAGGCATGTCGTCGTCAAGCGCGCGAGCTTCGAGTCCTTCCATTTGATCCACGTCAGCGCGTCGTGGCCGAACCAGTCGTCCCATTGCGTCGCCGCCTGCCGGATCGCCTTCGGCTGATACTGCCCACCGTTCAATCCGGGCAGCGCCTTGTCGATCGCCGCGAGGATCGCTTCGCGCTGCGCCTGCCACGTCGCGCGCGCCTGCTCGAAGCACGACTGCAGCCTGGCGAAATCGGTTGCGGGCGGCGTGTCGATCGCGGCCGGCCAGACAACGCGTGCGCGCGGCTTCGCAAGATGGCGTGCGAAAAGCCTGGCAAGCGTTTCAGGTGTCACGCGCTTCGCGTCGAGCCACGCGGCGAGCGTCGGCGGGCATTCGTCGGTGGCGATGTGCCGGCGCCAGAAATCGCGGACGACGTCCTCGCGCAACTCCGAGTCGTCGGGCTGGATGTCGAACGCGAACGGCAGTCCCGTCTCGAACGGTCTCTCGGACAGCGCGCGCTGGCAGAAGCCGTGAATCGTGAAGATCGCGGCTTCGTCGAACGACTGCAGCGCGAGCTCCAGCCGGTGCCGGATATCGTCGCGGATCGCGCCCCGCCGCTCGAGCTCGCCCGTCAGCGTGGCGACGAACGGGTCCGCGTCCGCGGCGCCGCGGCCGGCGACGTGCGCGAGCATGTCGACGATCCGCGCACGCACGCGCTCGCGCAGTTCGGCCGTGGCGGCATTGGTGAACGTGACGACGAGAATCGCGTCGACGGCAAGCTTGCGTTCGAGGAGGAGGCGCAGGTAAAGGCCGCAGATGTTCCAGGTCTTGCCGGTACCCGCCGACGCTTCGACGAGGTTGACGCCGTCGAGCGGGCAGCCGAACACGTCGAACGCCGCCGGTGCGCGCGACGACGAAGCTTTCGGGCGCGGTCCGTTCTTCATTCGAGACGCGGGTCGACGATGCAGGCGAGAAGCGGCTCGAGCACGGCCGTCGCAACGGCCTCGAATTGCGCATCGAGCGGATCGGCGACGCCGCGCAGCGCGAGCCGGTAGCTCGGCTGGTCCTTTTCGCCGCGGGCGAACGGATGGCCCTCCCACTTCTGCGCGGCCTTCCGCGGATCGCCGTTGCCGAGCACGAACGCCCAGGCCGACTTCGGAAAGAAATGCAGCGGCTCGGTCAGCCCGCGTCGATAGAGCGTCAACAGCGCGGCGATCCGCGGCATCGGATCGTCGATCGGTTGCAGCACGTAATGGCCGCCGCGCGAATGCCACGTCGTCACGCGATCGACGTCCGGCGGTGCGATCGCGTTCAGGAAGACGTGCGCAAGCCAGCCGTCCAGATAGTCGCCGACCCAGACGTCGCCGTAACGGTGGCGAAGCAACCCGCTCCTGCGCAGGTCGCCGAACGCGCCCGTGAGCTGCCATGTTTCGCCTTCGAGCGCGACGGCAATCGTGGCGTCGAGCGCCGGCAGGCAAGGCTCGGCCAGCGCGGGCGCGAGATCGCGCGCGTAGTGCGCGAGCTCGTCGAGCTCGCGCTCGAGCAGGCGCTCGCCGAGGCGTCCCGGCGGATACTCGGTGCCGGCGCGCGCGAGGCTGCGAATCTCGTCGAGCGGCGCGTTGGCGAGGTAATGGGGCAGAAGGCGCTGCGCGAGGGCCGAGCGGTCGGCGTAACTCGTGACGAACGGCTCCTCGTCGGAAAGCTCGTCGTCGCTCTCCTCATGGCGGATCCGGAGGCGCTTGCGCAGCAGGTAGCCGCACGGATTGCGAAAGAACTGCGCAAGCTCGGCGAGCGTGACGGCATGCCACTCGTCGCCGTCGAGCGCAAGCGGTCCGGTGAAGAACGGCGCCAGACGCTCCTCGACCTCGTCCTCGTCGATCAGCTCGTCGTCGACGATCGCAGTACGCGCAGGCGCCGCCGCGATCGGCGTCTTCGTGGCCGCGTTTCGCTGCGCCTGAATCCGGCCGCGCACGGCCTCGCAATAGTCGCCGTCGAAGCTGCGGATGCGCGGATCGCCGGCGCTGGTCACGAAGCAGTCGACCGAGAATGGCTGCAACGGATGCTCGACGACGATCCGCTTGCGCGCCGCCCCGAGCGCATCCGGATCGGCGCGGGCGGGTGCAAGCGCGGGCACCAGAACGTCGAGCAGCTCGGCGACGAGGACCGACGGCGGCAGCGGCGCGTGGTCGCGAATGTTGCGTCCCGTGAAGCTCAGGTAAAGCCGCTCGCGCGCGGCGAGCAGAAGATCGAGAAAGACGTTGCGCTCGTCCTCGCGGCGCTGCCGATCGCCGGGACGCGGGGCGCACGCCATCAGGTCGAACTCGGCGGGACGTGCGTTGCCCGGCCACGCCCCGTCGTTCATCCCCACGATGCAGACGACGCGGTAGGGCAGGTTGCGCAGGCTTGCCATCGCGCTGAACGTAACGGTGCCGCTCGGCACGCCGCCGCGGGCGGGATCGTCGAGCACGCCTTCGAGCGCGGCGCGGATGACGTCGAACGCAATGGGTTGATCGGGGCTGCCGGCTTCCATTTGCCCGTGGAGCTCGCCGATCGCCGCCTGCACCTCGCGCAGATCCTCGACCTCGTCGTGCGAAGCCGCGAGAAACCGCGTCACGACGTCGAGCAGCGTCTGCATCCATTCGGACGCGCGAAGCGCCCGCGCGACGTCATGCCGCACGCGCTCGAGCTCGCGCAGCAACGCCGCGAATGACCCCAGGGCGAGCGCGTCGCTGCCGCGCGCATCGCCCGCCGGCAGGCGCTCGTCGAACGGCAGCATCCTGTATTCGCCCGCGACGTCCGACGGCAGCGCGTAACCGAGGTAGAGCCGATGCAGGCCGTCGTCGAACGTGTGGCGCGCGAGCGGCGGCAGATCGCATTGCGCGCGGTGTCGCGCGTCGGCGCCCCAGCGGATGCCCGCAGCGCGCACCCAGTCGCGGATGCGCTCGTGCGCCGCTGCGTCGATGCCGAAGCGACGCGCGACGATCGGCTGCTGCACGAGCTCGACGATCGCCGTTGCCGGGAAGCGCGAAGCGGCCACGGCGAGCACGTCGAGCAATGCGCGCGCTGCGCGGTTCTCGTGGCTGCGCCGGCGTCCCGTCACGACGTACGGAATGTGCCGCTCGCGCGATGCGGTGCCGAACACGGCATCGATCAGCGGTGCCGCGTCGTCGAGCGCGGGCGTCACGACGAGGATGTCGGACGGACGCGGCGGATTCGGGCCCGCGAAGAGCGCGAGCAGGTAATCGTGCAGCGCCTCGAGCTCGCGCGTCAGCGAGTGGCCAACGTGCACTTCGACGCTGCGGTCGCCGGCCGCGGCGTCGGCGAGGCTCGCCGGCGCGAGCTCGCGCAGGTCGAGGATCGCGTTTTGCACGCGCGCGAGCAGCGAAGCTCCGGGAGCGGGCTCGAAGCGATCGTTGTCGTCCTGCGCCTCGCCGTCATCGTCGAAGAGCAGCGCGAGTTGCGCCTTGCGCTCCTTTCCCCACGACGCGAGCAGCGTGTTGCCCACCTCGTGATAATCGAGCGCCCCTTGCGCTGCCAGGTGCGTGAGGCGCCGCCGGTCCACCGTGTCGAGCCAGTACTCGCGACACGGATTGAGCGCCGAGACGCGAACGTCGACGAACCGGCTCAACCGCCGCAGCATGTCGAGGTAGAGAGGCGGGATGCTCGGCAGGCAGAACACGTGCGCCGTGTCCGGGATGCCCGCGTTGCGCAACCGGGCCGCACCGGCCACCGCCACCGCCCGGAAGAACGCGGCGGCGGGATGTTCGCGCCCCGCGATGCTGTCGCGCGCGATGCGCCGCCACAGGTCCGCCTGCCAGCGCTGATCGTCGGCGGCCGACGCGGCGGCTGCGTCGATCTTCGCAACGGTTGCTCCTTCGAGCCACGTCGCGAGCCAGTCGCCGCGATAGGTGATGTATTGGTCGAACAGCGACGCGATGCGAAGTGCCAACTCATAGCGCATCCGCGCGTCGGCGCCATGCAGGTATTTCTGCAATCGCGGGTGCGTATCGACGAATGCGCGCTCGCCGAGGAGCGCGTGGATTCGCCACACGAGAATCGGCGGCGAAAACGGCGAGACATCGGCCACCGGCACGAGGCGCCCGATCTGCCGCCAGAGCCATTGGCCGAGGAACGCGAACTCGACGTTCGCACAGATGCCGAACCGATCGGCCGCGGCGAGCTCGATCCGCCGCCGGATCGCCGTGCTCGGCACGATCACCTGCTGCGGCTCGAACGGCGATGCCGGCGGCTCGGCAAGCGTGTCGAGAAGACCGTCGAGCAGCGTCTCGAAGCGGTTGGAAAAGCTGACCCGGAACATCGATGGATAGTCGTGCGTCGCGGATTCTAGCTTGTACGTTCCGCTGTCGACCCCCCGAAGTCCATCAGCGCGCGCGCGTACGCGGGCGCGGTCGGCTCGTGCATGAAATAGACATGGATGCGATCCCACGACGTTGCGCGCAACCGCGTAGCCCAGCGGCGCAGGTCGTCGTCGGCGTAATGTTCGAGACGCAGTCGAACGTAGCCCCACGGCGCCGTCTCGACGAGCGGCGGGGGCGCGTCGTCGCTGCGCTCGGACAGACACAGCGCCGCGCCCGCCGCCGCGAGCGTCGCGTAGACGTCGTCGGCGAACCAGCTTTCCTCGCGGAACTCGAACGCCGCGCGATGATCCGGCGGCAGCAGCGACAGGAACGTTTCGAGCCGCGGCAGGTCTTTCTTCAGGTTCGGCGGAAGCTGGAACAGCGCCGGTCCGCGCTTGTCGCCAAGCGCCGCGAGCACGCGATAGAAGTATTGAAGCGGATCGGCGGCGGATTCGGGCTTCAGCCTCGCGATGTGCGTGATGCGGCGCGACGCCTTCACCGCGAAGCGGAAGCTCGCCGGCGCCGTTGCCGCCCAGTTCTCGAGCATCGCGGTGGTCGGCATCCGGTAGAAGGTGTTGTTGATCTCGACGGTCGGCAGGCGCTCCGCGTAGAAGGCGAGCATGCTTTCCGCCCTGAGATCGGCGGGGTAGAACGTTCCCTTCCATTCCTTGAACGAATAGCCGCTCGCGCCGGCCAGTAGCGTCGGGGACGTCATGGACCTCTCGTCATCAATGCAATGTTCGGAGTTTCGACATGATCCGCAAGCTTCGCTCCGGCGAGTACCGGTTGTATTCGCGCAAGATCGATCCGCGCACCGGCAAGCGCCGCAATCTCGGCACGTTTCCGACGCGCGAAGCGGCCGAGAAGCACGAGCGCGCCGTGCAGTATTTCAAGCGGCACTGACGCGTCCGCGACATGCGAGCGTCGATTTGCGTCAAACGAAGGCTCGATGCGCGACGCGGTGACCTACGCCCACGCGCGATGCGGCCAATGCGCGAGGCTACGAGGCGGCTGCGCTCACGCCTGGCCAGGGCGCGTCGGCGAATCGAGCGGGTTTCCGAAGCGCTCCAGGTTTCTTGCGACGCGCTCTCCAAGCTCGCGACGAAACGCGTCGACGACGAGTCCGGCGCCGAGCGTGATGGCAGCGACGGCGGCGAGCAACTCCAGGCGGGATGCGGGCTCGATGGCCGTCATCGCGGCGAGGATGACGTAGAGTCCCATCAGGATCGCGCAGACGCCGAGCCACACCTCGAGACCTGCAAGCAGGTACCCAAGCGCCGCCTTCATTCGCATCGTCCCTCTCCGACGCGGCCCGCGGGATGGCGTTGTCGCGTATTCTTCGTGAGGGGTTAGTATCGTCCGAAGCGGCGCCGTCCGCCAGCGGTTTCTCGCGGGCGGACGAGCGTTCGCTCGCGTGCCCGGACACGGCCGCGGCGGCGCCGGATAGAATCGCGCGATGCGCATGCCCGACAGCGACGCCGATCCCGACGAGACGCGCGAGTGGCTCGACGCGCTCGAAGCCACGGTGCGCGCGGGCGGCAAGGAGCGCGGCGCGTTCCTGCTGAAGCGCCTCGAGGAGCAGGCGCAGCACCTCGGCATCCTGGCGCACGTTCCGCCGTACTCGGCGTACCAGAACACGATCCCGTTGGAGGAGCAGGGCGCGTATCCCGGCGACCTCGCGCTCGAGCAGCGGATCACGTCGATCATCCGCTGGAACGCGCTCGCGATGGTCGTCCGCGCGAATCGCGCGTATGGCGAGCTCGGC
Source organism: Casimicrobiaceae bacterium (assembly GCA_035495715.1). GTDB lineage: Bacteria > Pseudomonadota > Gammaproteobacteria > Burkholderiales > Casimicrobiaceae > VBCG01. The sequence continues at coordinate 28,525 of DATJFI010000094.1, forward strand.
GGTCACATCGCGAGCTACGCGTCGGCCGCGGAAATCTTCGAGGTGGGCTTCAACCATTTCTTTCGCGGCGCCGATGCGCTGCACGGCGCGGACCTCGTGTTCTTCCAGCCGCATTCGGCGCCGGGCGTCTACGCGCGCGCGTTCCTCGAAGGCCGGCTGACCGAGACGCAGCTCGACAACTATCGGCAGGAGGTCGGCGGCAACGGTTTGTCGTCGTATCCGCATCCGTGGCTGATGCCGCAGTTCTGGCAATTTCCGACCGGCTCGATGGGCATCGGTCCGATCAGCGCGATCTATCACGCGCGCTTCATGCGCTACCTCGAGCATCGCGGCATCGCCACGATGGGCGAGCGCCACGTCTTCGGCGTCTTCGGCGACGGCGAGATGGACGAGCCCGAATCGGTCGCCGCGCTGACGCTTGCCGCGCGCGAATCGCTCGACAACCTTACGTTCGTCATCAACTGCAATTTGCAACGTCTCGACGGCCCGGTGCGCGGCAACGGCCAGATCATCCAGGAGCTCGAGTCGCTGTTCGTCGGCGCCGGGTGGAACGTGATCAAGGTGCTGTGGGGCTCCGACTGGGATCCGCTGTTCGCGCGCGACGCGCATCATGCGCTGCTGCGACAATTCGCCGCGACCGTGGACGGCCAATACCAGACGCTCGGCGCGAACGACGGCGCGTACAACCAGAGTCACTTCTTCGGACTCGATCCCGAGCTGCGGGCGCTCGTTGCGCACATGACGCTCGAGGAGATCGACGGACTCACGCGCGGCGGCCACGACTTCCGCAAGCTTTACGCCGCGCTGCGGGCGGCGCGCGAGCACGCGGGCCAGCCGAGCGTCGTGCTCGCCAAGACGAAGAAAGGCTACGGGATGGGCGGCGCCGGCGAGTCGCGGATGACGTCGCATCAGCAGAAAAAGCTCGACATCGACGCGCTGCGCGCCTTCCGCGACCGGTTCCGGCTGCCGCTCGCCGACGACGATCTCGCAGAGATGCGATTCCTGTCGCTGCCCGAAGGCTCTGCGGAGCGCGCGTACCTGGAGACACGCCGCCAGGCGCTTGGCGGTTCCATCCCGGCGCGCCGCGCGCAGGCGCCCGCCGTTGCGATTCCGCCGCTCGCGTCCTATGCGCGCTTCGCCGTCGACGCCGCCGGCCACGAAATGTCGACGACGACGGTCATCGTGCGCCTGATCACGAACCTGCTCAAGGATCCGGTGCTCGGGCCGCGAATCGTGCCGATCGTCGCCGACGAGGCGCGCACGTTCGGCATGGCGAATCTCTTCCGCCAGATCGGCATCTACTCGCCGCTCGGCCAGCTCTACGAGCCGGAGGACGCCGCGTCGATGCTGCGCTATCGCGAGGCGAAGGACGGACAGCTCCTCGAGGAAGGCATCACGGAAGCCGGCGCATTGTCGTCGTGGGTCGCCGCCGCGACGTCGTACAGCGTGCACGGCCTCGCGATGCTGCCGTTCTACATCTATTACTCGATGTTCGGATTCCAGCGCGTCGGCGACCTGATCTGGGCGGCCGCCGACCAGCGCGCGCGGGGGTTCCTGCTCGGCGGAACGGCCGGGCGCACGACGCTTGGCGGCGAGGGATTGCAGCACCAGGACGGCGGCAGCCACGTCGTCGCCGCGACGATCCCGAACTGCCGCGCGTACGATCCGGCGTTCGCAGGCGAGCTGGCCGTGATCATCGACCACGGCGCGCGGCAGATGATGGAGCGCCGCGAGGACGTGTTCTACTACGTCACCGTGATGAACGAGAACTACGCGCAGCCGTCGCTGCCGGAAGGCGTTGCCGAAGACGTCGTGCGCGGAATGTATCGCTTTGCAACCACCGGCGGGAAGCCGCTGGTGCGCCTTCTCGGGTCCGGCGCGATCCTGCGCGAGGTGATCGCCGCCGGGGCGCTGCTGCGCGACGACTGGGGCGTGGCGAGCGAAACATGGAGCGTGACGAGCTTCACCGAGCTCGCGCGCGAAGCACGCGAAATCGGACGCTGCAATCGTCTGCATCCGGCCGCGCCGCGCAGGACGAGCCACGTCGAGCGTTGTCTGGCGGGAAGCGCTCCGGTCGTTGCGGCGACCGACTACGTGCGCGCCCATCCGCAATCGATCGCCGAGTACGTCGAGGCCCCGTTGGTCACGCTCGGCACCGACGGCTTCGGCCGCAGCGACACGCGGAGCGCGCTCCGCGCGTATTTCGAGGTCGACCGCCACCACGTCGCCGTCGCGGCGCTCGATGCGCTTGCACGAGAGGGCAGCGTGTCGCGCACGATCGTCGCCCACGCGATCGCACGCTACGCGATCCCGGTCGAAGTCCCGCCGCCGTGGACGCATTGAACGGTGCCGCGCAACGCTGTCTGACGTGCGCGCTCGCGCTCGCGCTGCTCGGCGTTGTCACGCTCGCACACGGGCAGATTTATCGCTGCACCGACGCGAACGGCCGGACGACCTACGGCGATGCGCCTTGCGCACAGGGCGGCCACGCGTTGAAGGTGCCGCAGAGCGCGAGCCACGGCTTCGGCGACGCGACGGTGTGCGCGCAGCTTCAGGACGAGATGCAACGGCTCGATGCCGATGCGCGCCGTGCCAAACAGATCACTGCGAAGAAGGCCGACGATTCGAAGCGGCGGCAGAAGCTGGCCGCGCAATACGAGCGCCGCTGCGAATCGATCCATCGGTCGGAACCCTGAACGTGAACCTTCGTCAAGCGACCGCAGCGCTGTGTGCGCTCGTCGTCGTCGCGCTGGCCGCCTGCGCCGGATCGGGTCCCCACGCCTTCGGAGGCGACGCCGCGAGCGACGCCGTGGTCGAGCGGCACGTCAAGCGCGGCTATGCGCCCGATCGTGCGTATGCGACGACGGACGCGCGCGAGACATGGACCGTCGATGGCGAGCCGATCGAGGTTTCGCTGCTTGCGCCGAGCGGCGACGGCCGCTATCCGCTCGTCGTGTTCCTGCCGGGACTGGGTGATACGGCCGAATCGGGTCTCGCATGGCGCAAGGCATGGGCCGAAGCGGACTATGCGGTGCTCGCCGTGCAACCGGCAAGCGAGGGCAACGCCATATGGAAGTCGGAGCAGGCACGGCTCGGCGACTTTTCTGCGATCGCGCGTGCGCACTTTTCGGCGATGTCGTTGGCGCGCCGCGCACGACTGCTCGACGGCGTGTTCGCCGAGCTTTCGCGCCGCGCGTCGTCGGCGACGCTGGCGCACGTCGACGCGAGCAGGATCGCGGTTGCCGGATTCGACCTCGGCGCACAGACGGCGATGATCGTCGCCGGCCAGAGCGTCGACGGCGTGAGCGCCATCCGTTGGCCGGCGTCGGTGAAATCGGTGATCGCGCTCAGTCCATACGCCGATTTTTCCGGCATGGGTCTCGCCGCGGATTTTCGCGAGATCCGAATGCCCGTGCTCGGTGTCACGAGCGGCGAGGACACCGACGCGTACGGACTCGTCACGTCGGCAAGCGTGCGCCGCGCGCCTTTCCAGTACATGCCACCCGGTCGCAAGTACCTGCTCGTGCTCGCGGGCGCGCCGCATTCGCTGATCTCGGGTCGCGAATCGCCCGACGTCGCGTCGTCGCGAGGCAGTGCCGACGCAGGCGGCGGCACGTTGTCTTCGTGCGCTGCGCGAGGCGCCGGCTGGCGCGGCGGACGCGACCGCGGTGACGGTGGACCTGGCGCGACCGGAGCGTCGTCGACGACGGTCAACTGGAAGATGGAGCTGGCCGATGCGAAGGTCGTTTGCGTCGCATTCCTCGACGCGACGGTGAAGGACGATTCCGTCGCGCGCGAATGGCTGCAGAAGGATGCGCAGCGCTGGCTCGGCGATCTCGGACAGCTTTCGTCGAAGTAGCGGTCGGCGAACCCTATCAACCAGCTTGCGGAGACACCATGTCGCTCACCACGCCGGCCGCGCGCCGCGATCTCGCGTACCACCTGCATCCGTCGACGAACCTGCGCCAACTGCAGACCGAGGGACCGCTCGTCATCACGCGCGGTGAAGGCGTCTACGTCTACGACGACGAAGGGCGGCGCTACCTCGAAGGCATGTCGGGGCTGTGGTGCGCGTCGCTCGGCTTCTCGGAGCGAAGGCTCGCGGAGGCTGCGTACCGCCAGATGCTGGAGCTTCCGTTCTATCACAGCTTCGGTGGCAAAGTGCCGGCGATTGCCGCGGAGCTTGCCGAGCGGCTGACGCAGATCGGGCCCGCAGGCATGGCGCGCGTGCTGTTCGCGAACTCCGGCTCGGAAGCGAACGACACGGCGATCAAGCTCGCGTGGTACGTCAACAATGCGCGCGGGCGGCCGGCGAAGAAGAAAATCGTCGCGCGCGAGCGCGGCTACCACGGCATGACGATCGCCGCCGCGAGTCTGACGGGGCTTGCGTTTGCGCACGCGGACTTCGATTTGCCGGTCCCGCGCTTCCTGCACGTCGACGCGCCGTATTACTACCGTGGCGCGCGGCCGGGCGAGCCGGAAGAAGCGTATGCCGAACGCCTTGCCGGCAATCTCGAGGCGCTGATCCTGCGCGAAGGGCCCGACACGATCGCCGCGTTCTTCGCCGAGCCCCTGATGGGCGCCGGCGGCGTCATCGTTCCACCGGCGACCTATTTCGAGCGCATCCAGCCGATCTTGCGCAAGTACGACATCCTGTTCGTCGTCGACGAGGTGATCTGCGGCTTCGGCCGCACGGGCAACATGTTCGCGACGCAGACGTTCGGGCTCGCGCCCGACGTGGTCACCGTCGCGAAGGCGCTGTCCGCCGGCTACATGCCGATCTCGGCCAACCTCGTGTCCGGCGCGATCTACGAAGTCCTGCTCGCGCAAAGCGACAAGCTCGGCATCTTCGGTCACGGCTACACGTACTCGTCGCACCCGGTGCCCGCGGCCGTCGCATTGGAAACGCTGCGCATCTACGAGGAGCGCGACATCCTCGCGCACGTCCGCCGGGTTGCGCCGCGAATGCAGGACGGCCTTCGCAGCTACGCCGGCCACGCGCTGGTCGGCGACGTGCGCGGGATCGGTCTCATCGGCGCGATCGAGATCGTGCGCGACAAGCCGACGCGGCAGAGCTTCGACCCGAAAGCCGGCGTGGCCGCTTACCTCGTCCGCCGCGCGCAGCACCACGGTGTGATCCTGCGCAACATGCCGGGCGACATCGTCGCCTTCTGCCCGCCGCTGATCGCGACCCAGGCCGAGATCGACGAGATGCTTGCCGGTTTTGCGAAGGCGCTCGACGACACCGCGCGCATGGTGCGCGAGCGGGGGCTCGCTTAAGCTTAGCCCGGATATTTCACCGCGTCGGCGCCGCTTCGACGCAGCGCTTCGCCGATTCAACGACTGCGCCGTCGCTTGCATCCGCCCGCGCCCCGATGAAACATCCGGGTTAGCCGGCCATCGGCAAGTCCAGGCCGCGCTCGCGCGCGCACGTGATCGCGTCGTCGTAGCCGGCGTCGGCGTGGCGCATGACGCCGGTTCCCGGATCGTTCCAGAGCACGCGCTCGATGCGATGCGCCGCGTCGTCGGTGCCGTCGCAGACGATGACGACGCCGGCGTGCTGCGAATAACCGATGCCGACGCCGCCGCCGTGATGGAAGCTCACCCACGTCGCCCCGCTCGCCGTGTTCAGCAGCGCGTTCAGAAGCGGCCAGTCGGAAACCGCGTCGGAACCGTCGCGCATCGCTTCCGTTTCGCGATTCGGGGACGCGACCGAGCCGCTGTCGAGATGGTCGCGGCCGATCACGATCGGCGCCTTCACCTCGCCGCTTCGCACCATCGCGTTGAAGGCGAGCCCCGCGACGTTGCGCTCGCCGAGGCCGAGCCAGCAGATGCGCGCAGGGAGTCCCTGGAAAGCGATTCGTTCGGCCGCCATGTCGAGCCAGCGGTGGAGATGCGCGTCGTCGGGGAACAGCTCCTTGAGTTTCGCATCGGTCTTGCGGATGTCGTCGGGGTCGCCCGACAGCGCGACCCAGCGGAACGGCCCCTTGCCCCGACAGAAGAGCGGCCGGATGTAGGCGGGCACGAAACCGGGGAAATCGAACGCGTCGGTCACGCCGCGATCGAACGCGACCTGCCGGATGTTGTTGCCGTAGTCGAACGTCGGCACGCCTGCCGACTTGAGCGCGAGCATCGCGCGTACCTGAGTCGCGCATCCCGCCGCCGCAGCATCGCGCAACGCCGCGTGCTGCGCGGGATCGGCCTGCGCGGCGCGCCAGCGCTCGACGCTCCAGCCGGGTGGCAGGTAGCCGTTGACGAGGTCGTGCGCCGACGTCTGGTCCGTCAAGAGATCGGGCCGCACGCCGCGCTCGACGAGCGCCGGCAACACCTCCGCGGCGTTGCCGAGCAATCCGATCGAGATCGCCTTGCGTTGTGCCGTGTAGTGCGCAATACGCGCGAGCGCGTCGTCGAGCGTCGGCGCCTGCTCGTCGAGATAGCGCGTGCGAAGACGCGCGTCGATGTGGCTCTGCTGGCATTCGACGATCAACGAGCACGCGCCGGCGAACGTCCCCGCGAGCGGCTGCGCGCCGCCCATGCCGCCGAGTCCCGCCGTCAATATCCAGCGGCCGTGCAGGTCGCCGCCGTAGTGGCGGCGGCCCGCCTCGACGAACGTCTCGTACGTGCCCTGGACGATGCCCTGGCTGCCGATGTAGATCCACGAGCCCGCGGTCATCTGCCCGAACATCATCAGGCCCTTGCGGTCGAGCTCGTCGAAGTGCTCCCACGTCGCCCACTTCGGCACGAGGTTCGAGTTGGCGATCAGCACGCGCGGCGCGTCGGCATGCGTGCGGAAGACGCCGACCGGCTTGCCGCTCTGGATCAGCAGCGTCTGATCCGGCCGCAGCCTGCGCAGGCTCGCGAGAATCGCGTCGAAGCATTCCCAGTTGCGCGCGGCCTTCCCGATGCCGCCGTAGACGACGAGCGCGTCGGGATTCTCGGCGACCTCACGGTCGAGGTTGTTCTGGATCATCCGGTACGCCGCCTCGATCAGCCAATTCGCGCAGGCGATCTGCGTGCCGCGCGGCGCGCGCACGCTGCGCGCAACGTGTCGGGAGACGGACGTGTCGTTCATCGGGACCTCCGAAGGGCGCCGCGCGAGCATGACACCGCGTGTGGCTTCGCCAAGCCTAGGCTACTCGCGTCGCGCGGACAAGCAACGCCATCAGCGGTCGCGACATCGATCAGCGCGCGTGGCGCTCGCGCGCGACGTAGCCGAGTCGCGCGGACACCCGATCGGCGGCCTCGCGGACCTGCTCGATCAGCGCGCGCCGGCCGGGCACCGCAAAACGGTACATCGGCACGGTCGCCGCGATCGCGGCCACGACGACGCCGCGGTCGTTTCGCACCGGTGCCGCGACGGCGCCGACGTCGATCGAGAACTCGCCCTCGTTGATCGCATAGCCCTGGCGCCGGATCACGGCGATCTCCGCGAGCAGCGCGCTGCGGGTGCCGATCGTGCGCGGCGTGAAGCGCCGAAGATCGCGGCTCAGCACGCGCTCGACCGTCGCCGCAGACGCGAACGCGAGGAGGAGCTTGCCCGATGCCGTCGCGTGCGCCGGATTGCGGCTGCCGCGCGCCGCATAATGCTTCACGGCCCTTGCCCCGAGCACCTGCTCGAGATTGACGGCGCCCGCGCCGTCCCAGACGCTTATGCTGATCGTTTCGCCGCATCGCTGCGCCAGCTCGACGAGTTGCGGCAGCCCCGTCTCGGCGACCCGCAGCGTCGCGAGCAGCGGCGCGACCAGACCGAGGAGTCCCGGGCCGAGGCGAACGCGCCTCGACGACGCGTCGCGCTCGACGAGGTCGTGCTCCTCCAGTGTCGCAACCATTCGCGACACCGAGCTCTTGTGCAGGCCGACGATGCTCGCGATCTCGCCGACGCCGAAGAGCGGCGGGTCGCTCGCCAGGCAGCGCAGGACGTCGACCGCGTGGCGCACCGACCGCACCGACGTCGCGCGTGCGCGGCGCTTCGGCCGCAGAGCGGCGCCTGCGCGCGTGCCCGTGTCCGATCGCGTTCGAGCCATGCCGCTCCGTCGAGGTTGCGCATTCCGCAACGCCGGCGGGCGCGCAAGCCCGGAGTATAGCGAAGGCCGGCGAGCGTGTTGCGCATTGCGCAACCGGTTGGCGAGGGACGCGCTCAGAATGACCGGCGCGACCACACGGAGCCCGATCGTCATCATGCGCACCTTCGACGCGTCACCGACGGTCGCCATCCCGGCATGCTCATGACTTCCGCGAGCAACAGGATCATCGTCGGCATCAGCGGCGCGTCGGGCACCGTCTACGGCGTTCGGCTCCTCGAGGTGTTGCGCGACCTGGGATTCGAGACGCATCTCGTGATGACGCGCTCGGCGCGACTCGCAATGTCGTACGAGACGGCGTTGAAGCCCGCGGACGTCGAGGCGCTCGCGAGCGTCCACCATCGCAACGAGGACATCGCAGCGCCGATCTCGAGCGGGTCGTTCCGCACGCTCGGAATGGTCGTCGCGCCGTGCTCGATCCGCAGCCTGTCGGAGATCGCGACCGGCGTCACGTCGGGCCTGCTCACGCGCGCCGCCGACGTCGTGCTGAAGGAGCGGCGCCGCCTCGTGCTGCTGGTGCGCGAGACGCCGCTCCATCTCGGGCATCTGCGCAGCATGACGCAGGCCACGGAAATCGGCGCCGTCGTGATGCCGCCGGTGCCGGCCCTGTACAACCGGCCGCAGACCGTCGACGACATCGTCAACCACAGCGTCGGCCGGGTCCTCGATCTCTTCGGCATCGACAACGCGCTCGTGCGCCGCTGGGGAGAGCCGGATGCCGACGAAGACGTTCCGGCGGTGCGAGGGACAAGAGCATAAGCATGGACGACCTTCGATCGCCGCGCACTGCGCCGCGTCCGACGCTGACGCTCGGCGTCCGCACGCTGACGCTCGACGATTTGCGCCGCGTCTATCGCGACGCGGTGAATGTCGAGCTCGACGAAGCGGCGCTGCCCGCCATCACCGCATCGCGGGCGGTCGTGCAGCGGATCGCCGACGGCGACGAGGCGGTTTACGGCATCAACACCGGCTTCGGCAAACTCGCGCAGACGAAGATTGCGCACGATCGCCTCGCCGAATTGCAGCGCAACCTCGTGCTGTCGCACAGCGCCGGGATCGGAGCGCCGCTGCCCGCGGGTGTCGTGCGGCTCGTGCTCGCCACGAAAGCGCACGCACTCGGGCGCGGATTCTCGGGCGTGCATGTCGAAATGGTGCGCGCGCTGCTCGCGCTCGCGAACGCAGGCGTGCTGCCGCGCATTCCGTGCAAGGGCTCCGTCGGCGCGTCCGGCGATCTTGCACCGCTCGCGCACCTGTCGCGCGTTTTGATCGGCGAAGGCGAGGCGCTCGCAGGCGACGACGTCGTTCCGGCCGCCGAGGGACTGCGACGCGCGGGCGTTGCACCGCTGGCGCTCGCGCCGAAGGAGGGTCTCGCACTGCTGAACGGCACTCAGGTCTCGACGGCACTCGCACTCGCTGCGCTGTTCGAGGCGGAGAACGTGTTCGCGGCGGCGCTCGTCGCGAGTGCGTTGTCGCTCGAAGCGATCAAGGGCTCGGTGCGACCGCTGGATCCGCGGATTCACGACGCGCGCGGACAACCCGGCCAGATCGCGGTGGCTGCGGCGCTGCGCGCGCTCCTCGACGGCAGCGCCATCGTGCCGTCGCACGCGGACTGCGGCCGCGTCCAGGATCCTTACTCGATCCGCTGCGTGCCGCAGGTGATGGGCGCGTGCCTCGACAACCTGCGCCATGCGGCACGCGTGCTCGAAATCGAGGCGAACGGCGCATCCGACAATCCGCTCGTCTTCGCCGACACGGACGAAGTGGTGTCGGGCGGAAACTTCCACGCCGAGCCGGTCGCGTTCGCCGCCGACATCGTAGCGCTCGCGATCGCCGAGATCGGCGCCATGTCGGAGCGGCGCATCGCGCTTCTGATCGACGCGTCGCTGTCGGGATTGCCGCCGTTCCTGGTTCGCGAGGGCGGCATCAACTCGGGATTCATGATGCCGCAGGTGACGGGGGCGGCGCTTGCGTCGGAAAACAAGACGCTTGCGCATCCGGCAAGCGTCGACAGCCTGCCGACGTCGGCGAACCAGGAAGATCATGTGTCGATGGCGACGTTCGCGGCGCGGCGGTTGTTCGACATGCTCGACAACACGGCGGCCATCGTCGGCATCGAGGCGATGGCGGCCGCCCAGGGCATCGATTTCCTGCGGCCGCTCGAAAGCTCGGCGGTCATCGAACGCGAGCACGCCGACATCAGGCGGCGCGTCGCATTCCTCACGCGCGATCGCGAGTTCGCGCCCGACATAGCGGCGATGCAGCGCTGGGCGCTGCGCGACGGCTGGCCGCAACCAGTCGCGCGGATACTGCCGAGCCGGATGTGAACGACGCCCGCACCCCTCACCCCAGCCCTCTCCCCGCGCGCGGGGACAGGGAGCCGGGCGCGAGCGAGGCGGGTGAGGGGAGAAGTGGCGACGGCATCTGGCACAACGTGCGCGTCGCGCCCGACACGCTCGACGATCCGTCGCTCGCGTCGGCGAACGCCATCGTCGTGCGCAACGCTGCGATCGCGTGGCTCGGCGACGAACGCGCGATCCCGCGTGATCTCGCAACGATGCCCCGACACGACGGCCACGGCGCGCTCGTCACCGCCGGACTCGTCGACTGCCACACGCATCTCGTCTACGGCGGCGACCGCGCGGGCGAATTCGCGCTTCGTCTTGCCGGTGCGAGTTACGCGGAGATCGCCGCGCGCGGCGGCGGGATCGTGTCGACGGTGCGCGCGACGCGGGCCGCGAGCGAGGACGAGCTCTACGCCGCCGCCTCCGCGCGCCTCGCGTATCTGCTCGCAGACGGCGTCTGCGCGATCGAGATCAAGTCGGGTTACGGTCTCGACCTCGCGACGGAGCGCAAGCAGTTGCGCGTCGCGCGGCGCCTCGGCGAAGCGAACGGCGTCACCGTGCGCACGACGTTCCTCGGCGCGCATGCGCTGCCGCCGGAGTATGCGCAGCGGGCCGACGCTTACGTCGATCACGTGTGCGACGAGATGTTGCCGGCGCTCGCCGAGGAAGGCCTCGTCGATGCCGTCGACGCGTTCTGCGAAGCGATCGCGTTTTCGCGGGCGCAGACGGAGCGCGTGTTCGAAGCGGCGGAGCGCCTGGGATTGCCGGTCAAGCTGCATGCGGAGCAGCTTTCGGACATGGACGGTGCAGCGCTTGCGGCTGCGCATCATGCGGTGTCGGCGGATCATCTCGAGCACTTGTCGCAGCGCGGCATCGATGCGATGCGCGACGCGGGAACGGTCGCCGTGCTGCTGCCGGGCGCGTTCTACGTGCTGCGCGAGACGAAGCGGCCACCCGTCGAGGCGCTGCGCGCGGCGGGCGTGCCGATCGCGATCGCGACCGACCACAATCCCGGCACGTCCCCGCTGCTGTCGCTTTTGACCGCGATGCACATGGCGTGCACGCTGTTCGGGCTCACGGTGCCGGAAATGGTCGCGGCCATCACGCGCAACGCGGCACGCGCGCTCGGCATCGAGGCGACGCACGGCGTGCTCGGCATCGGCCGGCCGGCGAATTTCGTGCTTTGGACGATCGACGGCGTCGACGCGCTCGCGTACTGGCTCGGACGGCGTCCCGTCGGGACGATCGTGCGCATGGGCCGCATCGTCACGAGCACCCCAACGACAGGCGAACGATGAGCACGACCGGCAAGGCGTCGATGCGCGACTACATGGAAACGCTCCGTGCACGCGGAGAGCTGCTCGAGGTGGAACGGGAAGTCGATCCCAAGCACGAGCTCGCCGCCGTCACGTCGGCCGCGCATCGGCGCTTCGGAAAACCGATCCTCTTCCATCGCGTGAAGAACACGGCGCTGCCGGTACTTACGAGCATCTACGGCTCGCGCGAGCGCCTGGCCGAGATCCTGGGCATAGGGCCCGACGATTTCTGCCGCAAATGGAACGACCTCGCGACGGTCGCCGGCCAGCGCGACGTGCCGCTGAAGCCCGCTGCGGAGGTCGGCGATCTCGTCGATTGCAGGCTGTCGGATCTGCCGCTCATTACGTATTCGGAACGCGATGCGGCGCCGTATTTCACGTCGGCGATGTTCCTCGCACACGAGCCGGAGACTGGCGTACGCAACCTGTCGTTCCACCGCTCGATGTACGTGAGCGACGACGAATTGCGCTGCCGCCTGGCGCCGCGCCATCACTTGACGATGTACCACGAGAAGGCCGAGAAGACGGGCAAGCCGCTCGACGCCGCTATGCTGATCGGG
>DATJFI010000095.1:0-28786 GCA_035495715.1 Casimicrobiaceae bacterium
GTCCACGACGAGGGCGACTCGGTCGGCGTCGTGGTGGTGGAAGGGGTCAAGTCCGGCCAGAAGCTCACCGGCTGGATCATGGACCAGGACAAGGACATCACGGTCGAGGCCCAGAACGACATCCCGATCGGGCACAAGCTCGCGATCCGGGCGCTCGGCAAGGACGCGACCGTGATCAAGTACGGCGTGGACATCGGCCGCGTGATCGCACCCATCCGGGTGGGCGAGCACGCCCACGTGCACAACATCCGCACCAAGCGGTGGTAGGGAGACGACGCATGGATCTGAGCAAATCGGGTTTCTGGGGCTACAAGCGCGAGAACGGCCGCGTGGGCGTGCGCAACCACGTGATCATCCTGCCGGTGGACGACCTGTCCAACGCGGCGTGCGAGGCGGTCGCGAACAACATCAAGGGAACGCTCGCGATCCCGCATCCCTACGGGCGCCTGCAGTTCGGCGCCGACCTCGAGCTGCATTTCCGCACGCTGATCGGCACGGGGTCCAACCCCAACGTCGCCGCGGTGGTGGTGATCGGCATCGAGGACCAGTGGACGGCCCGCGTGGTGGAAGGCATCGCCGCCACCGGCAAGCCCGTCACCGGCTTCGGCATCGAGGGCCACGGCGACCACGACACGATCATGCGCGCCAGCAAGGCCGCGCGCGAATACGTGCAGTGGGCGAGCGAGCAGGTGCGCGCCGAGTGCCGGCTGGCCGACCTGTGGGTGTCGACGAAGTGCGGCGAATCGGACACGACATCGGGGTGCGGCTCGAATCCGACCGTCGGCGACGCGTTCGACAAGCTCTATGCGGCAGGCTGCACGCTGGTCTTCGGCGAGACGACCGAGCTGACCGGCGGCGAGAAGATCGTCGCCGCGCGCTGCCGCGACGACAAGGTGCGCGCCGACTTCATGCGCGTGTTCGACCGCTACCAGGACGTCATCGCGCGCCACAAGACGAACGACCTGTCGGATTCGCAGCCGACCAAAGGCAACATCGCGGGCGGACTCACGACGATCGAGGAGAAGGCGCTCGGCAACATCCAGAAGATCGGCAAGAAGTGCGTCGTCGACGGCGTCCTCGACAAGGCGGAGGCGCCGACGCATCCGGGACTGTGGTTCATGGACAGCTCGTCGGCCGCCGCGGAGATGGTCACGCTCTGCGCAGCCGCCGGCTACGTCGTGCACTTCTTCCCGACGGGACAGGGCAACGTGATCGGCAACCCGATCCTGCCGGTGATCAAGCTTTGCGCGAACCCGCGCACGGTGCGCACGATGAGCGAGCACATCGACGTCGACACGACGGGCCTCCTGCAGCGCGAGCTCACGCTGGACCAGGCCGGCGACAAGCTGCTCGACATGATGTTCCGCACCGCGAACGGAAGGCTGACCGCCGCCGAAGCGCTCGGCCATCGCGAGTTCGTGCTGACGCGCCTCTACGAGAGCGCGTAGACGTTTCACGGTACATTGACGACAAGACACAGGAGGAGAGGATGCAAGCAAGGATGGGCGTCCGCTTGCGGGCGAAGTCGGTCCTGACGTGCGCGGCGGCGGCATTGTCGCTTTCGGTGCTGCCGGCTGCGAACGCCGAGGTGAGCGAGATCCACGTGTCGCGGCAGTACGGCATCAGCTACCTGCCGCTGATGGTCATGGAGGACCAGAAGCTCGTCGCGAAGCACGCGAAGGCCGCCGGCATCGACCTGAAGGTCGACTGGTCGACGTTCGCGAGCGGCGCGGTGATGAACGACGCGCTGTTGTCCGGCAACCTGCAGTTCGCGTCGGGTGGCGTCGCGCCGTTCACGACGCTGTGGGCGAAGACGCGGGGCAATCTCGACGTCAAGGCCGTCGGCGCGATCAACTCGATGCCGCTCTACCTCGTCACGAACAATCCGAACGTGAAGACGATCAAGGACTTCACCGACAAGGACCGCATCGCGCTGCCTGCCGTCAAGGTTTCGATCCAGGCGGTCACGCTGCAGATGGCGGCCGAGAAGGCGTTTGGTCCGGGCCAGGAGCACAAGCTCGACCATCTGACGGTCTCGATGTCGCATCCGGACGGAGAAACCGCGCTGTTGTCGGGCAAGTCGGAGATCACCGGGCACCTGACGTCTCCGCCGTTCCAGTACCAGGAGCTCGAGCACAAGGGAATGCACAAGGTCCTGAGCTCGTACGACGTGCTCGGCGGTCCGGCGACGTTCAACGTCGTCTGGACGACGTCGAAGTTCCACGACGAAAATCCGAAGGTCTACGCCGCGTTCGTCGCCGCGCTCGACGACGCGACGGCGCAGATCAACGCCGACAAGCGCAAGGCAGCGGAGACGTATCTGCGCGTCTCGAAGGACAAGGACAGCCTCGACGATATCCTGAAGATGCTGAACGATCCCGAGGTCAAGTTCACGACGACGCCGAACAACACGATGAAGTACGTCGACTTCATGCACAAGGTCGGGTCGATCAAGGTGAAGCCCGCGTCGTGGAAGGAGATGTACTTTCCGAACGCGCAGAAGCTGCCCGGCAGCTGACCATGAGCGCCGAAGGGCCGGCCCGAGGCGCGAATTGCGCCCCCTTCGGGGGCAGCCTGGCTGCGGAGCAGCAAGCGTGGGGGGGCCATTCGCTGCCGGACCTCGGAGCGATCCGCGAAGCGCACGCGAGGATCGCGCCGTACGTTCATCGAACGCCGGTGATGACGTGCCGCGCGATCGACGATGAGGCGGGCGCGTCGCTGTTCTTCAAGTGCGAGCACCTGCAGAAGGTCGGCGCGTTCAAGGCGCGCGGCGCCTGCAACGCGGTGTTCGCGCTCGACGACAAAAGCGCGCGGCGCGGCGTCGTCACGCATTCGTCGGGCAACCACGGGGCAGCGCTCGCCTACGCGGCGCGCGCGCGCGGCATTCCGGCGTGGGTCGTGATGCCGGCGAACGCGCCGGCGGTCAAGCAGGCGAACGTGCGCCGTTTCGGCGCGATGGTGCGGCTGTGCGAGCCGAACGTCACCGCGCGCGAGATCGCCTGCGACGCGGTGATGCGGGAAACGGGCGCGACGCTGATCCATCCGTTCGACGATCCGCGCGTGATCGCCGGGCAGGCGACGGCGATGCTCGAGCTGCTCGAGGCGGTTCCCGATCTCGATGCGGTCGTCGCGCCGTGCGGCGGTGGTGGCTTGATGTCGGGAACCGCGATTGCCGCGAAGGCGATGCGCCCGGCCATCCGCGTGCTTGCCGCCGAGCCGGCCAATGCCGACGACGCGGCACGCAGCTATGCGAGCGGCAAACTGGAGGCGTTGCCGGCGACGACGACGATCGCCGACGGGCTGCGCACGACGCTGTCGGCCCGGACGCTGTTCGCGCTGCGCGCGCATGTCGACGCGTTCGGCACGTGCAGCGAAGTTGGTATCCTGCGCGCGATGCGGATGATCTTCGAGCGCATGAAGCAGGTCGTCGAGCCGTCGTCGTCGGTGCCGCTCGCGTGCATCCTCGAGCGGGCGCTCGACGTCGCGAACCTGCGGGTCGGCATCATCGTCACCGGCGGCAACGTCGATCTCGACAAGCTCGCGTGGACGCCATGACGACATCCACTGCGCCGCTCCTCGCGGTGCGCGGCGTCACGCTGCAATACAAGACGAAGGACCATCTCGTCACCGCGACGTATCGCGTCGACTTCGACGTCTTCCGCTCGGACCGCTTCATCCTGCTCGGGCCGTCGGGCTGCGGCAAGTCGACGCTGCTGAAGGCCGTCGGCGGGTACATGAAGCCGGTCGAAGGCGAGATCCGGCTCAAGGGCGAAGCGGTCACGCGGCCGGGCCCCGACCGGATGATGGTGTTCCAGGAGTTCGACCAGCTATTGCCGTGGCGCACGGTCAAGGAGAACGTGATGTTCCCGCTCCGCGCGAGCGGCCGTCTTCCGCGCCGGCAGGCGCTCGAGAAGGCGATGGAGTACATCGCGAAGGTGAACCTGACGGCGTTCGCCGACAACTATCCGCACACGCTGTCCGGGGGCATGAAGCAGCGGGTCGCGATCGCGCGCGGCATGGCGATGGAGCCCGACGTCCTGCTGATGGACGAGCCGTTCGCGGCGCTCGACGCGCTGACGCGGCGCAAGATGCAGGACGAGCTGCTCGCGCTGTGGGAGGGCACGCGCTTCACCGTGCTGTTCGTCACGCACTCGATTCCCGAGGCGATCAAGGTCGGCAGCCGCATCCTGTTGCTGTCGCCGCATCCGGGCCAGGTGAAGGCCGAGCTCGACAGCCTCGCGTCCGATGCGAGCCCGGCCCTGGTGTCGGCGCTCGAGCAGCGGATCCATTCGATGCTCTTCGCCGATGCGATCGAAGAGGCGCCGACAACCGAGAGGGTCACCGCATGATTGACATCGCCGGCGCGCCGGCGGCGCGTGCCGAAATCGTCCGCGAGCCGGTGTCGACCGCGTCGTTCGGCATCGTCGAGAAGCCGCTGTCGGCGTGGGAGCGGGTCACGAACCACGGCTGGGTGCGCAAGCTCGCGCTGCTCGTCGTGATCGCCGTGATCTGGGAAATCTACGCCCGCCAGCTCGACAACCCGCTGCTGTTCCCGACGTTCTCGGCAACGGTGATCGCGTTCGTCCAGGGCCTCTTCGGCGGCGACCTGTTCACGAAGGCGATGACGTCGCTGCGCGTGCTGCTGATGGGCTACGCGGCCGGCATCGCCTGCGCGGCGCTGCTCACCGTCGTCGCGATCACGTCGCGCATCGGCACCGACCTGCTCGAGCTTTTGACGTCGATGTTCAACCCGTTGCCGGCGATCGCGCTTTTGCCGCTGGCGCTGATCTGGTTCGGCCTTGGCACCGCCAGCATCGTGTTCGTGATCATCCATTCGGTGCTGTGGGCCGTGTCGCTCAACACGCACTCGGGCTTTCTCGCGGTGTCGAACACGCTGCGAATGGTCGGCCGCAACTACGGCCTGCGCGGCCTGCCGTACGTCGCGCGGATCCTGATCCCGGCCGCGTTTCCGAGCATCCTCACCGGTTTGAAGATCGGCTGGGCGTTCGCGTGGCGCACGCTGATCGCCGCCGAGCTCGTGTTCGGTGTCTCGTCGGGATCGGGCGGTCTCGGCTGGTTCATCTACGAGAACAAGAACCAGCTCGAGATCCCGAACGTCTTCGCCGGTCTCTTTACCGTGATCGTGATCGGGCTCATCGTCGAAAACGTCGTGTTCCGCGTCATCGAGGCGGAGACGGTCCGCAAATGGGGATTGCAGAGCTGAGCATGGCGGATCACGTGCCGACACCCGACTATCCGCGCTTCCATCTGGCGTTCCCGGTAACCCATCTCGCCGAGGCGCGCCGCTTCTCTGGCGAATTCCTCGGCTGCGCCGAAGGCCGCAGCAGCGACGACTGGGTCGACTTCGATTTCTTCGGTCACCAGATCGTTGCGCACAAGGTCGATGCCGACGCAACGCGCTCGAGTTCAAGGCGTTCGCCGACATGAACCACTTGTTCGCGACGTCCTGACGACGTTCGCGTTCGACACGCGGCGACCGTGCGCATCGTCATCAGCGAGTTCATGGACGACGCGGCCGTCGCCGATCTCGCGCGCCGGTTCGACGTGCGCTACGGGAAGGATCTCGTCGACCGGTCCGACGCGCTGCGCGCCGCGCTGCGCGATGCCGACGCGCTGATCGTGCGCAATCGCACGCAGGTCGACGCCGCGCTGCTCGCCGCCGCGCCCAAGCTGCGCGTCGTCGGCCGCCTCGGCGTCGGTCTCGACAACGTCGATGTCGCCGCCTGCGCCGCGCGCGGCGTCGACGTGATTCCCGCCACCGGCGCCAACGCGCAGGCGGTCGCCGAATACGTGATCGCTGCCGCGCTGCTGCTGCGCCGCGGCGCCTACGGCGCAACGGCCGACGTCGCTGCCGGTCGCTGGCCGCGGCCGGCGCTGTCGAACGGACGCGAACTCGCCGGCGCGACGCTCGGTCTGATCGGATTCGGAGGCATCGGCCGGTTGACCGGCCGGCTCGGACGGGCGCTCGGCATGCAGCCGATCGGCTTCGATGCGCAACTGCCGCCGTCGGCCGCGGCCTGGCGTGAAGACCAAACGCGCGCCGTCACCTTCGACGAGGTCGTCGCCGAGGCGGACGTGGTGTCGCTGCACGTGCCGCTCACGGCGCACACGCGGAACCTGATCGATGCTTCGCGGATCGCGACGATGAAGCCCGATGCCGTTCTGGTCAATACGTCGCGCGGCGGCATCGTCGACGAGGCCGCGCTCGCGGCGGCGCTGCGCGACGGCCGTCTCGGCGGCGCCGCGCTCGACGTGTTCGCGAACGAGCCGTTGCCGGCCGGATCGCCACTCGCCGATTGTCCGAACCTTCTGCTGACGCCGCACATCGCCGGCGTCACGCGCGAATCGAACCAGCGCGTGTCGTCGATGATCGCCGCGAAGGTCGCGGCGGCGCTCGGCGCCGGCTGAGGACAGCACGGTGCCGACGCTCACGTATTCGGAGTTGCGCGAGATGGCGCAACGCGCGTTGCTCTGTGCCGGCGCATCCGAGTCGACCGCGCGCATCACGGCGCGCGCGCTCGCGGATGCGGAGGCGCAAGGCTTGTCGTCGCACGGGTTGTCGCGCGTGGCGCAGTACGCGACGCATCTTCGCAACGGCCGCGCCGACGGACACGCAGTCGCCGTGATCGCGCGCGAGCGCGGCGGTGCGATCCTCGTCGACGCGCGCGAGGGCCTCGCGTTTCCGGCGTGCACGCTCGCGGTCGCCGAGGCGATTCGCCGCGCGCGCGATTGCGGCGTCGCATTTGCGGGCGTCGCCAACAGTCATCACTTCGGCGTCGCCGCGTGGCACCTCGAACCGGTCGCCGCCGCGGGCATGGTCGGCCTCGCGTTCGGCAATTCGCCCGCGGCAATGCCGGCGGCCGGGGGCAAGCGCGCCATTTTCGGGACCAATCCGATCGCGGCCGTCTTTCCGCGGCGCGCCGCGGCGCCGCTGTCGATCGATCTGTCGCTCTCCGAAGTCGCCCGCGGCAAGGTGATGGTCGCCGCGAAGGAAGGCAAGCCGATCCCGCTCGGATGGGCGCTCGATCGCGACGGGCGGCCGACGACCGATCCGAAGGCCGCGCTCGAAGGCTCGATGCTCGCCGTCGGGGGCGCGAAGGGCGCCATGCTCGCGCTCGTCGTCGAACTGCTGGTCACGGCGCTCACCGGCGCCGCACAGGGTTTCGAGGCGAGCTCGTTCTTCGTCGACGAAGGGAACCGCCCGCGTATCGGGCAGGCGTTCCTCGTCGTCGATCCCGATGCGCTCGCGGGTCGCCACGTCTATTTCGAGCGCGTCGACACGCTGATCGCCGCGATCGAGCAGGACGAGGGCGTTCGTCTCCCCGGTGCGCGCCGTGCGGCGCTCGCCGCGCGTGCGCGTGCGAACGGCATCGAGATCTCGCAGGCGCTCGCCGAGCAGTTGCGCGCGCTCGCGCAATGAGGTCCACCGAGGAGCGCTTCCCGATGACGCCGCTGCCACGCACGACTTCGCTGCTGTTGAACGTCGCGCACGCGATCGACCACATGTTCCTGCTGATCTTCGCGACGGCCGTCGGCGCGATCGCGGCCGACTTCGGGATCGCGCGGTGGGAGGACCTGATGCCGTACGGCGTCGGCGCGTTCGCGATGTTCGGCCTCGGCTCGCTGCCGGCCGGCCGCCTCGGCGACCTGTGGGGACGGCGGCGGATGATGATCGTGTTCTTCTTCGGCATGGGCGCCTGCGCGTTGCTCGTCGCGCTGACACGCTCGGCGTGGCAACTCGCGGCGGCGCTCACGCTGCTCGGCGTCTTTTCGGCGATCTATCACCCGGTCGGGATTCCGATGCTCGTCCAGCGCTCGCCGCGTCCGGGGCTCACGATCGGCTTCAACGGGCTCGCCGGCAATCTCGGCGTCGCGATGTCGGCGCTCGTCACCGGCGCGGTGCTGAAATACGCAGGATGGAAAGCCGCGTTCGCCGTGCCCGCCGTCGCGGCGCTCGCGTGCGGCGCGCTGTTCGCGTACGCAGCACCGGCCGAGTCGGTGGCGCCGGCGCGGCGCGCGCCGACGCGCGCGATGCTCGGCAAGCGCGCGCTCGCGCACATCTTCGCGATCGTCACCGTCGCGTCGATCTCGGGCAGCCTGCTCTTCAACTTCACGACGAACGGCAACGGCGAGCTTCTGCGCGAGCGTCTGCACGGCATGATCGACGACCCGGCGATGCTGGGCGTGCTGCTCGCGCTCGTGTACGTCGGCGGCGCGCTCGCGCAGGTGAGCGTCGGGATTCTCCTCGACCGCGTGCCGCTCAAGACGCTTTACGCCGGCATCGTCGTCGTGCAGGCGCCGCTGTTCCTGCTCGCCGCGAACGCGACCGGGTGGCTCCTTTACGCGCTGATGTTCGCGTTCATGATCGTCGTGTTCGGCGCGATTCCGTTCACCGACGCGATGATCGTCCGCTACGTCGACGACCGTATGCGCTCGCGCGTCTCCGGCATGCGGCTCGCCGTCGCGTTCGGCGTGAGCTCGCTCGCCGTCTGGCTGCTCGGACCGCTGGTGAAGGCAAGCGGCTTCCGCGCGCTGCTGCTCCTGATGGCCGCCATCGCGTTCGTCACGTTCTGCGTCGTGATGCTGCTTCCGCGCTCGACGCTCGGCGGCCTCAATGCCGACGACGCGGCGGCCGCCGCCGGCGACTGACCAACGGCCGCGTTAACGGCCGCCCGCGAACGTCACTACGTCCTCGTCGCCGATCAGCACGAGCGGCACGCCGCCGTTCGAGATGCGGCGCGCGTCGGCGAGCGCGTCGCGGCCGGGCTGCGACGAAAGGCACGTCGTCAGCGCGTCGTGCGACGGAAAGTGGATTTCCGCCATCCGGTGATATGGCGCGGCGCCTGCCGCGGCACCGGCGACGCGCGTGAGGACAGCCTTCGTCGCGCCGGCGGCCTCGAAGATCGGCGCCGCCATCGGCAGGTGCTCGCCGCTGTAGGCGCGCTCGAATGCATCGACGTCGCGCGGGGTCGGGTAGATCACGATCAGTTTCGCTTGCGCCATCGTCGTTCTCCTCGTCCTGGGTGACTGCGTTTTAGTAAACTGCGCGGTCGCGATTCGCGGCTTTGTCGATGCCCTTCGCCGCGTCGAGGCCTCGCGCGCCGGTGAACACGGTGCCGTCGAGATCGGCTTCGGTGAAGTCGGCGCCGGCGACGTCTGCGCCACGCAGGTCGGCGCCGCCAAGCTTCACGGCGAAGAAATTCGCGCCGCGAAGATTCGCGTCACGCAGGTCCGCGAACGCCATCACCGAACGGCTCAGGTCGGCGCCCGCGAGATCGGCGCCGGAGAGCTTCGCGTTCGACAGGTCGGTGCGCATCTGCCCCATGCCCTGGTTGCGGATGTCGACGCCGAGTCGCGCGTCGCGGAGGTTCGCGCCATGCAGATCCGTGTTCGGCAGGTCGGCGATCATCCGCACGCGTGAGAGATTCGCGCCCGCAAAATTCGGGCGCGCGGTGACCGTGCCGCCGAGAATCACGAGCCCGAGCATCGAGCTTCCGGAAAGGTTGGCGCCCGCGAACTGCGCACCCATCAGCCATGCGCCGTTCAGGTTCGCACCCGCAAGGTTGGCGCCGGTGAAGTTCGACGAGACCAGCCGGCTCGCGAAGAGGTTCGCGCCCGAGAGGTTCACGCCGGTGAAATCGAGGTTGGAGAGGTCGAGGTCGGACAGATCCTTGTGCGCGAGATCGACCGGTGTGCCGGCGCGCGCCTGCGCGACGATCGCTCGCACCTGATCGACGGTCAGTTCGGCGGCATGCGCCGACAAAGCGACGTTCGACAGCGCAACGCTCGATGCGAACGCAATGCGCAGCGCGACACGCGACCGCAACGCACGCTGCCGCCGACCGGTCATGATGCGGCGGCGCCGAGCGCCCGCGCGTGGAATCGCAGGTGCTCGTCGACGAACGTCGCGATGAAGTGGTAGCTGTGGTCGTAGCCTTCGCGCATTCGCAGGTCGAGGGCGACACCGGCGCGCTCGCATGCTTCGCGCAGAAGATGCGGCTTGAGCTCCCGCTCGAGGAAAGCGTCGCGTGTGCCCTGATCGACGAGGATCGTGCGGCCGGGATAGCCGCGATCCTCGATCAGCGCCGTCGTGTCGTACGTGCGCCATGCCGCGCGATCGTCGCCGAGGTAGCCGGCGAGCGCCTTCTCACCCCACGGGCAGCGCATCGGCGAAACGATTGGCGCAAACGCCGAGACCGACCCGTAGCGGTCCGGATTGCGGATCGCGATCACGAGCGCTCCGTGGCCGCCCATCGAGTGACCGAATATCCCGGCGCGTTGCGGGTCGACCGGGAAATTCGCGGCGACGTACGCGGGCAATTCGTCCGTCACGTACGAATACATCCGATAGGCGTCCGACCATGGCGCGCGCGTCGCGTCGACGTAGAAGCCGGCGCCAACGCCGAAGTCGTAGCTGTCGCGGTCGCCGGGCAAGCTCACGCCGCGGGGACTCGTGTCGGGCACGACGATCGCGAGCCCCAACTCCGCGGCGACGCGCTGCGCGCCGGCCTTGACGATGAAGTTCTCCTCGGTGCAGGTCAGTCCCGACAGCCAGTAGAGCAGGGGGACCGGGCCGGCGCGGGCCTGCGGCGGCAGGAACAGCCCGAAGCGCATCGGGCAGCGCGTCTCTCGCGCGTCGTGCGTGTAGACGGCCTGCACGCCGCCGAAGCAGAGGCTTTGCGAGATCGGCGTCGGCGTTCCGGGCACGAATCGTCTCCGCGACGAGCGCGGCGCGACGCGCGGGAGCGACCCCGCGCATCGCGCCTTCGACCGGCGCTCGCGACGTGGCGAGCGCCGCGTTCGCTTCAGGCGTTGAAGCGGACGCCCTTCTGCTTCGCCGCGTGCGTCGCGATCAGGTCCATGATCGGCGGCGACAGGCAGTCGTACGGCTCGAGGCCGATCTGGCGCAGGCGGCCCCTGACCTCGCCCATCCGCTCGGGATTGAAGCCCGACTCGATGATCGACGAGACGAACGCCGCGAACTCGGGGGGCGACCAGCCGGACGTCGGCGACAGCTCCGTGTGCACGAAATCGAGCCCGTACAGCGGATGGTCCTTCTTCTCGATGCGCCCGTACATGTGCGTGCCGCACGCCTTGCACGCGTAGCGCTGGATCACCGCGTTCGGATCGACGACCGACAGCTTGTTCTCGTTGGCGCTGACGCGCAGCTTGTCGCGCGGCACGACGGCGACCTGCGAGAACAGCGCGCCGGCGGGCTTCCAGCACTTCGTGCAGCCGCAGACGTGGTTGTGCGCCGTCTGGCTTGAAAGCGATACGGTGACCTTGTTGTCGGAGCAGTTGCATTGCAGCGTGCCGCCCTGGAAGTTCGGTGCGGCCGGCTTGATGCCGTCGTCGACGGCGGGATGGATGGAAAGTGCAGCCATGGGTGGTCTCCTTGTCACTCCACTGATACGCGTCGTCAGTAGTTGACGACGGTGCGGATGGATTTGCCTTCGTGCATCAGGTCGAAGCCTTCGTTGATCCGCTCGAGCGGCAGCGTATGCGTGATGAGGTCGTCGATGTTGATCTTGCCGTCCATGTACCAGTCGACGATCTTCGGCACGTCGGTGCGCCCGCGCGCGCCGCCGAACGCGGTGCCCTTCCAGACGCGGCCGGTGACGAGCTGGAACGGCCGCGTCTTGATCTCCTGACCCGACCCGGCGACGCCGATGATCGTCGCGACGCCCCAGCCGCGGTGGCAGCACTCGAGCGCCTGGCGCATCACGTCGACGTTGCCGATGCACTCGAACGAATAGTCGGCGCCGCCGCCGGTGAGCTCGACCAGGTGGGGCACGATGTCCTTGCCCGCATCCTTCGGATTCACGAAGTGCGTCAGCCCGAACTTGCGGGCGAGCGCCTCGCGCGCAGGGTTCAGGTCGACGCCGATGATCATGTTCGCGCCGACCATTCGCGCGCCCTGCACGACGTTGAGGCCGATGCCGCCCAAGCCGAACACGACGACGTTCGCGCCCGGCTCGACCTTCGCCGTGTTGATGACGGCGCCGATCCCCGTCGTCACGCCGCAGCCGATGTAGCAGACCTTCTCGAACGGCGCGTCATCGCGGATCTTCGCGACCGCGATTTCGGGAAGCACGGTGAAATTCGCGAACGTCGAGCAGCCCATGTAGTGATGGACCATCTCGCCGCCGAGCGAGAAGCGGCTCGTGCCGTCCGGCATCATGCCCTTTCCCTGCGTCGCGCGAATCGCCGTGCAAAGATTCGTCTTGCGCGACAGGCACGACTTGCATTGGCGGCACTCCGGCGTGTAGAGCGGGATCACGTGGTCGCCCTTGCGCACGCTGGTGACGCCGGGACCGACGTCGACGATGATGCCCGCGCCTTCGTGCCCGAGGATCGCCGGGAACAGGCCCTCGGGATCGGCGCCGCTGCGCGTGAATTCGTCGGTGTGGCAGATGCCGGTCGCCTTGATCTCGACCAGCACCTCGCCCGCTTTCGGGCCGTCGAGCCGGACGGTCTCCACCGTCAGCGGCTGGCCCGCCTTGTGAGCTACGGCAGCACGAACATCCACGACGCCCTCCGGTTACTGGGTTCCCGTGCAAGCAGCAATCGTTCTCCCGATCGCGCTTCACGAGCGGGGTGCGCAGGTTACGCCTTTTTCGCATCGGCCGCACCCGCTTCCGAATGCTGCGGCGCAATACGACCGGCACTGCGACCCTGACGCGCAACAGCGTGTACCGGACAAATTGACTTTGTCAAATCGCAGGCAGACACTTGTCCGCCCGGCATCTGCGCGATCCGCGTGTGTCGCGATCGCCGCGCAGCGCCGACTGGCACCAGCCCATCAGAGGAGGCGTTATGAAGATTGTCGCTGCACCGTGGCTACGCCCGGCATTGGCGATCGCAACGGCCTGTCTGCTCGCGACGCCCGTTGCATCGCAGGCGAACGCGGACCTCGAGAAAATGATCGCCGACCCGAACAACTGGGCGATGCAGGCCGGCGACATGCACAACCAGCGCTACAGCAAGCTCACCCAGATCAACAAGGGCAACGTCGGCAAGATGCAGGTCGCGTGGATGTTCTCCACCGGCGTCCTGCGCGGTCACGAAGGCTCGCCGCTCGTGATGAACGGGACGATGTACCTGCACACGCCGTTCCCGAACAAGGTCTTCGCGATCGACCTCGACACGCAGAAGATCAAGTGGCGCTACGAGCCGAAGCAGGACGCGGCGGTGATCCCGCAGATGTGCTGCGACACCGTCAATCGCGGGCTCGCGTACGCCGAAGGCAAGATCTTCCTGCAGCAGGCCGACAGCACGCTCGTCGCGCTCGACGCCAACACCGGCAAGGTCGTCTGGTCGGTGAAGAACGGCGACCCGAAGCTCGGGGCGGTGAACACGAACGCGCCGCACGTCATCAAGGACAAGGTGATCACCGGCATTTCGGGTGGCGAATGGGGCGTGCGCGGGTACGTGACCGCATACGACATCAACACCGGCAAGCAGGTGTGGCGCGCGTACAGCACGGGACCCGACGAGGAGATGCTGCTCGACCCCGACAAGACGATGACGTGGACCGACGGCGAGCTGAAGCCTGTCGGCAAGGATTCGTCGCTCAAGACCTGGCAGGGCGATCAGTGGAAGATCGGCGGCGGCACGACGTGGGGCTGGTACAGCTACGACAAGGACCTGAACCTGCTCTACTACGGATCGGGCAACCCGTCGACGTGGAACCCGACGCAGCGCCCGGGCGACAACCGCTGGTCGATGACGATCTTCGCGCGTGACGTCGACACCGGCAAGGCGAAGTGGGTGTACCAGATGACGCCGTTCGACGAGTGGGACTACGACGGCGTCAACGAGATGATCCTCGCCGACTTGACCATCAAGGGCAAGCCGACGAAGGCACTCGTCCACTTCGACCGTAACGGCTTCGGATACACGCTCGACCGCACCACCGGCGCGCTGCTCGTCGCGCAGAAATACGATCCGGCGGTGAACTGGGCGACGCACGTCGACATGAAGACCGGGCGGCCGCAGGTCGTGCCGCAGTTCTCGACCGCGCACGGCGGCCCCGACCACAACACGAAGGGCATCTGCCCGGCCGCACTCGGCTCGAAGGACGAGCAGCCGGCGGCGTACGACCCGCAGACGAAACGGTTCTACATACCGACGAACCACGTCTGCATGGACTACGAGCCGTTCAAGATCGAGTACACGGCGGGACAGCCGTACGTGGGCGCGACGCTGGCGATGTATCCGGCGCCGGGCGGCACGAACATGGGCAACTTCGTCGCCTGGGACGCCACCACGGGCAAGATCGTGCAAAGCCACCCCGAGAAGTTCTCGGTGTGGAGCGGCGCGCTGGCGACGGCCGGCGGCATCGTCTGCTACGGCACGCTCGAAGGCTACCTTAAGTGCGTCGACGCGAACGACATCAACAAGGAGCTCTTCAAGTTCAAGACGCCGTCCGGCATCATCGGCAACGTCTTCACGTATCAGCACAAGGGCAAGCAGTACATCGGCGTGTTCTCGGGCATCGGCGGCTGGGCCGGCATCGGCATGGCGGCCGGACTCGAGAAGCCCGAGGATGGCCTCGGCGCGGTGGGCGGTTACAAGGAGCTCGCCGACTACACGAACCTCGGTGGCTCGTTGACGGTGTTCGCGCTTCCGCAGACCTGACCGACGATCGCGTTCGCCGGCGTCAGGACGCACGCCGGCGACCGCGCGTTTCTTGGATTGAGGGCGCGGCCGGCGCACCACGCCGGCCGTGGCTCCCGAAGGCTTGAAAACTTCCCGGCGGAGATCCGATGCGAACCCCGACATTCGCCGTGGCGACGCTTCTGCTGTCGCTCGGCGTTCATTCCCTTGCCGTCGCGCAGTCACCGCAGGCGCCATCCGTGCAAGCGACGGCGGCACAGCCATCCGCCGGGCAACCGGTGACGCGGAAAGACGACGCAGGCAAGGTCCTCTATACGGTCGCCGACGGGTACAAGGTGGATGCGAACACGATGAACGGCTTTCGCGCGTGGCGCGCCGCCGCGTGCGATCGCTGCCACGGCGCGAACCAGCAGGGACTCGTCGGCCCGTCGCTGATCGAGAGCCTGAAGACGTTGAGCAAGGAGGAGTTCGTCAAGACGCTGCACGACGGCCGGCTCGAAAAGGGCATGCCGAGCTGGCAGACGAGCAAGATGGTGATGGACAACATGGACAACCTTTACGCGTACCTGAAAGGCCGCTCGAACGGCGACATCACGCGCGCGCACGTCGAGGAGTTGAAACCGTGAAGCGTTCGCATGCCGCGCTGGTCGCCGCCGCGATGGCGATCGGGACGGCCGCGGCCGCCGACGACACCCGCACCGCGTTTCGCCCCTGCATCGATCCGTCGAACCTGCCGTTCGCGAACGACAAGGGCGAGGGCTTCGAGAACAGGATCGCGGCGCTCTTCGGGCAAAAGCTCGGATTGCCGGTGCAGAGCTTTTCGTTTCCGCAACGGATGAACTTCATCCGCAACACGCTGCGCTATCGGCTGCCCGGCGAGGATTACCGGTGCGACGTCGTGATGAGCGTGCCCGCCGATTACGACCAGGCGTGGCCGACGAAGCCGTACTACCGCTCGACGTACGCGCTCGTCTATGCGAAGGGCAAGGGACTCGATGCTGTCAAGTCGGGCGACGATCTCTTCGCGCTCCCCGCCGACGTGCGCGACCGGTTGCGCATCGGCTTCTACGACAAATCGCCGGCGGCGGCGTGGCTCGTCAAGCACGGGATCGGCGAGCAGCAGATGAAGCCGTACCCGATGATGTCGCCCGATCCCGATCAGTACCCGGGCCAGCTCATCGACACCGAGCTTGCGCACGGGAAGATCGATGCGGCGATCGTCTGGGGACCGATCGCCGGCTATTTCGCGAAGCGCGTGCAAAGCCCCGAGCTCGTCGTGATTCCGCTGCGCTCCGAGCCGGGCGTCAAGTTCGACTACGCGATCGCGATGGGCGTGCGCCGCGGCGAGGCCGAGTGGAGGGCGACCGTCGACAAGCTGATCGCCGACAACCAGCCGGCGATCACTGCCATCCTCCGCGAATACGGCGTCCCGCTGCTCGACGCGCAGGGCGCGGTGATCAACTGACCATGCGCGACGCTTCGCTGCCGCTGCTGGTGCTCGCGCTTTTCGCGACGCCGATCGCGCTCGCGAACGACTTTCCGACACGCGCGCGAGTCGAGTACGTCATCGCCTGCATGGAGGAGACGAAGGCGCCGCCGACGGAGGCGATGTACAAGTGCTCGTGCGCGATCGACGCGATCGCGGACAAGGTGCGCTACAGCGAGTGGGTCGACCTTTCGACCGTGGCGAACGGCATCACGATCGCCGGCGAGCGCGGCGGCGTCATGCGCGACCTGAAGGACGGCCGCAAGCTGATCGACACGTACCGGAAGCTGCAGGAGGACGCGAAGAAGCAGTGCTTCCTGCCGGCGAAGTAACACGTTGCATCAGCGCGTCGCCGGCTTGTCGAACCGGTAGCGCAGGCCCACCCAGATGCCGCGTGGCGCGCCCACGGCCCGGAACTGCTCGGGGACGCCGTCGATACCGGCGGCGGGGCCGAAGGTCCGGCCCGGTCCGGTGAACACGTTCTCGCCGAGCACGGCGAAGCTGTAATAGCGCGTGTCGAAGAGATTGTTGATCTGCGCGAAGATCTGGAGCTGCGGCGTCGCGTTGTATTGCGCGTCGAGGTTGACGACGACGTACCCGGGAAGCTTGCCGTTCGCGTCCGCGTTGTTCTCGTCGCCCTGCGCATACTGGTTGGACGCGGCGACCAGGCCCGCACCGATCGCGAGCGGTCCGTGCTCGTAGTCGACGCGCAGCTTGAACGAATCGGCCGGGATTCCGGGAATCCGGTCGCCGGGCTGGACCGTTATCGCGCCGCTCCCGCCCGCATTCGAGTTGTTCGGCGAGAACGCCGAAAACGTCGAGCGGTACGTCGCGTCGATGTGGTTGTATCGGATGTCGACGTTGACCGGACCCGCGCGCGTCGTCATCGCGAGCTCGACACCTTGCCGCCGCGTCCGGCCGACGTTCTGGAAGAAGCCGGCGTTCACGGCGCCGCCGCTCGCGATGAACTCGATGTCGTTGTCGAGGTCGGTCCGGTAGATCGCCGCCGACCACGTCGTCGCGGCGCCGATGCGGCCCCGCGCGCCGAGCTCCCCCGTCTTCGAAACCACCTTGTCGAGCGGCGGATCCGACAGGAACTCGTTCGGCAGCTTGCATGGGGCCGTCGGGTCGGCGCACGTGAGCTCGATCGGCGTCGGCGCGCGCATGCCCTCGTTGTACGACGCGTACGCGGTGAACGTTTGCGTCGGATTGAAGTTGAGCCCGACCGACGGATTGAATCGCGTGAACGTGGCCGAGCCGTCGAGCTGCGGGTCGTCGCCGGTTCGATCCGCGATCTCCACGTGCGCGCGGTTCCAGCGGCCGGCAAGGGTCAGCGTCCAGCGTTCGCCAAGCGACATCGTGTCGCTCGCGAATATGCCGGTGTAGGCGTTCTTGAGCGAGACGTCGGTCAGCAGCGCGAACGGTCCGATCGCCGCCGTTCCGCGGTCGGCGGTGAAGTTCGCCGGCTGCTCGTTCTGCGAAAACCGCGTGTTGCCGAAATCGCCGCTGGCGCCGACGAGAAACTGGTGACCGACGCCGGCCCATTCGCCGCGAAGCGTCAACTGCGCGCCGACGCCCCACGACTTCTGGTCGATCGACGACGTGTCGTTGAACGCTTCGTTCGTGGCGGGCTCGCCACTCGCGTCCGGCTCGCCGAAGCCGTCGTTGACGTTGCTGCTGAAGCTCGTCGACTTGTAGTGGCGATAGTAGGCGTTGCCGCCGAGCAGCACGTCCTGCGCGAGAAAGCGGCTGCCCTTCGCGGCGAGAAACGCGAGCCTGTTGTCGTTCTCGTCGGGAAACGTGTACGCCTGCTTCGGATCGTCGAGGAACGACAGCGGCAGCGTCTGCGTGCCCTGCAGCGCGTTGTCGGCCAGCGTGAGCGTTACGTCGAGATCGGTCTTGTCGTCCTGGAATCCGACCTTGCCGAAGAGCTGCTTCACGCGGCTCGGATTGTGATCGGCCCAGCCGTGGTCGTCGCTGAGGTTGCCGGTGGCGAACCAGTCGACGTGGTCCGAGGCGCCGCCGTATTCGAACTCGGCGCTCTTCGTTCCGAACGAGCCGCCGGAAATCTCCGCCGACGCGCCCGGGTACTGCGCACCGCTCTTCGTGTAGATCGCCAGCGCGCCGCCGAGCGTGTTGAGGCCGAATGCCGGCATCGACCCCGGCAGGAGCTGCACGCTCGAGATCGCGGAGCGCGGAAGCAGGTCCCAGTTCACGACGTCGCCGAACGCCTCGTTGATGCGCACGCCGTCCTGAAAGACCGACAGACCCATCGGCGTGCCGAGGATCGGCGACGCGGTGAGTCCGCGGAAGTCGAGCGATTGCTGGAACGGGTTGCCCTGTCCGGATGCGGCGCTGACGCTGTTGCCGTTCTGCTCGAGGAACTGGGTGAGCGTCGGCTGGCGCTGGCGGCCGAGGTCGGAACTGCCGAAGCGCTGCACGTTCGCAGGCACGTCGCGAAGCGCCGTCCCGAGGCCCGGCAGCGGCGTGATGCCGATCACCTGCACCGAAGGCAGTTCGAAGACCTCCGCCGGGTTGTCGGCGGCGGCCGCGCTCGCGCATCCGGCAACCGCTGCCAGCGCGACGAGCGCGCGTTGCGCCCGAGCAGGTCGATCGACGCTCATCGTTCTCCGCGTGGTTCGAATGGCTTCGCGAAAATCGAGGCGCGCCATCCGGGCAACCGCCATCCGGGCACTAGAATAGCCGTGAGTCAACGATGGGCGAGGTCGGCATGACGAAACGATCGAAATCCGGCGTGCTCGAGGTCGCGGCAAACGTCGCGTTCGCCGTGGCGTGCCTCTCGCTATCGCAGGCGCCGCGGGCCGCGGAGACCGGTGTGGCTTACGTCAGCACGGCCTCCGGCGTTGCGGTGATCGACCTCGGGCGTCTCGAAGTCGCGCGGACTGTCGATTTGCCCTCCGCGGTGCGCGGGCTGGCGGTCACGCCGGACGGCAAATACGTACTCGCGGCCGACGAGTCGAGCGGGGACGTCGCCGTCATCGATTCCGTCAGTCTCGGTGTCGTTCGGCGCGTGCCGATCGGCAAGAACCCCGAATTCATGCGCATGCAACCGGACGGCGAGAAGGCATACGTCACGTTCGAGCCGTCGTCGTCCGGCAAGCCCCCGGGCAAGGGCGGGAAGGACGACGACTCGGGCGCTCCGGCCGAAGTCGCGGCGATCGATCTGCACACGTGGACGGCGCGCAGTTTTCTCACGGGTGGCCGCGAAACCGAAGGCATCGAATTCTCGCCCGACGGCAAGCGCCTTTCGGTAGCCAACGAAGGCGACGACACCGTCACGAGTTACGACAAGCAGACCGGAAAGCTATTGCAAACGGTCGACCTGCATTCGTTGGGCAGCCGCCCGCGCGGCATCAAGGTCTCGCCCGACGGCACGCGCTACGTCGTCACCATGGAGAACAGCGACACGCTCGTCGTGCTCGACCCGGCACTGAAGGTCGAAAAGACCGTGCCGCTCGCCAAGGGTCCTTACGGCGTTGCGTTCGACGCGTCCGGGAAGCGACTCGTCGTGGCGGCTGCCAGAGGCAAGACGCTTCAGGTGTTCGATGCCCGCACCCTCGAAAAGCTTGCCGACATTCCCGTCGGCGAGCGCTGCTGGCACTTTTCGTTCACCCCGGACGAAGCGTATCTGCTCGTCGCGTGCGGACGCTCGAACGAGGTCCGCGTCGTCGATGCCAGGACCTATCGTCCCGTCAAGAGCATCACCGGCCTGAAACTCGCCTGGGGTGTCCTGACGTATCCGAAGGCGAACGGTTCGCTCGACGCGCGCTGAGCGGCGGGAAGGCCGAGCGCGCGGCGCATCGATATCGAGCTGCCGGCGCCGGCACGGCCCGATTCGTCCGCGGCGTTGCTGGCCGTCCGCGAATGATTCTCGTATGCTAACCGCCTCTCGTCACACGGGTGAGCGCCATGCCTGCGAGCCGTAATGTTCGCGAGAAGGCCGAAACGGTGATGCCGCGCTGGATCCCGTTGCTTGCGATTTCGGTTGCGCTCGGTCCCGTACCGCCCGCGTTCGCGCAGTCCGACGCGACACCGCCGCTCGTCATCGACCCGATCACCGTCACGGCAACGCGGCACGCGGAGCGCGCGTTCAACGTTCCGGCGTCCGTCGACACGATCGACGCGTCGACGATCCACGACGGGCAGCCGCAGGTCAATCTGTCCGAAACGCTCGTGCGCATTCCGGGCATCTTCGCCGCGAACCGGCAGAACTACGCGCAGGATCTGCAGATCAGCTCACGCGGCTTCGGCGCGCGCGCGCAATTCGGCGTGCGCGGCGTAAGGCTCTACCAGGACGGCATTCCGGTCACGATGCCGGATGGGCAGGGGCAGACCGGCAGCTTCAGCCTGCTGTCGGCCTCGCGCATCGAGATTCTGCGCGGGCCGTTCTCGGCGCTCTACGGCAACGCGTCCGGCGGCGTGATTTCCGTCTTCACCGAGGATCCGCCCGACGTCCCGTACACCGAAGCGGACGGCGGCGGCGGCAGCTACGGCACCGGCGTGCTAGGCATCAAGGGCGGTTGGCGCAGCGGTGCCGTCGGTGGCGTCGCTGCGGCGAGCGAGTTCATAACTGACGGCTATCGCGACCATTCGTGGGCGCGGCGCGACTTGACGAACGCGAAGCTCGTGTTCGACACGTCGCCCGACACGCGCGTCACGCTGATCGGCAACGCGCAGTACCAGCCCGAGACCCTGGATCCGCTCGGGCTCACGCGCGCCGAGTGGAGCGCGAACCCGCGCGGTGTCGATCCCGCCGCGATCCAGTTCGACACGCGCAAGACGATCAACCAGATGCAAGGCGGCATGGCGCTCGACCAGCGGCTTTCCGCCGCGCTCGACCTGCACGTCGACGCGTACGGCGGCCGCCGGCTCATCCGGCAATACCTGGCGCTTTCGGGCACCGGCGCGACGTCGTCCGGCGGCGTCACGGACCTCGACCGCGACTACGGCGGCATCGGCGCGCGGATGGTGTGGCACGCGAGCCTCGTCGAGCGTCCGCTCACGGTGACGTTCGGCGCCGACTACGATCGGCAGCACGAGCGGCGCCGGGGCTTCGTCAACAACAACGGCGATCTCGGCGACCTGCGGCGCGACGAGGACGACGTCGTGCACGACACCGACGTCTACGCGCAGGCCGAGTGGGACTTCGCCGCGCGCTGGTCGGGCACGCTCGGCATTCGCAACAGCAACGTCCGCTACGATTCCGACGACCACTACGTGACGGCGCAGAATCCCGACGACAGCGGCAGCCGCCATTTCAGCGACACGAGCCCCGTCGCCGGCGTCGTCTTCCACGCGAACGACGACCTGAACGCGTATCTGAGCTACGGCGAGGGCTTCGAGACGCCGACGTTCGCCGAGATCGCCTACCGCAACGGCGGCAGCGGACTCAATTTCGCGCTGGAGCCGGCGCGGAGCCGCGCGACCGAGCTCGGCGTCAAGTATCGCGTCGACCAGCGGCAGTGGCTGACCGCGGCGATCTTCAACGTCGACACGAAAAACGAGATCGTCATCGACAGCGCGACCGGCGGACGCACCGTCTTCAAGAACGCGCCGGGGACGACGCGGCGCGGCGCGGAAGCGGAATGGGACGCGCGCTTCGGCTACGGACTCGAAGCGCACGTCGCCCTCACGTATCTGCGCGCGCGCTTCTCCGATCCGTACACGTCGGGATCGCCACCAGTCACCGTGCCGTCCGGCTCGAAGCTGCCCGGCGTGCCGTCGAAGCAGGCGTACGGCGAGCTCGCATGGGTGCCGGCCAATCTGTACGGCCTCGACACGGCGCTCGAGGTGCAGTATGTCGACAAGCTGTACGTCAACGACCAGAACTCCGACGCAGCGCCGTCGTATGCGGTGATGAACGCGCGCGTCGGTTTCACGCAGACGGTGGGTCGCGCAACGTGGAAGGCGTTCGTGCGCCTCAACAACCTGTTCGACCGCAATTACGCGGGATCGGTGATCGTCGGTGACACGAACGGCCGCTACTTCGAGCCGGCGCCCGGGCGCAACTGGTTCGCAGGGGTCAGGGTCGCCGTGCGGCTCTGAAAGTTTGCGCGAGAATGAGCGCATGACCCGCTACACGAGAACGGCGGTCGTCCTGCATTGGCTTGTCGCCGCCGTCGTCTTCGGCCAGTTCGCGTTCGGCTGGCTGATGCAGCAGATTCCGAAGTCGCCGCCCGGCATGCGCGCCGACGCGTTCAACGTTCACAAGTCGATCGGGCTGTGCCTGCTCGCGCTGATGCTGTTCCGCCTCGGCTGGCGCATCGCCCATCCCGCACCGCCGCTGCCTGCGATGCCGCGCTGGCAGGCGCGCGCGGCGAGGGCGAACCACGGCGCGCTCTATGCGGCGCTGATCGTGATGCCGCTCGCCGGCTACCTGGGCTCGGTATGGAGCGGCTATCCGGTCAAATGGTTCGGGATCACGCTGCCGTCGTGGGGCGGCAGCATTCCGTGGCTCAAGTCGCTGATGAGCAACGTGCATCTCGCGACGAGCTTCGTGCTGCTGACGCTCGTGACCGTGCACGTCGCGGCCGCGGTCTGGCATGCGCTGCGCCGCGACGGCATATTCGAACGGATGACGCTGCCGTCGACCCGCATACGACGTCCGCGGCCGGCGCCGCGCGTATCGCGCGTGGCCTGAACCGGCAAAGGGCTTCAGTGGCGCGGCGAACCTAGCGCCTGCTCGAGCACCTGCACGGTCTCGGTGTGCTTGAAGTCGCGCGCCATGTCGATCGCGCTTTTTCCCCGGTTGTCGACGAGGTCGATCCGTGCGCCGGCGTCGATCAGCGCGCGCGCCGTCTCGGTCTGACCGTACCCGGCGGCCCACATCAACGCGGTGAGATCGTTGCGATAGACGGCATTCGGATCGACGCCGTGCGCGAGCAGCAGGCGCACGACGTCGGTCCTGCCTTCGCCTGCTGCGTAGGTGATCGCGTTCTTGCCGAGCTGGTCGACGGCGGCGACGTTCGCGCCGCGGTCGATCAATGCGCGCGCTGTCGCGGCGTCGCCGGCATACGCGGCGGCCATCAGCGGCGTCACGCCATTGATCGCGGCAAGGTTGACGTTGGCGCCGGCGGCCAGGAACGCCTGCGCGATGTCGGCGCGATTTTTCTTGAGCGCGATCAGCAGGCCCGTTTCGCCGAGCCGGTTGCGCGAATCGACGGCGGCGCCTTCGGCGAGCGCGCGCGTCACGCCGGCCGCGTCGTCGTTGCGGGCGGAGGCGAGCAGCCGCGCATTTCGCGCGAGCTCCTCGTCGCTCGCGGCGCGGGCGAGCGGAGGCGCGACGAGCGCGAGGCTCACGAGCAGGGCGGCGGCGGCATGGCTGCCGCGGAAGCGCGCGCGGGTCGCGGCGCGCGCGGAACAGGGGATTAGGCGCATGATTTCCTCGTCAATACAGCGGTTTGCGATCCGTGGCGGCGACGCGATTGCGGCGCAACCCGCACATCGTTGCAACTTGCGGGGAAAGGCACTATAACGGCGTCTGCCGAAGCGTACCAAGGGCACTTTCGCAGTCCACATCGAAGCATCAGGGCACCCGAGGAGGGCCTCATCCCATGATCAAACGCAACAAGCAGTTCGCGCGCGTCGCGCTCGTCGCGGCCGGCGTCGCGCTTTCGCTCGGCGCGTACGCACAGGAAACGGGCACGGCCGACACGACCGTCGCGAAGCCGATGTCGAAGAGCCTGCAGCCGGTCACGCAGGCGATGCTCGACAACGCGGCGTCGGACCCGAAGAACTGGATCCATTCGAACGGCAGCTACGCGCAGACGCGCTACTACCCGGGCTCGCAGATCAACACGGGCAACGTCGCGAAGATGAAGCCGGCGTTCGTGTTCCAGACCGCGGTGCTCGAGTCGATGGAGACCTCGCCGATCGTCGTGAACGGGGTCATGTTCCTGACGACGTCGTTCAACCATGTGTACGCGATCGATGCCGCGACCGGTGAGGAATACTGGCATTACAAGCACAAGATGGGGCCGATCACGACGTATTGCTGCGGCCCGAACAACCGTGGCGTCGCAATC
Source organism: Casimicrobiaceae bacterium (assembly GCA_035495715.1). Lineage (GTDB taxonomy): Bacteria > Pseudomonadota > Gammaproteobacteria > Burkholderiales > Casimicrobiaceae > VBCG01. Next base: position 24,172 of record DATJFI010000095.1, read on the forward strand.
GACGGCGACCGTCTGTTCATGGGCACGCTCGATGCGAAGCTCGTCTCGCTCGACGCGAAGACCGGCAAGGTCCTGTGGGAAACGCAGATCGCCGATCCCGACAAGGGCTATTCCGAGACGATGGCGCCGACCGTCGTCGACGGCAAGGTGCTGATCGGCACCAATGGCGGCGAGTACGGCATCCGCGGCTTCGTGAAGGCGTTCGACGCGAAGGACGGTCACCTGCTGTGGACGTTCTACACGATTCCCGACAAGGGCCAGGAAGGCGTGTGGGCGGAGAAGGACGCGACCGGACGCGACATGCACCGCGACATCGCGGGCGAGAAGGCCGCGCTCGCGAAAGACTCGTCGTTCTTCGACAAGCTGGGCGGCGGCGTCTGGATGACGCCGTCGATCGATCGCAAGACCGGAATGGTTTACTTCGTCGTCGGCAATCCTTCGCCCGACCTCTACGGCGCGATTCGGCCCGGCGACAACCTCTACACCGACTCGATGGTCGCGGTCGATCTCAACACCGGCGCGTACAAGTGGCATTCGCAGTACATCGCGCACGACGTCTGGGATCTCGATGCCGTGAGTGCGACGGTGCTGACGCAGGCGAAGGACGCGAGCGGCAAGGTCGGCGACGTCGTGATCCACGCCGGCAAGACCGGTCACATCTACGTCAACGACCGCGCGTCCGGCAAGCTGATCCGGTTCTCCGAAGCGATGATTCCCCAGGAGAACATGTGGACGTTGCCGACGGCGCAGGGTGCGCGGATGCTGCCTGGCGCGAATGGCGGCGTCGAATGGTCGCCGATCGCCGTCAATCCGAAGCTGCACATGGCGTACGCGGCGAACCTGCACCAGCCGATGACGTATCAGGTCGAGGCGGCGCCCTATCCGGGCGGCAGCAAGCTCTGGCTCGGCGGCGCGTTCAAGACGATTCCGTCGGAAGAGCAGTGGGGCCAGCTCGTCGGCGTCAATCTCGACACCGGCAAGGTGATGTGGAAGCACAAGACGCCGCAACCGCTGATCGGCGGTGTGCTGGCGACGGCGGGCGACCTCGTGTTCAACGGCGAAGCAAACGGCTGGTATCGCGCGTACGACGCGCGCAACGGCAAGGTGCTGTGGAGCTTCAACTGCGGTGCCGGCGTCAACTCGCCCGGCGTGGCCTACGAAGTGAACGGCAAGCAGTACATCGCGGTCGCTGCGGGCGGCAACAACCAGATCGACGCGAAGCGCGGCAACAGCGTGTTCGTGTTCGCGCTGCAGTAATTCGCGCGATCCGGGCAAGCGGCCGCACCGGAACCGGTGCGGCCGTTTTCATGTCCACTTTTGCACCGGCCCGACGTGCCGGCCTTCTTCCAGCGTCCATGAAAATCCTCCTGCTGTGCAGCGCCGTCGCGGCGGCGATTGTCATGTCGAACGTTTTCGCGCAGACGAGCGATGCGAAGCCGCCGGCGAAGGCCGAAGTCTGCGCCGCGTGTCACGGCGCCGACGGCAACTCGACCAATCCGCTCTATCCCAACCTCGCGCAACAGACCGCGCGTTACATCTATCTCGAGCTCAAGGACTTCAAGGAGGGCCGGCGCAAAGACCCGCTGATGAGCCCGGTCGCGGCAACGCTCGAGACGAGCGACATGCTGGCGCTGGCCGACTGGTTCTCGAAGCAGAAGGAGAAGCCGACCGGCTTCAAGGCCGATCCCGCGAAGGTCGAGGCGGGGCGCAAGGTTGCCGATACCGTGCTGTGCTCGATGTGCCACGGCGGCGATTTCGGCGGTCAGAACGAGATCCCGCGCGAGGCGGGGCAGCATTACGAGTACGTCAAGAAGCAGCTACTCGATTTCAAGAACAAGCGGCGCACGAACGACGCGGGCAACATGACGAGCGTTACGAGCACGCTGACCGACGAGCAGATCGACGAGCTGGCGCAGTTCGTGGCGAACCTGCATTGAGGGTGAAGTTGGAATTGGGATCGAAGATGTATTTCCGGGAGACGCGTAGCGGTTTGCGCGACCACGTTCGGAAATACCTCCGATCCCAAATTCGATGCTTTAGCCCCTGGGGTTCGCGTACGGTGTGCGTGACGCGATCGCGCCATTCGCATCCGAGATGACGATTTCCACACGCCGGTTCATCTGCCTCCCGGCGGGATTGGTGTTGCTCGCGACCGGGTATTCCTCGCCGTAGCCGCGCGCCTCGAGCCGGGCCGGGTCGATGCCGCGGTCGATCAGCGCGAGACGCACCGCGTCCGCGCGGCGCTCGGACAGCACCTGGTTCGAGCCGGGATTGCCCACGCTGTCGGTGAAGCCCTCGATGCTGACGCGGCGCTGCGGATACGCGTCCATGAACTGCACGAGGTGATCGACGACGCGAAGGCCGCCCGGGTTGAGACGCGCGCTGCCGGTGTCGAACAGCAGATCGCCCATCGTCACGACCATGCCGCGATCGGTGGGCCGGGCCTGCAGGTCGGCGAGCGCCGTCTGCAGCGACTGCGCATGCGCCTGCGCATTCGCCGCTTGCTGCTGCGCGGCTTCCGCCTGCGCGCGGGCATCCTGTGCCTGCGCGGCCGCCGCTGCCGCGCGGGCTTGCGCGGCGATCGCATCGGCGCGGTTCGCCTCGGCCTGTGCCTTCGCGCTTGCCGCATCCTGCTGCGCGCGCATCGCGTCGCGCTGCGCCCGCTGCGCCTCGCGCGTACGCGATTCGAGCTGCAGGCGATCGCGCTCCGCGTTCGCCGACGCGATCGAGGCTTCGGACGATTTGAGCCGCGCGGTCTCGGTCGCGATCTTCGCCTGCTTCCATGCGAGGTAGGCGAGGTGGTGGACCTGCGCGACGTCACCGTGATGGGACCATGCGTCGTCGGCGCGCCGCATCGCGACGACCGCGTTGTTCAATTCGACCGGCGCGAGCGACACGACTTGCGGATCGCTTTGCGCGGCGACGACCGCGGCACGCGCGTCGTCGAGTTCTGCATCGTGTGCGGGCATCACCGCGCAGGCGCCGAGCGCAAATGCCGGCAACGCGACGGCGACGGTGGTTTTCCAGTGCTTCATGGTGGTCTCCTTCATTGCGGCGTGCGCGCGATCGCGCCGTCGAGCGCACGGATGCTCGACTGCACCGCAGCGTTCGCGTCGGCGGCTTTCGCCGCTCGCGACGTCGTTGCGGCAAGGCGCGCATCGACGGCCGCTTCCTCGGCAAGGTCGCGCGCGATGTCGTAGTCGCCCTGCGCAACCGCGTCGTGCGCACGCGCGAGCTTGCGCTGCGCGATCGCGAGATCGGCTGCGTCGTAGCGCGATGCGTCGGCGCTGATCGCGTCGGAAATCGCAGCGTCGGCGACCGCGAGCCGCGCCGCGGGCGCCGGCGTCGTTGCGACCGTGACGCATCCGGCGGCAACCATCGCGAACGATGCGGCGCACGCGATCGCGATCGCCCTCTTCACTCGTTGACGAAGCATGATCGACTCCTCGTCGGACGCGGGTCCCGTCCATGCACCGGCGCGCTCCGACAGCGTTGGCGTTGCTGCAACGGCCGCAGGGCGGGAATTACAAAGCGCGAGCCGTTGCGCATGGTGCGAGCCGAATCGAGCAAGATGCGCGCCGCGCGATCGCGGAGCGGGCGTGGCAGCGACGACCCGAAACCCCTCCACCGCCGCTTCGCGCAGGAGTATCCTTGTTGCCCCGCGCGACAAACGCGTACGCGCTCCGAACAGCCCCACCGCCGGATTGGAGGACCACCGTGTCGGTTTCCCTTGAAATGACTGTCAACGGCAAGCCGGTGCGCGCGGACCTCGATCCGCGCACGCTGCTCGTCGACTTCCTGCGCAACGATCTCGCGCTGACCGGCACGCACGTCGGCTGCGATACCGCGCAATGCGGCGCCTGCACCGTGCACGTCGACGGACAGGCGGTGAAATCGTGCAACGTCCTCGCCGTGCAGGCGAACGGCGCGAACGTCGTGACGATCGAGGGCCTGATCGCCGAGGACGGCACGATGCACCCGATGCAGTCGGCGTTCCGCGACTGCCATGCGCTGCAATGCGGCTTCTGCACGCCCGGGATGGTGATGAGCGCGATCGATCTCGTGAACCGGCATCCGCAGGCCGACGAAGCGACGATCCGCGCCGGCCTCGAAGGCAATCTCTGCCGCTGCACCGGCTATCACAACATCGTCAAGGCCGTGCGGCAGGCAGCGGCCGCGATGGGCAAGTAAGGAGGCGACGATGGGCACGAACGATACGGCGGCCCTCGTGAGCGTCATCGGCGCGTCGGTGCTGCGCAAGGAGGACGCGCGCTTCCTGACCGGCACCGGACAATACACGAGCGACGTGACGATGCCGCGGCAGACGCATGCGTACTTCCTGCGCTCGCCGCACGCGCACGCGACGATCCGCGGCATTGACGCCGCCAAGGCCAGGACGATGCCCGGCGTCGTCGAGATCTTCACCGGCGCCGATCTGACCGGTGTGAACGGACTCCCCTGCGGCTGGCTCATCACCGGCACCGACGGCAAGCCGATGAACGAGCCGCCGCATCCGGTGCTGGCGCAGGGCAAGGTGCGCTACGTCGGCGACCCGGTGGCGCTCGTGATCGCGGAATCGCCGGCAGAGGCGAAGGACGCCGCCGAGCAGATCGTC